>DASVQY010000006.1:0-112047 GCA_036388895.1 Pyrinomonadaceae bacterium | reverse complement strand
TAAGATTTCGGTTGTGCATATTCTAGCGGTTATAGCTTCTTTTTTGTTTAGTAGCGAAAGCCTTTCTTGAATTTCATCGACGAGCAATAAAAGGCACATCAGCAAGAGGCGAGATATCTGTTGTCTCATAAACGACCCTTTTTGACACATTAAATCAGTAATATTCAAATCCAGGGAACAATTCTCAATATTTGGAATCTAAAACTATAATGAGCGTCTCACACTTAATTTCCCTACTTACTTTGTTAATTATTTGTGGATTGCTTTTTCCTGTTTACGCTCAAAGTGCAAAGTCTATTTCTCTAAAAGTAACTGAAACTAAACCGAGCGTTTATATTTCTTTTGACCATAGCGGAAAACAAAAGGCGTTGTTTGAAGGCGAGAGTAACAATAGAACCTGGTTACGGTTACATAACAACACTAAACTAAACCTTTTTCTCTGTGTGTTTGATGTTGATAAAAAGTATGGCAATAAAGGACTTTTCTACGATGTAGAAAGAATTGCTATATCTCAAGAAAAAGAACAAATACCTGCTGGTTATGGGCGAATAGATGATTGTGAGGTTTTTACTTTGCTGTCTGGAAAGAATTTATTATTCAGTTTACCAAGTGAACATATTGGGAAAGGATTATTTATAAAAGTTCGATTTCATTATGGATGGACAGGAGATTGGAAGAAAGACATTTATGAAGGAACAACACATTTTGTTACTTTCGGAAATTACTAACTTTCTAATTAAGAGGTTTTAGTCGTTAAAACAGGAGTCCCATAAACGACCCTTTTTGAGACATAAAATCGAAACTTCGATTAACTGCATCATAGAATTTATGAGAGTAATTTTTTTGTTAGTTATTTTCACTTTTTTTGTAAACCCCTGTTTCAGTCAAAAAAGAAATACTAAATCAAAAGTAACTGACATTTCCAAAACTCAAAGCAGTATTAAGGTAGATAAAAAACACCCGAGCATTTATATAACTTTTGACAAATTGGGAAAGTGGACGCCTTTACGAGAGGATGAAAGTGGTGAGGGGGTTTTGTTGCGATTGCATAATAATATGCGCTACTCCATTAAAGTTTGCGGGTTCGGCATCCCAAATAAAAATGGACAGTTTATTCCGTATAGCGATGATACTGTATTAGGATTAAAGTATGACGTTGTGCTTAATCCAGTAAGTATTACTGATGAAAGACCAAACATTGATATTCCAATTGGCTATAACACTGGTGATACCTGTCAGTTATTTGAAGTAAAGTCTGGGAAACAAATGAAGTTTGCTCTTCCAAAAGAGCATTTAGAAAAAGGTCTCTCAATAAAAATTCCTTTCATCTATGAATGGGAAGATGAAGGTGAACCGAATCACCTTGTTTATTTCAATTCTCTTAGTATTCCAAATTAAACAGTGTCATAAACCACCCTTTTTGAGACTAATTAAAGCATCTCACGAATATGAAACAAGTCTTACTTCTACTAATTCTTTTTATACTGCTTTTTGTTCCTTGTTTGGCGCAAACAAAAGAGGCAACAAGATTTGCTGTCTTTGATCAGAGTTATTATGCCGAGGCTATCGCTATAGCGGATGCAGCAGCTTCCACCTTAATAGAAACTCCAAATTTTAGGATATATATTATTGTTGCAGGGCACGAAAAATATGCCGGGATTCCGCATAGGTATGCGAATCGGTTGAGGAATTACCTTGTAAATCACCGACGTATAGATGCAAAACGCGTTGTTGCAATCAGTGGAGACTGTCAGGAGAAGCAGCAAACTGAAATTTGGCTTGTTCCTGATGGCGCGAAGCCGCCTCATCCAACCTGTGATTTTTCATCAGAGAAAATTCCTGCAAATCAGGTAACTCAGTTTGATAGATATACAATTAGGTTTCCTAACGAAGGTGAGTGGGATGTTTGGGATGGCAGTTTTGAAGATGAATTTACACGTTTAGGCAAAGTTGCGGAATTACTGAAACAAAGGACAAATTTAAGTTTGTATATTATTGCTCGTGCCCAAGGCGTCTATGAATATAAGCCTTTCGGAAAAAAGATGTCAGATGGAAAACGAAAATACATTCAGGTGAGAAGCCGAAAACTAAGTGACCCGTTAGGAACAGACCAAAAGATAGCTAATGGAGAAAGAAGGCATTTAATAAACAAGCATCGTATAAACCCATCAAGAATAATCGCTCTTGGACGTGGATATAGTTTATTGTCCAAACCAGATGTGCAAATATCAGAATCTGATGATTTAACAGGTCCGGCATTTATTGCCAGATCAGTCGAGTTATGGCTTGTTCCTAATAATACTCCAAAAACAAAACTCTCTAAAATTTTTTAACTTTGGGATTCGCAAAAGAGTGTCATAAACGACCCTTTTTGAGACGCTTTGTAATGAATTTCTGTGACACAAAATAATTTTTCTGGTATTTTGTTTTTTGTCATACTTTCTCATCTCAACTTCAATTAAAATAAAATGAAAAAACTACTCTTATTTTTACTCCTCGTTCAATCGTTTTCGTCTTTTACTTTTACTCAACAACCTTCTTCAGGTGTACGGTCTCTTCGCAGCGATTATGATGGCGATAGAAGAGGTGATTTTGCCGTTTTTCGTCCATCAAACGGAACCTGGTATATTCAAACCCAGTATCAAACCTTTCAAACCATACAATTTGGATTGAACGGAGATAAGCCTGTTTCTGCTGATTTTAATGGCGACACAAAAACTGAAATTGCAGTATTCAGACCAAGTAACGGAACTTGGTATATCCGAAATAATGAAGGTGGATATTTAGCAATTCAATTCGGTTTAGCTGATGATATTCCCGTTCCGGCAGATTATGACGGTGATTTTAAGGCAGATATAGCTGTTTACCGCCCTTCAAACGGAACTTGGTATATTCTTAATTCAGCTAATAATCAAATAACTATCTTTCGATTCGGGCTAAGAGATGATGTTCCCGTTCCCGCTGACTACGACGGTGACCGCAAAACGGATATTGCCATTTTCAGAAACGGCATTTGGTATATTCAAGGAACAAAGGACGGAATAAAAGTAATTAATTTTGGATTGCCTGGAGATAAACCGGTTCCCTCATTTTACGATAATAATGATCTTAAGGATGATTTAGCAGTATACAGACCATCGACTGGAGTTTGGTATGTATTAAGTAGCAGCGAAGGATTTTCATCTTTGAAGTTTGGATTATCAGCCGATAATCCAATTCCAAACGATTATGACGGAGACGGAAAGGTGGATTTTTCTGTTTATCGAAATGGCATCTGGCATATCCAAAGAACTATGCTTGGATATACATCATTTGAATTCGGAAATTCCGATGATATACCGACTTCTAATACTTTTGTGCAGTAGCCAGAATTGAATATTAACTTAACCTGAATTCTTCTCAATAACGACCCTTTTCGAGACACTTTTGCTTAAAGAAAAATGAGGATTCTTTTAATAGCAATTCTAATGTGGACAGTAATTGATTGTAATAGTCACGAACGTAAAGAATCTGTCTTATCTAACGACTTGGAACGAATTACTCAATGCGGAATTGAGTTTTATATTCCATCAAATTTGAAAGAAGAAAAAATTCAGCCTATTGATTCATGTGCAAAAGAATATAGAAGTGAAAATATCAGGCTATTGATAGATGTTTTGGAAGGAACAATCATATCTGATACAAGTTTTACCCGAAGCACAGAGTATTCAGGTGAAAAGGATTTCAAAATTGAAAGAATCAAAATTGATGGAAAGCAAGCAGAAATTATTACTTTCTTAGGAACAGGAAGGAAAGGTTTAGATTACGGTGCAGTTTTGGACATACCTCAGATGAATCTAACAATATGGACATATAGCAAGAGTCAAGAAGATAGAGAAATTGCAATAAAGGTTTTTAAGTCCATACGAAAATCTGTGTCATAAACGACCCTTTTTGAGACAAAAACATTTTATTTATTAGAAGCAACAAAATGAAAAAAGCCATCTTTACAGTTTTTTTATTCTCAGGATTGTTTTTGCTTTCTTCAAATAATGCTTTTGCCTGTTCGTGTTCCGACCATTTCACGCCTGTTATTGCTGATTATTCAAGGGCGGATGCAGTATTTGCCGGAAAGGTGATAAGTATTAAAAAATTCGGCAACGAACCTGAAAATAAGGCTTGGTTTCCGAAACGTAGAACCGTCGAATTTGAAATTCAGAAAGTTTATAAAGGAATAAATTCTTCCACGAAAAGAATTGCGCTAATTACTAATTTTAATGCGGCGAGTTGCGGATTCGATGAAGATGAAGCTCCGAAAAAAGGTCAGAGATGGATTGTCTTCGTGCATAAAGACGAAGAAGACAATCGCCTTTATTTCGGCGGAATGTGCGAACCATACGGTTATTTAGAGAACGCTTCAGACCTCTCATATTATGAAACGAAAATAACTTCGGTTAAAGAAAAACAAGCCATAATCGGAACTGTTGTTGATGAGATGAAGATTGAGGGAATTAAAGATATTGAAGTAATTCTCGAAGGTGCTGGTCAAAGGATAACAACCCGAACCGACGAAAAAGGCTTATATTATTTTCCTGTTGCTTCAAAAGGTAATTATAAAATAACCATCAATATTCCGTTTGCTGCTTCGAGTGGAGTTTCAACTTTTCCTGTTGAGGAAAATCGAACCAAAGAAAATGCAGATGTAAATGCCCAACTGATTAAAAGCACTTTGACTTATGATGTTCAACTAAAAGGACGGTGAGTTTAATTACAATGAAATTGATATATTTGTTCTTAATCAGAAAGAGAAGTAATTGAAGATTTAAGCCGCTCTTGAATTAGTGAAATAAACTTAACAGTCTCATAAATGACCCTTTTTGAAACGAAAGCATATATGGCTGTTTTCCGTGACGATTCTGACGATCATCAACAACTTGATTTTGCGTTAATGCAAAATGGCGCGACTACCTTGTATTACCGCACCGAAATTCTAGCCGAGGATATTAAATGGCTCATAGCACACAATTATCAAGTTGATAATTTTGACTGCGCTAAGTGGCAAAATGAAGAAGATATGTATTCATCATTTGCTGAGACGCTTGATTTTCCAGATTACTTCGGTGGCAATCTTGCTGCATTAGACGATTGTTTGTCTGATCTCAATGTATCCAAAGAAGCAGTCCTTTAGATTGAAGATTGGAACTGAAGATATATGCGTAAATTTTATGGTCGATTTAGATTTTTTCTGATAATGCTGGCTTTTGGCTTAGCATCCGTTCCGTTTATTGACGGGCTTTATGCAAAATTGACTGAAATTTCCGTTGATTTGCCACAGGTAAAATCTACTCCAATATACATTAAACTGCCTGCTAAGCTCCCCGAGCCTGAAACAATCGTTCAGGATAGAAATTTGTCTGATTATGAATCGGGCGGCAAGTTTTTTGACTGCATCCCGTGGATGAAACCGGCTGACCTGCGTGAATGTCCGGCAAATATGGATAAGGGGAGAAACTTTATTTTGAATCACTGGCAGGCGAAAAAGCGCAGCTATATTATTTATCAAGCATCAGGCAAAGATAATGGTAATGATGTTTATTATTTTATCGAACCCGATGAAAACAGTAACTGGCATATCGTCCAACGGTGGGAAATAGGATTTCCAACTTACGACGGGCAATATTTTCGCGGGGTGGAATCGCAGGACATCCGTGATGTAAAGCGTAAACCAATACCAAAAGACGATGACCGGATGCCCGGTAAACATTATCTGCAATTTTTCGATAAAGACGGAAAGGAGATAGAAACCTTATAGCTTTGGTTCGTAAATTTAATTACTTCCCACCACGATATTCGATTTAGCGGCACATCTAACAAATCAACGGACGTGAGAGCAAAACAGCATCTTTGTTAATGTGTCAAAAACGCCCCTTTACGGCACACTCAAATTAGATCGAAAAGAGTGTCATAAACGACCCTTTTTGAGATAATAAAAAAGTAGAAATGCAAAATTATTATATTTGGATTGAAGCTGAGCAATGGGAAAAAAGTGAATGGAATCCTTTAGACTGTAATTCTGATGTATTTGTATCTTTCGAGAGAGGTGCAGAATGGGTAGCAACATTTTTTACTTATAGCAATATTTCTACGCTTAGAGAAAAAAATCAGCAAAGTGGTGAATGTTTAGGCGGTAAATACTTTTGGGCAACCAATATGATTCTCGTTGATGAGATAAACCGTCGAAATATTGAAGAAATTATTAAATATCTCGTTGAAAATAAAGAATTTGAAAATATCTTTAATATAAATGATCAATAAGTTAATTAGGCTAGCATTCGATCAATAGTCTCATAAACGACCCTTTTTGAGACAGGAAGTACAATCCGAAGAAGTAATAATGGTAAAGCGGTTAATAGAAATGATTCAAGAGTATCAAGCCAGTGTGATTGAGGCTGCTTTATTATTTGAAAAATACAAAGATATTGCTCAAAGTGAGTTGGCTCGTTCTAGATTTGAGGGTTTTCCAAGAGAAGGATTTCTTGACCCAGAACAGACTATTGAATATAACTTTCACGGCATAGGCTTATGCGTAACTTTTCCGAACCGCGATATAGATTGGGATTTTGGATACGATGGTAGACTAGATGGCTTCGATATGTGGCGGTTATGGATTTTTGCAACACAAGGCACAAATCATTTCCCTGAATTTAAGGAAAAGGAAACATTAGAAAAAGCCTTCAAGGAAGCTGAAAATTTAGGTATCTTTCACAAGCAATTTAAGCATTTTCAAGATGATTTATATTACCTGTCATCAACTGAATAACAGTGTCATAAACGACCCTTTTTGAGACGAAACACAACGAGTAGTTTTTATTAATTTAGACTATCCAAATATGAAACTTCTTTTCAATGTAATTTTAATCTTAATCTTTGCCACGACAACTTTCGGGCAACAAACAGAACGAGATAAAGCAATCGACTTATTCCGGCAAGAGAATTTTAACGCTGCCGCTAAGATACTGACCAATGTTACTTCGGCAGATAAAACTGATCATGAGGCGTGGTTATACCTCGGCATGAGCCTTGCCAAAATTGGGGAGACAAAGACCGTTATGGAAGCTTTCATAAAGGCGATAGATATAAAGCCCCGAAAGCCTCTGAGCGATGGCGAAGGATTCAAAATAACCGCTCAACCGCGTGCTGATTTTCCGAATGCCAATTTTGGCGGCTTTGTAATTCTAGCCGTCGAGTTTAGGGCGGATGGTAAGATTGGAATGATCATTCCGGTAAGAGCAACACGTGGCGGTTTTGCCGAAAGCGGGGTGACAGCCGCGAAAAAGATTAAGTTTAAGCCTATGATTAAGGACGGCAAACCCGTCACAATCATCAGAATCGTCCAATATAGCTTTACGGTTTAGTGATAAAAAACATATCGATAACGACCCTTTTTGAGACAAATGCGAATGTGTTTTACAAATGATAGGAAATAACGTTTTAACATTTGAGTGGAAACGACGTGAAGGCGGCAATGGAAAGACCGAAAGAGATTACCTTGATTTCGTTATTGACGGTAAACCTTTATCTGAAAAGATTCAAGGTGATTTTGTATCTTGTCTAGCTTGGTCTGACAAAGAAGACACAGAAGTTGTTCGTCGTTTGCTTCTAGAAGATGAATCTGATTTTCCAGATAATAGACAAAGTTTGTATGTCTGCTCAGAGTGCGGAGATTTAGGATGTGGGGCTGTTTCTGCCGTCATTGAAGAGGTTGGAGATAAAATTGTTTGGCGAGACTTTGGCTATCAAAATAATTACGAGGAAACGATTTACTTCGATAATTACACGAAAGTAAAATCATTTTCCTTTGACAAAGCAAAATACCAAAACGTCCTAGAAAACCTTTTTCTTAAATAATCTCAAAAACGCCCCTTTTTGACACATTTTTTCACGATATTAAATAAAAATTAAAACTCAATAAAACACAAGTTTCTAGCGATATTTGTGTCATAAGTCATGTCATAACTAAAATCTCATAATTAAACCCTTTTACTGACTTATGACACACTTTTTTTAGATACCTTTTTAAGAAAAATAGTTATAAGAAAAATTATTGTCGAAAGGAATTTTTTGGAAAGAAAAGTAAATTCTAAGACTCGAAAACTCAATTCATAACAAGAATTCAAACACAAAAAAATTCACCAAGTGTAATGGGTGGGCACAAAAATGTACACAGTGGAGAATTTTAAGGAATTTAAGATTTTAATAAAGAGTTGAGTTTTATTGGAGGCGGCGATCGGAATCGAACCGATGAATAAAGGTTTTGCAGACCTCTGCCTTACCACTTGGCTACGCCGCCCAATCGAATTGAGGAAAGAATTTAATATTTTTGATCCGGTTTTGTCGTGAACCGATTTTTCTAAAGAACAAAATGACTCTAAAGAAATTAAAGCGGCGTAGCAGCTTTTCAGCCTTTGCGCCGCTTTAGAAAATTTTGGAGCGGGAAACGAGACTTGAACTCGCGACTTCGACCTTGGCAAGGTCGCGCTCTACCACTGAGCTATTCCCGCGTCGCAAATGATAATTCTACAAAACGAAACATATTTGTCAAGTCCCTGTAAATTTATTTTACGGTTATTACGAAACTTTAATTACTAACCGTGACATCTTTGATAAATGACCAATCGCCGCTCGAACTGATTTTTATGTTGTTGATGCGTGTTGTGGCGACAACCATGTTCGACGGATACCAAAGAGGAAAAAGCGGCAAATCATTGCTGATGATTTCCTGCGCCTTTGCATAAAGCTCTTTTGCTTTGCCGCGATCCGTTTCGTTAAAAGCCTGTTCGATAATCGCGTCAAATTCGGGGTTACTGTAACGACTGCGGTTGCAGCAGGAAACTTTTGTTTTATCGTTCGGTATTTTCGACGTGCTAAACAAATCACGGAAAAATATCGGGTCTTGATTGCCGCCGACCCAGATGCCCGTGTTCATCTGAAATTGACCTTGCGAAAGCTGCTGTCGCATAACATTCGATTCCAAAGGTTCGATTTGAATGTTCAACCCAATTTCGTTGAGCGCGTTTTGAATAACCTGCGAATATTGGCTGACGGCGGATTGACCGGCGGAAAAATTAAACTTTATCAATTCATTTTTATAACCTGCTTCCTGAAGCAACTGACGGGCTTTCGCCGGATCGTAATTATACTGCGTGCCCGGAACGTATGCCCAGGATTCGGCTGGCAAAATCGAGTGTGCAAGAGTCGCCTGCCCGAATAAAAGCTCGTTGATGATTTTTTCACGGTTTATCGCGTAAGCAATAGCCTGTCGAACTTTTACGCTGTCAACTACCGGCGCTTGTGTGTTAAAACCCAAATATTGAATATTAGAGCCCTTGAATTGTTCGACTTTCAAGTTCGGATTTTTTTCAAGCGATTTCAAGGTGTCGGGCGAAAGATTGGTCGGAAGCGGAGCGATATCGACGTTTCCGCTTTGCAATTCGGCTTGCAGAGAATTGGCGTCGGAAACGGTTTTGACGCGCAGTTTTTGAATCTTCGGCGCACCTTCCCAATAATCCGTATTGGCTTGAAGCTCAACATTATTTTGAGATTGATCGAAATTTACGAACTTGAACGCGCCCGTGCCGATTGGCGAAGTTTTTTGCTGCGCTGCCGTGCCTTCCGGGATTATCGGAATCGTTACTAAATTTGATAAGAGCTGATTTTTCAGCGCCGGACGGCTGATATTGAAAACGACTGTTTTTTCGTCGGGCGTTTCGATTGATGTTATATGTGGTTCTTTTTTATCGGCTACGGTATCGAAAAACGCGCCGGATTTGAATCCGCCGGATTTGAAAAGTTCGTCAAAAGTGTGTTTTACATCGGCTGAAGTCAGATTTTTGCCGTTGTGAAACTTGACATTGTCCTGCAAAACAAAAGTGATCGCTTTTCCGTCGGGCGATGTTTGTATGTCTTTGGCGAGTTCGCCGACATATTCAAAATTTTCGTTTTTTCTGACCAGCGAGTTAAACATCAATGTGCGGACGCGGTCGGCGGCAGCGTCGGAAGCCGTCGAAGTCAAAGTGTCGAGCGTAGAAAATTTTTCTGAAAGAGCGACGGTTACATATTCGTTGTTTCTTTCGCGGCAAGAAATCGTAAATATAAAAACTGTAATAAGTAGAACGAAAAAAAAGCGGCGCAAAATATTTATCCTCCGTGGTTACGTATAACTTTTTTATCCAATTCGGCAATTTCTGCCGAAAGACTCTCAAGGCGAGTCGGAGCAAAGGGAAGAGGTTCTGTCAATAATTTTTTTACTGCGAAAATTCTCTCGAGCGATTCGTCAATTCGCTGTTCGGTAATTTCTTCGTCTTCGACCGCCTGTTTAACGGCGGCGAACCCTTCGCGGATGTTTTCAGTGCTGGCGCAAATCGAAACCATATCTTCGCCGGCTTGAATGGCTAATTTGCAGGCGTCGCCGATTCCGTAATTTTTCAAAATCGCGCCCATTTCCAAATCGTCGGTTAAGACGATGCCGTCGAAGCCGAATTTTTGCCTGAGCAGTTTTGTGACGAAATTAAAACTCAATGAAGACGGCAGTAGTTTGCCATTCTGGTCGGATTCCTGCAAGTCCGTCTGCGGATAAGCGGCGTGAGCGACCATTACAAAGTGAACGCGTTTAGTTTTTAAAAACTCTTGATAGGGAAACAAATCCGTTTTAAAAAACTCATTTTCCGAAATAAAAACCGACGGCAAAACTTCGTGGGAATCAACGATTGAAGCGCCCAAACCCGGAAAATGCTTCAAACAGCCGAGACATCCGTTTTCCTGCAAATGAAACAGATAACTTTCAGTCAAATCGAATGTTTCTTCAGCCGTTTGCCCGAACGCGCGCGAGTAAAGACCGTTGGAGTTTCGACCGCGTTTTTCATCAATAATATCCACGACGGGAGCGAAATTCATATTAAATCCCAAAATCCGCAGAGTTACAGATGTGATTTCTGCTAAACGGGCGGCATCTTCAATTGTTTTTATCGAGCTGGCAGGCGGCATCGGGGTCATAATCCGCCGCAAACGATCAACCATTCCGCCTTCCTGATCGATACTGAGAAACGGTTCGATCGGCAGCCTACTGCGAATATCATCGGTAAGCTGACGCGTTTGTTCCAGTTCCTGAATATTTCGAGCGAACAGACATACTCCGCCCGGAGATATTTCGTCTAACAAACGTCTGGTTGCCGGGTCAATCTGCGCTGTGGGCAGACCGATAAAGAATAATTGTCCGATTTTTTGCTCGAGAGGAAGAGATAGCAGATTGTTTTGATCCATAAAAACAGGTCGAATTTTATCAAAGTTAAAGTCTTTTATAAAGTGTCGGTTTGCAGACAGTTAAAGTAAGTTATATGTTTTCGCATTAAAAAATGTTTGAAATATGACAATTAAAATCACATTTTTGAAAAACTTAAATCAAAACGTAAAGTTTTACTTCAAACAATTCTATTTTTTAATTCCTGCAGAAAAAGTTTCGCTTGTTCCGGCGTTAAATTTTGAACGTCGGTTCCGCGCAATTCATCGAGAACGTTTTCGTTGGTAATGGCAAAAAGCGAAAACTGCGCCGCTAATTTGCTTTTTCCCTGCTGATTGATAGCCGTCTCCAATCCGCCGTTTTTTGAATGCTTATCGGAAAACACTGCCAGCTCGTATTTCTCTAATTTCGCTAAAACATCCTTCGCTCGCTCGATTACTTTCTGCGGCAGTCCGGCGAGTTTCGCGACGGCAATTCCGTAAGACTTTGATGCTTTTCCTTTTATCAGCTTATGCAGAAAAACGACTTCGCCGTCTTTTTCGGTCGCCGAAATTTGATAATTTTTTGCGCCCGGAAGATTTTCGGCGAGTTCGGTCAATTCGTGATAATGCGTGGCGAAAAGCGTCTTCGCCGAATGTTCGGGCGAATTATGAAGATATTCGGAAACTGCCCACGCGATAGAAAGTCCGTCAAAAGTCGAAGTTCCGCGACCGATTTCGTCGAGTAAAATCAAACTTCGCGGAGTCGCATTGTGCAGAATTGAAGCCGTTTCCGTCATTTCGACCATAAATGTCGAGCGACCCGAAGCCAAATCGTCGGAGGCGCCGACACGAGTCCAAATCCGGTCGAGAATCGGCAAACGAGCCGAATCAGCCGGAACGAACGAACCTATTTGCGCCAGAATCTGAATAATCGCGATTTGCCGCAAAATCGTAGATTTTCCGCCCATATTCGCGCCGGTGATTATCAAAAGCCGGTCGGTCGAATTGTTCATATAAAGATCGTTCGGAACGAAAGAATCGGCGGAGTATTTTTCGACTATCGGGTGTCTGCCGTTTTTTATTTCGACTTCGTCGCCGTCGTGCAGCGTCGGACAAACATAATTATAACGGGCGGCGACTTCCGCCAACGAAGCCAAAGAGTCGAGAGTGGCAAGGGCGCGAGCGGTTGATTGCAGTTTTAGCGTTTCTTCCCGTACTTTTGAACGAACTTTTTTGAAAATATCATTCTCGATTTCGACGATTCTTTCTTCGGCGCCTAAAATCTTGCTTTCCCATTCTTTCAACTGCGGCGTCGTATAACGTTCGGCGTTCGTTAAAGTTTGCCGTCTTTCGTAATCGGCGGGAACGCGGGAAACATTTCCTTTTGAAATTTCGATAAAATAACCGAAGACATTATTAAATCCGATTTTTAAATTAGAAATTCCGGTTCGGCGCTTTTCGCTTTCTTCAAATGCCGCGACGGTTTGTTTCGCCGAACGCGAAACGTCGCGCAGCTCGTCCAATTCGGCGTCGAACCCCGAACGGATTACGCCGCCTTCGTTTAAATTCAGCGGCGGTTCGTCGGCGATTGCCGACGCGATCAATTCCGTTATTTCCGGCAATTCAAAAATGTTTTCGGACAAAACCTGTAAAAGAAGCGCTTGCGCGTCGGATAACGAAGAATTTATTTTCGGCGTCGGGGAAAGCGAATTTTTCAGCGCGATTAAATCGCGTGGCGAAGCCGTACCGAGATTTAATCTGCCGATCAGACGCTCCAGATCAGCCACTTCTTTTAATAAAAAACGAATTTTATCACGCAGAATCGTGTCGGTCAGTTCGTCAACCGCCGCCAGCCGCGTTTGAATCTCAGCGCGTTTGATTGATGGACGCAAAAGCCACGAGCGCAAAAGACGCGCGCCCATTCCGGTTACGGTCTCGTCCAAAACGCCGATTAAAGTTTTTTTGTTTTTTTCGGTTTTTTCGCCCTTCGTTTCGGTGATTTCCAGATTTTTGAGCGTTATCGCGTCAAGAACCATAAAATCGTTGGTCTCGTAAAACGTAATTTCGGCAATGTGCTCGGCTGACGCTTTCTGGGTTTCGCGGGCGTAATGAACGCAGGCTCCAGCGGCGCGTATCGCTTCGTTTTTTCCTTCGATACCGAATGCCGACAAGTGATTGACGTTTAATTGCTTTTTCAGAAGATTTTCGCAATCTTCCGCGTCGAAAAGCCAATCATCGAGCGGCGTCAGAGTCGTCGAAAACTTATTTGAAACCGAAGGCGAGATGGAAACGACATTCTGCAAATTCGGTAAGGTTTGTTTCGTCGAATTTGCAAAGTTTTGTTCGATTAATTTTCCCAAAAAAGCCGGATAAAGCAGCTCGCGCGGAGCGAAACTTTCGATTGTCGAGCGAATTTCGTCCCAGGCTTTCGCGCCAGAAATTTGCGTCGCCGTGAATTCTCCGGTGGATAATTCGAGAAAAGCCGCGCCGAACTCTTCGCCGCTTCCGCAAATAGAAGCTAAATAAATTGATTCTTTCGATTCGAGAAGTTGCGGGTCTATCGAAGTTCCCGGCGTGATTATGCGAACAACTTCGCGTTTAACTAATTTGACGCCTTTTCCGGCGTCTTCGGTTTGTTCGCAGACGGCGACGCGATAGCCTTTTTTGACGAGCCGCGCGATGTAATTAGCCGCCGAATGATGCGGAACGCCGCACATCGGAATCGGATTTTTTGAATCTTTGTGACGCGCCGTGAGCGTGATTTCGAGTTCGCGCGCGCCGGTCACGGCGTCTTCATTGAAAAGCTCGTAAAAATCGCCGAGCCGGAAAAACAGAAGCGTTCCGGGATATTGTTTTTTTATTTCGAGGTACTGCCGAAGCATCGGCGTCGCGTTTTGCATAAGGCTAAAAATGGTTTGTGAACGGAGTAAAGTTTAACTTAAAAACGCGTAAGTTCAAAAATACGCTTTCTCAAAGTATAAAACATTTGCTAAAATAGCGATTTTCAAGTAATTTGTAAGGAAATTTGTTAGAAAAAAGCGAGTTGGTAATTTAACTGCAAACTTTTCCGAATCGAACGTAATCTATAAAGTAGAAATTCCTTCCGAAGTGTAATAAGTGAAATAATTTTTTGTTGGAGCGAGATTTATGAAAGCAACATATAAACTTTGGGCATTTTGTGTCGTTTTGTTTTTGGCGAATTTAACATCCGTTACGGGGCAGAAGAAAGCGGAAGACAAGACCACCGAAAAAAACATAAGCGCAAAGTCGGCGATACAGACAACAACTAACGTCAATACCTTAGATATGCAAGTTGCTGCAAATGATTCGATTAAACCATATAAAAATCTAACCGGTGAAATTTATAGAATCGGATTCAAAGACAAACTGCAGGTGGACGTTGATCGTCATCCTGAACTTTCTCAAAGCGTCAACATTAGTCCGGACGGAACAATTCGTTTATTCCGCATTGATAAGCCGATAGTTGCAGTTTGTAAAACTGAAGAGGAACTGCGTGATTCGATTCGTGACCATTATAAAAGTTACTTAAAAAGACCAGAAGTAAAGGTGTCAACCATAGAAAAGCGCACAAAGTCTTATGGCGTTATCGGCGCTGTACAAAAGCCGGGAATTTTTTACTATGACAACAAAATTAGTCTTTTAGAGTTGCTTTCGCTCGCCAGCGGTCCGAACGTAGAATTTGCCGGTTCTAAAATCCAAATTGCGCGAATCGGAGCAACAAACGGTTGTGTTAGCAATTCCGAAGAAACAACCGAACAAAAAATAGAATTTATCGGATATAATTTGAATGATGTAATGCAGGGCAAGAGTAATCCTTTAATGCAGCCGGGCGATATAGTTTCGGTCTTAATTGCCGAAGAAGCTTATATTGTAGGAAATGTATTAAAACCGACAAAAATTCAGCTTAACGAGCCGAAAACATTGATGCAAGCAATTGCAGCGGCGGGCGGAGTTGATTCTACAGCGAATACGGACAAGGTCATTATTCAAAGACACGAATCAAACAGCGGCAAAAAAGTAGAATTAGTATACAATTTAAAGGATATACGAGATCGAAAAATTCCAGACCCGCAAATACAAGCGAATGACATCATTCAAGTTTCCAACGATAAAATCAAGAGCGTGAGAAAAGGCATCACAGATATCTTCAAGAGTACTGTTCCAACAATAATAAGAGGATATTAAGAAAGACTTAGAGTTTTTATGAAAGAAAGTCGCGAAATTGTTCAAAAGCATATTACCGAAACGCTCGATCTCGAACGTCCGTTTGATCCGCAGATGATTGCATCCACCGGCAGGTACCCGGCTTATCGAGAGATAAACAGTCAGGAAGGCTTGCAACTGGTTGATTACTGGCGGGCGATTCGAAAAAGATTGTGGCTGGTTATCGGAATAACGGTTTTGATAACCACCTTGGCGGCAATTTATATTGCTCGAAAGCCGAATGTCTATCTGGCTACCGGGACTGTTCAGGTAGATATGGAACACGCGAATCCCGATCTTGTCTCGCCGGACAGAAGAGGCGCGGTTGTTAACGATCCGGCTTATTTCAATACTCAGTTACAGCTTTTATGGAGCGAAAGCCTTTTGCGCCGCGTTGTTAAAGAATACAGCCTGGACAGCAATAAAGAATTTCAACTTGCAAAATCGGAAGGGACCACTTCGCCTTTGAGTTCGATGTTGAAAGCTATCGGACTTACCGGCACGGACAGGAAAAAAGAAGAAAAAGGCATCGGAGAGGTTTCGCCGACTGCTTATTCGTCGCTCGCTTCATCCGAGGAAATCGCCGATGCTATCCGCCTAGCACCTTATGTCTCTATCATTCAGAAAAATTTACAGGTCGAACCAGTTCGTGAAGGCAGAACGACGAATAAAGATACGCGTTTAATATCGGTTTCTTACAGGCATACCGATCCCGAACTGGCGGCATTTGTCGTAAACGGCATAATAGAGACATTCAGCAAAATAAATCAGGAAAAGCGCACCGGTTCAAGCCGTAAAACAAGCGGTTTCCTTGATGAAAGAATCGCCAATCTCCAATCCGAAATAAAAAACAGTGAATTAAAACTAGTTAATCTAAAGCAGAGTGCTGGAATCATCAACACAGAAGGCGAGCAAACAATTGTAATTAATCGGCTTTCAGGATTAAACAAAGATTTGCTCGAAGCGGAAAATCAAAGAAAAAACGCCGAAGCGCAATATAATACGGTAAAAAATTCACCGGAAAAATTAAAGGAATTGACGGCTGAATTAATTATGCGCTATTCGACTGAACAGGAGAACAGCATCCGTTCTTTAGTTAATGAAACGCATAAAAAAATCTCTGATTTAAAGGCGACCCGAGCCAGACTTTTACAGGAATATCAAGAATCAGCCTATGAAGTGCAGGAAGTTAATACTCAAATTAAGAGTTTAGAAGATTCGGTAGCGGTTGCCATTCAAAATAATCGAGAACAGTTGGAGGATTATCGAAAAAGCGCTACAAAAACAACTCTTGTAAATTTGGAAAGAAAGTATTTGCAGGCGAAGGAACAGGAAGACAAAATCAGAGGTTCATTTAACGAGCAATACAATCTCGCTCAAGGACAAGGACAATCCGGCGTTCTTATCAAACTTTTAGAACAGGATATTGAAACGAAACGCGGATTTTTGGAAAATTTGGAAAAACAGCAAAGCACGAACGATGTCGTGGCGCAGGGAACCGACAACAATATTTCGGTGGCGGAAATCGCCATACCGCCGGACACGCCGGTTGCGCCGCGTCGTTTGACAACCGTTCTGGCTGCACTTTTCCTTTCGACTTTGTTCGGAATGGGATTGGCGTTGTTTTTAGAATATCTCGACGACACGATCAGGACGACCGAGGAAGTCGAAAATTACCTGCGACTGCCGGCACTGGCGGCGATTCCGATGATTGACGCGATGCCGAAACGAAGGCTTCTGCTGGTCGGCGGGAAAGATAACGGTGATGAAAATCCGACATCTGAATTATTAATTCACTCGGATTCGCGTTCGGCGCTCGCCGAAGCATACCGGCAATTGCGCACTTCAATCTTGCTTTCGACCGCCGGACACGCGCCGAAATCGCTTTTGGTCACATCGAGTCTTCCGGCTGAAGGAAAAACAACGACTGCGACGAACACGGCGATCAGTTTAGCTCAGACGGGAGCAAAGGTTTTGTTAATTGACGCCGATATGCGACGCCCGCGCCTGCATTCGGTTTTCAACATCAGCAACGGTTCGGGACTCAGCACGATTCTTTCGAGCGAATCCACTGAAAACGAAATGCTCGACATTGTTCAATACGATGAAGCGGCAAAACTTTTTCTGCTGCCTTCGGGACCGGTGCCGCCGAATCCGGCTGAACTTATCGGCTCGGAACAAATGGCGCATTTCTTGAAAACGATGCAGAACAACTTCACGCACGTTGTCGTTGACTCGCCGCCGATTGCTTCGTTCACTGACGGCGTTTTGATCGCTTCGTTGGTTGACGGCGTAATTTTGGTCGTGCATTCCGGCAAAAGCTCGCGTCAGGTCATTCGCCGTTCTCGCCAGCTTTTGCAGGACATCGGCGCGAAAATCTTCGGCGTCGTTTTGAACAATGTCAACCTGAAATCTCAAGATAATTACTACTATTATCAGAGTTATTATCATAACGACAGCTACCGGCAAGGTGATGAATAGAAACGAGTGAATGCCTTAGGCGGGAACGAAAGTAAAGCAATTCGGATAAAAAAAATAAAAATGCGAAGTATAAAGAGAAGTCCGTTATTAAGTTACTGCCGCATAATTTGAATTTCTGTTTGTCGTTGTTTATTCGGTATTTGATACAGAAAAGAATCAACGCGGCTCCGTTAATTTAGGGTTTGTTCTTAATTCAAGCAAGGGTTTCTTCCAGATCAAGTGGATTCAGTTCTTGAAATCGTTTTTGGAACGAGTTGAAAAGGTGCTTTAATCAAATCTGTTTAAGCCCCGCCATTTCACCATAAATTTACGGTAAAATCGAAATGGCGCTTTATTAGAGAATTGCCGGTAATAATCGTTGTATTGTAGAGAATACAAGTAACTTTTGTAATTATTGGTCAATCTGTCTATAACGGCATGACTTTGGTGAATGGGAAAATCTCCGATTTCCAATACAAAAATAATATCGGGCAAACTGTAAGCACGAAACTTCACCGACTTTTCTTCAAGATATTTCACGCAATTAGCAATGCCGTTATAAGTAATCGGCGCATCGTGAAAAATAATTGCCCCATTTTCATCTAAAACCTCTAAACAAAACTTGAAATCCGACAAAACGGCTTGGTCGGTGTGTTCTCCGTCAATAAAACATAGTTGTATTTTTTCTGTAACCTGTGAAGGGGTAATATCGTTGCGCGTATCGCCGTCAATCGTTTTTATTTTTTGAATAGGGGCAATTTCTTGTAGCAGCTCGAGCATTCTTGCCGTTGAATTATTCAAATAAGTATAAGCGACTCCGCGTTCATCCGGTTGATGTAAAGGACGTTTATCAATTGAATAAATGAGGGCGCATTTTTCGTCCAAAAGATGCGGCTGAATGCTGCCGCCGAGATACGAGCCAATTTCCAGATAATTATAATTCGGTTTTAATTTTCGCGTTGCCGTTTGGCAAGCCAGAAGTGATTGTTTGTCGTTTTCCGATAACTGAGTTTTGATTTTCTCAAAAATTTTTATGTCAAGATTATTGATGACTTGTTCGTAACGGTTCATAACATCTGTTCCAGCACATAATAACACAAAATCTTTTGGGTCTGGATATTCTGTTCAAAAGTTTTGTTTGTGCTTTTTTGTTTTCTACACTTATATTCAAACAACCCTTTAGAAAGCTGTTTGTCTGCTAATATCTTTTAACTTTAGTTGCTAAAGTTTTAAATTACCTTTTGGGGGTATGTGTTCTGTCCAAAAGATTTAAATCTTTCACGCCCCTTGAATAAGGTACGTTTCCTTGCCAATTTTTTCATAGTAAGGTAAATTAAGTTTACCTTAAATCAAAGCGAAACACACTCGTTATAAAGTAAAATAAAGTAAAAAATATACTAACCTAACCGACACTTGGGTTTCCGCCTAAACAATTTTATGACTGAACAAAAGAAAATTTTAGTGACCGGCGCGGGCGGCTTTATCGGCAGCCATCTCGTTACGTATTTAAAAGATAAGGGCTTTTGGGTGCGCGGAGTTGATTTGAAATATCCTGAATTTGCCGAAACAGACGCAGACGAATTCGAGATTTTGGATTTGCGCCGCTGGGATAATTGTTTGCAGGCGACGCGCGGCGTCGAGGAAGCTTACGCTCTCGCGGCGGATATGGGCGGAATGGGATTTATTTCCGCTCATCACGCGCAGATTCTCTACAATAATTCTTTGATAAATCTGCACACGCTTGAAGCCGCTAAAACCAACGGCGTCAAGCGTTATCTATACACAAGTTCTGCCTGCATCTACCCGGAATATCTTCAGGAAGAAGCAAATGTCACGCCTTTGAGAGAAGAAGATGCGTACCCGGCGCAGCCGCAGGACGCATACGGCTGGGAGAAACTGATTTCCGAAATTCTTTGTATGCATTACCGAAACGATTACGGAATCGAAACGCGCACCGTGCGTTTTCATAATATTTTCGGCGAAAAGGGAACGTGGGAAGGCGGGCGCGAAAAAGCGCCGGCGGCGATGTGCCGTAAAATTGCCGAAGCCAAACTTTCCGGGAAAAATGAAATCGAAATCTGGGGCGACGGCGAGCAGACTCGTTCTTTTTGTTACATAGACGATTGCGTCGAAGGAATTTACCGTTTAATGCGCTCTGATTTTCACGAGCCGCTCAATCTCGGTCAGGACAGAATGGTGACCATCAACCAGCTTACCGATATTATTGCGGAAATAGCTGATGTGAAGATTACGAAAAAACACATAGAAGGTCCGCAGGGCGTTCGCGGGCGCAATTCCGATAATACGAAACTGCGCGAAGTTCTCGGATGGGAACCGCAAATTTCTTTGGAGGAAGGTTTGGCGAAAACTTACCGATGGATTGAAAAACAAGTTGAGAATAAAAATTCGGGCGTCAAACAATTTTCACAAAACGCCGGTTAACGAATGAGTGCGAACGAGGCAAACAAAACTCAGAAAACAAAAAAGATAGAGCTTGTAATTCCCGTTTACAACCGGCGCGAAACGACATTGCAGGCTCTGCGAAGTTTGCGGCGAATCAACGAGGAAAACCTCGACGTTCACATAATAGTCGTCGACGACGGTTCGACCGATGGAACGAGCGAAGCGATTAATCGGCAGCACCCGGAAGTTCAAATCGTCAAAGGCGACGGAACGCTGCATTACGCTGCAGGAACTAATCGCGGAATAACCGCCGCGCTCGCGAGAAATCCCGATTACATCGTAACGATGAACGACGACGCTGTTTTTCACGAGCAGTTTTTGCAGCGTTTGGTTGCCACAGCCGAATTGAATCAGCGTTCGATTGTCGGCGCGCTTCTGCTGTTGTGGGACGAGCCACATAAGGTTTTTCAAGTAGACTTTAAATGGGAAACGCGCGCCGGCGGATGGCTTCAGCCGGAAAACGCGACCGCTTTCGATTTTCCCGACAAAGCATTCGAAGTCGAGGGAATGGCGGGGAACTGTATTTTGTTTCCGGTCGAAGCGATACGTGAATGCGGCTTGATGGACGAAAAGAAATTTCCGCACGGGTGGGGCGATATGCAGTATGTTACGCGGATGAAAAAAATGGGCTGGAGGCTTTTGGTCGAACCGAAATCTTACGTTTGGTGCGAGCCCAATACTAACCCGAAACCGCTGCACACATTATCAATGCCGGAAATTTTCAAAGTGCTGTTTGTAAATCGTCGTCACCCGCAAAATTTACAACGTCAATTTATCGCGCGCTGGGAATCCGCTCCGTCGAAAATTCAAGCTTTTTTCGGGTTTTTGGTTTACGTTTCAAGTTTGTCCGGTAAAACTTTGAAAATTGTTAAACAAAAATCTGTGTAATTATTACAGATTTTAAAGGGTTGTTTTCCAAACATTTTTGTATTATTGATGTGCGTAAATGCTTACTCTTTCGTTTTGAAAAAAAGGTTCCTTATACCACTTTTTCAAAAACGCTTCTATCCTTTCATCTTTTCCCCAAACAACCATCACGCCGATTTTTTCGTTGTTTAATTCGAGAAGCGTGGTCAGACGAGCGAGCTTTTCGTCCATCTTTTCATTTGCATCGCACAATTCAAATGCGTTCGACTCACGAAAATTGTAAATAAAATCTTTGTCTGATTGATTTAACGCGATTACCGGAAAAAGATAATAACCGAGTTCGTAGTTGTCCCAGACGCGCGTATTTTTTCCAATTCCATTCAAGACATTGATGTTGGTTAAAGGATTCGATTTATAACGGCAACTGTTTTTCATTAAAAGTATCGAGCCGATTGAATCGTTATTTCCGATTTTTTCCTTCGCGGAAAGATATTCACGTCCGACCGAATCAGCGTAGAAAGAATATTCCCACAAAATCGCGGTTTGGAAAACAATAACGATAATCAAACAAATGCGCGCTAACGATAAAAAACGGAAATTATCGCCGGTTTTAAAAAGCGGAACAAAGCAAATTAAACCGCAAAGCAAAACTCTTTCACGTAAAAAGGATCCGTGTGATTTACCGAAATCGTCGGGAGCGAAAATCCAGAAAACGATTGAAGAAAACGCCAGAAGCGTAAAAGGCAAAAAGCGGCGCGAGAAAATTTCGTCCTTTTGTTGTGAAAAAAAAATTCCGAGCGATAAAAAAAGCAGGGCGAGGGCGATCCATATAATCGGCGAAAACGCCGCAAAAAATGTAGAATCAAAAGAAACCAACGGAAATGCTTTGCGGCTCATCAATTGAAAAAGATCTGCGGTTTGCATTTGCGTAATCCAATTCGGTATTGAAAAGAAATTTTCGATATGTCTCCAGACAGGAGAAATTTGTCCGCCCGATTCGCTGGCTAATTTATAACTGATAACGAAAGGGGCAACAGGCAAAAATGACGCGAGAGTGTAAATAACAGTACGTTTAATCGAAGCGGGAGAAACAAAAACGCTCAATAAAAAAAGGCTCCCGACGAGCATTGCGAAACTTATCAAATGGCTCAAATAAACGAGGATTACTAAAATTGAGATTACAAAAGTACGATAAAAGTTCAGGTTTCCGCGCCAACGCCAGTATATGCCGATAGTAAAAGCAAAGCCTATTACACCTATAATAAAATTATAAAACCCTAAAAACCACATCCAATTAAAGCCTAAAGCAGCGCCGAGCAACAAAGCAGTAAAGATTCCATCGCGACCTGCGACTTGATAACGAAGCCAACCGACGGCGGCGACAAAACCGGCAAAACAAAATGTAACAATTATTTTTGTTGCTGTTGTGGGAGAGAAAAGCAGCAAAAGAAAAGCTAAAAACCAATGCCCCGTTAAATTCGGAATCATCGCGGGATTTAAAGCGTAAATTTCCGTAAAAGCAGGATTGTCCTTTAAAAGCTCAAGAATTATATAAGCGTTATAAAGATGCGGCGCCCCATCCTGATTGATAAACATTTCGACCCACCAAACCGGAAGGCAGCAAAAAATTACCAACGAAATATAAAATCCGAAGAGGAATGTTTTTGATGACTTGAAAAGATTCATAACAGAAAAAGGCAAGTCAAGATTATATAAACAAAAACCTCAAACTACGAAAAGGATTTAATAACCGGAGATCAGGCTTCTTTATACGCTGTTTATTATGTTGCATTTAAGTGATAAAACATAAACTGATTTCTTATTTAGTTGAAATGATTTTTTCAACTTATTTTCCTATTCAAAATATTTCTGCAATGAGTTTTCATCTTAAATAAAAAGTAAAGAGCCATTATGAACAAGTATAAAAACGAATAATTTAGGCTGTTTGCGTGGCAACTTAAAATCACTCATTAGGGATTTTTTCGCCGAAGACTTACAATACGTATTTTGGTTTTATGCGGCAACTCATCTACGCTTGGAATTATTTGGAATGGGGCGGAGCGCAAATTCATCTGCTGGCGATTATAAAAGAAGCCCGAAAGGAATTCGACATCGTTGTGGTTTTGCCCGAAGGTTCGAACGAACAATTTATAAAATTTTTGGAAAAAGAAAATGTAGAGTACCGATTCTTTAAAGGGCATATAACAGTGGAACCGGCATTCGGATTAATCAATAAAATCAAAAAACACAAGCAAAAACTAAAAAGCGAGCTAGCGTTATTAAAATTTTTAAAAAAATTCGATTTAAGCGAAAGCGTCCTACACGTAGATCTTTCGCCGCAGCAATCAATCGCTTCTTTAATTTATTTATCTCTGAAAACAAAAGTTTTCATCACCTCGCACAATGCGTTACCGACGGCGGCAAAATGGCGGGACGCGCTCTGGAAGTTAAAGTTCAGAACTATTTCGCGCTTTGAAAATTTCAGAGTGTTTTGTTCAAACGTTGATGCGAAAAACTACTTCAGGCGTTATTACACAAAAAAAATTGCAAACTCTATAAAGGTTACTTATACGAGCATCAATCCACCGGAAATTGATTCTGCATTGGCAGAAAAATTAGATCGCGACGAACTGCTTGAAAAATACAATCTGCCGAAAAATAAATTTCTTGTTTTGTGCGTCGGACAATTTATTGACCGGAAAGGACGCTGGATTTTTTTAGAAGCGGCGCAAAAAGTTTGCGAAAAAACCGACGAAATTATTTTCGTGTGGGTTTCAAATTCAAAGCCGGATTCCGAGGAAATACAAAAAGCGGAAAATTATAATCTCGGCGAAAATTTCCGTCTGATAACGTCAGATGAGGTTGGAAAAGAAAGAAAAGATCTATTTCGGCTTTTTCGTCTAGCTGATGTGTTTACTCTTCCGAGTTTTGTGGAAGGCTTGCCGATTTCGCTACTCGAAGCGATGGCGCTGAAAATTCCGAGCATTTCGACCAACGTCTATGCAATCCCAGAGGCTATAAAAAATCTTGAAACCGGAATTTTAATCGAAGCAGGCGACAGCGATGCTTTGGCTAACGCTGTTTTAACTTTAAAAAAAGACGAAAAGCTGCGTTGTGAATTGGGGGAAAATGGACGCGAATGGGTTTTGGCAAATTTCGATGAACGCGAAGCTGCGCGAGTGGCAATTGCGGCTTATAAAGAAGCGCTCGGGATAAAATAAATGAAAAATAAATGAAAAACGGTCAGACTCAGACAAGCAGAAGCATTGCCGTCAACGTATTTTACGGTTTTACGACGTGGGTTTTGCCGCTCGCATTAAGTTTTATTGCTACACCGATTATTGTTAAAGCATTAGGCGAAAGCGATTACGGAATTTACGCGCTTGTGCTCGGTTTTATCGGTTATTCGTTCACCTTTAGCATTGGACGCGCAATTACAAAATATATTGCTGAGTATCGTGCGACGGGCGAAACCGAAAAAATCAGAGATGTCGTATCCGCCACTTTTTTTATAAACGTCGCAATCGGATTGTTTGGCGTAATTTCGATATTTTTATCCTCGCGATGGTTCGTCGAAAACGTCTTTAAAATAGATGAAACCGAACAAAATAAAACCGTTACAGCATTGATTCTAGCGGCGATTATTGTTTTTTTTACAATGCTTAATCAGGTTTTCAGTGCTGTTTTGCAGGGAATTCATCGTTTTGACGTTTATTCAAAAATTTTCAATGCAAGCAGTTTTGCTCTTTTGTGCGGGAATTTAATTTTTGCCAGGTTCGGTTTCGGGCTTTTGTCGCTGCTCGTATGGAATTTGTTTGTAATCTGTGCAACTTGCTTTGTTTACACAATTTTTGCGAAAAAGCTTCTTCCAGAGTTCGGAATTTCCTTTAGTTTCGACCGGCGAATGCTCGGAATGGTTTTGAAATATTCTTCCGGGGTTATAGGTTATCAGGTTCTCGCAAATTTGCTGTTGCTTTTTGAAAGGGGTTGGATTATTCGGAAGCTCGGCGCGGAAAGTCTGACTTATTATGTAGTGCCGATGACTCTTGCGCTTTACATACACGGATTTATTTCGAGTATATTGCTGGTTTTGTTTCCGCTCGCCAGTGAATTCAAAGAAGACAAACCGAAACTTTTACGACTTTACACGAAAGCTACAAAGATTGTCTGCCTGCTGGTCGTATTTATGGGAACGACTTTGATTATCGAAAGCGAGCGTTTTCTAAAGATATATTTGGGAAATGATTTTGCGGAAAGATCTTCACAATTGCTCATCATACACACAATAACATTTGGACTAGCAGCTATTTCGACAGTCGCCTGGCAAATGGTCGAGGGACTCGGTTATCCGAATTACAATTTCGCCGTGACAGCAATTTGCGTTGCTATAGGTCTGACGTTGATGATCATGCTGATGCCTGTTTATCAAGATTACGGAATCGCACTTGCTCGATTAGCTGGGTTTTCCATAATTTTTCTTTCGATCTATTATGTCGAAAATTGGATTTTCGGGCGGGTGCAGGTTTTGTTCTGGACGTATTTAATTGGAAAACTAGCGGTTGCGGCTTTGATCTGCGGAATAATCGAAAAAGTTTTATTACGAAATTTGTCGGAAAACTGGTTTTCTTTGATTTTTGCGATCGGCATCGGCGGAATCGCTTATTGTTTTGTTTTGTGGCTGACAAATTACATCACGCTCGATGAAAAACTCCTGCTGAGAAGAGTTCTTAATAAGTAAAAGAATAAATAAATGAGTAAAAAACAGAAGCTTGTGCAGCGGATAGACTTTATCAAAGAAATGAGCGCGGGAAAAAAGGTTCTCCATCTCGGCTGCACAAATTATCCGTACACCGAAGATTCGGTAAAAAATGAAATGCTGCTGCATTTCGACCTCGGTAAAACGGCGAAAGAATTGTACGGGTTTGATTTCGATCAAGAAGGTCTCGATATTTTAAGCAATTACGGAGTGAAAAACTTATATCAAGCCGATCTGGAAAAACTCGACGAAGTCGCACTGGATGAAACTTTCGACGTAATCATCGCCGGAGAAATGATCGAACATTTATCAAACCCGGGATTATTTCTCAAAGGGATTAAGCGATTTATGAACCAAAACACAAAATTGGTTATAACGACAATCAACGCGTATTGTGCGATGCGTTTTCTTGTCTACGCTTTGCGCGGAAAAGGCGGATCAAACGAACCGGTTCATCCCGATCACGTTTTTTATTATTCTTATTCAACTTTGAATTTGCTGCTTCGGAGAGAAAATTATACGGTCGAACAGTTTTTGTTTTACGATCTCGGCGAAGAACATCGCCCGCACGCGCCTTGGCATTATAAATTTATCAATGACATTGCCGTCCGCGTCTCTCCGCAGCTGTGCGACGGCATCATCGCCGTCTGCCGTTTGCCGGACACCCAATATAAAAGGGATTTTTAGCCGCAGACGTTGTAAAATTTTGGAATTTGAAACAAAATTGAAAAAGGCATTTATCCGTAGTTTTCTATTATTTGAAGGATTCCGCGCAAAAATAAAGAATAAAATCTTGCCTAGAGAAGTTTTATATGGCTGAAACGAAATATAGCGTCTCAAGTGTTGTTCGAGACGAAAGATTGAATTTGATCGTTCCGATAATTATTTTGTGGGGAAGCATTTTAGTTTTTTGTGCGGGATGGCTTTTGTTTGCTGACAATTACGGGAATTCCGTTAATGAATACTATCTGATTCCCTGGTCTTTAGGCGCCAGCGTTATATTGCTGCTGCCGAGCGTGTATCTTTATTACAAAAAAAAATTCGATCCTTTTCATCCGCTCGTTTTCTCGGTCTGGATTTATCTTTTTCCGGCTTTTGCGGTCGGCGGAATATTATTATCTTTTGAGTGGTCGAATCCTTATTTTCTAACATTTATCGAAGATCCGCAATACAATCTGCCGCTGTCTCTGATTTACGTAGTAGTCGGTTATATCGGAATGACGGTCGGATATTTCTCGCCTGTCGGCAGGTTTTTGGCGGAAAAAATTGAGGGTTTTTTGCCGAAATGGCAATGGGATGTATCTCAAGTTTGGGTGCCCGGAATTTTGCTCGTTCTGGCGGGCATCGGCGTCAATATTCTCGGCTTTATTCAAGGATTGCTCGGTTTCCAGAGAACTTCGGAAATAAATATTTTTGACGGACTGCTGTTTTTTCTGGTCATTCTTTTAACCGAAGGAACTATACTTTTGTGGCTGGCGATATTTCAGACAAAGAAAAAAACCGGAATCTTTTATATTGTTTTGACTTTTTTGATTTTGCTGATTCCTTTGCGAATGGCGCTGCTCGGCAGCCGAAGCAGCCTTCTTTTGAGCGTTATTCCGATAATAATGACGTTTCAGTATTCCGGGCGGAAGCTGAAATGGATTCATACTGTTATTTGCGGGTTCGCGCTTTTTATCGCGCTCAGCGTCGGAATTATCTACGGAACGACGTTCAGAAATTTGAAAGGCTCCGAAGCCCGTATCAATGCCGGAGATTATTTCGGGCAGGTCGTGGCGACAATCGATTATCTTTCGACTAAAGATTTGGATTTTATTTTGTCGCAAAACGCATCGGCGCTGGCTGAAAGAGTTGAAAATTTGAGCTCATTGGGCGTCGTCGTCGCCAATTACGAAAAACTCGCGCCGTATGAGGCGAGCTACAATCTGGAAAATAATATTATAAACGATTTGTATACATCGTTTATTCCGAGATTCGTCTGGGCGGATAAACCACCGACATCAGACGCGCGCGCGTACAGCGATTTGTATTTTAATTACAGCGAAAATTCATTCGCAATATCTCCGTTCGGCGACCTTCTAAGAAATTTCGGACCCATCGGAGTTCCGCTAGGAATGCTGCTCATAGGTATATATATGCGGGTAATTTACTCGTCTTTGATTGACACACAGAATCCGGCGCTTTGGAAAAAGGTAGCATATTTTCCTCTTTTAACGGTTGTCTCTTTTGAAGCTTTCTACGCAACAATTTTTCCATCAGTCATAAGAACGCTTTTTATTCTCGTAGTCAGTTTGTTTCTCGTCAATTTAATAGTCAGATTGATCAGGAATGTACGATAAACAACTGGCTGATTTTTTGCTTTAATTGCGTCGAGAAATAATTGCGCATTTTTTAAGAAGTGAAACGAGATACTGTTAAAAAATAGAATTATGGAAACCATCGTTTTTACAAACGGGTGTTTTGACATTCTTCATCCGGGACATATTGATTTGCTGAAAAGGGCGCGTGCTCTCGGCACAAAATTAATTGTCGGCATCAACAGCGATAAATCCGTGCAGGCGATAAAAGGCGGTAACCGACCTTTTATTGACGAATATGCGAGGGCGGAAATTTTAAGAAGCCTGAAACCGGTGGACGAAGTGAGAATATTTGACGAATTGACGCCGGAAAGTCTGATCGAAGAAATAAAGCCGGACGTTTTGGTGAAAGGCGGAGATTGGTCGCCGGAAGAAATAATCGGCGCTGATTTTGTATTGTCAAACGGCGGAAAAGTGCTTTCGCTGCCGTTAAAGGAAAACTATTCTTCGAGCGCGATTGCCGAAAAAATAAAAAATGCTTCCCCCAAAAAAGCAGCGCAGGAACCAATTGATAAAACCGCTGATATCCTGATTTCCGATTCATTGAAACAGCATCTCGAGGTTGTCGGAAAAGTTGCGGAAACGCATATCCCGCAAATTATCGAATGCGCCGATTCTATCTACGACGCGCTGAAAAAAGGCAATAAAATATTAATTTGCGGGAACGGAGGAAGTGCGGCTGACGCGCAGCACATTGCGGCGGAGCTTGTCGGAAGATTTGAAAAGGAAAGGCGCGCTTTTCCGGCAATTGCTCTAACAACCGATACTTCCGCGCTGACTGCGCTCGGCAACGATTACGGTTTTGAAAAGATATTCGCCCGCCAAATCGAAGCTCTCGCGCAAAAAGGCGACGTACTGATAGCCATAAGTACGAGCGGCGACTCGCCGAACGTGACGGCGGCTGTGATGAGCGCAAGGAAAATCGGTTGTCAGATAATCGGTTTGACCGGAGCAAACGGGAAAAAACTGGCTTCGCTGTGCGACAGATGTATTTTGGTGCCGTGTGAAAGAACCGCCAGAACACAGGAAACTCACATCACAATCGCGCACGTTATATGCGAGCTTTTAGATCAATACTTTAAAGAAGAAAAATAATGACCGTAGAATAAAAACAAACGGGTTATTAAAGAAATAAAACATATTTTAGAAAATTCTTGATAAATTCGGAAACAATTAAAAAATTCGCTGAAGCAAAAATTTTAATCGTCGGCGACGTAATGCTCGACCGTTATTGGTGGGGAAACGTAAACAGAATTTCGCCAGAGGCTCCGGTTCCTGTCGTCTCACTGGAAAAAACTAGTCTTGTGGCAGGCGGAGCGGCAAACGTTGCGGCGAATGTCGCTGGACTCGGAGCGCAACCTTATCTTGTCGGAATTACCGGCGAAGACGAAGAAGCTGAAATTTTGCCGGATGTTCTTGAAAAAGCGAATATTACAAATTTTCGTCTTTTCCCGATAAAAAATAGAAAAACTACAATCAAAACGCGCATTATCGCTCATAATCAACAAGTCGTCAGAATTGATCAGGAAACAAATTCAAATTTATCGGAAAATGAAGCAGAACAAGTTTTTGAGGAATTGAAAACTATTTTCGCCGATGCAAACGCATTAATAATCTCCGATTACGCGAAAGGTTTTCTGACCGAAAGTTTGTTGTCGCGTCTGATAAGCAAGGCAAAAGCAGAAAATAAAATTATTTTGGTTGATCCGAAAGGAAAAGATTACGTTAAGTATAAAAACTCGACGCTTCTGACGCCGAATCAGCGAGAAGTTGCCGAGGCTTGCGGTTTATATGAGAACGATGAAAATTTAATAAAACAAGCCGAGAGAAATATTTTGGACGGATTGAATTTAGAATCGTTGTTAATAACTCAAGGCGAACGCGGAATGACACTTCTGAAGAAAGGCGGAGAAACTGTTCGGTTAAAAGCGATTGCGAGAAGAGTTTATGATGTTACCGGAGCCGGCGATACAGTTATCGCGACGATGGCTGTCGCATTGTCGAGCGGGTTCGATTTAATCGAAGCTGCCGAGATAGCTAACTTCGCCGCCGGTCTGGTCGTTGAGAAAGTAGGAACCACAGCGGTGACGCAAACCTTGCTGGAAAACGAGATTAATAACAACCGTTGAGTTTCAAACTCTTTGCAATATGAGTATTAAAATTTTGTTCATTGAAAGAAAATTCAATGAATACGTCAGCATTGAAAAAGCCTTTAGAGAAATAGCGGCTGGGCTGTCAGATGAATTCAAAGCGGAGTTTCAACAAGTTCCGTATGGAAATCATTTTACAGATACTTTAAAGAATCTTTTTTTCTTTAAACCGAAAAAAGCCCGAATTTATCACATTACAGGGCATATACATTACATAGCTCTGCTTTTTTCGTCGCGCAATACGATTTTATCCATAATGGATTTGAGATTTTTGCACGCGCCGAAAAGTTTCCGGCGTTTTGTACTAAAAAAATTATATCTGGATTTACCGCTTAAAAGATTGAAACACATCACAGCTATATCAGAACATACAAAAAGGGAAATAATAGAATTTTCAGGTTGCGATGAGAAGAAAATTACAACGCTCGAATTGCCGCTTTTGAGACACATCTTTATTGAAAATATAAAAGAATTTGATTTTGAAAACCCAACAATTCTTCAAATCGGAACTATGCCGAATAAAAATATACCGAATTTGGCGCGAGCCTTGAGAGGAATCAAATGCAAGCTAAAAATAATCGGAAGATTAAACAACGATTTGATTTCGGTTCTAAAACAAAACCAGATTGATTTTGCGAATGCCTCAGACCTCAATGACGAACAATTAAGAAAGGAATACGAAAATGCCGATATCGTAAGTTTTTGCTCGACTTACGAAGGATTCGGTCTGCCGATAATCGAAGCTCAAGCAATGCGCAAGCCGGTAATTACAAGCGATTTAAGTCCTTTGAAGGAAACCGCAGGTAATGCCGCATATTTAGCCGATCCATTTTCCGCAGACAGTATCCGGCAGGGAATTTTAAAGATAATTAAAGACGAAAAATACCGAAACGCTTTAATAGTAAATGGAGAAAAAAACGCTTCGAGGTTTAATGCGAAGTCCATTTCGGAAAAATACGAAAAATTTTATAAAGATGTGCTCAAACAATATGAAAGTACTTAATTGAAACTTTGAAGAACGATAAATAAGCTGTTGTTGAACTTTAAATATTATTAAGGTTACTTCTAGAAAATACTAAAAAGATAATTCAATCCGTGCTGATAAAAGAAGCAAATAAACAGCTTAATCAAGTAAGAAAAGACTTAAAGTAGAAGTTTAATTAGTTCATAGATAAATTTATTAAAAAGAAGTTTGCGAGGTGCGCGTGACTAATTAATAAATCTGAAAAATAGGTAAACGCTATTAAGTTAGGCTTTGCTTGAAGTGAAAATTAAGGTTACACATTAACACATTGTACACAAATAACAGCTTTTCACTGTTTTGTTTAAGTTTTAAGTGTAAATATTGAATATACAAGTATTACAGGCTAATTTACTGCTTTAAGGGTCGAGGTTCCGACATTTTATAAAATACATTAGATTTGTTTATGAAAGTATTAATTTTAGGCGGCGGTGGAATGCTTGGACACAAGCTGGTTCAGGCTCTATCCGGTAGCTTCGATGTAAGCGCGACCTTACGAGGCGATTTTGAAAAGTATGAAAAATTCAGGCTTTTTGATAAAGGAAAGGTTTTTGAACGAATAGATGCTGAAAACGAGCAACAATTGAGAAGTGTAATAAAAAATAATAAGCCGGACGTTGTTATCAACGCAATCGGGATAATCAAACAAATTCCCGCAGCGAAAAACGTTATTGAAACGTTAACGATTAATTCAATTTTACCGCATAAATTATCAGAATTGACGAATGAGTACAATTTTCGTTTGATAACGATCAGTACGGATTGCGTGTTTCGCGGCGAAAAGGGAAACTACTATGAGACGGACATTTCTGATGCGACCGACTTATACGGAAAAAGCAAAAATTTGGGCGAAGTAATAGCGGGTAATTGTTTGACTTTGAGGACATCTATAATCGGGAGAGAATTAACCGGAAATCACAGTTTAGTCGAATGGTTTCTGAGCAATCGAGGGAAAAAAGTCAAAGGCTTCGTAAACGCGATTTATACAGGTTTTCCAACAATAGTGTTCGCGGAAATAATTGCAGCGGTAATTTCAGATTATCCAAAATTGCAGGGACTATATCACATTTCGAGCGATCCGATAAATAAATACGAACTTTTAAAGCTGATAAATGAAAAGTTCAAAAGCGGAATTAAAATCGAACCGGAGACCGAATTCGTCATTGACAGAAGTTTGAATTCGTCAAAATTCAGATCGACAACCGGATACGCCCCCCCGGATTGGGAAAAAATGATAGAAATGATGGCGAATGATCCGACACCTTACGATGATTGGAAAGTGTAAAAGAAGAAACAAAGAAGTAAGAAAAAGAAATAAGCTAAAAAAGTAAGAAAAAGAAATAAGAAAAAGAAGTAAAAAAAGAAGTAAAGAAAAAAGTGGAAAAAGAAATTGAAACAAAACCTCTGGATGGAAAGAGAATTTTAGTAACCGGCGGAACAGGTTCGCTCGGACAGACGCTGGTTAAAAGAATTCTTACGGGAGAAATGGGAAGACCGGCGAAGATTACCGTTTTCTCGCGCGACGAAGCTAAACAGCACTATATGCGGCTGGAATACCTACACGTCAAAAACGCGACCGACGACGTTATATATAAAAATTCTCAGGACACTTTAAATTTTCGCATCGGCGACGTGCGCGATTACTCATCGCTATTGGCGGCAATGCGCGAAGTCGAAATAGTTTTTCACGCCGCTGCGTTGAAACAGGTTCCTTCGTGCGAGTATTTTCCGTACGAAGCGGTTTTAACGAACATCTGCGGAGCTGAAAATATCGCCCGCGCTGTACGCGAAAACAATCTTTCGGTCGAAAAAGTGATTGGAATTTCGACCGACAAAGCCTGTAAGCCGATTAATGTGATGGGAATGACAAAGGCGCTGCAAGAGCGCGTCCTGCTCGAAGCTAACCGAGATTGTCCGAACACGATTTTTACCTGCGTCAGATACGGAAACGTGATCGCTTCGCGCGGCTCGATAGTTCCGCTTTTCGTCGAGCAAATCAGGAAAAATCAAACCATAACTATAACGCTCGAAGAAATGACGAGATTTCTGTTGAGTCTGGACAGAGCCGTAGATACAGTTTTCGCCGCCGTTTCAATGGGCAAACCGGGTGAAACTTTTATTCCGTTAGTTCCGGCAGCAAAAATAACGGATTTGGCAAAGGCTTTGATGGGCGAAAAGAATTTGCCGATTGTTTACACGGGCATCAGACCGGGCGAGAAAGTGCACGAAATAATGGTTTCCGAAGAAGAATGTTTCCGAACCCTCAAACGCGGAGATTATTACGTGATTTTGCCGGTGTTGCCTGAACTTCGCGAAGAAAAAGATTTTGTGCCGGCTTTAACCGGCGAATATTCTTCAAAAGACAATAATATTTCGGTCGCCGAACTGAAAAAATTGCTCGGGACGGCGAACGAAGAGATCGCGCAATTTATTACGGCGGGAAGATAAAAACAAAAATTGAAAATATGAAATTGATGACTATTTTCGGGACTCGCCCCGAGATTATCCGCTTGAGTCTGGTGATGAAGATTCTCGACCAGCACTGCGAACACACGACCGTGCACACCGGACAAAATTACGACGAAAGTTTAAGCGATATTTTTATAAAAGATTTGCAGGTAAGAACGCCCGACGTTCATTTCGGCATAAAAGCGAGTTCAATCGGCGAGCAGATCGGGCGAATTATCGAAAAAACCGATGAAATTTTAGAAAAAATAAAGCCCGACAAAATCTTGATTTTGGGCGATACAAACAGCGCTCTTTCGGCGATTGTCGCCGCGCGGCGCGGCATTCCCGTTTTTCATATGGAAGCGGGAAATCGCTGTTATGACAACCGCGTGCCGGAGGAAGTTAATCGCCGGATCATTGACCATTCGAGTGTGGTTTTGATGCCTTACACCGAACGAAGCAAAGAAAATCTGGTAAAAGAAGGCATCGAAAGCGAAAGAATTTTCGTTACCGGAAATCCGATCAAAGAAGTTCTCGACAGCTTTGCGGAAAAGATTGACGCAAGCGGCGCTTTGAAAGATTTTTCCGTTTCTCCTTTTGAATATTTTCTCGTAACGCTGCACCGCGCGGAAAACGTAGATGAACCCGAAAGATTAAAAAAGATTTTCGACGGTTTCGTGAAAATCGCCGACAAATACGAAAAAGACATTCTCATCAGCGTTCATCCGCGAACCGCCGAAAAAATGAACAAATTCGGGGTTCGGGCGGAAAACGAAAAAATAAAACTTCTCAAACCTTTAGGATTTTTTGATTTCGTAAAATTAGAGAAAAACGCGCTCGCCGTTTTGACCGACAGCGGAACGGTTCAGGAAGAATGCGCCATTTTTAAAGTGCCGAACGTCACGCTGCGCGACGTGACCGAGCGACCCGAAACCCTGGAATGCGGCAGCAATATTCTGAGCGGCGCGGAAACGGACGCGATTTTACGTGCGGTCGAGCTCGCCATTTCCCAGCCGTCGAATTGGACTGCGCCGAGCGAATATCTGCGAGAAAACGTTTCGCAAACGGCGGCTAAAATTATACTCGGTTATAATAGCCAAAGAAGACATATTTAATGAAACAAATTTAAAGAAACAAACAAAAAGTACCGCTCAGAAATAATTTGTTTTCTAAATAAGAGAAATAATTTGTTTTCCAATTAAGATCGAAATGAAATTAAAATCAGAAAGGTATTTATTTCATTTCGATGGCGATTTGGCTGAAGTATTCGTAATCGGATTTCGTCGCGCCGACGACGACGTAATCTTTCATAAAAGATGCGCAGTAATCTTCCAAAGCCCGGAACTCGTGCAAAACAGAGCTGAATTCATCAAAAACGACAATCGTGCCCGGTTTTAAGATTTCATTGCACTGACACAGAGTGAAAAGGGTCGAAGAATATAAATCAGCGTCATTATGAATAACGATCCGACCGGAAGGTTCAAAATCCCTTAAAAAATCCGGCAGCGTTTCCTGAAAAAGTCCTTTGACGAAAGCGATTCGCTCATCCTGCAAATCAGGAGGTTTGCCGTTCATTGAAAACGAGTTTTTATCGATCGTAGTCGTGAAAACTTCCCACTTTTCGGGCAAGCCGGTAAAGGTGTCAAATCCCCAGAATTTCGATTGCGGATTTTGATTTATATCGGTCCAATGCTTCAAGCTATCGCCTTTCGAAACGCCGAACTCCAAATAATTAACCGGTTCGCTGCCGATTACTTTTTCATTCAAATAATCGTAAAGCTCGTATCTGTGGCGAAAAAAAGGAAAACTTTCTTTTCGGCTTTTTCGCCATTTTTCAAATTTGGCGAGATAAAGCAAGTAACGGATTTGTGTGTTATCCAAAGGGATTTTCGACAAAATCTCTTTAAATTTTGTTCTTAACTTATACTTAATCATCAAGGAATATTTTTGGTGTTGAAGAATTCGGCTGTCGCGAAACGATGGAACACCTTAAAATGCTGTTTTCGGTTAAATATTTGAATCAAAAATTACATGACTGATTTAACTATTTAACTGAAAAATGCTGCGTTATGAAAGTTAAATGAGTATCACAGGCGCAATGTAAAAGCAACATCGGTCGAGTACAAATTCTTTGTTGTTTTCAATCGAAAAGCATTGGAAAATCAGTGCGACACCTGCGCCGGAGAATTGTTATTTGAATCCGCAGCGGATAAAATGTAAGTTAATAATTTCAATAGAATTGGTTGTTATGGAAATCCGCTTAGTTTCTCATGCTTCGGTCATCATCAAATCAGACGTTACAATCTGGACGGATCCCTGGTTAAATGGAAAGGCGTTCAACGATTCTTGGTCGCTTTCGCCGCAACCGGCGTTCGACGAATCGCTTTACGGCGAGATTGATTACATTTTTATTTCTCACGAGCACCCTGACCATTTTCACGTTCCGACACTGCGCGCGATGCCGCAGGAATTTAAAAGCCGCGTAACAATTTTGTATCAGAGAAATAATTCTGAAAAAATGTTCGACGCTTTCAAACGGCTCGGGTTTCCGAAAGCAATCGCCCTGCCGCACCGCGAAATAATCGGTTTGACCGAGAAAACGAAAGTTTATTGCTATCAGGCTGGAACCATGGATTCGGCTCTTGCGGTTGAGAACGGCGGCGAAGTTGTCCTGAATTTGAACGATTGTGAAATCAACGCCGGAGATTGCAGCCGGATTTTAAGCGATTTAGGAAAAGTTGACGTTGTTTTAAACCAATTTTCGATAGCCGGTTACAGCGGTTTTCATGACTACGAAAATCATCTGCCGAAACAATCGCGGAATATTCTGGAAAAGATGCTGGCGAATCATTTGGATTTGCAGGCTGATGTGACAATACCTTTCGCCAGTTTCATCTATTTTTCGAGCGAAGATAACAGATACATCAACGAATACAGCAACAAGCCGCAGAATGTCGCCGATTTTTTCGCCGAAAAAAAACAAAAGCTGGCGGTTTTATATCCGGGCGAAACTTACCGCACCGGACGGGAGCATGATTCGACCGAAGCGCTCGTGCGGTTTAGAAAATTTTACGACTCGATGGAAGCTTTAAATTACGACAAAAGCGAAATAGTAGAGTTTGAGGAAATTGAAGCCGCATTCAATAAACTTGTCGGTCATCTTCACGAAAAATACCCGGTTTCGCTTTTGCGGCTTTTATTAAAGCCCGTTTCGGTCAGAATACCCGATCTCGACCGCACGATTGTCTTTTCGGTGGCGACCGGCGAGCTTCGAGAAGATAAACAAGCCGACCCTGATTTGATTATAAAATCACAGCCGCTGCATTTCGGCTTTTCTTACCCGTACGGCATTCAGACGCTCGGCGTTTCGGCTCGTTATACTTTGATAAAAAACTTTCCGAACTGGCGCAATCACCGGATAATTTTTTCGCTTAACAACGCGGAGTTATATCTTCGCCCCAAATTTTTACTGTCGCCGAGCAATTTGAAATTTTTCAGGGAACGTCTTCCCGGAGCCTGGAATCAATTTTTGTATCGCCTCAAAGTAATGCGCTGAAAACTTTTAATCCGACAAAGATTTTATTAAAGGAAATAAAATTCTTACAGCTTCAGATTAAGTTTTGAGAGCCTGCCGCTTTTTTTATTTCCGGCAAATTATGAAAAAAAGAGTGATGATTTTTTGCGATTTTTATCTTCCGAGCTATAAAAGCGGCGGCGGGATGTGGACTATCGTCAATCTCGTGGACAGATTTTGCCACAAATACGATTTTTTCATTGTGACGAGAAATTACGACAGCAAGGGCGACAAAAAACCGTACACGAACGTGAAAACCGACGAATGGAATCAGACGGGAAACGCAAAAGTTTTTTATTTTTCGCCGAAAAACTTAACCCGTGGATTTTTTACAAAACTGATTGATGAAGTCAATCCCGAAGCTTTTTTTCTGAACAGCGTTTTCGCCACTCCCGTAATAAAGTTCCTTATGGCGCGGCGCAGTAGAAAATTGGAACATATACCTTTGATTATCGCCCCGTGCGGAGAATTCACGCCCGCCGGATTGGCGATCAAGCCTTTCAAGAAAAGAATATTTCTGCAATACGCGAAATCTGTAAATCTGTATCGAAATGTGATCTGGAAAGCGTCTAACGAAGCTGAAAAAGATGAAATAAAAGAAGTTATCGGTGAAAATGAAGAAATTTGGATTGCGCCGGATTTAACCCCGAAAACGATTCTTCCCGAATTTAAACCGGAATGGAAGCCTTTTAAAGAAGAGGGTTCTGTAAAATTTGTTTTTTTATCGAGACTGGTCAGGAAAAAGAACATACATTTTTTTTTAGAACGTTTGAGCGAGATAAAATCAGGAAAAATCGAGTTTTCGGTAATCGGACCGCCGGAAGATTCCGATTACGTGCGCGAGTGTCGTTCAATAGCTGAAAAACTTCCGAAAAATATTTCGGTCATCTTTACCGGAGCGTACCCGTACGGCGAAGCGCTGAAAAAAATTTGCGAGAAACATTTTTTTGTTTTGCCGACGCTGAACGAAAATTTCGGTTACGTCTGCATCGAAGCTCTGGCGGCGGGCTGCCCGCTGCTTTTGAGCGACGGAACGATGTGGAGCGACGTTCAAGATAAAAGCGCTGGTTGGAGCATTTCTTTAGAAAATCTTTCCGCTTGGAACGAGCTGATAAAGAAATGTGTTGAAATGAACGAAACGGAATATAAACGAATGTCGGCGGCGGCGCGCGAATACTCGCTCGAATGGCTGGCGGACCCTAAATTCGTCGAAGAAACGGCAAAAATTTTCGACAGAGCTTTTGGCGAAAAAGCAAGTGAAAAAGCAAGTGAAAAAGCAAAAGAAACGGCAAAGGAGAAAGCAAATAAAGTAAAAAACTTTGCGGGTTGAAAGTGAGCGGAAATCCAGAAAAAAATATAAAAAAAGTCAGATCCGAACTAAAAAAAACTTTGTGGGTCGTGACCGAATTGTATTACCCGGAGGAAACTTCGACCGGGTATTATTTGACGCGAATCGCCGAAGGTTTAACCGACGAGTACGACGTAAAGGTTTTGTGCGGGCAGCCGAATTATTCGGCGCGCGGAGTTCGGGCGGCAAAAAGGGAAATTCACAAAAACGTCGAGATATTCCGTTCGTTCGGAACGACTTTTGACAAAAACGTGATCGCGTTTCGCTTGATAAATATGCTCACGCTGAGTTTTTCGATATTCTGGAATGCCTTAATCAGATTTGAGAAAGGAAATCAGGTTTTAGTCGTCACGACGCCGCCGAGTCTGCCGTTTATTGCGGCAATCGCCGCGCTGTTTCGAGGCGCGGGTTATACGCTTTTGATCCACGATAATTACCCGGAGATTTTAATCGCTGTTGAGAAAACGAGAGCGGATTCGGTTTTCGTCAAAACGCTGAATTTCTTCAATCGCTGGCTTTATAAATACGCGAGCCGCATTATAGTCGTCGGACGCGATATGGAAAAATTAATCGGACGAAAAACCGAGGGGCTCGACATACCGATAAAAACGATTCCGAATTGGGCTGAACTGGAAACGGTCGAGCCGAGAGAAAGAGAAACGAATTCACTTTTGCGCGAATTGAATTTAAGCGATAAATTCGTTTTTTTGTACGCAGGAAATATGGGCTACCCGAACGATCTAGAAAGCATCGTGCGCTGCGCGGAAGCTTTAGAAAACGATCTGCCGGTGCATTTTATTTTTTTAGGCAGCGGCGTGAAGCGAAACTGGCTGGAAAAAGAAATAAAAGAAAAAAGTTTGACGAACGTGACGATTTTATCGCCGAGACCGCGCAGCGAGCAGACGGAATTTTTGAACGCGTGCGATGTCGCGCTCGTCTCGCTGGTGAAAAAAATGTGGGGAGTTTCGATGCCGAGCCGCACTTACAATATTTTAGCGGCGGGAAAGCCGATTTTGGCGCTGACCGAAGAATCTTCGGAACTTGCGCAAGTCGTCGCTGAAGATAAAGTCGGCTGGATTGTGCCCCCGAACGATTCGGACAGGCTTTTGAAAACAATCAGGGAAATTTATTCGGGTAAAAGCGTTCTGCACGAAATGTCGGCGCGCGCCCGCCGTTCAGCCCTGGAAAAGTATTCTTTAGAAACAGCTCTTGAAAAATATAAAATCGCTTTAATGTAAATGCGTCCGATAACTTAAAAGAGTTACATTTATAAAGAAAGAAAAGAATAAAATGAAAGTTTTGGTAACGGGCGCTGGCGGATTTATCGGAAAAGCCGTTGTAAAGCGTTTGAAAAATGATTTCAAAGATATAGAGTTATATCAAATTCTAAATCGGCGGGCGCCACAGCCGGAAAATGTGTCTGGAAAAAAAGAAAGCGAAAAAAAAGAAACTGCAAAAAAGGAAACCGAGAAAAAAGAAAGCGCTGAAGAAAAAATAAATTCGAACGAAAAGCTGCGAATCTTTGAAATTGACATAACCGACGACAAACAAGTTTCGGAGTTGGAAAAAATCTGCGGCATTGACGCTGTGGTGCATTCTGCGGGTTTAGCGCATCAATTCGGGAAAGTTAAAGCGAGTGATTTTTTTTCGGTCAACGTAGAAGGCGCGAAAAATGTTCTGAAGCTCGGAGAGCGATTAAAGATCAAACATTTTATATTGATCAGTTCGGTTTCGGTTTACGGAAACGCAAAACAGTTTCAGACGGGAACGGAAGGGATAACGGAAGAGTCGGATTGCGCTCCCGAAGACGCTTATGCGGAAAGCAAATTGCACGCGGAGTCACTGGCTCGTCAAATTTGCGCGCGCGCGGGAATAAATTTAACGATTTTGCGACCGGCGACAGTCATCGGCGAAGGAGATAAAGGAAACTTTCTGCGTTTAATCAAAACGATTGATAAAAAAAGGTTTTTTTGGATCGGAAAAGGAACGAATTATAAAAGTTTGATTCATTGCGAAGATGTCGCCGCCGCCGTTTCAATTTTATTAAAAGAAAAAAAGAATAAAACGGAGATTTTTAACGTTTCCGCCGAATCTCTGCGGATGAATGAAATCGTCGAAGCAATTTGTGAGACGCTCGGCAAAGGCGTTTCACGGCTTTCCATAAACCGACGTGTTTTGGCTCCTGTATTTTTGATCAACTCGGTTTTGTTGAAAAGCAAAAAAATCGGAAAAGCGCAGAAAACAGTGGAAAAATGGCTGGCTGACGATGTCTATTCAAATCAAAAATTAAAAGATAAATACGAATTCGAGCCGGAAATAAAAGTCAGAGAGGCAATAAGGAGAGAAGTCAGATGGTATCTTTCCGAGAAAAGCTAGATTCTTGAGGACTGTCGAATAAAACGGTCCGGTTCTAAAAAACAGCCGAAAGTCGCGAGAGGGCGCAAAAAGAACGATTCGGTGAAAATTTATAAACAATGTTCGAGTTTGTTTTGTTTTTGACGGCATTCCTGCTCACGTATTTCGGGGTCGAGCAGTTTCGCCGGTGGAGCGCAAAAAAACGGATTTACGACGTTCCGAACGAGCGCAGTTCGCACGACGCGCCGAAACCGCGAGGCGGCGGTTTAATTTTTGTGCTCGTTTCGCTGGTTTTTTATTCTGTATATACAATTGTTTATAAAAACGATTTGGAAATAATCTACATCGTCGGGGCTTGTATGATTTCTTTGATAAGCTGGCTTGACGATTTGTTTTCAGTTTCGTTTGTGTGGCGTTTTATCGTGCACAGCTTCGCCGCCGTTTTGATTATTTATGATTACGGCACTTTAATCGGAGCATATTTCCCATATTTAAGCGAAAGCGGAATTAAAAGCGTCGAAGTGATTTTTACTTTTTGCTGGATTGTATGGCTGACGAACGCTTACAATTTTATGGACGGAATAGACGGAATCGCCGCTTTGCAAGCCGTCATAGCGGGGTTAGGCTGGTTTTTCGCGGGAAAAATCTTAGGAATTGATGAAACTGCCGTTTTCGGCGGAATATTGGCTTTTTCGTGCGCCGGATTTTTAATACACAACTGGCAGCCGGCGAAAATTTTTATGGGCGACGTGGGCAGCGCATTTCTCGGCTACACTTTTGCCGTAATGCCGCTGCTGGCGAAAAAGGAAATTAAAAATGAGTCGGATGTTCTGTCGCCGGTCGCAATTTTTCTAGTCTGGTTTTTTTTATTCGATTCGTTATACACTTTTTTCCGACGTTTGTTCAAAGGAAAAAAGGTTTGGAAGGCGCACCGCGAGCACATCTACCAGAGACTTGTAATCCGGGGGCATACGCACAAATACGTCGCCGTTTTATACGGAATTCTTTCGACGTTTGCAGGGGTTTCCGTGGTCTTTTGGTTGTATGCGGATAGGCGATATTGGTGGCTTTTGCTGACTTTGTTCGCATTAGCGTCACTATTGCTTTTGTTATACGGGCGAAAAGAAACTTTTGAGGATTCTGAAAAAGAAGATCAATCTATCAAAAGATAGACTGTAAAACTTTTCGTATATTTTCGCGGACAAAAACATTTTTTGAATAAAGATTTTATGATGAGCGAACCGAGAAAAGCTTTTTCCGGCAAAAAAGAAATTATTTTAGAATCTTACGGCGTGAAAATCGGAATATCCTGCGATGTTGATTTTGATTTCGACGCGGTAAAAGACCGTCTGAAAAAAACTTTAACAACGGAGTTCGTGCTGTCGGACGAAAAAGAGTATGAACACGGTTTTTTTATAAGTGAAAAAGATGAAGCTTTTCAACTATTAAAAACGTTCGAGGCGAACGGAAAAAAAGATTCAGAATTGATCGCCGATAAACTTTCTTATGAAAACCTGCTCGAGCTGCTCGAAAGCAAAGTGCGAATAACGATTGCGGAGCACGCCGTCGGAAAAGTATTTCTGCACGCCGGCGTGGTCTCGGTCGGAGGAAAAGCGATTGTCATACCGGCTCAAAGTTATCAGGGCAAAACAACTCTGGTCGCGGAGCTGGTCCGGCAGGGAGCCGTTTATTACTCGGACGAATACGCCGTTTTGGATGAAAACGGTTATGTGCATCCGTTTCCGAAGTGGCTCTCGGTGCGCGGCGTCGTCGAAGAGTTCGTTCAAACCGATCTGCCGGTCGAAGAGTTCGGCGGTGTTGCCGGTACAGAACCCGTGCCGGTCGCTTTGATTTTGATTACCGAATACAAAAAAGGCGCCAGGTGGAAACCGGTAAAACTCAGTCGCGGACAAGGGATTATGGAAATCCTGCCGCACACCATACCGATCAGAAATAAGCCTGAATTTACGTTAAATGTGTTGAATAATGTTGCCGAACGTGCAATAATCACAAAAACTAAAAGAGCTGAGGCTGAAAACGCCGCTCGGCTCTTGATAAGTTTTTTTGAAAAACAAGCTTTTAAAATTTAATTCTATACATCAAAAGATGAATTTCGGAGGAGAAATAATGATTAACCCGCAAGCCCCGACGGCTCGTAAAAACGGACTGGTAGTTCAAGAAATGCCCGATGAAGTATTGGTTTATGATTTGGAAACCGATAAAGCTCACTGTTTAAATCAAACGGCGGCATTCGTTTGGAAAAATTGTGACGGTAAGACATCTGTGAACGAAATTGTTGCGCAGTTTGAAAAACAGCAGGGCAGCAAAATTAACGAAGATTTAGTATGGCTCGCCATTGATCAATTGAGCGAGCGCAAACTTTTGGAAAACAGCGTCGCTACAAAATTTGCCGGCGAAAGCCGCCGCTCGGTTTTAAAGAAAATCGGATTCGCATCGGTCGTCGCATTGCCGGTAATTGCATCATTGGTCGCGCCGACTGCCGTTTTAGCTGTCGCGTGTTCCGGCGTGCAAACTCCTGCGAGCTGCGGCGCGGGCGCCGGAGGAGCTGCTTGTAACAGCGCGACGCCTTGTTCCGATTGCGGAGGCGCTTGTCAGTCAGGACAGCAGTGCAGATGCTCCGGCGTCGGATCGTCGTGTACCTGTCAGGGCGGTAGAGCGGCGCAGAAGGGCGATAAAAAGGCTTAATGTCTGAAGATTTTGGTTCGAGAATTGTTGAAAATAAATTTCATTCAATTTTCTATAAAGCTCAGGAGCATAATTTAGCGAAGGCTTGGAGATGGTTTGAAGAAACCGGATTCAAGCCTATTTTAATTAAAGGCTGGTACGCCGCGCAGTTTTATCCTGAACCCTGGCAAAGAAGTTTTACCGATTTTGATTTTTTGATTATACCTTCCAACTTCGAAGCGGCTCTCAAACATCTTGAAAATTACGAACAGGCTGTAAGAGTTGATCTGCATAAAGGTTTGAGACATCTTGACGCGATTGATTGGGACGATTTATACGAGAATTCGGTAAAGGCGCGCGTTTGTGAAACGGAAATACGCGTTCCGCGCCCTGAGGATCATCTTCGAATTTTATGTGTACATTGGCTGACGGACGGAGCGGCATATAAAAGCAAGCTGTACGATGTTTTTTACGCGGTGCAGAATCGCCCGAACGATTTTGATTGGAATCGCTGTTTGAACGTCGTAAATTCCAAAAGACGACGCTGGATAATTTGTACAATCGGGCTCGCGCATAAATATCTCGGATTGAGTATCGAAGATTTGCCGTTTGCCGACGAAGCGAAACATTTGCCGCGCTGGTTGGAAAAAGCCGTCGAAAAAGAATGGAAAAGCGAAATTAAAATGCAGCCCCTGCATTTTCGGCTCGACGACAAGAAAATTCTTATTCAGCAAATTCTCAAGCGAATTCCCCCAAACCCAATTCAAGCGACCGTGCTGATGGAAGGCGATTTTGACGCGAAAAGCAGACTTTTTTATCAACTCGGAAATATTTTAATGAGAATCAAACCCTCTGCCGAACGAATTTTTAAGGCGTTATTAAAAAACTAAAAGAAAATAAAAGAACAGATGAGCAATGCAAACATCACTCTTGCAATCGAGACTGCCGTCGCCGGGGGCAGTTTGTCTCTTTTCAGAGGGAAAACCGTAATTGACAGGTGGGCTGGAGTCAATGATGTTTCGCGTTCGGAAGAGCTGCTAGCGTCAATCGGCGAAATATTAAAACGCAATCGGCTTTTGCCGGTAGACTTATCGCGCCTGGCTGTTTCATTGGGTCCCGGAAGTTATACCGGAGCGAGAATAGGGCTTTCAACAGCCATCGGCTTAAAAAACGGCTTGAATATAGAGTGTGTCGGGACATCTATTTTCGAGGCTTTGTTTCATAGTTCGAAAGATGAAAAAAGAGAATTAGTTGGGGCGCTTCCTTTCGGAAAAAATGAAGTTTGTTTTCAATTTTGTAAAAAAGAAATTAGCGACAATGGGGAATCGGCGGATGACCCGAAAATATTACAATTTGAAAAATTTATTGAACAGATTGACAAAACCCCAAATGCGCGTCTGATAACCACACAGAAAGTTTATGCAAGATTAGAAGGGCAAATCGGAAACGAGATAATAGATGCCGGAGTTCATCTGTCTGATTATATCGGACGGATGATTTTAGATGGAAAGGGATCGAAACATTTGCGACCGATATATGTTCTATCATCCGTTAACAGAATTTTGTTGCCGAAATAAGGTATTTATTGTAAAAAGGTTATTTACTGTAAAAGATTATTAAAGTATTGATAAGGAAAGTGCCGAAAGAGCAAATAATATTGTTACCCGCCGACGAATCCTTTATTGAAGAAATATTGAATATATCTCGTGTTTGTCGAGTAAACTCATGGTCGGCGGCTGATTACATTCACGAAATAAATCGGTCTGATTCGTTTCATTCAGTCGGTTTTGAAAAAAGTAGAAAAAAAGTCATCGGTTTTGTTCTTGCGCGTCTGATAAAATTTGAAGAAGATCCTTCAGCTATTTCGAATCAGGAAATAATAAAAAATTCACAAGGAAACTCAGAAGCCGAAATTTTAACTATCGCGGTAATTCCCGAGCGTCAAAAAGAGGGAATCGGGCAAATTATATTCGATGGATTTCTCAAATTCTGCATTGAAAATAAAGTTAGAACAATTTGGCTCGAAGTTCGCGAATCCAATTTCAACGCTCGGCAGTTTTATATAAAGAATGGGTTTCAGGGTTCTCATAAAAGAAAAAACTATTACCGCGAACCGCTCGAAGACGCGCTGGTAATGAGGCGCGACTTAAACACAATCTGAAAGCAAGAAAAAACAAAAACTTGAAAAAGTCCCGCGCTTTACTGTAACATCAACCTTAGCCCCGCACATCTATATAAAATATTTTGACAGGGGTTAATTTAAACAAAGAGAGGAAGAAAAAGCTATGGACACTTTGAATACTAGTGCAGTGAAAGACGAGTTGCTGAGATCCAACCCAACATTTAGAGAATTAGTTCAACAGCATCAAGGCTACGAAAAAAGGCTTACCGAATTGGCGCATCTGACTTATCCGAACGACGAAGAAATTCTGGAAGAATCAACTATAAAAAAGAAAAAACTTCAAATTAAAGACGAGATTTACGCCATGATGCAAGAGTACTCTAACTCGCATTAGTAATTTTTTAGTATCACACTTTCTCAATCAAAAGCGGATCGGTCAGGCGCCTTTCCGCTTTCTTTTTTTTGGCTTTCCTTTTTTCGGCAAGATTCATCGGCGTAAGCGAGAATTCCCTTATCGGTCAGAAAGAAATAGTATTCGTCTACGAACAAGGCAGGCTTCAGGTAGGAGACCTCCGGCGGGAGAGAGACTCGATACATTGTTTTTCCGTCTGTCACGCTGACGAAAAAAGCATTACTTTCGTCGCCGACGATCACAGCTATATCATTCTTTAAGAACGGTCTGTCCTTAATGCGACCGGGAAACCTCTTCTTCCAAATCGTCCGACCTTTGCTTCCGTCTAGCAGATACACAAAGTTGTCCAGCGAACTGACCAAAAGATTCCTTTCGCTTATCGTAATCCCGGAAATTTCTCCGCCGCATTTAACCGTCCAGTCGGTTTTGCTGCCTTCCGAACCTAAAAACCTGACGTTTCCTTTTTTATCTCCGTAAACGATCGTTGAATCATCAATCAAGGCAAGCGCTGAAATCTTCGTTTCGACGGGAATCTTTAGCTTTAGTTCTCCGTTCGCGGTCGCAAGTATATATATGTGGTTATCGTCGGTGAAACCCAAAAATTTTTTTGACGAATTCAGAACAAAGTTTCTGATTGGAGAATTAGCCGCGATACAGCTTTTCCACTCGATTTCGCCGCTCGCTTTATCCAAACGTCCGAGACAGGAATCGGTACCGAACAATATCGCCTCGTCGGTTTCAGCTAAATAAGAAGAACTAAACGTGTCCTTCCAACCGCTTTTGTTTGAATCCGAATGATTTGAGTCGCGCGCAAATTCTATTTCCGTCTTCCACACGGGCAATCCGGTTTGCTGACTTATTGCCCTGAACACCAGCGAGTCCCCGGAAACTTTGTTAGCCGCCGTCTCATCCACACTTCTTTTAGTTACGGAATTGAAAACGTACACGTATCTGTCGTCGGCTACCAACCTCGGAAAAACGGATCCGCCGGTGTCAAAAGTCCAATTTACATTGCCGTTTACCAAATTTACTGAATTAATTAAATTCTCGTTTTTGATAAAATAAAGATTGTTTGTTTTATCAGACGCAATTTGCTGAGCGAAGAATTCGTCTATTTGAAGATTTCCGCAGGAATTCACCGTCGAAATATTCGGAGACGCTGTTTGTTGAGCTACAATCTGCATGCCGAAAACAAAACAGAGAACACAGCCCAGAAAAATCGAAAACCTCGTCTTTATAGATAAATTCATCGAACGAATATTAAGGTGAAGTCGAATTGTATTATACGGCGAATAATTCTAAAATATATCTAAAACTCGATACGTCGAACATATTCGGATGGCGCTTCAAACGAATTTAGTTGGCTTCAATTTATTTTATAAACGGAGAAAACAAAACACAAGATGTCTTTTAATAAAATTATAATTATCGGAAATCTGGGAAGAGACCCGGAACTGCGCTATACGCCGCAAGGAACGGCGGTTTGCAACTTTTCAGTGGCAACGAACGAAAAGAAAAGGGATAAAAGCGGGGATTTGCAGGACGTAACTACCTGGTTTCGCGTTACGCTCTGGAACAAACAAGCCGAAAACGCTTCTAAATATTTAACGAAAGGAAGTCCCGTTTACGTCGAGGGACGCCTTCGAGTTGAAGAATGGAATGACCGTGACGGAAAAAGTCGTTATACGCTGGAGGTTCACGCCACCGATATGCAATTTATAAGTGCCGGTCGCGGTGACGAATACGGTTCGGAATCACCAATGGAAAACGGTTACGATGAGCCGAGAAATTCTTCGGTCGGAAGTATGAATCAGACAGTTCCTTCTGACGACGATATACCATTCTAGAAACCTCTCGGCGACAGTGCCATTGTTCACGTTTCCTTTTCGCTTCACAGGAGCCGAAGTGAACGTAATGAAAAAAAAATAAAAAAGTCGAGGGAATATTTTGTAATTTTCAAAATATTCCCTCGACTTTTTTATTTTCAAAGAATTTTGAGAATCCAATAAATCACTTCGTCAGCCGATCCACTCGCCCATCATTCTAAATTTTCTGTAACGCTCTGTAATTCTTTCCGCGTCCGACATATCTTTCAACTCTTTCAGGTGCCTCAAGAGCACTCGTTTTAAATTTTCAGAAATAACCGCAAAATCCGTCTCTTTTTCATTCTCTAAAACCTTATCAGACTCGACTTGCGATTTTGATTCTTTGAAATCAGCCAGAGCCCAAAGGGAAGGCTCCGGAATAATTTCATCGATTAAACCTTTCTGAAACAAATCAGCCGCCGTCAAACGCAGGCTTTCCGCCGCGCGAGCCGATTGTGCGGCGTCTTTCCATAAAATCGCGGCGCATCCTTCAGGGGAAATAACCGAGTAGACGGAATTTTCCATCATCAAAACTCTGTCGCCCACACCAATCGCCAGCGCTCCGCCCGAACCGCCCTCGCCGATTACAACAACAATAATCGGCACTTCCAAATTAGCCATTTCGCGCAAATTATAGGCGATTGCTTCGGCTTGACCGCGCTCTTCCGCATCTATGCCTGGGTATGCGCCGGGCGTATCTATAAAAGTGATTATCGGGCGTTTAAATTTCTCCGCGAGTTTCATTACCCGTAAAGCTTTTCGATAGCCTTCGGGTTTCGGCATACCAAAATTACGAAATCTTCTCTGATTAGTGTCGCGTCCTTTCTGCTGCCCGATAAGGGCAACTTCTTGTTCGCCTAGAACGGCAAAACCGCAAACAATCGCGGCATCGTCCGCGTATCTGCGGTCTCCGTGAACTTCGACGAAGTTCTCGAAAACAGAAGAAAAAATATCCGTCGAATAAGGTCTGGAAGGATTTCTCGCCGTCTGCACGCGTTCAAACGCTCTCGTTACGATTTCATTTTCCATAAATAAACATAAACAAAAATATTTAGAAATATAACAATTATAAGAGGCAAAAATAAAAACCAAACTGAATCGAGAGCTTTACAAAACCCATGAGACTCGACAGCCCTTGTTTTTCAGTTCATTTTCTAAACCGCTCGACCCCTGTATTCGCAGAGGCTGCGAACGCATTTCCAAACAAACGTTCTCGCTTGTCACAAAACTTAAAAGAACCTCGCATTTGCCGTGGCTTTTACTGAGCAGCGAAAATATCTCTTCAAAGTAAGATTCATCGAAAACTTCAGACGGCATAGTAATGGAAACTTCACGCGCCTTTAAAGGCACGGCATCGGCGAGTCTTTTCGCTTCGCCGAGAATCAGCGTAATCTCCTGTCCCTCCGTTGATTCGACTTTACCTTCGACAATCAAAACCTCGTCGTCTTTCAAATAATCGGAATATTTGACGAACGCCTCAGACCAGGCGAGACACTTGACGCCTCCCGATTGATCTTCCAGTCTAAAAATACAAAAACGATTTCCTTTTTTACTGTACTTGACCTGAGCGGCGGAAACAATTCCAGCCAAAACAATATTATCGCCGGTTTTTATTTCTTCATAATCAGCGATGTTCTGAATCTTCAAATCTGACAAAACGGTTTTATAATCATCGAGCGGATGCACGGATAGATAAAAACCGACGGCTGCCTTTTCCTGCCGGGATATCTCAGCCTGCGTCCAGGCGGGCACATCCGGCAAAGGTACATTCGTATCGTTCTCGCCGGAGACGGCGCCGAAAAGTGCATTCTGCCCGCGCAATTTATCGTTCCAGACTCTTTGCCCGTGCGTCAGCGCCGGCTCGATTCCGGCGAATAAACGCGCTCTCCAATGATTAACAGTAGATTGTTCCGGTTTAAGCGAATCGAAAGCTCCGGCGGTTATAAGGCTCTCCAATCCTCTCTTATTAATCGCTCCTTGATCGATCCTGGATGTAAAATCAAAAAGGGAAGCGAATTTTCCTTTTTTCCTGGCTTCGATAATCGAAGAGACGCTGCTCGAACCGATGCCTTTTATCGCGCTCAGTCCGTAACGCACCGCATCGTCCAGCGGCGTGAAATCCTGACCGCTCTCGTTTATGTCCGGCGGCAAAAGTTTTAACCCCATAGAGCGCAATTCGGTCGAGTATTTATAAACCTTCGCGCTATCTTGCGCCTCATGAGATAAAACAGATGCATAAAAATAAGCAGGGTAATGCGCTTTAAGATAAGCGGTTTGATAAGCGAGATAAGCATACGCGACACTGTGGCTTCTATTAAAGCCGTAATCGGCGAACTGAGCCATTAATTTGAATATTTCCTCGGCTTTTTCCCGCTTTATTCCGCGCTCGACGGCTCCTTCGACGAATTTCTGCTCGTGAACTGCCATCTCCTCGCGCTTCTTTTTGCCCATCGCACGGCGCATCATATCGGCTTCGCCGAGCGTGTATCCGGCGAGCTTCTGCGCGAGCTGCATGATCTGTTCCTGATAAACCAGAATGCCGTACGTATTGCTCAAAATGTCTTTCATTTCGGGAACGATATACTGAACGCGCTTTTCGCCCCGATGCCGCGCAATAAAGTCGTCAACCATTCCGCCGTCGAGCGGTCCGGGACGATAGAGCGCGTTCAGCGCAGCCAGATCTTCGAGCTCCTTGGGTTTGAGACGCCGGCAAATTTCCTGCATTCCGGCTGATTCGAACTGGAAAATCGCTTCGGTTCTTCCTTCGCCGAAAAGCGCTAAAGATTTCTCGTCATCGAGCGGCACATGGCTCCAATCTATTTCGATATTTTTCCGCTGCTTAAGCGAAATTAAACAATCGTTTATTACAGTTAAAGTAGTCAAAGCGAGAAAGTCCATTTTAAGCATGCCGACTTTCTCGAGATCAGTCATCGAGTATTGGCTGGTCAGTTCGTTTTTGCCCGAATAAGCGATCGGGACGAGTTCGTGAAGCGGTTTCGGAGAAATGACTACTCCGGCGGCGTGTACCGACGAGTGCCGCGCGCAGCCTTCCAAACGCCGAGCCATATCAACCAGGTCCTTGACTTTGGCATCCGTCTCCATCGCCTTTCTCAAATCCGCGACCTGTTCGAGCGCCTGCGAGATGCTGACGTTTCGCCCCCGGACCGGCGGAGGAATGAGCTTGGCGATCTTTTCGACTTCGCCGTACGGCATATTCAGCGCCCGTCCGACGTCTTTTATCGCCGCTTTAGAAGCCATTGTTCCGAAGGTAATGATCTGACAAACCGAATCGCGACCGTAAAATTCGGTTACGTGATTGATAACTTCCGCCCGCCCTCGAACGCAGAAATCAATATCAATATCGGGCATCGAAATGCGCTCCGGGTTTAAAAATCGCTCGAAAAGCAAATCGTACTGCAGAGGGTCTACGTCCGTGATTCCGAGACAATACGCCACGAGCGACCCGGCGGCGGACCCACGCCCGGGTCCGACCGGTATGTTTTTCTCGACCGCGTATTTGATAAAATCCCAGACGATTAAAAAATAACCAGGGAAGCCCATCTTTACGATGGTTCCGATTTCCTTTTCAATTCGGGCGTGATACTCGTCGAATGTGTATTTTAATTTTCCGTTCGATTGCTGCGGCAGCCAAACTTTGTTTTTTCTTTCTTCAAAGCCGTCCATCACGACTTTTGAAAAATATTCGTCAACTGTTTCGCAGTCGGCGTCCGCCGGTATCGGGTAATTCGGCAGCGTCAAATTATTTCCCAAAGGAATTTCAACCTGACACATTTCCGCAATTTTCAGAGTGTTCGTTAAGGCATCAGGAATTTCTTCGCCGAAAAGATTCCACATTTCCTCCGCCGAGCGCAGATAGTAGTTTTCACTTCCGAAAGCGGTTCGGGAATTTTCACCGATGGTTTTGCCTTCGCCGATACACAGCAAAATCGCGTGCGCACGCGCGTCTTCGGGCGTAAGGTAATGTGCGTCGTTCGTGGCGACGAGCGGAATTTGATTTTTCCGCGACAGGTCGAGGATTTTTTTTCTGATCGCCAACTCTTCTTCCAAATCGTGGTCCTGCACTTCGATATAAAAATTTCCTTTGCCGAAAATATCTTCGAGAGTACAGATGTTTTCCGAAACTTTTTTCTCGTTATCTTGTCTCAGGAAATGCCAGACGCATCCGTCAAACCCGGACGACAAACCGATCAAACCGCCGCTTTTTTCGGCGAGCAACTCGAGGTCTATACGCGGCTTGTGATGGAAACCTTCGGTGAACGCTTTTGAAGCGAGAAACGCTAAATTACGATAGCCCTCGTAATCTTTCGCCAGCAGAACCATGTGATAATAAGGTCTCTCGCCGGCTTTGATCGTCGCGTTTTTATCGAAACGGCTGCCGAACGTAACAATCGCTTCGTAGCCGATGATCGGATGGATGCCGCCGTATTTCATATTGTTGTAAAATGAAACCGCGCCGTACATATTGCCGTAATCGGTTATCGCGCACGCTTTCATTTCAAGTTCGTTCAAACGCTTTACGAGCGGTTTGAGTTGGATGGCGCTCTGTAAAAGGCTATAATCGGAATGCATATGCAGATGAACGAAATCTTTCGATTTAAACTCTAATTTGCTCATAATTTTTTTAAGCGGCAGTAATTCGTATGCGAAATACGAAAGATATGAAAAACACGAAAAATATGAAAAAAGTTTATATGGAAACTTTCGGCTGTCAGATGAACGTTTCCGACACAGAGCGAATCGCCTCGCAGCTCGCTTCGAACGAATATGAAATTGTAACGAACGAAGAATCGGCTGACATAGTACTTTTGAACACCTGCTCGGTCAGAGAAAAAGCCGAACACAAACTTTATACGAGAGTCGGGCAGCTTCGCAACTCGAGCGAAAAAAAACCGTTTATCGGCGTCCTCGGATGCGTCGCTCAGCTCGAAGGCGAGACGCTTTTCCAAAAAACTCCGGGCGTTGATTTCGTTCTCGGAACGCAGGCGGTCGGTCGCGTGACCGACGTGATTGACCGCGTTTTAAACGGACAAAAGCAGGTTTACGATCTCGCCGTTCGCGAAGAAGACTACGACTGGAACACTATCAAAGAACAGAGGCATTCACCGTTCGTCGCGTTTGTTCCGATCATTGAAGGTTGCAATAAATTCTGTACATATTGTATCGTTCCGTTTTCCAGAGGCAGGGAGAAGAGCGTGCCGGCAAACATAATCGTAGAACACGTAAATCGCCTGCAAAGCGAAGGAGTAAGGGAAGTTCACCTGATCGGACAGAACGTCAACAGTTATCGCCCCGGTTCGTCCGAAGGCTTGGAAAAATTTTCCGGAGCGACGCCGTTTTCCAGACTTCTGCGTGCGGTCGCCGCCACCGGAATTCCCAGAATAAAATTTAATACTTCTTTTCCGAGAGATTTTCACCCGGACATCATCGACGCCATAAACGAAAACGAAAATTTGTGTAATTGGGTTCATCTGCCGGTGCAGTCCGGCAGCAACCGTATCTTAAAAGCGATGCGGCGCGGGCATACGATTGAAAGTTATCTGCAAAAGGTAGACAAGATAAAAAGCTCTCGAAGAAAGATTTCTTTGACGACCGACATCATCGTCGGATTCCCGAACGAAACCGAACAGGATTTTGCCGATACCGTCAAGCTCGTCGAATATTGCGAATATGACAGCGCGTATATATTTAAATATTCGCCGCGCGCCGGCACACCCGCCGCTGAAATGCTCGACGAAATATCTGCTGATGAAAAAACGAAACGCTTTCTCGAACTTGAAAATGTTCAGAAACGAAATCAAACTAAATCTTTGCAGACGTTTTTCGGACAAACAGTTGAAGTTCTGACCGAAAAAAAATCGAGCAAATCTGCGAATGATTTTTCCGGGCACACGAGTTGTCATAAAGTTGTTAATTTTACGAGTCCGAGAGATGTCTCGGGCGAGATCGTGAATGTCAAAATAACGGAGTCGAAAACGAACACATTATACGGTGTTATTTGTTAAATATGTTAGTAGAAGTTAAAATCGGCGCATTGATTATGGATCCGAACACGAATACTCCGATAGTCGTGCTCAAAGGAGTTGATTCGGAAGTAATTCTTCCGATCTGGGTCGGAGCGTTCGAAGCAAACGCGATAGCTCTGGAAATAGAGAAAGTCGCGCCGCAACGCCCGATGACTCACGATCTTTTAAGAAACATTATCCTCGAATGCGGTTTTCACGCGTCACGAGTTGTGATAACGGACTTGTTGGAGAACACTTTTTACGCTTTGATTGAATTGAACGACGATAAGGGAAAATCTCTCTCGCTCGACGCTCGACCTTCAGACGCGATAGCTCTTGCTTTACGTCTCGACTGCCCGATATTTGTGAAACAGGAAGTTCTGGACTTGTCCACCGTTTCCCAGCAGACAGGTCAATCTGCCGATCTGGATCAAAATGCTCAGCCGACAGAAGACTGGCCCGATTTTATCGGGTAAAACAAAAGTTGTATTTTAATTAAATTTGCAGTTTTAAAGATTATTAATTAAAGATTACTAATAATGATTATCGTTATTGCCAATCAAAAAGGCGGAGTGGGTAAGACGACCACTGCCATAAATCTGTCTGCCGCCTGCGCCTTACAAGGCAAAAAAGTTCTGTTAATAGATTTGGATCCGCAGGGAAACAGCTCTCTTTCGTTTATAGATTCGCAAAAAATAAACGGCGGAGCATTCGAGTTGTTTACCGAAGTTCAAAAACCTTGGGAAGAATTTATTTACCCGACGAGTATAAAAAAATTGAATTTGGTTCCCGCGCGGATAAATCTCGCTAAACTCGAAGCAAAATTAGTAGGTGATTTCGACGCGATTTTTCGTCTGCGCGATCGAATCGAGCAAATTCGCTCGCAGTATGATTTGATAATTATAGACACGCCGCCGACGTTGGGTTTGATTACAGTTAACGCGCTTGTGGCGGCAACTCACGTCCTTATTCCGATCCAATCGTCATATTTCGCTTTGGAGGGAACCGACGACTTGCTCGAAACAATTGAGAAAGTGCGCGCTCGTCCGAACCCGGAACTGGATTTGCTCGGCGTTCTAGTCACTTTGTTCGACAAACGCACGTCGCTTTCTAAAGATGTCGAAGCGCATATCAGAAAAGTATTCGGCGAAAAGGCTTTCAAAACGATTATTACGCGCAGCGTCAGGCTCGAAGAATCGCCCGCTCACAAAGAAGCGATCTTTTCGTATGCGCCGAATTCGTCCGGCGCGCTTGAATACAAAAAATTATCCAGAGAGGTTTTAAAACGTGTCTAAACGTGGCTTACCCGTAGATATCAAAATGCGGCACGACGCGCATTACGTCGAAGAACTTTCGCGTCCGAATCGTACGGTCGGTAAAATCATTCCGATCAATCAAATCGAGCCGAACCCGGAACAGCCGCGTGTCGAAATCGGCGATTTGACGGAATTGGCGGATTCCATCAAACAAAACGGCGTGTTAGAGCCGATTTTAGTAAAACCGAACAGACAAAACGGAAGCTGGATGATTATAGCCGGCGAACGACGCTGGCGCGCGGCGAATCTCGCGGGATTGCGCGAAGTGCCTTGCATCGAACTCGATCTCGATGAAAAGTCTATCGCCGAAATCGCTTTGATTGAAAACCTGCAGCGTAAAGATTTAACTATATGGGAAGAAGCGGATGGTTTAGCTGCTTTAAATGAAAAATTCGGTTATACGCACGAAGAAATCGCGAAAAAAATCGGCAGAAGCCGCACGACCGTAACCGAATTAATGTCTATCGCCGGACTTCCTGAGCAAATCCGCGAAAAATGCCGTCAATCCAATCTAACCGCAAAATCCGTTCTGCTCGAAATCGCGCGCCAGTTTGACGAGGCGGCGATGAATGAATTCGTCGGTAAAATTGTCGTTCAGAATTTAAATCGAGATAAAATTCGACAAACCGCCCGACCGCAAAACTTAGCCGGCAACAATGCGCAAAAAGCAAAATCCAACAAACCCTTAAAAAATTCCGCGGCTGAAATGAAACATTCAAATAATTCCAGTAATGTTTTTAAGTACATTTCAAATAACGGTGATTTCAAACTGCAACTCGAATTCGGCGAGGCGAATGTTCTCGATAAAAATAACGTTCTAAAGGCTTTGAAAGAAGCGTTCGAGAAAGTAAAAAATGAAGGCATCGAATAAAAACAAAACATTTTAATTTTAGTCGATAAATTATTCATAATTATTACATAATCTTTATTATCGGACTCAACATATATATTTTTGTTCTATTCTCTAACTACTCTTTTGTTTATGAAACTAAAAGTCCGGACTAAATGTAACTAAAAGTCCGGACTTCCCTTACTAATTATATTTTCACACTTTACAATTTTATTTTTTCGCTTTCTGTTGTCATCTGCGTTTTCAATCCAATAGTTGACCCGAATAAAGTTTTTTTCCAATCTGTAATCAATAATACAAACAGGAACGGTTTCTCCGGTAACCCAAACTATATTGAAGCTGTAGCAATTGTCAGTCAAAAATTTTTTTGCTAAGTTTATACACTCTAAAAATATCCAATAGCACTCTACGGCAAAGACGCGACGAATAAGTGAGCTTGAATTTAATCCTAATGGAGGTTGCCAAAAGACCCATTGCTGTTTATAACTTTTGCGTTTGAATTTACAAAATAACTTTGAAGGATGATTTAGTGATTCGATAAACATTCGCCATAAGATGAACGCATTAGCATAAGGGCAAATCTTTCCGCTGCATGTGAGCGCATGCTCAAACCACAATTCTCCTCGACCTACATTTACTACGCAATTACGATGACTACGGAGTTTTTTCTTAAGAATATATCTAGCTATAGACTTATAAATTGCATATAAGTCTTCATCCGTATTTTCCTTTATTGAATTGGTTGTAGTTTGAAAATTTCCGTCCGAATGAATATTTCTTAACTGTATTGAAATTTGTTTGATTTTTCTTTTTTTAATTAAACAAGTAGGTTCTGGATTTATTAAATCACTCCAATAATGTTCAAAATTTTTAATAAATATCTTAATTTTCTGCGAAGTATTATTATTTCCTCTAAAAGATGCTCCGTAAAAAATAGTAGTATTTAGATTTCTGCGTTTCCTTAACCATTCGATATATAAATCCAGACGTTCCCAGCGATTATCAGACGCGACACTCCTTGCTCTAAATTGTAGTATTCTCGGTGTTAAAATCGTGGAACAAAAAGGACAACACATGGGTTTCTTGAAGACTAAATCAATTAGCCGGTACGGTATTGTTTTTTTGCAAAATTCGCACATATCAATCAATACTTTTCTGTGAAGCGGACATCTTTCAACAAATAGTAGTTGATATATAGGACTGTGGTATCCATCTTTTATACAAGACGGACAGAATCTAAGCGAGCTACAACTGAACATATCGACTTCTTCATCACGAAGGTATCCATTGATTACAGTTTCCTTTAATTGTGTTTTATCAATTCCGAGAATTCTTGAAAGTACATCTGGATTAAGACCATGGATAAATCTGAGGTCATCCCTTCCCTGCCATTTCCAATTTGTTCCTTTTGAGTCAGAATCTAACTTGAATGTTTTTTTTAGATTTCCAACATTCGTATAATTCAAGTAAGCAAATTTTTGCAAAAGCGACCATAAAGACTTGTATGGATATACCCATGAAGGTCGCCAGCAGAATTGGTTAGTACTAATTTCGCTTGATAATAAATTAGTTTTATTCATGATAATCTCGTCAGTCTTTATATTGACTTCCAACGGTTGCATAACCAGTTTCAATAATTGCCTGCTTCCAAACATTTATTGATAGATTAGGAAATAAATCGTCCTTTGACCGATTATTTTGTAAAACATTCTCAACTGTTTTGCAGAATTCTTGCATGGAAATATCCTTCCTTTTTGGCAACAAACATTCCTGATTAACAAGTCGAAACGCTTCCCAAAGGTCTTTCGCTGACTTTTGAAGTCTCCATCCTTCGGCATACGCCCGTGGGAAAAAAAATCGGGTGTACGAATACCCACTACCTAATGGGAATTCAGTCATATCGTCAAAACCAGCTAGGCAAACTGCTATATCTGAAGCTGAACGAATCCCCACAAACTCAAACTGTCGTACCATAAATCTACCTATTATCTGAGCCTTACCAGTTCGTTCAAAAACTGTGTATTGATGTTGCAACTCTGGTTGCCCTACAAGAATTGTAATCATGCTGACTCCTAAATCATCCAGTTCATTGTGCAAATCTATAAGCCACTTATAATGTTGTTCATGTAGTTTTTGAGCTTCATCCAAGAACATGACAATACGGTCTTGACCACTCTCAAGTACTATTTCAAATAAAAACTCGCGCAAGCGATTTCTTTTCGCCGTCCCTGTACCTTTTTCTGAAAAGGCATGACCGGCAGCCCTTAAAATATCTCCAAAGAACGTTGTCTCTGTGGGATTTGTATACTCACGGCACGGTAAAACTAGAATTGGCAATTTATCCCCGAACTTTACGGGTAATTCCTGACGCACATATTGAATCGCTCGCGTCTTACCCAAACGTTGAAAACCATAAATCATGGCTCCCGGAACACGATTTTCTATCCATTTACACAAATCCGTTAAAAGTCTTTGAATTTCTCTTGTTCCAATAATGTACCTTCCCCTCTCCACTGGATGCACATTTGCCCCAATCAAGGGTTTTGTTGTAATTGTTTCCGTTACCATCCTGCAAATCCACTAAAGATTAAAAGCTCTGAGTCGTGGAATTTCGAACTCTTTCGCCTCTATTTCTTCCTCTGAAGAAGAAATGTTTCCATTTCTTTCTGTTAATTCTTCCCCTATTTCTTGTTTGTTTTGTTTACTTTTCTGACGAAAATTTGCGAGATTACGTCGTGCCTTCTTGCTACTCAAAGCTTGACGCTCTAAATAATCATTAAGAACATGTATGGGGTCTTGACCGCTCGTATATTTAATGACTCCATCATTTCGCAATGCCATACACACTCGACGTTGCTCAAGAGTATGCGGTACATGCCCCCAAACACCGCGAGCTGTTAAAACTCCAAATTCTTGACCATTTGGTAGAAAGGCTAGCATGTACCGACCATCGTCAGGGTCAATTCGTAATATCAATTTTGTTCCGATTAAATCAGACGAGCGTCCAAGAATGTCATTTGAATATCTTTCCCCTTCATAATTTATAAATGGTCTACGCCCGTTACTTGAATTGCCTCTAACTACCCTTATTGCTTCAATCCCCAAAAGGGATAGCTTAGTTTGCTGATGATTTAATAATCTTCGCGGCATAATCTCATCAGAATCAAAGAAATATTTCATTGTTTCTAATGGAGCTTGATACCCGACCCCGGAATGTTCTGTGGCGTTATAATCAGCAATCAGGACATCAATAAGTTGTTCAATATGGCTTAGGGTGATACCGTCGCGAAGCGCTGCCTTTTCCGGTTGATTTCGGCGTGAGTCTTTATGATTACTTCCTGTTGTCGAGGAAAGCCGATGAAAACCATTTTGTTCTAAAGTTTTGAAAAACCGTTCGACTAGTGGGCGCCTTACTGGTGTGCCAACAGGCCCTGGATTTACAGCACAGCCTACAATAGAAGTAAGTTTTTCACGAACTCGGTTTGATAAATTTGCCTTTGCGTTGTCGCAAGCGAATTCGTCCCATAATGCGCCTTCTGCTTCCTTCATCAACCCAGAAGGAAGTCCTGCATTATCAGGGTAAATTAAACTGGGAATACTCAATTTTTTTGGCTCCCACCTTGTTAATGCATTTTTAATACAAAGTAGTACATCCTCCGATGAATACTCTCGATTAAAGCTCAAATGATAACCGAGGATACAACGGCTATAACAATCAATTATTACGAGAAGCCATAATCTATCAATTGGTCGTTGTATTACTGCTCCGAATGGAGAGCGGACATCAATCGTACAAAACAGGTCAAGCTTATGCCCGTCAAATTCTACTCGTTGATATGGACGGGATGGACGTTGTAGCGAAGTTTCGCCCATCCCATGAGATTTTAGAAGGGTTGCTGCATTTTCGCCATGGCGGACTCTTGTAAACCGGGTTTGTTCCCGAAGAGCAAGAGATTTGAGGTACTTGGTCAGACTTACACGCCCCCTATGCTTTGTAGTAAAGGGGTATTCATTACCACCAATTCCAGCTTCACGACACGCAACTAAAAAGCGTTTATGTAATGATTTAACCGAAATTCGGGCTTCATGAATTATGCCGGCTCTAATCTTTTTCAGAAAAAGGTCGTCAACAAGTTGTTGGATTTCATTATGTCGTTGAAATAGTTGGGTTAAGCAACCTGATTTTCCTCCATGGACAGACCGGCTTCTTCCAGTAGCTTCCTTCAACCGCCAATACCCAGTTTGTCGCGAAAACGGAACCAATGCTCGAAAACCCCAAATTTTTCCATCTGGATGCTCCAATATACAACGTTTAACCAAGCGATAGACTTCACTTCTCGTTATTTGAAACTGCTCGCACAAACTCTTTATTTGGACACCGGCTAGATAAGCAGAGATAGCAGATTCCCGTTTCAAATACTTACTTCGAACATCCTCATTAAGAATGCTGCTATCAACTATCGGCCACCTACTCGTATCGCGGATGTAGGCACTTAATTCATCTCGTTTCATTAGTTTTTATCTGTTTTCATCATTTGTTTTCAACAAAGTTTCCTTATTTAATGAACTTTGCACGATATTGCTTGATACAGCCCCTTCATAAATCAGCATTGCTATTGAAGCCATTACCTCCTGGAAATCATCTCGCGGAAAGGAGTTGAAAACTTCCCTAATGGTAAGTGACCCCGATTTCGCCAGCAGCGAATGAACGGCAATTACAAGTCGATTATTTTCTTTATTACTGATTGTGCTGACATATTTGATGATTTGCTTACAATTGTTCAGATAAACTAAGTTACCCCTGACTTCTCGTTCTGTCGCGATTGTATGACTTAAACCTCTTTGTTGGCACCACAATTGCTGAGCTTCAATTTGCCGAACAGCCCTTTTTGAGTTCACTACATCAGATTCATGTTTTATTTCACGGAACTCTTCTTCCCCGGACTTCCATAAAATCCACATATCGAATATTGTCGTAACTAACCCTGCGTTTGTATTAACCTGTACCTTAAGTGGCTGTTCACAAAAAGTTTTGACTTTTGAATCACACTCAATAAGTGCCCAATGGTCATGCTCAAGGTTACTGTAAAGAACAACGTTTCTCTTTAGTTTTGGGCTAAAGGTTTCCCAACGATTATTTCCGAATCGGGTTTGTGACCCACCCGGAATAGGTGAAATAAACATATTTTTTGCAAAATTTTTTGAAGCAATCAAAAAACCTAAAATAATACTTGACAAACGATACGTTATTATGTTAATGTATTTATCTTACCATCTTATACAATAATTGTCGAGTTTTTTTCGAATTTATAATTGAGGATAAGAAAAACCGCCTGACGCAATTTGTAAGCGAAACAGGAGGCTTTTCTTTTGGTACTTTTTTAGAAATGGACTTATGAAAAGTCCAAGAGTGAAGGTATTGAGGGATTACGAGGAAAGTCTATTTGCGGCAATGAAACCTGTCATTGATATAATTTCAATCTAAATTCTGTAAGTTATTTCTAATCAATCGCCTTTAAGAAATTCTTATATGCGGTTAGAAAATCCTCTAATTTCTGAGCCTTTTCGTAATTTCCTGTTCGCTGATAGGTAGACAATAGCAACATAGGTGCAGTAGAGTCATGCGGGTCACTTTCAACCACCTTTTCTAGATGCGGAATCGCTTCTTCATGTTCATCTCGAAGAATCAAAATTTCCGCTAGACGTCGCTGCAATACCGGAGCATTGGGCTTTTTAGCGATAACGTACTTCATGTGCTCCAACGCCGCGTCAAAATCGCGTAGCATAATGCTAATAGTTGCTAAACCGAATTCTTTTGTTAATTTGTCTTGATGACTATTAATTATGTCATACAATTCTTTTAGTCGTTTTGGTGAATCCATTAATGATTCTAACGAAATAAAGTTTTCAGGCTGTTTCATAACTACTGCTTTATTCTCAATAATTTCCAGTAGTGAATTATTACTTAATACGGATAGAATTCACTGCCTTTGATGTCCCGAAGAATCATGTAAAATTAGCTAATTGTCTTTATGCCATTTTTTCGATGAAGATAGAGGTTTTGAAATTCTAAAATGCCAGTTGCCGTGATGCCAACATTAGGTTTTCCGGCACAAAGACAATCTAACCACACAATAACTTCAATTGAAGTTATTGTCAAACCAAAACTTTCTCATTCAGGAGGAACATCTTGAATGGGTATAACTCGAAGACCTCAATCGAAATATTTACCTAGCAAATTACTTTGGATTCGTGAAACTCTACATTTAACTCAAGCTGAAATTATTCAGAAACTTGATTACGAATGGGAACTCACACAAGGGATGATAAGTAATTTTGAAACAGGCAAGCGAGAAGCCCCTGTTCCCCTAATTGTTGCTTATGCGCGGCTTTTTGGGGTTAGTACAGATTTTTTAATTGACGATAAATTTGACTTAACTGTTGATTCGAAACTGAACGATTGTATGAAGTAAACCATTTTGAGCTAGTGAGAGTTATATGAAAGTACTAAGTATTGATGGTGGAGGTTATCTTGGATTGGCAACGGCCGCATTTATTGCGAAAACAGAGAGCCAATTTGGTATTTCATTCCACAAAGAATTTGATTTATTCTGTGGAACAAGCACTGGCGCAATTATTTCATTAGCTCTAGCTAACGGAATGTCTGGTGCGAAAATCGTTGAATTATACAAAGATTTGGGACAAACGGTCTTTCGAAATCCATTTCCGGGGGCTCGTGCACTTCGCTTTGCTAAAAGTTTTCTTACTGCTAAGTATTCAAATAAACCTTTGAAAAAAGCTCTTAAAAAGGCATTTGGGGATAAAACAATCGGAGATATATACGCAACTGATAAAAAAGTTCTCATTACAGCGTTTTCATTGACAAATGGTACCCCAAGAATTTTCAAGACCGACCATCACCATTTACTCACTACCGATAAAGGGTGGTTATTACGCGACGTTGCTCTAGCAAGTGCGGCGGCCCCAACATACTTTCCAATTGCTAAGTTGGTTTCACCAGATGGTAATGAAGAACGGTACTGTGACGGTGGGGTATTCAGTAATCATCCAGCACTTCTTGGATACGCTGAAGCTGTTTCTCATTTGGGTATTGACCCCGATAATGTACGGGTACTTTCACTTTCAACGCCACGAAGTGATTTAGCAGAACAACGCTCTCTTTTATGGGCACTAAAAAAAATGCCCAGTAGAGGAATCTTGATGTGGTCTAATTCCCTTCCCGCAATTTTTGTTGATGGAAACTCTATGATTTCGCACGAAATACTACGGAGAGTAATGGCTTGGACAGATGATGCAAAATCGCGATATATAAGAATCTCATTTAAAAAACCGAATGGTGTAGATATGGACATCGTAAACAAATATGCTACTGATACTCTTGAACAAACAGGTAACTATCTCGCTACTAAAGGAGATATAAAGGACGCACTCAAAGGTTTTTGGACTTAAGTTTACAACATAGGAGGAAGAAAATGTTTAATTGCTCAGAAGAAATACTTGGATACCATAATGATAAGTCGAGTCTGCCGCAATCAGAACGGGACGCTATGCGTAACCGCCGCAATTCCAACAGGGATAGGGTGTACAGAGGATTAGATAGGAATGAAAAGCCTTCACCGTCGGAATTTGCATCTCAAGGCTCGTATTCAATGAAGACAATGGTTCAGCATCCTGAGAATGATTATGACATTGACGACGGTGTTTATTTTCTAGGTGAAAATTTGAAGGATTCTTATGGCATAGAAATGTCCTCCTTAACGGCTCGTCAAATGATTCGAGATGCGGTAGATGATGGTAGCTTTAACACACCACCTGTGGTTTGCGAGAACTGCGTCCGCGTTCAGTACCAAGCTGGTTACCACGTTGATATTCCAGTTTACAGACAAATATTTACCCAAAATGCTGATGGATACGAAGAATTTCATTTTGAACTTGCTTCGACTAATTGGGTACGCTCTGATGCGAGAGATGTCACTGCATGGTTTGACGGACAAAATCAGAATCAAAGCCCCGATACAACTAATGGTCGACAGATGCGAAGGATGTGTCGACTGATTAAAAAATTCGCAATCAGTCGACCCGAATGGAAAGGACAAATTGGTAGCGGCTTTATGATTACCAAGCTGGTGACGGAGTGTTACTTGCCAAACGCAAATCGAGAAGATGTTGCTCTGTACGACACAATGAAAGCAATTCGAGACCGGCTGAACGATGACCTGATTGTTCACCATCCAGTTACTCCCAATTCCACCCTTACAAAGGGAAATTATGACCCTAAAGCTATTTACTTAAGGGACAGGTTAACGGAGGCATTAGCCGATTTAGATGTTTTGTTCCAACCAGAATGTACAGATGAAGAAGCAATGAAGGCTTGGGATAAAGTATTCCAAACAAATTATTTTTCAAGCCAGTTGGAGGATAAGAAAGAAAGGGAGAAACGGCAGGCAACTGCAAACACAACGCTCGTTAATGATTGGGGAAAATCGGTAGAACCAGAACATCCAGTGGAAAAACGTGGCGGCGGTCGTTATGCCTAATTTTTCAGAAAAGTTATCCGAGTTATATCTTAACGCCCTTAAGTTGGTTGAAGCAGAAGTCCTCACAAAATTGGGAGCATTGGAGTTAACTACCGATGATCTAGAGAATAAATATGGTAGCAAGAACGTTGTCAAAGGGTGGAATTTTGACCTATTGACATCAAGGGGACTAGTGAGCTTCAACTTTTTAATCAAGTCCACATTTCCATTGGAAGCTCCTTTAATTGCCTTAAATGTTCCTCCAAAACCACTAACATTTCCGCATATTGAGGACGATGGCATATTATGTCTGCCAAGAGTTGTAGATTGCATCACCCGACCAGTGGAAACGGTTAAAAAGCTAATTTCTGACTCTTTGAATTTGCTTGAGGATGGTTTTACAAAAAGTAATTTTAACGACTTTAGGGAAGAATTCGATTCATACTGGCTGCGGACATGGTCAGGTGGAACACAAAATTTTTTTAGTTTATTAGAGCCAATCAAAAAGAGCCGCATTGTCTCCACTTTGAATTCGGATAAGGTCATTATTGTCGGTGAGGATGACTCATCACTCCAAGCGTGGATTGAAAAATACAGAATAAAAGGCAGTATGCCTTTGAATAAAGGCGGACTACTGTGGCTTCCCGAGATTCCACTTCCAGAACTATATCCTAAAGTAAATGCTGACCTTCTAATTCTTGCCAAAGGGTCTCCTGATTCACTGCAAGTTCTAGATGAGTTAAGTAAAGACTTTCCCAATTCGGTGCCGCTAATAATCGCCAGTAATAGTAACGACGGCTTGACTATGGGAGGCATAGTTGCTCACCGAACAAAAGTCCCAATCTCAAGCTTCATAAAGAAGGCTCAAAACTTGAATCATGGTTTTCGGGCGGGTTATGTTCCTGCATGGGTACGACGTAACCGTTATTGGTTCAATGGTACACCCGTAGACAGAGGAAAAGTCACTAGAGCTGACCGTCAATGGATTCACAGCCGTCAGGACAGTGAAATTGTAAAAGGTGTTTCTGAAGCTAAACTCGTATTAATTGGCTGTGGGTCGATTGGAGGATTCTTGGCAAAGCTACTCGCGAGTTGCGGTGTTGGAAGTATAACATTGATTGATTCTGAACTCCTTACATGGCCGAATATAAGTCGACATTTTCTCGGAGGTCGAAACGTAGATAAAGCAAAAGCTGAAAGTTTAGCTGATGAATTACAACAAGATTACCCGCATTTATCTTTTGATTACAGAAATCAACGTTGGCAAGATGCATTTAACAAAGAACCTGATTTGTTTTCGACAGCAGACCTGATTATAAGCACCACAGGTGATTGGCAAAGTGAGATTGCTTTGAATCTTTGGCAACGAACGACCGAAACACCCGCGCCAATTATTTATGGTTGGATGGAGCCTTTTGCTATTGTCGGGCATAGCCTTGCAGTGTTCTCAGAGGGGCGTTGTTTCAATTGCGGATTCGATGATTATGGCATGTTCAAATTCCGTGCTACGGATTGGAAAACGACGACGCTAAAAAAGGAACCAGCTTGCTACAACATTCCAACCCTATGGGGCAATTGAATTGAATCAGACTGTAACACTGATATCTCAATTAGCAATTGATGTTTTAATAAAAAAAGTAACTGAGTCAACTCTTAACACATTGACCTTAAGTAACGATTTGCTTGATTCGCTCGGCGGTCATTGGACTAATTATTGGGTTAGTGTAAGTCGCGGCAATCCGTCTGGTATTCACTTTCTAAGCCGCCCTTGGCAACCGGAAGGTGAATGTAAAGTATGCCAGGGAGGATTGGTCAAATGTTAATTTATGTGTCAGACCAACTAAGTCATTCAATTGTAATCACTGAGGAAGTTATTGCCCATTTTGAAAGATATAAACAACTAAGACAATGGGATAAAGAAGCTGGCGGTCAGCTTTTCGCGCATTTTGAGGCTGGACGAACAATTATAAATTTGGCTACTGGCCCAAGACCGACAGATGAGCGTACCAGAACAAGTTACGTCCCAAAACGCGCAGTTGAACAGGAAGAAATATACTATTGGTATAGTAAGGGATTGCATTATGTAGGTGATTGGCATACGCATCCAACAAAATATCCCGTTCCATCTAAAACTGATATCGAGAATATAACGTCCACAACACGAAATTCTGTTCATGAACTTCAGGGTTTGATTTTAGTAGTGGTTGGTTTGGCTTCATTTCCAGAGGGTCTGAGAGTATCTATGCACAACGGTAATGAGGATTTAATTTTTCAACCATTTACTAATTAAAGGGCTTTAGTTTGTCTTTTCTAATTTGCCATCAATAACTAACACCTAAACAAGTATTGGGGTTAGCTAGAAAAATTCTAATCGTATCCGAAAAGTTCTTGTTCGATAATGTAAATAAGTATTTTAGCTCTTGCGTCGACTGAACTTACTGCAATTTCAAAATGATTGTTCAGAATGTATGTACCATCGCTAAAATATGCTTTCCAATCCATATAAGGTGTTTGCTCTAGCTCTAGTTCATAACGTGTACCTGGATAATCTATCCAATCTGGTGAATCATCAAAAATCTCTTCATCTGTATACGCAGGGATACAATCATCCATTGTCCAATCTCGCTTTTCAAGTACACCATTTACCCAACAATAATCACTTTCCTTCAAAGGAAAACCAAGAGATTTTAATTTTTCAGCAATCGCTGGTGAGCATATCGACGAAATATCCACGTCAATTAGTTCAACTCCTTATATTCGTCTTAAATTAAAGGCTTTTTTATTTTCTAACATATCTCCATTCCCGTAAATGTCGCCGATGGATTCCCACTTATGTGAAAGAATTTTGTTCAGAAAGTTCATACCTTTAGTTTAATTGTTCAAGAAGTTCTTATTTTTAGTTAAAATTATTTTGTAACTAATTGTAAGGACATAAATTTTGAAACATAATATTTATGCATAGAATGTAGTAAGATAAGAGTATTGAGTTTTAGTTTCTTGTACATCTTTTTATTCTCTTTGTAATTGACTCTAAAAGTTTGTGATAATTATGCCTGTAATTTCTACATAGTTCTGCTCTGTATACGCCGGAAAATGTTCAACTTTGACATCAATGGCAATAAAGGCTAAAATTTCCATTTTGTTATCTTTCAAAAACATAAATAGTTTAAACATAAAGGAGTTACAAATAATTGAGTAACGGAAATTTTTTATTCACTTCCGAATCTGTAACGGAAGGTCATCCAGATAAAATCGCCGATCAAATATCGGATGCGGTTCTCGACGCGATTCTCGAGCAAGACCCGACAGGCAGAGTCGCTTGTGAAACGTTGGTCACTACCGGTCTCGCCGTAATCGCCGGCGAAATCACAACTAACGCTCGTGTAAATTACAAACAAATCGTGCGCGAAACGATCAACGACATCGGTTATAACAACGCGAGTTACGGCTACGATTGCAACACTTTGAGCGTGATGGATGCCGTCGGCACGCAGTCGCCGGATATCGCGCAGGGCGTTGACACGGGCGGAGCGGGCGATCAAGGCTTAATGTTCGGTTTTGCCTGCAACGAAACGCCAGAACTGATGCCTCTGCCGATTCAATTGGCGCACCACTTAACGCGCCGGCTTTCCGAGGCAAGAAGAAGCGGCGAACTTCCCTATCTTCGCCCTGACGGAAAATCACAAGTTTCCATCGAATATCGCGACGGAAAACCTTTTCGCGTCGAAGCCGTCGTCGTTTCGACGCAGCATTCAAATGAAGTGTCGACCGAACAACTGCGTGCAGACGTTTTGGAAAAAATCATTAAAACGACCGTTCCCGTAGATCTGCTCGACGAAAACACTAAATTTCACATAAATCCGACCGGTCGTTTCGTTATCGGCGGACCGATGGGCGATGCAGGTTTGACCGGACGTAAAATCATCGTTGATACATACGGCGGATACGCTCCTCACGGCGGCGGAGCTTTTTCGGGCAAAGATCCGACGAAAGTAGACCGTTCAGCCGCTTATATGGCGCGTTATATCGCAAAAAATATCGTCGCCGCGGATTTAGCAGATAAATGCACCGTGCAGCTCGCTTACGCAATCGGCGTGGCAGACCCGGTTTCTGTACTGATTGATACGCACGGAACCGGCAGAGTTGACGACGAAAAACTTGCCGAAGCAGTTCGGAAAAATTTCAAACTGACCCCGAAAGACATTATCGAAACGCTCGATTTACGCCGACCGATATTTAAAGCGACGGCTAAATTCGGGCACTTTGGTCGAACGAACGACGAGTTTACGTGGGAAAGAACCGACAAAGCCGACGCCCTTTTGAGCGCGCTGAGCAATGCGACAACAGTTTAAAAGTGTGTGTTTCTATTTTTTTCTAGAAATATGTATCTAACATATATAAATTAACAAAAAGGCGGTCTTTCGACCGCCCGATTTCTATCAACTTACAATTTTCAACAATAAAACTATGGCAAAAGAAGGAATTTCAACCGAATACGATATAAAGGATATAAATCTTGCGCCGCAAGGCAAACAAAGAATTGAATGGGCAGACCGCGAAATGCCGGTTTTACGATTGATTCGCGAACGATTCGAACAGGAAAAACCGCTTCAGGGCGTTAAACTCATCGCCTGTGCGCACATCACGACCGAGACGGCAAATTTGGCTCGGACGCTTCAGGCGGGCGGAGCCGAATCGCTTTTAATCGCTTCGAATCCGCTTTCGACTCAGGACGACGTAGCCGCTTCTCTCGTGGCTGACTGGGGCATTCCGGTAATGGCGATCAAGGGCGAGTCAACCGAGACGTATATGCGTCACGTTCGCGCCGCTCTCGATACCAATCCGAATATCATCATTGACGACGGCTCGGACGTTGTTGCCACGATGCTCAAGGAAAAGAAGGATTTGAGCGATAAAATCATCGGCACGACAGAAGAAACCACAACCGGAATCGTTCGCCTTAAAGCGATGCAAAAAGCCGGTGTTTTAACTTTTCCTTCAATTGCGGTCAATGACGCGCAGACTAAACATTTCTTTGATAACCGTTACGGAACCGGTCAATCCACGCTCGACGGAATCATTAGAGCGACAAACATTCTGCTCGCCGGTAAAACTCTCGTTGTGGTCGGCTACGGCTGGTGCGGAAAAGGCTGCGCCATGCGCGCTCGCGGTATGGGCGCAAACGTTATCATCACGGAAATTGATCCGATCAAAGCGATTGAAGCCGTGATGGACGGTTTCCGCGTTCTGCCGATGAAGGAAGCAGTTAAATTCGGCGACATTTTCGTTACGGTTACGGGAAATCGTCACGTCATAGACAAAGAACACTTCGAAGCGATGAAAGACGGCGCAATCGTCTGCAACAGCGGTCACTTCGATTTGGAGTTAAATCTCGAAGCGCTGCGCGAATTGAGCAGCGCGCCGGTTTCGCGTCGCCCGTTCGTCGAAGAATACCGCTTCAGCGATAACAGCAAAAGCGTAATCGTTCTCGGCGAAGGTCGTTTAATCAATTTAGCAGCCGCCGAAGGACATCCGGCGAGCGTTATGGACATGAGCTTTGCGAATCAGGCGCTTTCGGCTGAATACCTGGTCAAAGAACAAGGCAAATTAAGCGCGGGCGTACACGTTTTGCCGCCCGAAGTGGATCAGGAAATCGCTTCGCTGAAGTTGCGCGCGATGGGAGTTTCGATTGACACGCTGACGCCCGAAATGATCGAATACATGTCTTCGTGGGAAACTGGAACTTAAATTGCCGATACTTTTTCATTGCTGAAAAAAATTAAAACGTAAAAAAGGTGAGCAATTTCGCTGCTCACCTTTTTTACGTTTTAATTTTGGAGAGCATATAAACTCCGAGCAGAGCGAATGCCGCCAGCGGGCTCCAAACGGCGTAGAGCGGCAGAATAAAACCGTTCGCGCCGAGTTGTTCGAAAACGCTGTTTGTCCCCATAAATAAAAGCCAAACCCCGACTGCATAACCGACCGTAACTGCCTTCCCTTTCCGGCTCAAAGATAACGCGAAGGGAGCGGTAAACAGCGTGATTATAAAAGGCAGAAACGGCGTCGAACGTTTCTTTTCCAGAGCAATCTCGAAATTTCTTCGCTCGGTTTCGGACTCGATATTTTGCATTTGCTCGAGCGTTTCGGCGGCGTTTAAATGCCCTGGCTTTTTGGACAATTCGGCTAAAGGATTCGCGCTCTCCGCTATTTCGCCGCCGCGCAATGTTTCCCTGAAGATTTTGCCGTTTCCCAAATTTACCTTTTCGCCTTCGCCTTCAAACTGAATGACATTTTTATTCCAGACGGCTTCCTGAATCCGGAATATCGCCTGTAAACGCGAGGCGTTTTCCGAAAAATCATAAACCGTTAAATTTTTTACTTTTCTTTCGGCGGAATAGACGTTTTCATCGAAACTAAACGAATAGATTCTGTTTTCCTCCGCGATCCAAAACTTCCCTGCTTTATTTGCAGCCACTCCGCGATTTCGTATAAGCGTTCGCAGTTCGTCCTGCGAACGGTTTGACATCGGCAGAATCTTCTCCTGCAATTGCCAATTAAAAACGCCCATACAAATCATAAACAAAAAACACGGCACAAGCAGGCGATACACGCTTTGACCGGCAGCCGTCCAGGTGACGATTTCGTTCTGGCGCGATTTGATGACGTACGTGGCGAGCGTCGCGATCATCAGTGCCGACGGCACGAGCTGTATATAAATAAAAGGTATCAGAAAAAGCAGGTACTTTAATAACAGAAACAGCCCGTTATCAATCGTTCCGGCAAACTTCCACAATTCAAAAGCAGTAAAAATTATGTAAATCGAAGACAAAAATCCGAGCGTGAGAAACAAATATTTAATAAGACTTAAAATTATGTCGAAATCGAGAATTCCGGCAGTCAATCCGATTGAGAATTTTCGCTTTGTTATTTTACGCGTTTCTTTTGAAAATAAATTTGGTTTCCCGAGGCTTACAAGTGAAAACGGTGTTTTGAAAAAGAACCGGCGGCGGGTAAACAACCAGATTATCAACCCGATGCTCATTACAATCGGCAGAAGACCGCCGATAAAAACATTTAACTGACCGGTTCTGGCTAACTGTTCGCCCAAAAGCGCGATCAAATAATATCCGACCAATACAATCAGCGCGAGAAAAATCCCAAATCCGCGGCTCGCTCTTCCGGTACGCAAAATCAGACCGGTACCCAAAACAGCGAAAAGTAGAGGCGTTATTGAAAGCATTATTCTTCTCTGCCATAAAATCTGGGCTTCAACTTTTTCCTTGCCTTCTCTTCCTTGAATGTATCTGTAAAGCTCAGATAACCCCAATTCATCAGCCGATTGCTCGGATTTGCTTAATTTGTCGATGAGTTCCCCGCGCTTTGTTTGAATGGCGAAACGAACTTGCCCGACGTTTTCGGAAACATATTTTTCCTTGTAACTTTCTTTTTCAGATTTGTTGCTAAATTCATTGCTGATAGAGGCTTTGGATTCATCAATGTTTTGCAGCGGCAAGGTTGTAATCAAAGCATCTTCCAAAACCAATTCGTTCGATTCTTCATTAAAATCTACGCGACCGCTTTTTGAGGTTATCAGACGCATTACATTGTTTGAAACGTCTTCATTATATATAAAAATGTTTTTCCAAGCGCCTGTTTCTATGTCTCCGCCTTTGACGTAAATCGTATACCCGTTTATTTCCGTGTTGAAAACTCCAGGTTCAATCGGCGACTCCAATTTATAAATCGCGGCTTGAATGGCGATTTTCCGTATAATCTGCGCGGCAAACGGAACGCCTTTCAAATTTATAAAAAAGGCGAAAAGTGAAAGAAGCAGACTTAAAATGACAATCGGCAAAGTTATCTGGATATTACCAATTCCAACCGCTCTAATCGCCGTCAATTCACTGTCGCCCTGCATTCTAGAAAGTCCGATTACAACGCCGATCAAAATCGCCATGGGGCAGGTGAAAGCGATTACGTTCGGCGCGAGCGCAAAGGTCAATTGCCAGACTATGTTTGCCGGAATATTTGCGCTGAAAAAAATATCCGAGTAACGACTCGCTTGCTGAACGAACAATATGACGCTTATCAAAAGCCATGTGAAGATAAAGTAGGGAGTGATTGCCTGAAGCAGGTATTTTGAAATTAGCCAGCTGAAACGCTTCATTTTCGATTAGGAATTGACGACAAGAACCTTTTCCCCGACGACTTCCCTGCCGAGAATATTTGAAATCAGTTTTTTGAGGACGGCGGAAATCTCGCGCACATCAGCCGTTCGTTCTTTTGTGTAATCGGCGAATTTTAACGGAGAGATTCTTTGCGCGGTCATGTAAATGTCTCTTTGAACGGGCGAAATCATCGAATTCGATTTCGTTTTCGAGCAATACGCGCAGAGCAAATGAAAATTTATTTGTAAATTCGCTTTTTCTGCTTCGTCCAGATGTGTTTTGCAGTTGTCGCACCGGCTCCAATCGGGCAGATACCCGCCCAAACGCAGAAGCCAGAGCTCGAAATAAAGGACGATGCTTTCTAAATTTTCCCGGATTTCAGACGCCGCTTCGAGACAAACTTTCACCATTCTGTAAAGCCGCTCGTTCGGGTCTTGCGGCGGAGCGAATTCGGTTAGAAGTTCAGCTATATAAGCGAATTTCTGTAAAAATAGCGGATCGCTCGCGCTTGCAAAATAAGATTTGACCAGCTCGCTTTCACGAATCGAAACCAGTTCTCTTTCTTCTTTCTGAAAATAACTTATCTGCGAGATGGAGAACGGTTCGAGACTTCCTCCGAATTTACTTTTGAGGCGTTTCGCGCCCTTGGCGACTCCCCTGACAGTTCCGTGACTTTGCGTGAGAAATACGATTATTTTATCGGCTTCCGCCAGACTGTAAGTTTTTAAAATCAAACCTTCCGTTTCAAATAAACTCATCTTTTTACCAGGGCAGGAAATAAAAAATCCACGCCAAAATCAAACTGATAATCAAAAATTGGGCGAAAGTCTTCAAGCCCGAAAAGATTTTTTCTTTGGTACCGCCATTCGTAAATACGCCGAAAGCCACGGAGACAAAAAAAGCAAAGCCGACCAAATACAAAAAATGAATCATTTCTTTCTTCCCTCGCTGATATCAACCGCATCTAAAACAGCCAGATAATTAAGCAGACCGGAAATTTCCAGGAACCGCCCGCCGTATTCAAAAGTCGCCCAAGCGGCGACGTTCGGCGGCGCGGCGGGTAAAAGCCAAAAACTTATAAACGAGCCAAGCCCGTTGCCGACGCGAGCGAAGATGTTCAATAAATAAAGCAGCGCTCCGTCTTTAAAATCAAAACCCGGATAATATGCGCCGCCGCTCAGAAGAGCGATAATAAACAGCAGCCAGATGACCGCGCCGATTATAATTCCGCGCTTCCAGCGACCTTGCAGAATATGCCCGACGCCCGGCAAAAGCCAGGAAATGAAACCGATAAATACAAAATTATTCATTTTAACGTTCTATTTTTTCTGTAAAACTTTAACAGTCGGCGTTTCGACATTGAGTCACCATTCGAGATAAAATCCACAAAATATTGAATTTCAACCTTTTAAGAATTTCTAGAAACTGCTTTAACCGACCCGTAAACTAATATAAATAATACTTCTCGCTTTTCTCTCTAAATGATTTTACGTCTTCGACCCAGGAAAGTTCTATATCCTTTAAGTTTTCATTATTTTCAATTTGTTCCCGCGTCTTTGTCGTTCCGGCGATAACGTCAAACGGATTTCTGTCGTAGACGTATTCATACGGCGGATTTTTCCATTTAAACTCTTCTCTGTACAACGCATACAGAGTTTTTATCATAGCAATGCCCGTAATTACGGGCTTGAACTCTTTTCTATTTATTACGTGCAGAAAAATCCCCCCGCAAGCATCTTCGCGATGCTTTTGGAAAGTCGGTAAAAAGTTTATTTCCCGAAAAATAACGCCCGGAAGATCAAGTTTCGCTAAGGCTTCTCGGTAATCTCTGGCATCAATATACGGCGCGCCGACTATTTCAAATGGTTTGGTCGTTCCGCGTCCTTCGGAGACTTGGGTTCCTTCGAAATAAACCGTCGCCGGAAAGACGACAGCCGTGTCAACGGTCGGCATGTTCGGCGACGGCATCACCCAGGGCGCGTCGGTTTCATCAAAATAAAGATGCCTCTCCCAGCCATTCATCGCAACTACTTTCAAATCACAATTTATATTGAACTCTTCATTAAACAGTTGAGCTATTTCGCCGATTGTCAAAGCGTGGCGCATCGGTATCGGAAACTGTCCGACAAACGATTCGTGTCCTTTTTCCAAAGAATTGCCTTCAATCGCTTCGCCGCCGATTGGATTCGGGCGGTCCAGCACGATAAATTCCTTTCCGGCTTTCGCGCAGGCGATCATCGCGTTCGCCATCGTATAAATAAATGTATAGACGCGGCAGCCGACATCCTGCAGATCGAAAACCATCGAATCAATCCTCGAAAGCATCTCTTCGGTCGGCTCACGCGTTTCGCTGTAAAGCGAAAATATCGGCAAACCGGTTCTTTTATCCAAAGTATGCGATGTTTCAACCATATTATCCTGCACGTCGCCTCGAACGCCGTGCTGCGGTCCGAATAAAGAAACCAGATTTATTTCCTGATGTTCGTAAAACAAATCCGCCGCGTGCCGGTATTGATGGTTCACCGTCGCCTGATTGCAAACTAGTCCGATTCTTTTATTTTTAAGTAAATCTATATTTTCACTTAAAACCTTCTCTAACCCCAATTTAACCTGTTTCGGTTGAAGCGTTTTCACAAATTTACGACCTCGACTGTTTCCGAAAATAAATCTCCGCATAAGATGTTTATTTTCATAATTAAAAACATCTTTCCCATTTTACTTCTCAAGTATTATTCGAGTTCTTCATTAAGTTCCCGAACTCATCTTTGATACCTTTAAAAACTGTACAAAAGATATTAATTCGCAATTTAAATTTCAAATACTCTTCAATGTTCAGACAATAGCGCATCATATGTCAATTTGAGCATTTGAAAACAAAGATTTATTATAAGATTTTTATGTTTGGAGAAAATTTCAGTAATAAAATTCGCTCAACCACGGTCTTGCTCGTTCACAGAAACGGGCAAGTCGCAATGGCGGGCGACGGGCAAGTTACTCTCGGCGAAACTGTTATTAAAGGTAATGCCAGAAAGGTAAGGCGTATTTTTAACGACAAAATTTTAGTCGGTTTCGCCGGCGCGACGGCTGACGCATTCACGCTTTTGACGAGATTTGAAGCAAAACTCGAACAATTTCAAGGTCAGCTCGAACGAGCGGCTATCGAACTCAGTAAAGATTGGCGGACGGACAAATATCTTCGACATCTCGAAGCATTGATAATCGTCGCGGATAAAAAAGACGCATTTTTGATTTCCGGCAAAGGAGACGTTATTTCATCCGACGAAGGATTGCTGTCAGTCGGCTCCGGCAGTATGTTCGCTCTTGCCGCCGCTCGCGCTTTGTTGAAACATACAAATCTTTCCAACAAGGAAATCGCCGAAGAAGCTCTTAAGATTGCCGGCGAGATTTGTATTTACACGAATTCCGACATTGTCGTCGAAGAACTATAATATGTTGGGACTTCAACCATTTATATAATTACATAATCAAAATGCCGATATATCTCAGTGGTGAAACACAAACAATGCTTCCGCAAATAAAACTCGACGAACTAACTCCGCGTCAAATTGTCGCCGAGCTCGATAAATATGTCGTCGGTCAAAACAATGCCAAGCGCGCCGTCGCCGTTGCGTTGCGCAATCGCATCCGAAGACAAAAGCTCGAGCCAGAAATTGCCCGGGACGTTTTGCCGAAAAACATTTTAATGATCGGTTCGACCGGCGTCGGAAAAACCGAGATTGCCCGTCGCCTCGCGCGGCTCGCCGATTCGCCTTTTATAAAAATCGAAGCCTCCAAGTTCACCGAAGTCGGATATGTCGGGCGAGACGTTGAAAGTATGGTTCGTGAGTTAACCGAAGTCGCCGTTGATATGACCAAACAGTCTGGATTCGAAGAAGTCCGCATCCAGGCGGAAAACAACATCGAAGAAAAAATTCTGGATATACTGCTGCCGAATTCCGGCTACTCATTTGATTATGAAGATACCGACGTGCTAGGTTCAAACGAAAAACCGCAGAACAGAACGCGGGAAAAATTGCGCGAACAGCTGCGAAACGGCGATTTGGACGACCGCTTAATAGAAATCGAAACGCAGGATCGTTCAACTCCGATGATTGATTTTGTCGGCGGTCAGGGCATGGAGGAAATGGGCGTAAATTTTCGGGATATGTTCGGAAATATTTTTCCTCAAAAAAGCGTTAAACGAAAGATGAAGATCTCCGATGCACGGCAGTATCTATTGCGCGACGAACAGGAAAATTTGATTGATATGGAACAGATTACGCGTTCCGCTATCAAAAAAACCGAATCTTCAGGAATAATTTTTCTCGATGAAATAGATAAAATTGCCGGCAGCAGAGAAAGCAGCGGTAATCCAGACGTTTCGCGCGAAGGAGTGCAGAGAGATTTACTTCCTATCGTCGAGGGCACAAACGTCAACACGCGTTACGGAATGGTCAGCACCGAGCATATACTTTTCATTGCGGCAGGAGCTTTTCACGTTTCCAAGCCTTCGGATTTAATTCCAGAATTGCAGGGGAGATTTCCGATTCGCGTAGAGCTTGAACCTCTAACGGTTAACGATCTTAAGCGAATTCTTATTCAACCTAAGAATTCGCTTATTAAGCAGTATCAAGCTCTGCTTAAAACAGAAGATATAGCGCTTAACTTCACCGACGACGCAATTGAAACGCTCGCCCAGATGACCGAGGAAATCAACAAAAACACAGAAAACATAGGCGCGCGGCGGCTGCACACACTGCTGGAAAAGCTGCTCGAAGAAATAAGTTTTCTAGGCGGAGAACTCGAAGAAAAAACACAAACGATAGACGCCGATTACGTGCAGAAAAAGTTGAGCGGGCTGATCGAGGATCGGAATTTAAGACAATACGTCTTGTAGAAAACACTAATGTTAAAACACTTATTTAAGACTCCTTTCTTAAGCATTAGACGTATTAATAAAACAGCATTAGCGTTTACACTTTCAGCTTTGCTTATAACTGTAAGCTGCGGAAAGCGGAAACCGCCGCTTCCGCCGAACGAGCGCGTAGCTCAGCGAGTTGAAGTTACAGGGTTTCAGAGAGGAACGCAAATTATTTTATCTTGGAGAATGCCGGCTCGAAATGCCGCAGGAGGAAGTATTTTGAATATAAATCGCGCAGATATTTACCGGTTGATCGAGCGCATTGACTCGCCTCTAACTCTCTCTGAAGAAGAATTCGCGGCGCGAAGCACTCTGATTTCAAGTGTTCCAATATCCGATTCCGATTTTGCTCTTCAGAGACTGACTTATACGGACACGCTCGAGTTCGCCGGGCAACCGGCTCGTTTGCGTTATGCGATTCGCTTCGTTAATTCGTCCGGGCAAAAAGCCGCTTTTTCAAACTTTCTTTTAATTGAACCGTCCGCCAACATTCCCGGAAATCCTGGCTCGCTTACGGCGCGTGTAGCAGAAAACGGAGTTCAGCTTTCCTGGAAAGCTACCCAAATAAACGTTGACGGCACGACCAATGTAAAGCTTTTGGGTTATAATTTGTACCGCTCCAACTCCAGCGTTGAAACGGCAAAACTTTTAAACGAAGCCCCGGTTTCAGAAACCGTCTATCTCGACAAGTTTTTTGAATTCAATAAAGAATACTTCTACTTTGTCCGGGCAGTTTCAATTGGAAATAACGGCGAACCGCTCGAAAGTCTCGAATCTAACATTGTAAAAATAACTCCGCGCGACACATTTCCCCCGACCGCGCCGAGCGCTGTTACGATTGCGGCGGCGCCAAGCAATTTGTCGCTTTTCTTTGCCGCAAATTTGGAAACTGACATCGCGGGTTATCGCATTTATCGAACGACCGATCCGAACAAAGCTAAATCGGAATGGACTTTATTGACCAAAGAACTGCTGACGACGAACACATTTCAGGATACAAATGTAGAATCGGGTAAAACTTATTTTTATTACTTAACAGCCATTGATCTTGCCGGAAACGTTAGCGAGGCTTCAGCGATCGTTTCCGAGACTGCTCCTTAAAGATTATAAAATTATTATGAAAATTTGCCGCTTTGTCGTTAACGAAGAAATTAAAACAGGCGTAATTGAAGATGAGGGAGTATTCCTACTCGAAGGTAATCTCAAAACTTCAAAATTTTTTAGAACCGAAGAAGTTAAATTTCTGCCGCCGGTAACGCCATCGAAAATTGTCTGCGTCGGTCGCAATTACGCAGAGCACGCTGCTGAACTTGGAAACGACGTTCCGAAAGAGCCGCTTTTGTTTTTAAAGGCTCCTTCTTCGATTATCACAGACAAAGAAACAATAATTCTGCCGCCTCAATCAAATCGAGTCGAACACGAAGGAGAGCTCACTTTGGTTATCGGACGCAAGTGTAAAAATTTAACGGAAAAGGAAAATCCGTTCGACTACATTTTCGGTTACACAATACTCAATGATGTAACCGCTAGAGATTTGCAGCGAAAAGACGTACAGTTTACCCGCGCCAAATCATTCGACACATTTTGTCCAATCGCTTCGCTTGTCGAAACCGATTTGGACGTTTCCGATATTCAAATCACCACGAAGGTAAACGGGGTAACCAAACAAAACGGTCGCACTTCGCAGATGGTCTTCCCGATTGATTTTCTTGTCAGATACATATCTCGGCAAATGACCTTAAACGAAGGAGATATTATCGCCACCGGGACGCCTTCCGGGGTCTCCGAGCTCATGACCGGGGATGTTTGTGAAATCGAAATCGAAGGAATCGGAAAATTATCGAATCCGGTTTTATAAAGTTCAAATTTATAAAACGTGAAACATTTTTGATATAGCTGATTTTTTTTGGCATTATTTTGTTTATAAGCGGCATAAAAAACAGAAAGGTTCGGAAAAATTTTCGATTACGATTAAAAACGTTTCTTTTTTGTAATTTTTACTACTTTTATGTTTTTCAAATTAGTATTTTAGAGGGGGATTATGAAGTTTTTTATTGATACGGCGAATCTGGATGAGATTAGAGAGGCAAACGATCTTGGTTTGATTGACGGCGTGACCACAAATCCTTCGTTGATCGTGAAGGAAAAAAACGTAAATTTCAGCGAGCATATCGCTAAAATTTGTGAAATTGTAAAAGGTGATGTTTCCGCAGAAGTCACAGCGCTTGATACGGAAGAAATGTTAAAACAAGGTCGTGAATTGGCTAAGATCGCACCGAATGTCGTCATAAAATGCCCGCTGACACTAGACGGGCTGAAAGCGACCAGAATTTTTCGAGAAGAAGGAACAAAGGTGAACGTTACGCTTTGTTTTTCCGCCGCGCAAGCGCTTCTCGCAGCAAAAGCGGGAGCAAGTTACATTTCCCCGTTTATCGGAAGGCTCGATGACATAGGTCAAAACGGAATGCAGCTCATCGCGGACATTGTTCAAATTTATAATAATTATGACTTTGAGACCGAAGTTCTAGCGGCTTCGATTCGTCATCCGATGCATATCGTTGATGCGGCGCTTTTAGGCGCACACGTCGCAACCGTTCCCTTTAAGGTTATTCAACAACTGGTAAAACATCCTCTGACCGACAAAGGTCTCGATTCGTTCCTGAACGATTGGAAACAAGCCGGGCTTAAATAATTTAAAGATTTTTTTCTATTTACGTCTCAAAATCAGTTAACTTTCCATAATATTTAAGTTAATCGATTTTGAGATGTTTTCATTTTGATAATTAGTTATCTAATTGTTATTATTTAGTTTACTTATTATTAGACAGCTTATAAAATTTAATTAGTATTCTTATTAACTTATGGATTTCAAAAACACTATAAATTACTTATTCAGTCAGATTTTCAATGCTTATCGAATAAATCTCGAAAAGTCTTTAAATGCGGTCAATCTCCATAGCGGACAAGTTTTCATTCTTATAACCCTCTGGTCGGAAGATAGTCAGCGACAGAGTGATATTGCAAAAAATCTGAATCTTTCTCCGCCGACCGTCAACACTATGATAAAGAGCTTGATGGATGCAGGTTTTGTAAAACTTCTCAGAGATGAATCAGACGGTCGGGCGACAAGAGTGCTGCTAACCGAAAAAGGGATAGAGATCCGCCCGGAAGTTGAAAAGATATGGCAAAATCTTGAAGACGATGTTTATTCTAATTTGACGGCAACCGAAAAAATCGTTTTACAACAATTGCTGGAAAAAACTCTCGTAAATTTACTTTCTTAAGTAAATCTGTATTTTTTTGTTTATGAGTTATGTAATCGAAGCGCGAAATCTAACGAAACGATATAAAGAATTCGTAGCCGTCAATGATATTACTTTTGATGTTGAAGCCGGAGAAACCTTCTCAATTTTAGGGGAAAACGGTGCCGGAAAATCTACGACGATGCGGATGATTGCCTGTCGATCTCCGCTTACTTCCGGCAGCCTTCGCGTTAACCACCTTGATGTGACGAAACACGAAAGGGAGATTCGAGCGCTTATCGGCGTGGTTCCGCAGGAAAATAATCTCGATCCCGATTTAAACGTTAAAGAAAATTTGCTTGTGTATGCCAGATATTTTCGGCTTCCGAAAAATTCGATAGAAGACCGCTGCGACGAGCTGCTTGATTTCATCCGATTGACCGAGAAAAAAGACGCGAAGGTTGACCATCTTTCCGGCGGAATGAAACGTCGTTTGATAATTGCGAGGGCGCTCTTGCACCGACCGAAAATTCTTCTGCTCGACGAGCCGACCACCGGACTCGATCCAAACGTAAGACAGGAAATTTGGGAAAAACTCGAAGAACTGCGTGATAAAGAAAATTTATCAATCATACTTTCTACACACTATATGGACGAAGCGGAAAAACTTTCGAGCAGATTAATTATTTTATCAAACGGAAAGATCATTTCAGAAGGTATTCCGAAGGAAATCGTCGAGCGAAATGTAAAAAGATTTGCTCTCGAAATTCGCGGGTTGGACAGAACCGATCTTTCGTTAAACGATGATCGGATTTTAGTTCAGAGACGCGGCGGCACGCATATATTTTTCGCAGAAACGATGGACGAGTTAACTTCACTTTTGAAAGATTTCGATTCGCGCCAAGTCATCCTAAGACCTTCAAATTTAGAAGACGTTTTTTTACAATTCATAAAAAATTGAGTTGAAAACGATTCGGTTATAAAATATCGAAAATATAAAACAACAAACGGAGAAAAATATGAAAGTTTTGTTTGCGACTGACGGAACCAAGTATAGTGAATGCGCGCTTCATACGATTAGCAAATTCAATCTCTCCGACCATGACGAAATCAAAATCATTTCGGTCGTTGATATGGCGCTTCCTTTAGCCGTAGACATCTATTCCGGTTATCTGCCCACAGCCGTCGAAATCGAACAGGCATCAAAAGAAAACGCCGAGAATATTCTAAAAAATGCGAAAGAACAAATTCTCGATCTTTTCCCCGAAAAAAACATACAGGTTTCTACGGAAATTTTAATCGGAACGCCGGAAACAAAAATCGTTGAAACCGCCTCGGTGATGAAGGCTGATTTAGTCATTGTTGGATCGCACGGTTACAACCTTTGGGAGAGGCTTCTGCTCGGTTCCGTGTCAGATACGGTTGTTCATAAAGCTCCCTGTTCCGTTATGGTCGTCAAAACCTTTGCCGAATAAATATGCAAATTGCTTTCCGAGATTACGGGGGCGAGTTTCCCTTAGTCCTGTTACACGCTTTTCCTCTTTCCAGAAAAATGTGGAACGGCAACATCGAAGCGATAACCGACAGCGGTTTTCGGTTAATTTTGCCCGACTTGCCGGGTTTCGGACAAACTCCGAATTCGTCCGCGGCGACTTCAATCGAAGAGATGGCAGTTGATATTGCCGAACTTCTCGATTCTTTGAAAATTGAAAAAGCGATAATCGGCGGTCTTTCGATGGGTGGTTACGTGGCATTAAATCTTTATCGTTTGTTTCCGGAAAAATTTGCCGGTCTGATTTTGTGCGATACCACCTCGTCCTTAGACACCGAAGAAAAAAGGAACCAAAGATTTGAACTGATAAAAAAAATAGAAACCCACGGCATTCAAATTTTGATCGAAAAGATGCTGCCGAATTTAATCGGCGAGCACACAAAAAAATCAAATCGAAAATTAGTCGCTCGAATTGAAGAAATGTTTGCTGAGACAAATTCCGTATCGGTAATTTCCGCTTTGCGAGCTATGGCTGAGCGTAAAGATCACACGGATCTTTTAGATAAAATAAATGTCCCTACCGTTTTGATTTTCGGCGAAGAAGATCAAATCACAAATCTTCATACGGCTCGTGTAATGAACGAAAAAATAAATGATTCCCGGCTTTATACGATTAAAAATGCCGGTCATTATTCAAACTTGGAACAGCCGGACGAGTTTAATGAGGCTTTAAAGAATTACATCGAGGATTTGAAAATTTGAATTCGAATGAAAAAATTGTCCGAATAAATGCCCGAAAATTTGACGGAGAGATTCACCGTTTCTGGAATTGCAAAATCGTTGACCGAAAAGATTCCCTTTTAACATTTGTCGGAGAATTCGATCAAGAAGTAGTTCATACAGATTTAGGGATTATCAGACGCGGCACTCTTTCCTATGAATTTTACTGGCTTGACCGCTGGTACAACGTTTTTCGATTCCACGAACCGGACGGAAGTTTGAGAAACTTTTATTGCAATGTAAACGCGCCTCCCGTTTTCGCCGACGGAATTCTCGATTATGTTGATTTGGATATTGATGTTTTGGTTTGGAAAGATTTCAAATACAAAGTTTTGGATTTGGAAGAGTTTGAAGCGAATTGTTTGAGATACAATTATTCGGCAATGGTAATCGAGAAAGCTCGGAAAAGCCTCGACGAATTAATTAATATGATAAATAAACGCCTTTTTCCGTTCGATTTTGTTGAAAAGGAACCTTAACTGTCTGCACGCAGACTTTTATATGAATTATTTAAGCCGTCGCTTTTAAAATGCAGTAAAAAATCAGTTTATAAATAGTTAATGTAATTTATCAGTTTATATAAATTTTTTGAAAACTGTTACGACTGAAAGAATTCGCGATTTTTATTTTTTAACTTCCAATTTATGAATCTGGCGTTCCGAAAAATTGATTTTATTGACGCTTTTTCCGTCTGGCGGCGAAATCTTAAAGTTTATCTGCGGCTTTGGAAAACCGAATTGATAGCGCCCGTCATCGAGCCGATTTTTACGTTTTTCGCATTCGGTTTTGGTATCGGAGCGCTGGTTGTTTCGGATGTTTCCGGAATGAGCTATCTCGCTTTCGTCGGCGCGGGTGTTTTGGCGTTTACTGTTTTAATGCGCACAATCTTTGAAATGACTTACGGCGCATATTTTAGAATGGTTTACCAATCCACATACGACGCTATTCTAGCCACGCCGGTGAACGCCGAATCGCTGGCTGCGGGCGAAATCTCGTGGGCGATCACAAAAGGCGTTATTGATTCTCTTTTTATTTTACCGTTAATTATTATTTTCGGTTCCGCTAATTCATATTACACGGTATTGGCGCTTGTTCCTTTAATTCTCGGTTGTTTCCATCTCGGAGGCTTTGCTCTCGGAGTCACGGCGCACATTTTCGACATTGATAATTTCAATATATTCTTCGCCGCATTTTTTTCCACAATTTTTCTATGCGGCGCCTGGTTTCCGGTCGACAAACTTCCGTATTGGCTGCAAATCATCGCATACATTTTGCCGACCACTTCCGTGATAGACTTAACGCGCGCTTGTCTGAGCGGGATTTTCGAGCACCGTCATTTGTATGAAATCGTTTATCTGCTGATCGTTTCGATTCTCGCTTTTGAATGGTCTATGCGAAGTTTGCGCCGCCGGATGGTTGTTTGATTTTCAACTTACCTGCGAAACTTTTTTTACTACATCTTTTTATTTCTTTTTTGTTTTTAAGTATTTTTTTCTTTTCAGCTTTTCGGGCAATAAATCTTCTTTCGTGTATTTTTCATACCCTTCGCCGTAACCCATTTTTTTCATCAATCCGGTCGGGGCATTGCGCAAAACCAGTGGGATGGGCAGGTTTCCGAATTTTTCCGCATCGTCGAGCGCCGTCATATATGCTTCATAAGCGCTTTTGTCTTTCGGACAATTCGATAAATAGGCAACGCCGTGCGCCAGATTTATTCCGCATTCGGGCAGACCGATTGTTTCGACTGCTCTAAATACGGCGTTCGCGACGACGAGCGCGGTCGGCTGCGCGACGCCTATGTCTTCGGAAGCGAAAATCACCATTCGGCGGGCGATAAATTTCGGGTCTTCTCCGCCATCGATCATTCTCGCCAGGTAATAAATAGCCGCGTCCGGCTGGCTGGCTCGCATTGATTTGATAAAAGCGCTGATCAAATTGTAATGTTCTTCGCCCTTTTTATCGTAACGCAGAAACTTTGACTGCAGCGTTTCCTTTAACGTTTCTAAAGTAATTTCTTCATAAAGCCGCGAGGTATTATCGAGCATCGTAATCGCTTGCCGGGCATCGCCGTTTGCCATTGAAATAAGCCAATGCTTTGCCTCTTCATCCAAATCGAAACCGGTTCGCCCGATTATTTCGCGCATATCTTCATCGGTTAACTCCTGAAGCATGAAAACTCGCATTCGAGAAAGCAAAGCCGGAATAACTTCAAAGCTCGGGTTTTCCGTCGTCGCGCCGATTAAATTCAGTTCTCCGCTTTCAACAAACGGTAAAAGAAAATCTTGCTGAGCTTTATTGAACCGGTGAATTTCGTCTAAAAACAAGATTTTCGGACGATTATTTTCAACCGGTTTAGAGATGATTTTGCGAATATCTTCTTTTCCAGCTGAAACGGCGGAGAGTTCGTAAAAATCGGCATTTATCGCATTAGCATAAATTCTCGCCAACGTTGTTTTTCCTGTTCCGGGAGTTCCCCACAAAATGAACGAAAAAATATGTTTTTGTTCGATTGCCAATCGAAGCGGTTTCCCTTCGCCGACCAGATGTTTCTGCCCGACGAATTCGTCTAATGTTTCGGGTCTGATTTTATTGGCTAATGGTTCCACAAACTCTGCAAACACCTTAATGATCCTGGGATAATTATTAATACTAAAGCATTTAACGCCAAATGGTTTTTTCTAAATATTCTATAAAACTAAAATGGCGGTCACAGCCGCCGATCATTCTTAAAGTTTTACTGCAAGTTTTATTTGACCTTATTTAGATTGAATCTTCAACAAATAGCTGCAAACTCCAATTTGCATTCCGCTCGAAACCGGAACTCGTTTCCCGATTGGAATCTCAAAATTATTAATGATTGCCGGATTTCTGCCTTCGTTTATTATCCAAAAATTTCCAGCGCCATCGGTCGAAACAGTCAAATGGCGGCGGCTGATTTCCGGGTCGCCCGAAAGCTCTATATCAACGGGCTTTGATTTAGAACCGCGCCCGAGCGAAATTTCTTTTTGGTACACAGGCACTACGTTTTGCCGCACTCCGCCGCGCCAAACTTCAAGACGATAAAGCTCTGTCTGTCTTTTTTGGACGTGCGTCATTTCTTCATTTTCTTCCGCTCCGAGCGGCATTTGTTGAGAGATGTTTAATTGCGGAACGGTCGGCGGCAGCGGCTGATTTGCGGCTAAATTTTGGTTTTGAGAATGATTTGCAGATGCTTGAATATCATTCAAATACTGACTCGGCAGGCGCGTTGTCGAATCGAGGTTACGCTGCGTCGGGTGAGCGGGGGTTTGTCCAAAAGGAGTCGGCGGATTTTGCTGCGGAAGTTTTTGCCGCGACAGAACGCCGGTTTTGTTGCCCGAAGAATCTTCCCAGCTATGCTGGACGCGCACGTCGCCTTTTTCCAAAGTTCCGTCAACGCGCAATTCGACGACAAAAGTTTTGGTTTCGAGCTTTTTTTTGCCCGAAATTTCGCGCGCCCGTTCGGCGAGAATGTGATAAAGCCCCTGCTCCAAACCCTTTCGTTTTATTCCCTGCCATTCCTTATCGTCTTCGTTGCTTAAAAATATAATATATTCCGTCGGAATAATTGTCGTGCCTTGCGGGAGCGGAACCATTTCGTTCTGCATCACTTCTTCGACGGCGCGAGCGATTTTAACAATAAATTCTTCGGATTTGCTGCGCGGCTTGACCTGCGCGTCGCGGGCGGCTTCCTCTAAAACGAGTTCGGCGCTCTCACCGTCAATCCATTGCCTGACTTTATCCAAAACACTCACTTATTTCACCTCGAAATTTTTACTGTATCATCGCCGGAGCGAGTTTTGGCGCTTATCCAGCCGCTATCCGCCCAATCAGCATTTTCTTTCTGCCGCCCGTATTCGATGACTTCGACTTCATACCAATTGCCGTCGTTTGAAAGTATCTTCAAACGCGAATCTTTTGAAATCATTCCGATCGGCTGATTTTTCGTGCTCGGGTCTTGACGCAAATTTATATCCATAGTCGCCACTGCTTCCTGCGCAGCGAACGGATTAGAAAACTGCGGTAAAACCCCGCGACCGCGCATATAATTATGAGTCGCAAACAGAATTCCGGCAAAGACCGCGAGCAAAATTATAAACGTCGCCGACCGTTTGAGAAAACCGGTTTTTCGCTTTGAAATATAAGCAATTTCAGACGATTCTACCGTTTCGTTCTCGGGCGGCGCCGGAGCTCTTGAAAAATTAACATTCAAAGATTCCCCGTTATATCGGACTGGAGTCTTGCCATTTGAAGGGCTTTCATCGAGACGAATAACGATAGAAGGATTTTTAACAGCCGGGGGCAGATTTTTCAAACGCAGTTCGCGCGAAGTATTGAAGCGCGGCATCTGCGGCGCAATCGGAGTGTAACCTCTGGAAATATGCGGCTGCGGAGTTTTGTTGAGCCGCGCCGCGATATGCGTCACTGATTCGTTTTCGTCGTATTGACTCAAAACAGACAAATCTTCCCAAAACTCTTTAACGGTTTGGTGCCGCGCTTTCGGATTTGATTGTGTCGCTTTTTTCAATATTTCGAGCAAATCGTTTGCCCAGGTTTCATTTCTCACGGAAACAGGAAGTTCCGTAATCGGCTGATTGGCGGAAAATCTCGGCGACTCGCCGGTTATTAAAACATATGCGGATTTTGCCAGCGAATAGATGTCTGCGGCGGGAGTTAACTCCGTGTAAGTAATCGTATCGGCGCCCGCAATCATCAATGGAGAATGTTCGGGCGGCGCATATATATTCGTGCCGACGCGCGTTATCGGCGAATCGGACTGTTCGACGCGAGCGACGCCGAAATCGGCAATTTTCACCGTTTCCCGTTCTTTCGTCAAAAGAAGATTCTGCGGCTTTATATCGCGATGAATAATTCCGTTTTTGTGCGCGTAAGCTAAACCGGCGCAAACTTGTTCGAGATATTTCAAGGCTTCGGCGAGCGATAGACTTCGCTCGCGGCAAAGCCGCGCCAAATCGCCGCCGGAAAGATATTCCAAAACCAGATAATGAAAAACCGTTCCGCGCAAATCCCGCGCCGTGCCGTGACCCAGACGGCTGATTATATTCGGATGACGAACGCGGTCGAGCGCGAGCGCTTCGTTTTGAAAATTTTCCACCAGCGTGCGTTCCAAATCTGCATCCAAATCATTTTGCAGAAAAACATTGAGAGCCTTGATAACGACCAGACTGTGCGGCGATTGCTGCGGCGCTAAAACGTCGCTTGCGACATAAATTTCGGCGTAGCTTCCCTGTCCGAGCTGCTCCTTGATGATATAACGCCCGTCGAGTCGCGTGTTTTTTAAGGCAAGTTCTCTCATTTCCGATAAGTAAAAGACATTTTGTCAGGAATCTCTTTACTCTTTACGACATTATAAAGTTAAAGTTCGCAAAACACACTATCAAAATGCCTGTTGTCATAGACAGCCGGTTTCGAAGCTTGCGCGCCGCGCATCTTTATTTCTTTCTTTTCAATATGTTTTCAGCTAAAATGACGGAATGATTTCGAGCAGTTTGTCTCTCGTTTTGCAGAATAGTTAATGGCAGAAAAAAACTTTAATAAAAAAAAAGGTTTTTCATTGGATTGGTTGGTTCAAGGCGTTCTCACCAAACTCGGTGAAACATTCGACAGCTTGACCGGAAGAAAATGGACGCCTTCGAGCAGCCTTGCCACCAGCGAATTGATAGAAAGACTAAAACATTTACTCGATTCGGAAGTGCGCGATTTGGGCGTGCGCGGAAAATACGTACCGAATAATTTAAAGCTGAAAATGCAGTGGGACAAATTTTCGACCGACTCGGAACAGGCTTTGAAAAAACTGGAAACGGAACTTTTGACCGCCGCCGTTGATCACATAAACGACAACCGTTATCACACTTTTGCGCCTCTGAAATTTGAAATCAAACCCGATTATTTCACCGAAGGCGTTAAACTAAACGTCAGTTTCGACAATTTCGCTGAAGAAGACAGCGAAGCGGAAATGAATGTGACGATGCCGAGTATAAATTTAAACAATGCCGTCTTACCCGCAAATACATTTGAAAACGATGGAGTTGAAACTTTTATCGCGAGATACAGCGCAAACGGAACGCAACAGGAAACAAAACTCCGCTTTCAAAAAAATCAGCGTTTAAGCGTCGGTCGAACCAAAGAAAATGACTTGAGCATCAATGATTCGAGCGTTTCAAAAATCCACGCAACGCTCGCTCTGAATGCGGAAAACGCTTTGATGGTCGCCGACACAGGCTCGACGAACGGAACTTTCGTCAACGGTCAGCGTATTTCTTATGGAAATGCAGCGGCTGTTGGAAACGACGACACGGTCGGTTTCGGCTCAGTTGACGTTAAATTCGAATATGTTGCGAAGCCAACCGAAATTGTCGAGACTTTTGATTCGCCGCTTGATAATTCGGTTACGATAAACGGTTTGGAATTTAAAACGAGAACGGATACGAGCGGCGCTTACGAAGCGAACGATTTAGAAAATGAAGCTTTTGAAGTCGAAACCCGGCTGAAAGGAAAAAATAAACAATAAAAACGGTCGTTTTGTTGTTTGAATAACCCGGCACCCAAAGATTATAAGATATCATTCAAAAATACGGTTTTATAAAAATGAATGTTTTATTATTTATTTTACAATTCGATTGGAAAAAACTGAGTCCCGAAGGCATTTTCGGCGGACAAATCCTCGAACGAACGCCAGCTGGTCTGACCATCGTTTATTTAATCGGAATTGCCATTTTAATCGGGTTTCTCTTTTTATCGTTTCTCGATAATTTTCGTCGCCCGAAATTTAATTTCGAAGCCAATTTACCCAAGGAAATTACCCGCCGCACTACGCAGACGACGACCAACCGCAGCTTGCGAATCTGGCAGTTTGTTTTCGTCGGACTCGCCCTGACGGTTTTCGGTTTTCAAGTTTATTGGACTTATTACGCCGATGAATCGAACGAACAGTTTCAGGCTTTGAGTTATAAAGATTTGCGAAACCGGCGAACGACAGCCGCTTCTTTGCGCGGCTGGATGCTCGACCGCAGCGGAAATTTGGGCAGCGCTCTGGCTTTTTACAAACTAGACCAGGATAAAAATATCGAAAGAGTATTTCCGCTCGAAAAAGAGATGGCGCACCTTCTCGGCACCGAGCGCGGAACGCCAGGTCTCGAAAGAACGCTTTACAAACGACAAGCCGACCCGATGCCCGAAGCTTGGGAAGTCCTGACCAGAATCAAACGCCCCGAATCTGAGCAGCGCGATGTTAAAATCACGATTGATCGTGATTTACAAGTATTTTTGGCGAAACAGCTTGAAGGAAAAAAAGGCGCAATTGTGGTGCTAAACCCACAAACCGGCGATCTTTTGGGAATGTATTCGAACCCTTCGTTTAGTTTGAGCGAAGCGCAAACTTTGGATGATTGGCTGAAACTCGAAGGAAATAAACGCGATAAACCTTTGCTCAATCGCGCAACTCGCGAATATTACGTTCCCGGTTCGACCTTCAAATTATTCACGATGATCGCGGCTTTTCGTGCCGGAAAGCAAAACCAAACTTTTACAAGCAGCCCGGGCGGATACGTTCCTTTTCGCAACTCCCGACCGATTACGGATGCTAACGGCGGATGTGAACCGCCGTATGGATGCACGTCATTAAACATTCAGCAGGCTTTCGAGGCTTCGAGTAATCAGTATTACGCGCAGATGGCGGTTGACTTGGGACGCGAAAGATTGCGCGAAACCGCCAATTTGCTCGGAATAATCGCGGTAGATAAACCGGAAGAAGCGTTTAGCACAAGGTTTCTAGCCGATATTTGGAATGCGAGCAATCCTTTAATGAAAAACGCGCTCGCTCCCGAACAATCGGCAATTGTGACCGGCAAAGAGATCTCCGCTTATGACCTCGCGTTGCAAGGAATGGGACAAGGCTACGCCGGACAAATGACGCCTTTTCAAATGGCTTTGATTGCGGCTGCCGCAGGCAATTTGGAAGGAAAACTGATGAAACCGAAAATCGAATACGACCGCCCGCCGGAAATGTTTTCGCAAGTGGTTTCACCGCAGCAAGCCAATGATATTCGCCAGATTATGGCAACCGTAACGGAAGGCAGCGGCGGAACCGCGACCAGAGTCTTCGGCGAAGTTCGCAGCGCCGGAATCCGTTCGGGCGGAAAAACCGGAACGGCGGAAAAACTCGCTCCGGTTTACGATGAAAAAACCGGGAAATTGAAAACCTTTAAACGAAAAGTAAAAGACGACGAAGGCAAAATAATCGAAAGGGAGTTTCCGCAAATGTATGAGCGCACCGATAGCTGGTATATTTCCGTCGCTCCGCTTGAAAAACCGACGATGGCAATCGCCGTCGTGGTCGAAGGCGGCGGTTACGGCGCGACGATTTCCGCTCCGATTGCCGCGCGCGTAATTTTGAAAGCGCGTGAGCTCGGGCTTTTAGGCGAGCAATACAAACCGAAAACACAACCGCCGGGTAATCAACCGGCTAGAACAGGCTCAACGAGAAGACGCCGTTAATTAAGCTTTAATAAATGAAAAACCGCACTTCGACACATTTTTTCATACTCGTTTTGATTGTCGCGCTGACGGCGATCTCGCATTATTCGATTTATTACGCGGCTTTGATTCGCGGTTATGAAACTTCCTGGCTGACAGCTGGAAGAAACCTCGTTTTGCTTTCGGTCTTAGCCGTTTTGCCTATTTTTCTCAAAAGATTCGCCCGTTTTCAAGGGAACTGGACGCTTTACACCGCTGCGGTGCTGCTTTTTTCCATCGGTTTAACCGTGCAGTACCGGCTATTCAGCGACCCGGAATACACTTCGCGCAAAGATAAAGCCGAAGCCAGGCAGGAAAAAATCAAAACGCTTCAGCTTCATTACATACAGGAAAATTATTCCGCCGAAAAAAAGCAAATGATGGGGCTTCCGGCAACACCGCCGACCCCGGTTGATTTGTCGAAAGAAACTCCTCGTCCGGCTGTCGAAGACGCTTCGGACGTTTTTCTTTCAGGCAAAACGATAAATCCGCTGCTCGGCATTTTGGGAATGCTCATAGCGTTTTTTCTGATTCGGCGCGATAAAATTCTCGAGCTTTTACAGAAAAACGGATTTTTGATTGTAATCTTAACGCTCATCCCGCTTTTCATCGCGGCAATAACGTCGAACGCGGGTAAGTCCATCGGCAATATGACGCCGTGGGAGCCTTCTAAAATCCCGTTTTTAATCGGTTTTGCGGCAATTCTGGCTATTCTGTATAAAAGCTTAGCTCGAACTTACTGGGGAATTCCGCGAGCAAAAGACACTGCTCCGCTTATATTTATGGCAATTTTGCCGTTTTTTCCCTTTTTCGTTTTGAAGGATTTCGGACAGATGATGGTTTTCAGCTCGGTTTACGCGACGCTTTTTTTGATTGCCGTTCGTCGTTTGCCGCAAAGAATAGTTTTAGTCGGCAGTGTGGCTTTATTAGTCGGCGTTTTAGTCGTCGGGGCGTTGCCCGAAAAAACGCAGGAAAATATTCCACTTTTGCCGACACTTGCGAAACCGGTCAAAACGATTCTTCCAGACCGCATTCAACAGCGATTTCATTTGTGGCTCGACGGATTTAATCCGCCGACGCCCGAAACGGAGTGGTGGAAAGAAGATTACGAAGATTATTATAAAAAACTTGTCGCTAAAGACCCCGGTTTACCGCAAATGCTCGAAGAAGACCCGAATTTGCAGAAAACCATAAACGTTGACGCGTGGTTCGACATTCTCGCGTTTCAACCTGCGCAGGCGACGTTCGGATTGGCATCGGGCGGAACGTCAGGGCGCGGTTTGGGCTTAGGTTTCCCGGAACTGATTCCCGTAGCCGATTCGGATTACATTTTCGCCGCATTAGCCGAAGAACTTGGACTTTTCGGAGGTTTATTGGTAACCTTTGCGCTGATTGCGTTCGTCAGCGCGGGCGTTCGCACGGCGCTGGATTCGCGCGATATGTTCAGCAAATTATGCGCCGCCGGGCTCGCCGCTTTTATCGGCTTTCAAGCGCTCGTAAATATCGGCGGAATCACGCGCGCTTTGCCGATGACGGGCATTACGCTTCCTTTTGTCAGCCACGGCGGTTTCAGCCTGATTACGAGTTTCGTAATGCTCGGAATGCTTCTGGCTTTTTCGCATCGCAACTCGATTGATCGTCAATTAGACGCTTTAAACGGGCAAACCAGCCAAAACTAAGAAGTAGCGCTTTTCGATTTCGATTGATTGTTAGGTAAAACGGATGGAAAACAATTTTCAAATTGCTTCGGCGGCGGTCAGTGACCGTGGTTTAAGTGAAAAAAGACCGCACAATGAAGATTCATATTTGGAATTAAAACAGCACGGACTTTTCGTCGTCGCCGACGGAGTTGGCGGCGCTCAAGCCGGTGACGTGGCTTCACAGATGGCGGTTGAAATTCTCGGCGAAGCCTTTTTGAATATGCGCGGCGGAAGCGACGCCGAAGATATTATGAAAGCGGGCATCGAAAAAGCGAATTCGGCAATTTTTCAGATGTCTCACGATTTACCGCAGCTTTCAACGATGGCAACGACAATCGTCGCACTTCATCTTTCCGGCAATATCGCAACCATCGGTCACGTCGGAGATTCCCGTTTGTATCGTTTCGATCAAACCGGAAATTTATACCGCGAAACTCAGGATCATTCAGTCGTCGAAGAAGAAGTACGGGCGGGTCGTATGACTGCCGCGCAAGCCGCAAATCATCCGAGCAAAAACGTCATCAGCCGCGCGCTCGGCGCCGAGCCGTTCGTCGAAGTTGATATGAAAACGATTATGTTTGAACCCGACTCGATGTTTTTGTTGTGTTCGGACGGAATCACGCGGCACGTTGACGATTACGAAATACGGGACGTTCTGCTTTCAAACATGAATCCCGCCGACATTTGCGCACAATTGAAAAACATCTGTTACCAGCGCGGCGCCGAAGATAATTTAACTGCCGTTATCGTCAAGGTCACTTCTGAGGCTGCGCGAAATTACGCATTGCCCAATCGTTTCGGAGATTTCGAGGAAGCGACGATCGCGACCGCCCGTCAAGCTCAAATTAATACTTCTGTCGCAGCGGGCAATCATTCCGATACTGATGATTTTCCTACTCAGGATTTGAAATTTCCCGCAAAAGAGCAGCCGAAACGGGAAGATTTAGACGACCCCCTTGAAAACTATCCGCTTGAAACGGCTCAAACCAAAAATTACAACGCCGAAATAATTGAAAATAAAAATAACGTTCGACCTGTTCCCGAAGATGCCCAAACATCCGACATAAATCAGGAAGAAGTTGAAACCGACGTTAAAGAATACAGAATTGATGAGAAAAACGGCAAAGGTTTTTTCGGTAAAATTCTCGGTTCCCTACTTTTACTTTTAGCCGGAACTGTTATCGGGTTAGGAATTTACCATTATCTTATCGGCGTTACTCCTCCGCCTCCGCCGCCCGCTCCGCAGATTACTGAAATGAAAACTCCGAATATTCCGTTTTCGGCGTTTGAAGAAAACCGGCGCAACGTTGATCGCGACCCGCAGCAATTTATTTCGGCTAATGCAGCCGCTCCGCAGGACGCTGTAGATTTTTATCTGCTCGGGCGCGCTTATCTTTTAACCGCCAATTACCCGGAAGCAAAACGTGCGTTCAACGAATCGAAAAACCGTTTGGCGCAAACCGACAACATAAACAGTAAAACTCTCGCTAACGAAATCGCGATGGCTGAAGCGATAATCAGCAATCCTTTCAGTCAGGAAGCGTTTGAAAAAGAAATGTCGCGGTATAACGGTTCGGTTAATTCCGCGAATATCGAAAATTCCAACCTTATGAATCGGAATGCTGCTCCGCTTAGGTGAACATTTGATTTGTGATGAACGTCGGAAAGCGGGATTTAAATTCGTTATAACCGCGATTCATCGTTCTGGCGTTTCGCTTCGTAAAGAATAATTCCGCACGAAACGGCTAAATTTAAACTTTCGACGCCGTTTTCCATCGGAATATAAATTTTTTCTTCGATTTTTGCTAAATCTTTGTCGCTTAAACCGTGAGCTTCAGAACCGAAAATCAAAAGTTTCGGCGCCGTCCAGTCAATCTGCGTATAAGACTTTTCTGCGCTGATGTCGGCAGCGACGGTCTTTAGATTTTTCTCTTTTGCCCAGATTAAAACTTCGTCCAAATCTGCATTTTCCCAAATCGCCAAACGCAGATTTGCGCCTATCGCCGAACGCGCCGCCTTCGGCGAAAAAGCGTCAGCCGAGTTTTCTGAAATGATAACGCCGTTTGCGCCCGTAGCTTCGATTGTGCGGAGAATCGCGCCTAAATTCGCCGGATTATTTATTTCGGAAAGATATATAAAAATGGGAAAGTTTCGCGGGATTTCCTTTATTTCAGCGGCAAAGTTTTCTTTTGTCGTAGCCGGTTTTTCGACTATTAAAACTATTCCCTGCGAAGTTTTCGTATCGGCGACGGTCTGAAAAAGTGTTTCTTCGATTTCGATGATGTTTATGTTTTGTTTTGAAAACGATTCTATCAATTTCCTGCCGCGCACGCTTTCCATGAAACTTTCTGAAATAAAGCAATCTTCTACTTTCGCGTTCGAGCGCAAAACTTCTTCGCTGTGTCTGACGCCTTCGACAAAAATAAAATTCTTTATTTTTCCGTCTCTTATTTTTCTGGCGCGTTTAAGTTTTTGATTATCTCGGCTGGTAATTTTTTGAAACATTGTTTTGCGTAGATTATATATAAAACACACTCAAAATTAATTTAACGAAAAGGGTTAAAGCCCCAAAATCGCCGGATCATTAAACAAAAAAAGTGAAAACCGTAGAAAGATTTTTTATTACTTCTACGGTTTTCACTTCCGCTTTCTTATTTATTTCTTTATTTGCCCTTTGTTTTTAAGCCTTTAACTGAAAGATTTGCGTTTTTTCGTTTTTTTGTTTTTATTTTTCCAGCGAAAAACTTTTCGGAACGAATTCAAGCGCGATGATCTCGCCGGTTGAACCGCCTTTTAAGTCTATGCTTTCTTTATAAGTAAAAACTACCGGAACATCAACGCCTTTCATCCCGCAGCCGAATTGTATTTGTGCGACTTCGGGCGTGTAAGCTCGCATTTGAAGTCCTTGCGGCGGCGCGGCTAATTTCAGCGTTTGCGTCTGCGCTTTGAAATGTAAAAACATTCCTTTGTTGCTGCATTCGACCTTTTCGATAAAACCCATCTCGCGCTTTTCGCCGTCGAGCGGTTTTCGCAGCGAATTTTTTATCGCTTCGAGCATCATCGCGCGCCGTTGCGCTTCTGAATCCTGGTTTTTAGCAGGCGGCGGAGGACCTTGTTCGGAAAAAGCGGCGACGCTTTCATTTCGAATTTCCGCAGCCGTCATAAAACGAAATGTTTTCGGAACAAAATCTATTGCGATCAACTCACCGCGAACGTTATTTTTCGCGTCCGTTTGCGGTTTATAAGTTAAAACCGCGTTTATGTCGGAAATCTTCGCCCCGCAGCCGACATCTGCGTTTTCGGCGTCGGGAACAAATGCCGTTAAAATTAAGCTCTCGAAATCTTTGCTCGAAAGCGAGAATGTTTCGGCTTCGGTTTTTACCGTGTAAACGATTGTTTTGCCTTTGCATTCGATTTGGTGAATTCGACCGACAACCTGTTTTTCTGCGGCTTCAGGCTTTCTGAGCGCCTGGTTGAGCGAGCGCATCTTCTCTTCTTCTTCAATTTTTGCTAACTCTTCCGGCGTAAGAGTTTTCGCGTTTGAATCGCGCCGGACAAGAACAGGCTCTCCGCCGTTTTTACGCGCTTCAGTAATGTTTGCTTCAAACTGCTTTCGCGCTTCTTCGTTTCTGGCAATCATTTCTTGTCTTTGACGAAGCTGCGCCGATAAATTTTCGGCTTGCGATTTTAATTCGAGATCATCGGCTGTCTTAGCGATTTTGTCGAAAATCGTAGCGGCTTCGGTGAATTTGTCCTGCCGCAGATAAATTTCCGCAATTCGCAGAGCGTATCTTTGATTTCCCGGCTGATACTTTAATGCTTTCTGCAAATAAGCGATTGATTCGTCGAGATGTTCGTTGTTAATCAAATTGACAAACGCAAGCAACTCATAACTTTCTGTGAAACTTGGATTTAATTGAATAGATTTTTTCAGCAATTCGCGCATTTTCGCTGTTGTTTCTTTGGGAAATGCCGAAACATAGCCGAATTCGTCGTGATTTTCACGGCTCAGAAGATAAGCGTAGCGAAAAAACGCCAGATGATTTCTCTGATCGCCGGAAATTGCCTTTTCTAAATATTTTTTCGCGTCGTCGTATTTTCTCTGCCGTATTTTGACCATGCCGAAACTCGTGTTCGCCATACTCAAATCGGGCTTAAGATCAATCGCTTTCTGTAAATACGATTCGGCATCGTCGGCGCGGTTCGTGTGATAAAGCAGGTCTCCGAGAAACGCATTCGTTTCGGCTTCGGGCAAAGGCGACGATTTCATTTCGGTATCGAACAGAAGCTTTTTTTCGAAAGTAATCATCGAATATTTGTATGTGTTTTGTTCGACATATTTTCTCAGTTCCTTTTCCATCTGCGCGTAAGTCATCTGAAAAGCATCCTGAAAAGCTTTTTCCGCGGGAACGTTACTCATCGCGAATTCAAGGAATTTGCCTAATCCATCGGTTTTTTTGTTCGCGATCAAATAATGAATCAGCGCCCACGACTGTGCGTAAAAGATGCTGCGCGAATGTGCGGCGTTCTGGTGCAGCGCGTAATTGCTGATTTTGAAAAGTGTCTCCAGCGGAACGAGCTTGTTTTGCTGAAGCAGAGCGAGATGATTGCCTTGCGGCAGACCGAGCTTAACTTTCTGGTCTTCTTCGATGGCAAACGTTTGATAATATTCGGCTAAACCTTCGTTAAACCAGGGCGGCACTTCGGATTTCCCGTAATTCGTGTCAATTATAAAATGAACGTACTCGTGAAAAATCGTGCCGTAAGTGTCGGCATCTTCGCCTTCGGTCGAAAGCGTTATGTAATTTACGTCTTCGCCGGGCTGAAAATAACCGGCGACAAAGTTATCAATTTTTCCGTCGGCGCGTTTCGGCTTAAACGGTTTGTACGCTGAATCGCTTTTGAAAACGACGATGTTCGTCGGAATCGGCGAGTTCAAATTAGCCTTGAAAATCTGTCGAAAAGTTTCGCGAAATTGCTCCATTTTAGTAGCGACTTTGCGTATGTCCTTTTCCGAAGCGTTTCCGATCAGATTAAAATTTTTCGAGCGCACCTGCAACCATTCATCCTTTGCCGAAACGGCAGCGGTTGAAAAAATAAAAATGAACAGCAGAAACAAAATCGAAGTGAGTATTTGGCGATTCTTCATAAGTTTATGGCGGTAAAATTAAATGAAATCAGAGTATAAGAAACAACGCGCACCAATGGCGTTGCGTGACAGCTTTTATTCAAAGCAAGTTAAATTTTTAGAAAAATAGAGTAAACAGAAAAAGAAGAGTAACGACGTTTCTGAGTTTAATTCGCTATTTATTTTTTAGCAAGTTTTTATTAAACAATTCATTTTTAATCGCTAAAAAGAAACGGGTTTAAAGGCTTCGTCAATAAAAAATAAAAATTCAAAACCGAAATGTCAAAAAAAAAGTTGCCCGTCAGTTCTTTAAAATTGGCAGGGTGATCCTTGCGCGAACAGACAACGCGTTATCCAGCGAAAAGTCGGATTCGTTGTCGTATTCAAAACCGGGGAAGTCGTCGCTTCAAGCGGCGTAACCGGACGGATAACGCCGCCCGTTCTCCATTTGCCCATCCGCGAGTCGTCTCCGAAAGCCACCGATTTTGCCGCCGCACTTCCGGTAAACGTGTAATCGGCGAGAGCGTGAATTCTGCGCCAGACGCCCCAATAATCGAGCGCATTGATTTCTCCGTTTTCGGGCGCGACTCCCGAAACTGTTACACCGTGATCCGCCGTTAACTGACAAACGGCTCGCGCCGATCGAATGACCTGCCAGCGCCGTTCGGTTATCTGCGGCAAACGGTTCCAAACATCATTTTGAGCGATAAGATGCTCGTTCGTTCCGTCTTCCCAATAAATCTGCACGACGAGTTTCGCCGAAGCGGGAATCTGTTCGTAATTTGTTCCCCACGAATACCAGGGCGCGGCGGAAAAAATAAATAAACCGTTTGCGCCCCAACCGCTCGCCACGGCTAAACGCGCCATTTCCGGCACCGCGCCGGCTCCGTAAGAATGCCCGGCGAAACCGACTCTCGATGTATCCAACAAACTGCCGAATTGCTCGACGGCAACTTGAAAACCGCGCCAGAGCTGTCTGTAGCGAACTGTATGATTCGTCAGCGGGTCGGACGAGTAAGGCGAAAAAATAACAGCGTAACCGTTGCTCGAAAGCTGTCTCATCAAGGCTTCATAAAATTGATAATTCGTTCCGCCGAACCCGTGCGCGAAAAAAATTACCGGAACGCGATTTGCCGCGCTCGCCGTCTGCGGCAAAAATACGGAAACCGGCGCGGGCGTTCCCGGTTCGGGATTTGTGACGGTTTGGCGCGAAACAGCAATCTGCCCATAGCTTCCGTAATCGCCGGGAGCGGGCAGTGTTGTGACTTTGAGGTTGCCGCATTCGAGATTTTGCGCTGTGATCGAAACAGCGGCACAAAAAAAGAGCATTGAGATAATTATATAAACTATTTTTTTCATTTTTCTTGGGAACTTCCTGAATGATTTGGCTTGAGATGATTTTAAAGGCTTAGAAGTTTTAATGAAAGTAAAAAAGTGCATTTGAAAAAAGTGCATTTAAGAGGATTCGACAAATTGTTTAGAAACTTAATCCATAAAAATGTTTTTAAGTTTCTTTGGAGACTCGTATATGTGAGAACGAGTCTCCAAACCTCAAAGAGTTACTTTCCCGGTTGTTTGACGATACGCAAATAAGGTTTTACTGTTTTCCAGCCTTCGGGAAATTTTTCTTTCGCCTGTTCGTCCGAAACCGCCGGAACGATTATCACGTCATCGCCGTCTTTCCAGTTAACCGGCGTCGCGACGCTGTGTTTAGCCGTTAATTGCAGCGAATCAATAACGCGCAGAATTTCTTCGAAATTTCTTCCTGTGCTCGCCGGATAAGTCAGCGACAGTTTTATTTTTTTGTCAGGTCCGATGACGAAAACCGACCGCACCGTAACGGTTTCGCTCGCGTTCGGGTGAATCATATCGAAAAGATCAGCGACTTTTTTATCCGCGTCGGCGATAACCGGAAAATTGAGTTTCGCGCCCTGAGTTTCTTCGATGTCTTTCGCCCACTCGTGATGCGCGTGCGTCGGGTCAACGCTCAAGCCGATAATTTTTACGCCCCGTTTATCGAATTCCGGTTTCAGACGCGCGGCTTCGCCTAATTCGGTCGTGCAGACGGGCGTGAAATCTCGTGGATGCGAAAATAAAACGCCCCAATCGTCGCCTAAATACTCATAGAAATTAATTGTTCCTTCAGTCGTATCCGCCGTAAAATTCGGCGCTTCATCGCCTATTCTCAATGACATTTTCTTTCTCCTTTCTTATTTATTGTTTGTATCGGTCACCTTATGTCCATACTTTGTTTATTTAATACTTCGGCACACTTGCGTCAACTTCATCTGACCAGGCAGTAATGCCGCCTTTTAAATTTATCAAACGACCTTGAAAACCTTCTTGTTTCAAAGTTTCGATTGCTTTTGCGCTGCGAACGCCGCCCTTGCAATGAACAATTGAGGTTCGACTCGGATCAATTTCATTCGCACGCTGCGCGACCTGCCCGAGTGGAATCAATTTTGTGTGCGGAATTCTGGCGATTTCATATTCGTGCGGTTCGCGCACGTCAATTATTTGAATATCGCTTTCGTTTTTAATTAACTCGTTCAATTCGTTCGCCGTAATTTCTTCCAGATTTTGATTCGCCGTTTCGGTAAGCGGCGTTCGCAAACCGCAAAATTCTTCGTAATCAATCAATTCTTTAACCGTCGGATTTGTTCCGCAAATCGGGCAATCAGGATTTTTGCGAAGTTTCATTTCACGAAATTTCATTTGCCAGGCGTCGAACAAAAGAAGACGATTGAGCAAAATTCCCTGCGCTCCCAAAATCACTTTAATTACTTCGTTCGCCTGAATCGTTCCGACGATGCCGGGCAAAACTCCTAAAACTCCGCCTTCGGCGCACGAAGGAACGAGTCCCGGCGGCGGCGGTTCCGGGTAAAGACAGCGATAACAAGCGCCCTTTTCAGCCCAAAACACGCTTGCTTGCCCTTCAAACCGAAAAATCGAGCCGTAAACGTTCGGCTTTCCTGTCAATACTGACGCATCATTTACTAAGTAACGAGTCGGAAAATTGTCGGTTCCGTCTACAACCACATCGAAATCCTTGAAAAGCTCAAGCGCGTTTTCGCTCGAGAGGCGCGTTTCAAACGCTTCGATTTTAGTATTCGGATTAATATCTTCGAGACGATCTTTCGCGGAAGCAATTTTAGCCCGACCTATATCTTTCGTGCCGTGAATAATTTGACGCTGAAGATTCGATTCGTCCACTACGTCAAAATCTACTATACCGATTGTTCCGACTCCCGCCGCCGCGAGATACAAGCCTAACGGCGAACCCAATCCGCCGGTACCGATCATCAAAACGCGCGCGGCTTTCAGCTTTCGCTGCCCTTCAAGCCCGACTTCGGGCAAAATCAGGTGGCGGCTGTAACGCGCGAATTCGTCTTTGGAAAGCTCCGGCAAATCCGATTGAATTTTTGCCTCCGCCGCTACATTTCCCCCCGCAATCGAAGGCACAATCATAATCGTTTCGCCGTCTTTTACGGGCGTTTCGCTTCCGTTTAGATGTCTGATGTCTTCGTCGCCGACATACACATTGACGAAATTGCGTAAATTATTTTCATCGTTATAAAGATGTTTGCGAAGCTCGGCGTGTTCCGTCGTTAATTTCTCCAGAGCCGCGCCAGCCGTTGTCGCTTCAACTTGAATTTCCGAATTTCCGCCGGCAAACTGCCGTAGCGGCGTCGGAATTACAATTGTTACTGCCATAAATTAATTCTCCTTGATAATCTCTTCCTCGTTAAATTTTGAACGGTCGGCTTCCATTTCCCACGATCGCAAATCAGCCGCTTCACCTTCTAAAACCGAAACGATAATGTACGACCAGACCGGCAAAGCGTGATCCAAATCGAATTGCGAAGGAAAAGCGCGGGCATTCGGGTGCGAATGATAATAACCGATTACGTCGAGATTCTTTTCGCGCGCGTAGCGCTCAGCCCCCATTAAATCTTTCGGCAGAATCAGCACTCGATTATGACGCGTTCCTTCTGCGCTGGCGTTTTCCATCGGCATTAATTCAACGACCGTTTTTTTGCCGTCAGCCGCCAAACTTCCGATTAGCAACCCGCCGCATTCGTTCGGGTAATCTCGCTCGCCATGCTTTTCAATATTTCTTAAATTTTCCTCGTTTATCGAAATCATTTTGTAAATTCAAAAACAAAATCTGTATCAAACTTGTTTTTTTTTAATTTTCGCTTTTCCAGCAAAATCTTAATCAAAATCCCAAAACTCCTCGCTCAAATATTTTCCGCCGCCGTCGCATAATACCGTAACTATTACGACTTCTTCGTTTGATTCTATTAACTCTTCAGCCAAACGCGCCGCTGCATAAACGTTTGCGCCCGAGCTTATTCCAACGAATAAACCTTCTTCGCGAGCCAAGCGTCTGGTCATTTTTTGAGCGTCTTCGGTCGAAACTTCGACGTTTTTGTCAGCGAGATTCGCATCGTAAATTCCGGGCACGATTGCAGTCTCCAAATGCTTCATTCCTTCAAGCCCGTGCAGCGGCGAGTCCGGCTGCATGGAAATCGCTTGTAAATTCGGGTTTAATTCTTTTAGACGTTTCGCCGTTCCGACAAAGGTTCCCGTTGTGCCCAACCCCGTAATGAAATGCGTAATTCTTCCTTTTGTTTGTTCCCAAATTTCTCCGGCGGTGTAATCGTAATGCGCTTTCCAGTTCGCTACGTTGTTGTATTGATCGGGATAAAAATACACATCCGGGTGCTTTGCCGCAAGTTCTTTTGCGACTATTTGTGCGCCGTCGGTTCCGTTCATCGGATCGGTTTCGATGATTTCCGCTCCGTAAATGCGCAGAATTCGTTTGCGTTCCGGGCTGGCGTTTTTCGGCAATGTCAGCGTCACTTTGTAGCCGCGCGCAGCGCCGATCATTGCGTAAGCGATTCCAGTATTTCCGCTCGTCGCGTCGAGTATGGTTTTTCCTTTTTGCAAACTCCCGTCAGCCTCGCCCGCCAAAATCATAGCCAGAGCCGCGCGGTCCTTTACTGATCCTCCCGGATTCAAATGCTCCGCTTTAGCGTAAACCTTGATGTTTTCAGGTAAATCCTGTGTTATGCGCCGCAAACGAATCAAGGGCGTATTTCCGATTTTCGCTTCCAGAAAATCGTTTGAAATCTGATTTGTTTGAAAGTTCGTTTTGTTTTCCGCTCGTATAACTGCCGTTTCCATTTTTCTTTACTCTTTCCGCTTTTATCTTTCCGCTTTTATGCAAAAATCGGTTATGAAACTTTTGAATATGCTTCATAACCGATTGATTGTTTTTGATATTAACGTTTTGTTTATTTTTTAGCTTATTTAAACGTCAAGCAATCGGTCAACGCCGCATTTTTGCGCATTGACGACAACAACGATTTAGCTTGTAAGTTTTATAATTTTTCATTGAAATAAATCTTTACTTTTATTTCCGGTTTCAATTCTATTTAGTCAAATTATCAATACAGTGTCAAGCGCAGTTCGACACCACATCAAACATTGCTTATTGAATTAATCTTTATTTGCTTTGTTTATTTTTTGTATTTTCTTAAAGTACCCGGCTTTCTTAAATTTAAAACCTTTTGCGCCCTTTTACAGAGATTTTGAAAAAATCCGTAAAGTCGTTAAACTACCGTCTTATGCAACCGAAAACAGAAAAACAATCAACCGAAAAATTAGAAAAGTTAAAGGAAAAATCGCGCACAGCCGAAAATGGCGGCGGATTGGCGCGGCTCGAAAAACAAAAGGAAGCCGGAAAAATGACCGCTCGCGAACGAATCGAATTTTTTCTTGACGAAAATTCGTTCGAGGAATTCGATAAATTCGTCGTTCACCGTTCAAACGATTTCGGTTTGGAAAATCAGAAATATTTAGGCGACGGCGTCGTCACCGGGCACGGCTTGGTTGACGGGCGCGAAGTTTTTGTTTTCGCGCAGGATTTTACTGTTTTCGGTGGTTCGCTCAGCGAAACTCACGCGCAAAAAATCGTTAAAGTTATGGATTTGGCGATGAAAACCGGTTCGCCGATTATCGGCTTGAACGACTCCGGCGGCGCGAGAATTCAGGAGGGCGTCGTTAGTCTCGGCGGGTACGCCGATATTTTTCTGCGCAACACGCTCGCCAGCGGCGTCGTTCCGCAAATCAGCTGTATTTTGGGACCGTGCGCGGGCGGCGCAGTCTATTCGCCCGCGATTACCGATTTTAACGTAATGGTGAAAGACACGTCTTATATGTTCATTACCGGACCGGACGTTATCAAAACCGTCACGCACGAAGAAGTCACAAAGGAAGAATTGGGCGGGGCGATGACACACAACGCGAAATCGGGCGTCGCGCATTTTGCGGCAGACAATGACGAGAACGCCTTGCGAATCACGCGCGAATTGCTTTCGTTTTTGCCTTCAAACAATATGGAAAACCCGCCGTTCGTCCCGACAAACGATCCTTCGACACGCGCGGATGAAAAATTGAACACGATAATTCCCGTATCTTCAAATCAGCCTTACGACATCAGAGACATCATTCATAATGTCGTTGATGAAAATTATTTTTTTGAAGTTCAGGAGCATTACGCGCCGAATATTGTCATCGGATTCGCTCGTTTGGGCGGTTTTTCGGTCGGCATAGTCGCAAACCAGCCCGCTTTTTTAGCCGGAGTTTTAGACATAGACGCCTCGGTCAAAGCCGCACGTTTCGTGCGCTTTTGCGATTGTTTTAATATTCCTTTGATTACTTTTGAAGACGTTCCGGGCTTTCTGCCGGGCGTCAATCAAGAGCATTTAGGAATTATCCGGCACGGAGCGAAACTTCTTTACGCCTTTGCCGAAGCGACCGTTCCGAAAATCACGGTTATTACCCGAAAAGCCTACGGCGGCGCTTACTGCGTAATGGCTTCCAAACACATCAGAACCGACATAAACTTCGCTTATCCGACGGCGGAAATTGCCGTTATGGGCGCCGAGGGTGCGGTCGGAGTTTTGTATCGAAAAGAGATTTCACAAGCCGATAATGCAGAGGAATTAAGAAAGTTGAAAACTTCGGAATTTCAAGAGAAATTCGCCAACCCGTATGTCGCGGCGGAACGAGGTTTTATTGACGAAATCATTGAACCGGCTTGTACGCGACCGAAATTAATTCGCGCTCTTTCGCTTCTGCAAAACAAAAGAGATAGCAATCCGCCGAAAAAACACGGTAATATTCCCCTTTAGAGGTTACTTTAAATGTCTGCGCGGCGACACTTAAAGTAACTTCTTTGCTTTAACGTAAGTTCTTATATTTTAGTATTTGCGGAAAATCACAATATACAGCTTTAACTTTATATAAATGACCGTCACGGAATTCAACCGTCCGACTTGGGCAGAAATAAATCTCGACAATTTAGCTTTTAATTTTCATTCGGTAAGACGCTTTGTCGGCGAAGAATACAAATATATGGCGGTCGTCAAAGCTAACGCTTACGGGCATGGCGCGGTCGAGTGCGCCACACGTTTAGAATTTGAACGAATTGACTGGTTCGGCGTTGCTTTGCCCGAAGAAGGAATCGAGCTTCGCAGGGCTGGCATAAGCAAGCCGATTCTTTGTCTTGGAGGTTTTTGGAGCGGGCAGGAAGAATATCTCCTCGATTACGACTTGACGCCTGTGATTTATCAAATCGAAAAAGCACGTGCTTACAATACGATTGCCGCGCGGCGAAACATTACTGCCAATGTGCACATTAAAATCGACACCGGAATGGGCAGAATCGGAGTTCGATTCGATGAATTTCAAAACTTCGCCGAAAATTTGAAGCAATTCAGAAATCTCCGCGTCCAAGGCGTAATGACGCATTTCGCCGCTGCCGATAAATTATCCGAAAACGAATTCACAAACGAACAAATTCGGCGATTTTATCAGGCTTTGGATATTTTGAAAAAAGCTGGCTTCAATCCTGATTATTATGATCTGGCGAATTCGCCCGGGGCAATCGCGCACGCGACAGCACGCGGAAATATGGTTCGTTTAGGCGGCGTTTTATACGGTCTCGGCGGCGATGTTTTGCCGAAGGAAATTGAAAAACCCGAATTAAAACCGGTAATGACGCTTCATTCGCGTATTTCTCATCTAAAAAAAGTTCCTAAAGGAGAGAGTTTGGGTTACAGCCGTACATTCGTAACCGAAAGAAATTCGATTATCGCCACAATTCCAATCGGTTATCACGACGGATATACGCGCAGACTTTCAAATTGCGGAAGAGCCGTAGTTAACGGCGCAATCGTCCCGGTTGTCGGCAGAATCTCTATGGACTGGACGATTTTAGACGTGACGGATGTTTCTGATGTTAAAATTGACGATGAAGTAGTTTTGATCGGCGAGCAAAAAAGAGAAAAAATTTACGCGGAAGATTTGGCAGAAAAAACCGGCACCATTTCTTACGAGATAACTTGCGGAATTGACCGGCGCGTGCGGCGAATTTATGTTGGAGGCAAATAATAAGCCGTTTATTCACCTGTACTTATAGAGTGTTATCGAGTGTTACCTATTAAATATCTAATGATGCTTTTTCACTCTGTATCGCTCCATAACAACAGGTAACAGATACATTTTTAGATACAGTTAGTTTTGTAAGTCTAAGATATTTTGCTAGACTGCTTTTGCTTAAGAACACAATTCAGTTTTCAAACATCGAAGCCTTTGGTTGATCAGAACCGAGGGCTTTTTTAATTCTTAATTCTTGAAGTCTGAAAAAAATGTTTTTTTATGGCTCACTTTTTTCACTATTTTCACTTTAAAAAAACTCAAATTGTCTCAATTCCCTACTGACAAAAGCTGATGAAACTAGATCACAATTTATTTTGCAGCTTATTTTTTATAACAGCTTGATAAAGCATTATTTTAGATTCCACGGCAAACTCGATACCGCTCCGAACAACTGATGTGTCGGCTTTGATTGCGGTTACTAAATTTCCATAAAGCTCCCACCCATCTGCCAGTTTTTGATTTATTTGAATTTCCAAATCCTTACCTGTTTCAGCTTCTAAAAGTTCATACATCATATTGCATTATTCATAGTTAATACTTTCCATCTGGAAATCCAAACAGATCAGAACTGTAAATAGATCGCGTATAAAGCGCAAAGAATTGCTGCTATACCAATTCCGGTATTCAAAATACGCTCGCGCCGTTTATCTTTTTCTTTGAGAGCCTCAATTTTGACAAAGCGATCATATCTCGCGTCAGCGCGTTCTAAATGATCTTCAATTTCCCTGAGAATTTTTACCTTTGATGTTTTTGCCACTTTCTACTTACCCGCTTCCTGTATTGGTTGTTTAAGTGTTTCGATATGGCGAGCTTCTAGGGCTTCTAAGGTTAGCGACATATGTTTTGGTATTGACGTTGCACCTTTCTCATAACGCCAAACAGTATTTTCCGCAACTCCTAAAACATCAGCCAGTTCTGCTTGTGTCATTCCTAGCCGTTCGCGTCTTTGTTTTAATTCTTTCGATTCCATTGGTTAAAACATACATCAAGTAGGGAAAAATTGCAAATTTATTTGCTTTAGCCTACATTGTGCATTGACAAGCCTACAATATGTAGGTTATAATCTTATTCAAGTTAAGCAATTAACTAATAACCAAAAAGGAGAATTAAGAAAATGCAAACAACAATAATCAAAGGTTATAAAGTTCAAGTCTTCAAAGGCTATTACGGAACACAGCTTTTCATTACCAACTCGAAAGGCATTCAAATCTACGCCCACCGTGTTTCGGGCAATCCGATTGAAAGAGCTGAACTGATAATCAGCCAGCAATAACGACGAAAGGCTTTCCTAAACCGCCAAGCCTGGAAAGCCTCTCTTTCACCTAAAACAAATCAGGAGAATCAAGTAATGTTTATCTTAAAGCAAAAAGAGCAATTAAACAACGCAATTATTAAAGCCCGTCAGCTACGACCGCGAGTAGAGTTCGACCGCTTCGGACGTTACAGAGTTTCAGGCTCAAAGGGCGGATTTTACACCGTCATATGTAAAAGATCAGACAACGGATTCAAGCTCGTAGAATGCACCTGCAAAGGAGCAGAGCGAGGGTTGGTATGCTATCACGCTGCGGCTGCTCTTGCGCTTCATACCGGACTGGCTCGTCAAAGGCAGTCAGTCTAAAACACAAGAAAGGCTTAGGTTTCCTGGAACGTACCTAAGCCTTTCTTAACCCCTAATAAAAATAAAAGGAGTTCTGCAATGGACAATAATACAAAAGAAAAAACTAACTACCAAATATTACTCGAAAAACTCGACGACGAAAATTTCGCCCGAAAGTTTAGAGAACAACAACTAGCCGAAGCGAAAGAACTGATTGATCAGATTCTTATGGTTACTTCCGGCGGCGCTGTTGTGACAGGAACAGCCGAAGAATGGGGAAACGAAAACCTATTTAAACTTTTCGAGATTTTCCAAATCAGGCACAAAAACTTTTACATTCCGGATTTTGCCGCTGATTTGCAGATTCATTTATTTCATTTCACGACAACGCACGATGATGCTTTCCGTGAGTGGTCAAAGGGTTGGGAAATCGAAGATACTGTCAGCGAAAAAATCGCAGAGCAAATTCAGGAACAAAGGAAGGATAAATAAAATGGAAAACAGCACAATCACAATAAAAAATGAATTGCCTGAACTGCTCGAAGCGGTTTGTAATCACGCTGACTGCCCTGGATGGCTGCAAGATGTCATCTGGAATGGATTCAATAATCGAATAGACGCAACCGGACTTTCTGCACATTGGTTTCGCTATGCTTTGGGTGAGTTGAAAGATTCAAATGAAAACAGCCCTTCAAAATCGGAGCATAAGCAAGCAGCCGAATTTATTTCCAAACTGCTTGACGATCCAACCTTGCCGGAACCGATAAGAGAAGCCATAGCGGGCGGTTTGGTTGATATGTATAACGAGCATATTGATACAACCGAATGCAACAAACACCAGCAATCAACACAGTACATAGAAATGATTCTGCGGGGCTATGCAATTAAGCAAGGAGTTGAATAAATCAAAGCGCAAAATTGGCAAAGGAAAAGCCGCAAGTTTTTTATGCTTGCGGCTTTTCTATTGATTAATGTTAATTCTAACGAATTTCTTTTAGTTATTTACCGTTATTGGTATAGCTGACGCAATCGCCTTGATTTGTAAACGGTGTACCGTCAGCGCGTCGGAGAGTTTGCCACCCACCTTTCTTGCATTGACCGGCATTCGAGACAATTAAATAGGGTTCAAAATCGTATGTTGTGCCGTTCAAATTAACCAAATCGGTATAAACATTATAATTCGGATTATATGTACCAATGTTTACGCCTAATCCAATGACAACAGCACTAGGACAACTAGCTTCCAGCCCAGCTAATGTATAGAAAGGTGGACCCCCCGCGCCACTTACTACGCTGCAAGCGCCGCTTGAGTAAGTGCTTGATGACCAAAATTGTCCGCCATCTACATCCCATTTTTGCCACGTATTATTTACAACAGTGCCGTTCCAATAAGGCTCATAAACTAAATTTGTAAATCCTATGCAATCGCCATTTGCTGCAATTCCGCCCAAACAAACCGGCAATTGGTAAGATGGGGCTGCCGTAGGAGGACCGCTTAATTGTTTTGTATAATAGCTCAATTCCGTTACTTCATTTAGAGGAACGTTTGCGGAATGCATATACTGGGCTTTTGCCTCATTCGTTCCATTAGTTGTTAATTGCAGAGCGCCGACTCCTGAAGGAGCTGTCGAATCTTCAACAAAATTTACCGCACCGCCTGGCCTAGTATCGGCAGTTGACCAGCCTTGTGTATTGGTTGGTGTTACGACAACAGTACCGGCAGCAAGTGCCGCAAAGGTAAATGTCGCCGCCGCAAGCGCGACGATGAATGTAATTGTAAAAAATCTTTTCATATTCTAATTTATTCTCCTAGTTGAATTAGCTGTTTTCTCAAACAGCCTGTTTTTGGGTGACAAGCACACGCTAAGCCTTCTGAATTAAAGGGTTTAGATAGGCGCTTGATTGATTGGGTGCTAACAAAATACATCGAGTCTGAATAACTGTCAAGTGTGAGATTTAAATAATTTGTATATTTTCTATTATTGTGAGTAAAAACAAAGTTGACTTGCCCGAATCAGATGTTGGTATAATGAATTTCCGCCTTATTTTCTAAGATCAAACCTTATGAACGATACAGATGAAACAAGCATTCGTGATGAGATAGTTTCTCTTTACGTGAAAGGCGCGACGCTGGAGAAAATCGGCGAAGCCTACAAAATGAGTCGCCAGGGCGTTCAGTATCATCTGAAAAAGGCTGGAGTCGAAAGACGTACTTACCAGGAAGCAACGGCAATTAAAAGAACCGTCATAGATGAAAAAGTACTGCGTGAATTGTACCTCAATCAGCAATTAACATACGCGGAAATGGAAAGACGCCTCGGTGTTACCAAATATGAAATCGTCGAAAACCTTAAAATTTACAACATCCTGCGTCGGTCAAAAGAGCAGACAGATTTTACTCAGCGCAGAAAAACCAGACAATTAGACCGCGACACTCTGCACCGTCTTTATATTGAACAGAGGCTCAGAACGAGAGAGATAGCCGTATTGTATGGAATATCGCAGCCGCGAGTGTCTGCATTGCTCGTTAAATACAAATTAAATAAAGGGAAAGGGCGACATAAATTAACCTAATCTAACATTACGGCTCTTGTTGTATATTTCAGAAATGAAAGAAAAATACAATCAAAAACACGAAAATCAAATTGTTTTACACTCACGTGATAGAGTAAAGAGTGGCAATTACAAAGTATTCGATTATCAGGTGAGAGTCATTACTCGTGATAGTTTTTTGAGCTTGTCAGGATAAAATAAAAAAAAGCCGCGAGCGTAAAAACTCACGGCTTTTTCACTAAACTAAACTAATCCAACCTAGTGAGCGTTCCTTTTGTTGTCATCAAAGATGTTTTTATCTAAAGCAATCATA
>DASVQY010000005.1:0-114217 GCA_036388895.1 Pyrinomonadaceae bacterium | reverse complement strand
CAACGCTTAACTGAAAACCGCAACGTGAACAAAACCGTGTTTCGTCAGAAACCTGTTGTTGGCTACATTTTGGACAGAACATAAAAGCCTCCTTTGTTAAAAGAAACAACGAAACAATCGTAGGCAAAGTTCACCACAATTCATTCGTTTAATGAAGTAACACTTCTCATTAGCAACTCCAAAAAATATTGACAAGCAAAGATTGTCGGAGTATAACTTGTTCAAGTTCAACAGAAATTGAACTGATTCATTCCACTTTAAAATCAAGCTGACAATTAGGTTTTCTACAGGAGTTCCTTCAATGGATATAATAATTATTAACTAATTATTTACTTCTTAAATTGCAAATATTTTTCGATGAATTTTATAAAGCATCGAGACGTAATTCTACGTGTTTCGGAATAAAAAGCCGTTAAATAACTTTAAAGTGCGAATTTTTACTAGAGCAACGAAAATCATCTCTGTATTTATTTTTATTTTGGTAGTAAACAATAGTTCGATTGACTGTTAATCTGCGGTCAGATTTTTTTACGCCATTTCTCGTATAATTAAGAAAGGTTTGCTGTTCAATCCAATTTCCTTGAAGGTCAAACTTATAAACATACTTGTATACGAATTGAGGTTTATTGTCGTGGTCGTAGTCAATTTTTTCAGTTAGATTTCCTTTTTTATCATAATGAAATGTATGTCTTAGCAGAATATCCTTTTCCTTCAGAAAAACAATCCATTCAATCTGATTCCCTTTTGAATCGTATGTAGCAAGTCCGCTTCTACTTAAATGGGTTTCACTCCCATTATAATAAGTTACCTTTATTTTATTTTTATCATTGCCGTAATCATAAGCAAGCTTGCGAAAACCATATTCTCCGCTCATTATCTCTTCAATTAAGCGATTTTTGGTATCGTATTTATATATTGCTTCTCCGCATACTGAAAGAGTTTCATCGCAAGTTTTCCTGATTTTTATTCTGCCTGAATCATCGTAAACATAAATAGTTTTCTGAAATTGATAAACAGGGCTTTGTGGCGCATCAGGAGCAGTGCCATTTAAGTAAGAAAGCCTATCCGTTGGAAGCCCACAAGTGTCAAAAACTTGAAGTGAAGAACCTAGAGCTTCGCCAAAAAGATACTCAACTGTATGAACAGTCCAAACATTTCGCTTTAGACCTTCCTGCTGCCTTGAATGCCACTGAAATGTTGATTGCTGACCATAACTCCTTTCTACGAGAATTGTTGTAATTAAAAGTAAGGTTAAAATAACTGCAACGAAGAAATATTTCATATTATTTCGCTTATACATCACTTATAATGTTTTTCACAAGAGAAATTTGAAAGCTAACCGAGAGCGTTTAACTCGATTAGCTTTTCTAGTTCGTAAATTTAATCAGCTATTCAGAATTCTCCTGAATGGATTCGAGAATTGAAGCAGCTTGACGCAGAGTTTCGTCGTTTGCTGAAAGGTAACGATACGTGGTTTGGGGCTGTGAACGACCTAAAATCCTGCCAACCATTTGTATCGGCATTTGCCCTTTTAATAAGCGGGTTGCCGCGCTGTGACGTAATGAATGCAGGGTAAGACCATCAATACCGCCTTCTTTTATTCCTGTCATCTTACAAGCTGATGAAAATGATTTTCTGACATTGTCCGTAATGCCAAAAACTAAAGAGTCAAAATTCTTATCCGAGTTTTTCCATAAAATTGTTAGTTCAGCATAGAGTCTTTGGGTTATAGCAACCTGTCTTTTTTTGAGTGTTTTGGTATTCAACGCCTGGATTGTAATTAAGCGTAATTCAAAGTCAACATCTTTCCATTTGAGCTTAAGCATTTCGCCCTTTCTAGCCCCCGTGTCAAGTAGAGCAATAAGAAGCGGTTTTAAATGCTTCCTCTGTGGATGTTCACAGGCTCGTAATAATCTTGATTCTTCCGTTATTAAGATTCTTTCCCTTTTTCTCTCGGCTGAAACTTTGATTGAAGACCCGCCGCAGTTAAATGAATTTCTGATAATCCAATTTTCTTGAACGGCTATATTGAAGATACGTCTTAAACACGTTAATTCACGATTAACTGTTCTGATTGACCTTTGCCTCTCGTATTGAGTTGGGATTTTCAGTCTGTGAGCGCGAAAAGAAATTAAGTTTGAATACGTTATTTCTTTAAGCGTACGTTTTCCAAAATATTCACAGAAGATTTTCAAGAAAGGGGAATAATGCTTCCAATCACGAAGTCCCGACACTTTTCTTTCGTCAACAAATTCCAAAGGTTTCAAGTAATGAAGCTCGTAAAAGTCTGCTAAATTACCAAAATGCTTTTTTGAAAAATCAACAAAATTTTTGTCAGTGTTTTCTACCTAACATTTTATTTGTTTAAGAGCGATTTTAGCTTACGCCTTATGAGCAGCGCTTTTAACGATATTTTTACGTTTGCCATTATTATCTATGAAAGTAATTCTTGCAAACCACTTTCCGTTTTTGTATTTCCCTATATATCCATTACTTTCTTTTGCCATTTGTGTCATCCTTTTTTCTGATACATTGACTGACACTTAAAATCTAAAAAGTGTTATAAAATTGTTATTTTGCCTTGCTTTTAGAAAGTTTGAAATAAGCACTTTTAATGCCGAGTTTGAACGAAAAGCGCGAAGAGATTCGTGAGCTTTTAATCGAAGAAAAAGTTGAAAGCAATATTGAAGAATTCCTGGACGAAGCGAAAAGACGCGGCGAAATCGTTATTCTCAGTCAAGTTTAAAGAATCAAAACAAAAAAATAAAAGCAGCGAGGTAAAATTCGCTGCTTCGTTTTATAAAATGGTGGCGGGGGGGAGACTTGAACTCCCGACCTCGGGGTTATGAATCCCGCGCTCTGACCAGCTGAGCTACCCAGCCAAGTGAAAGTTCGATTATAAAGCTATAGCTGAAAAAATCAAGCACCGTTCGTTTTTTTGAACTTAAAAAATAGATTTTAACAATCATTTAATAAAAATTTCGACAGAAAGGAAAAGAGAGCGAATTTTAACACTAGAAGAAGCCAGACTGTTAAATGCTAAGGAACATCCACAAAGAAAGCATTTAAAGCCGTTTCTAATCGCTTTGCTTGATACAGGCGCGAGAAAAGGTGAAATGTTAAAACTGCAATGGAAAGATGTTGATTTGGATTCACGTTTAATTACGATTCAAGTGTTAAATACAAAAACACTCAAAAAAAGGCAGGTTGCCAGAACTCAAAGGTTATTTGATGAATTAATAAAATTACGAAATGAATCAAATCAGGACTTGGATTCGTTGGTTTTTGGAATTAAGGACAATGTAAGAAAGTCTTTTTCTACTGCGTGTAAAATAGCAGGTATTAAAGAAGGCGGAGTTGATGGTTTAACCTTGCATTCGCTGCGTCACAGCTGCGCAACTCGCCTTTTAAAAGGGCAAATGCCGATTCAAATGGTCGGCAGAATTTTAAGAACAGCCTTCGATATACCCAACTTCGGGTAATTTCCCCGCTCGTATTGAAGTGACTCGTTTTCCGTCAGTTTCAAATATAATTTCAAACTTGCTCTGTTTTACTGTTAAATAATGTCCATCAACGTATTTGTGCCGACTCACTTTTACCAGTCCTTTATAAATACGTTTGATTGTCGCTTCTGAATCTCCGACTTTTGCGCCTTCGGAAGTTGTGTATTTATTACTGTCAGTATCTATTCGGGCAATACGATTGTTGGTAACCATAAAGCCGATTTCTTTGAAACCTCGTTTCGGCGAAACATAATAGCAATCACGATTAACTTCATCAGTAGTTACCAAAGGAATACCAAAGGCTCTGGATGCTTGCGGAACTGTCATTCCGACTTTGACTGCACCAAAACTACTAAAAGATATTACGTTGCGAGGTTTACCACTTTTTTGCCCATAGATTGATAAGGAAAGGAAAATAACAAACAAAACTGCTAATTGATGATTGATTAATCGCTTCATATTCATTTAAAAAACTGTAAAATCAAGAAATCACTTCAGTTTCATTATCTTGAAGAGATTGACCATTTCCAAAATATTTATCGAGAACAGATTGAAGTTTTTCCGTGTCGAGAGGTTTCATTAACAAAGCATCACATCCTGCCTCTATCGCTTGTTTTTCTATGAATTCTCCCGAAGCAGTAAAAGCAATAATTGGTATTTTAGCCGTTTCCTTAAACTGCCTGATGATTTTTGTCGCAGATAATCCGTCTGTTTTCGGAAGTGCCATATCCATCAAAATAAGGTCAGGAGTTTGCCGTTTTACGCTGTCTACTGCCTTCCAACCATCTTCCGCTTCGAGGACGTTATAACCGAGTCCTTCAAGTATAAATTTCATTAAATCTCGCGTGTCCTTGAAATCTTCAACTACTAGAATTGTTTTTGCCATATTTACAATCTTGAACTAATAAAGGTTAGTGTTTTGCCATAAATATCATAATCATTTTTACCTTTGAGAATCTAGTTTTAAGGCACAATGAATAAATACTTATAAATACAAAAACAGTAAAACTTAGTTTGTCGGCTAATTTGAGCTAGGAAACCCGAAATTAAAAACTCTGTATCTTGAAAAAGGTATGGGCTTTTCTGTTTTAAAGTCGTGTCAAAAAGGGCGTTTTTAATACGCCTTTTGGTCTCATTTGATTGTTTCAAACAGGGACGTTTTTAAGATAAGGTAAAAGTCGCTTATTTGTCCTCACGTCCGCTGAGTTGTTATGTCTGTCTTCGCTTCAATAATTGCCATAAACAAACAATATGGCTAACGAAAACCACCGGAACAATGATTGAAGGCAGCCAAATAAAAGGAAAATATAAAACTCCTCTATTTGGCTGCTCAAACGCAAACTGCTGAAACGGCGTTTCGAGCGACAATATGGCGTTTGTTACGATGTTGATGAGCAATCCGAAAGCTAATAAATTCCAGACGATTAAAAGCGAACGATTTATCTTGCCGCCTCGAAATGCAAACCACGCGATTAGCGGCGCGGTTAAACCGGAGATAATGTCGAAATTTCTGCCTTCGAAAGTCATCAATTGCGGAACTTGTCCTGCTTTGTAAAGCCACAACAAAACAAATTCCACCGGCACACGAATAATTGATAAAAGCGTGAGAATTTGCAGCGTTTTAATTGATATGCCTTTTCGTGCTGTAAAGGCAAAAAATAAAATCAAAAGAATTATAGTGGTCGGAAGCGGTGCGAGCGGAAAACGCGGCGGAATTGTGTTTGCAAGATAAAAACCGCTGAAAGCCAAAGCTGCATGCAGCCCAAGCAAAGCAGCCAACACACCTGCCGTTAAGAAAAGAAAAGATTTTTTTCGCGCCGCTTCCCAGACAGCAAAGAGATAAAATATAACTGTCAGGAATGTAGTTAAAGCAAAAATCCAAGGAATAAAAGCCGCAAGATTTTCAATCATAAAAACGAGAATAGGCTCTACAGAATATTTTCAAATAAAGTTTCGACTTAGTTACCTGCGAAAGGCATAATAACTCATTCAACCGGAGCCCGGCTGGTAGTTTTCATCGTTATTCTATCCTTTGACCTCGAATGATTTCGCGCTGACTGGCTAATTAAGGCGTTATCCCACTCTGTGCGGTTCAATCACCAGCCAATGCAGAAAGCATTCCTGGTGTGTCAATATAAGCAGCAAACCGCACCACCTGACCTTCTCTAACACGCCACAAATGTACAATCGCCAAATCATACCCCTGCCAGTTTGCCCGCACCCGCCCGCGCAAGCGCCCTACAGCCACCACCTCATCACCAGCAGAAATGAAGTTTGTAGGCACTGGCTGTCCTTCGGTCTGCTCATTGAGCTTGCGGAAGAATTCCCGCGCCTCTGTATGTCCTCGGTATGTTCCGCCCCACGGGAGCAACTCTGTTTGATAGATTTCTACATCTGGATGCAAGAGAGCAAAGACGGATAGAAAGTCGCGCCGAGCATAAGCTTCGTAGCCTCGACGAATTAGCTCAATATTATCTTCAGACATAATCAATAGACTCTCCATAAGATAATTGCATGATATTAGCAGAAGAACATTTTGCGGTATGATAATTTATACCGCATTTACAAGCAATCAAATTTCAATTTTTTCTGTAAATTCTTCCGAGAAAATCCGAAATCTTAATCGAACAGGAAAACTTCTTCTAAACAGTCGATTCAGCCTTTTTTCAAAGTTTCTTTACAAAATTATTATTTAAATGTTATTTTCCCGTATTCACCACCCCAATCTTATGCTTGAGCAAAAGATTAAGAGAATTAGAATACGAAACTTGATAAATTATGGGTCAAAGTATCTTTCAAAATCTTGATGCACGCAATCGCCTCGAAAATTGGTATGAGAAATTTCTTGAGCGAGCTAACGTTAAAACCGAAAGCCGCTATGTTGACTCATCACACGGAAAATCCCACATTCTCTTTGCCGGTGACAAATCTCATCCGCCGCTCGTGTGCTTACACGGTTCGTTGGCTAGTTCAGCGCATCTTCTATCAGAGCTGAGATTGCTGGCAGAACATTTTTACATTATTGCACCGGATTTACCCGGACAGTCAGTGCGAGGGTTGGAAAAGCATATGCCACTGCACGACGACTCACTCTCTTCCTGGCTGATTGAAGTGCTTAATCACTTGCATCTGAAAGAATTTAACTTACTCGGAGTTAGCTGGGGCGGATTCGTTGCGCTGCAAACCACTGCCTCAACTCCGCAACGCGTTAAACGACTGGTGTTGATTGTTCCGGCTGGTATTGTTAGCGGTTCGACTTGGAAAGGGCTAACCCAAATTGCGCTGCCGATGGCTTTATATAAAATGTTTCCGTCAGAACAGCGCCTGCGAAACTTCGTCGCGCCGATGTTTAGCACTTGGGACGAAGACTGGGCTCATTATATGGGTGACGCAGTCCGCGATTTCGTTTTGAGTTTGAAAGTTCCGCCACTTGCCAAAACCGATGCACTGCAAGCATTCAATAATCCGGCATTAATTATCGGAGGTAGAGATGACATCACTTTTCCAGGCGATAAGTTAATTGAAAGGGCAAAAGTGTTAATGCCGCAAGCCGAAGTTGAGTTGATCGAAAATTGTCGTCATTCTCCACCAACAACTGACGACTTTAAAGCCTGGTTGGCGAGGCGGATAACGCAGTTCTTAAAGTAGAAACCTTTTCTGAATGTTTGACTATTGTTTTCGTAAAAAAACAGTCTCAAAAAATTGGTCGTTTATGAGACTTCTGATTGGACATTGTCGCGAATGTCACTCCAAGATGTGTATTTCGCCAGGTAGCGGTAAAATGTGGCGCGTGATATTCCGAGTTTTCCTGCAATGGCTTCCTGAGTGGGATTCTTGCCTCGTTTAAGAAATCCTTTATAAGCAGTTTTGGCTTTTTTAATGAACTCGTCCTTTCCATAAATGGTAGAACCTAGCGGACGTCCCGTTGCAACCGACTGTTTTGTTGTTTTAGCAGTTTTCATAATATAACTTTAGACAAAACATCAGTTACTTTCAAAGCATCTCAAAAAAGGTCGTTTTTGACACAACAAGAAAGTCGCTGTTTGCGGCTTCGGTGAAATGATTTGTTAGCTACGCCCATCAAAGTTTTGAGCGGTATTATCAACATTAATCTACAGATTTTCGCTTAAAAGGGACGAAATCGATTCCCGGCGGTTTTGGCTTTCCCTGAGTGGATTTAAAATAGGGTTCCTCAGGAAACTTGTGTCCTTCGGGTAATCCCTTAGATTTGCTTCGAAAGCTACTGTAAATCTGTACTACGTTGTTATAGTCTATGCGATATACATTCAAGCGGTTCTCTATACCATGTTTTTCTGCTTGCTGATTCAAAAAAAGCTCCAATGAACGCAGTCGTGGATAATTTTCTTCCAAAGAATCAAACTTCTTCAGAATGTTGCTAAAGTTGTTATCAGCTTCGATTATCGCCAGTTTCTGTTCAGGCGTTTTATTGCCGCCTTCGCCATTTGGGGCAGCATTCAGTTCGTTTAGCAGCCGCGCACGCGCCTCGGCAATTTGACCGAACAATTCCGCTTCATCTATCCCTGTCGCCAAAAGAGATCGAACCAAGCTGGGAATAATATCGGCGCGTCGCTGGACTTGTTTCTCCACGTTTGCCCATTCTCTATTGAGATTGATCCACTTAATGTAGAGAGTCGCATAATCTTCGCCAAGAAGAGCGGCAAGCTTCCCACGAGCTTTGTACGCGAATTTCCCATGCGGGTATTTTGCCAAAAAAGATTTATATGACTGCGGGTCTGAACTGTTCTTAATTGAATGCCAGAGATTTTGCTCAGCGGCTTTTTCATCCTGCTGGTAAGACGTTTTATTCCAAACAGGGGTCAGCTGAATGTTTTCGTTAGCTGGCGCTTGAGATGTTATGCAGGTTAGTAATAAAAGGAATATAACTAAACTGGAAATTCTTCGATACGCTTTTTCTTTCGTCATAAAGACCTCGTCCCAATAATTTTAACTTTCAATCCATATGCCTTCTGTCGGAGCTTGCTTGACCCAAAAGAACCAACAAAGCCAGCGACTTCGCCAGTAAAAACAAATTCTTTGGAATCAAAGCCGCGCAACGGCTCGAGACCTAACGTGCAAGCAAAGATAATTGATTGCAACCCAAAAACGATTACTAACGAAAGGAAAACATTTCTCATAAAAATACGTTTCAATTAAACAGTCTAAAAAAGGGTCGTTTTTGACACGTTTATAAAGTAAAAGCCATCTCAAAAATGGTTTGATAAACTTCACGGATGACACGCGCGTGAAGAATTGGTTTTTAATCATAGCAGTAATCATGAATAAAATAATATATCTGATAAGACACTGTCAGGCGACAGGACAAGCCGCTGATGCTCCGCTAACCTCTGAAGGCATAGATCAAGCTGAGACTCTCGCAGAATTTTTGTTAGAAGCTCAAATTGGTCAGATTGTGTCTAGTCCATTTGCTCGAGCTATTGAATCAATCAACCCCTTATCAATTCGCTTAAATATTGAGATTAAATTAGATGAGCGATTGATTGAAGCAGCATTAAGTACAATTGATTATTCTGACTGGCTTGATAAATTACGAGAAACTTTTTCAGACTTTGAAATCTCGTTTAAAGGAGGAGAGTCGAGTCGAACCGCAACGACTCGGGCAGTAGCTGCTATCAATGACGCTCTTTTGTTAGATACAGATTCGATAGTAGTAGTTACTCACGGACGATTACTGACTTTAATTCTAAAGCACTTCGATTCAAAATATGGTTTTGAAGAGTGGCGGAATCTTACTACACCAGATGTATTTCGTATTGTAATAAAAGAAAATGAGTTTCAAGCGGATAGGATATGGCAATAAAATATATTTTGTACAAAAAGTCTCAAAAAGGGTCATTTTTGAGATATTTTGAGAACATTTGAATTGCTTATGAACATTTCATTGTTTTGCTTTCACCTATGATTCCAAATAATTCCCCCATCATCTCTCTGCCCAATAACTGACTCGCTTTTACCATAATATCTTGATATTCCTGTCCTGCATCAATTTCACTTTTGCCACTAGCAAATTCTGCAAATTCTATCGTAATAAATCTTTTTCTTATGGTATCAATAATCTCTTTTTGCTCTGCGGACAATTCTAAACTTTTGGTTTTTCGGTCTATGTTTTCTTGCCACAGAGCAACCCTCATTTCTGCGCTTTGATTATTCAAAAGTTCTATGCGCTCGCTGCGAGCTTCAAGTTGGTTAATTTCTTCATACTTTTCTGCTACTGCTTTTTGATCAATGATTTTCATTAACTTCCCTCTTCTTTCATAAAACCGTCTCAAAAAGGGACGTTTATGACACAACAAGAAAATAGCTGTTTTGCCCTCACGTCCATTGATTTGTTAGATGTGTGTCAATTTATTTAACGTGTTTTGACATTTGGCTCCAAAATCAAGCGCCGACGCATTTGGTCGAAAATAACGAGTTTGAATTGATGAAAGATGCCGTTGCCGATGAAACCCGCCGAAAATGTGCTTGCCCTGTCGCCTTTCGTCGCTTGAGAGAAGTGAACACTTGGATTGTCAAGGACGGTTAGCCCTAACTGAATGCCTTTCGCCCGACCGATTCAGATTTTACTTGTGCCGCCGATTCCCATCGTTCCCGCTTCCGTAGTTTCCTGTTTGGAATCAAGAAGTTTGTGTTTTTTGACAAAAGGACTGTAAAAGAAAATATCGTTGCCCGCACCGGTGTCAATCTGGCTTAAACAGTCTGATAAGTCTTCTCATAACTAAAATCAATTGTTGAAACTTCTTTCGTTCGAGTTTTGGGCGGGCGGCTTCGGAAGATTTTTGTATTTCATCGAGATATTTTCAGTTCTGACAATCTCCCACTTTCTCAGCGCCCAACCGGTTTGCAGCTTCCACTCGGTGCGAATTTGTCCGGCGAGATAACGCGGCGAGCGCGCGCCCGGAGCCGACTGTGTTTTGATGTCCAAGATGATTGTCGCGCGCTCGCCTTCCATTTGTTTCTCGACGACAGTGAATTCCTTCGGCTTATCTTCGTCAATTCTCCAACTTATCGGTTCGCCCGCTCCGTTCTCTTCGGGCACTTCTCTGAGATAAACTTCGTTAATCTCCTTGCGGATTGTTTCATCTGTGATTTCGGGTAATTCATTCGACGCGGAGGATGAGTTACTCTGTGTGCCGTCTCCCCGCGAAGAAGATGGCGCACAGCCGAACGAGCAGGTAAGCAGCAGGGTTAATCCTAGAAATGATGAAAGTAAAAATGCCGCGCCCGGCGCATTCCGAACTCGCTTCATTGATTCGGTAGTTAGTGATAAAAATTCATCTTTGCCCATATCTTTTGCGTTATTCGCCCGCATAACTTATCTCCATGCGGCGAATGTGAAGGCTGGCGAGAAAAAGCACAACACATGTGAACAGAATAAGACTCGGCACTGAAATCCAAGCGGGCGTCGGTTCGACGAGCACCGCAAACGGTCCTTCAGACATCGGTACGGGCACGAGCGATGTCAAGTAATGAATCACGCTTATCTTTTTCAAAAACGGCGGCAGCAGAAAGTTAATCCATTCCCAGCCGTAAAGCGCCAAACCCGGAATAATCGGGTTGCGGAAAAACAGCCCGAGGAGCAGAAAAACCGCGCCGTATCCGATGCACGCAAGGATTGTGACTCCGAGATAAGTCAGCAGATGACCGATGCCGGCACCTTCGAAAAAGTACCTGGCGGATTCTGACGGATAGAGCCAGAAGTAGAGTATTAACATCGAGCCGACGGTCGTGATGCTGAATAATACAATTGTTGCGATCAGCCCAGACAGATACTTGCCGACGACAAGAACTTCACGCCTGACGGGTGCGAGAAAATAGTAGTGCAAACTTCTGTCAACCACCTCGCCGCGAAACAGATTCATAAAAACCCACGCGCAGCCGAAGAAGACGAGTGTGCGAAGAACCAGCCCGCCGTAGAATCCCGCAAAGACCTGGCTAAATTCGCTGAAGTTTTCCATATTGTGGCTCGGCGGCGGAAAAAGTGCGAACAGCGACAGCAGGACGAGCGGCAATCCGGCGGCGGCATAAAGCAGAAAAGCGCGCCGGCTCAAAAAATTTTTTCTGATCTCAAGACTTAGAATCGCCAGAGTCTGTCGCGTCCACAGCGACCAAGAAGACGCGCGTGCGCGGCTCGCATTCGGCTGATTCACGTTTGTTGCGGCGGATTGTTGTGTAATTTCAGACGTTAAACTCATCGCGTTTGCCCTCCGTCGGACGTGATTAAGTATTGATAGACGGCGTTCAGATCGTCATCAGCGGGCGCGACCGATTCGATTTGAAGATTCTGCTCGATGATTATCTTGTTAAGCAGCAGATAAAATTCATCCGGTCGGCGCGTTTTGACAAACAAGCCCTGGCGGTCGTCGTGGATTCGCGCCTCGACCGTGTACTCGTGTTCAAACAGACGCGCGGCTAATGCTTGCGGGCGGTCGCAGCGAATCAGAATCTGAATCGGATGTTCTTCGATTTCATCGCGCACGCCGTGGACTTCGCCTTCTGCGACGACGTAACCGTTGTGAATGAGCACGACGCTGTCGCTCATCATATCTACTTCGTGCAGAATGTGGCTGGAAATGATGAGGTACATTCCCGCGTCGGCGAGCTGACGAAACAGGCGAATCGTTTCGGCTCGCGCCATCGGGTCAAGCCCGTTCAAAGGCTCGTCCAGAACCAGCACCGAAGGATTGTGCGCGATTGACTGCGCGAGCCGGACGCGCTGGCGCATTCCCTTGCTGAACGCCGAAATTTTCCGGTCTGCCGCTTCGACGAGCGAAACGCGTTCGAGCGCCTGATGGGCGAGTTCAGCGGTTTCCTGCTTCGTGTAACCGTGAACGCGCAAATAGAATTCGATAAATTTTCGGGCGGTCGCGCCGCGCGGAAACGAATCGAACTGCGAACAGTAACCGAGTTTTTGGAAAAGAATTTCCGGTTTGTCGGGCGACGTGCCGAGCACGCGGATGCAACCCTGCGTCGGCTTGATCAGCCCGCACATCAAATTCATCAAAGTCGTTTTGCCCGAACCGTTCGGACCGACGAGACTCGTAATGCCCGGCGCGATCTGCAAATTAACTCGATTGACGCCGAGAATCTCGCCGTAGAATTTCGATACCTCCTCAAACACTATCATCTGATCGGAAGATACGGACTCGGCGGGCAAATTTGCTGCCGTCGGCGGCAACGATACTGTCGGCGACGGTTGTGCTGCCGGTGATGTTGTCGTTGTCGTTGTCGGTGTCATTTTATCACCTCGTAAGCGCGGACTTTGCGCGAGAGCAGCCAGACGCATACGCCGCAAACCAGCGCGATTATCAGCCACGAAACCCACAGCGGCGGCTCAAGCAGCGCGATATCAAAATACTGTTCATCGTAAATCGGGTTGCTGACTTTTCCATTAATATGCCCGGTCTCGCGCACGAACAGCCCGAACAGCCCGCGCCAAATGCTGTCCATCGTCGCCCATAAACTGAGAAGGTGCCCTGCTTTTGTCAGAAAAAGATCATTGATGATCTCGCCGAACGCGCTCGGCACGAAAAACAATCCCAAAAGCGCGCCGCTCGCCACAACTCGCCATTTGACTAACGAAGACACGGCGAGCGCGAGCAAAGACAGCAAAATAATCCAAACCATACTTGTCGAAAATATCGCCTGAATCATCCACACATTCGTCCAAAGCCAATCGAAACCGGCGAGAGACGATTGAAAAAAGAAAATCAGCAAGCCCGGAATCCAGGTTATCAGCGACAATAAAAATACCACGACAGCCATTTTGCCGAGAACGTATTCGGCGCGCGAAAGCGGGCGGCACAAATAAAGCGGCAAAGCGTTGTTCGACAGATCGCGCGAGATGAGCGGCGGCGCGACGAGCACAGTCAGGATTAAAGCAAACGCACCCTGAACCTTCACGAAAGTTTGAAAAAACGAAGCATCAATCGGCAAAAGTTCGATCACGTTTATCTGCAATATCGCCAGCGCGTTCGAATTATGATGCAGATAAACCAGGATAGCCGCGACAAGCGGGTAGATAAAGCAGAGAATAAAGATCGTCGTAAATAATTTAGACTTAAACGTTTCGCGCAGAGCGTAGCGCGGTATTACCAGAAAGCGCGATAAGGCGGAGTGCGATTCGCCTTCATACGCCCGGTATAAATGCTCATAAACTGCCATCGTTCACCCTCCCGTTCGCCTGCGCGTTTTCGTTCAAAATTGCGCTTCCGTTATTAACTGACGCCCCCGCGCCGTTGGTTATGTTTCCGTTCTCCATCGCTTTTAAGAAAATTTCTTCGAGCGAATCGCGCTTGAAATTAAGCCGCCTGATCTGCACATTATGTTCGAGCGCGAGGCGGTACAAATCGCTTATTTCAGCGGTCTCATTCATAATCAATTTTATGCGCCGCTCTCCCGCAAGAGCGTATTCGCATCCCAAACCGCCGATTGCTTCGGCAAACGCTCGCCGTTCGCCGCCGCGCGTCTCAAGCTCGATGAATTTGCGATTCGCCTTGCGCTCCTCTTCTAGATTACAGTTGGCGGCGATGTTTCCGTCTTTTAAGACGAGAATCTCGTCGCAGCATTCTTCAACGTCGCGCAAAAGATGTGACGACAAAAGTATCCGCGCCCGCCCGCCATCACGAATCTGACGAATAAGCGAAATCATTCGATTGCGCGTCGGCGGATCAAGCCCGTTCGTCGGTTCATCCAGAATAATCAGTTTCGGTCCGTGAACTATCGCCTGCGCTAATTTCGCGAGTTGCTTCATTCCGAGCGAATAGCTGTCAACCGGACGGTAGCGCGCTTCGCCCAAACCGACGTAAAACAGAGCTTCGTGCGCCCGTTCAAGCGCGTGACCGGCGGGAATGCCGGAAAGCTCAGCCATCAAACGCACGAATTGAACGCAAGACATTTTGGCGATAAACGAATCGCGCTCGGGCATATAACCGACCGTCGCTCGCACTTGCTTTGCATCTCTTGTAATGTCCTGCCCGAAAATGCGTGCCGTGCCGGAAGTCGGCGGGTGAAAACCGAGCAGAGTGTGGATGAGCGAAGTCTTGCCCGCGCCGTTCGGTCCGAGCAAGCCGATGGCGCGCCCATTGAGCGCGCCGCTTAAAGATTTCAGAATCGGACGCTTTCCAAACGTCACGCTCAGTTGTTCAAGTTCGATGACACTTGTCATATCGTTATCACTACAAATTATTAAATAAACTTTGAAAAGTATTTTTCGGCTACTCCGCCTGCCGCGATTTCAGCGGTAAAATAGCTTTCCGGCTGAATCGGTTTTCCCGCCAAACGGCGCAGCATCACGATTTGCCCGACGTGAGTTAAAGCGTCGACAATCGGTCCCTGCACAATCTTTTCTATCGGCTGCGCCAACGGCGCCTCGGAAACTAAATACGAATCGAATTTTTCGATTTCGGCAAAAAAACGCTTTACGTCTTCCGCCCACGTTTGTGGAGGCGACTGTAAACGAACGAACTCGCCTTTCATTAAAAAATGCGAGCCTTGAATCAAATCGCCGATGTGCGCCAAAAGCTCTCCAGCGCTGCGCGTCGCTTCACCGGCGCGAAACTGCGCGAAATTATCCGGCGCGTTTGTAACAGCAATTCCGCCGCGAAATGCCAGTGTCGCAAGAAGGTGCCGTAAAAGTTCGCGTTTTGAATCCAAAGACAAAATCGTTTATCTCCTAATTACCGGGACTGGATTTACAAGCGCAACCTGCCAAACACGACAAAAACCGACGGACGCTGGAAATCGTCCGTCGGTGTTCGTCCTATTTAGTGTCGCTTTTGTTTCACTATTTCTTCTGTACGTTCTTATCGCCCATTGCGTTCATTAAAATATGCTGCATTTCAAATGAATGCGGCAGACCGATCAAACTCGCCGGACTTAAACCGAACGCGCCGCCTTCCGTGTTTGCCGCAAGCGTAATGCGGTCGCCCTGTGCGTAAGCAAAGGCGAGTGTCGGCGGCGCATTCGCGTCAATCGAACCGAGCGTTTGACGCTGCTGTTCCGTCAATTCTCCGCCTGCCGTTTTCATTTTATCCGCGAGCGGCTTCATAAGCGGCGCGAGATCGTGATAAAAAATCGCCGAGAAATTCGTGTTGCCGTCAACGGGAAGCGAGCTCATAAATCTCGCCGAACGGACGAGCGTTTGTCCGGCGTCGCGATTCGCAATGGACTGTTCGAGCAGCGCGCGGCTCGGCGCGGCGATGAGGTAACCGTTCGCGTAAGTGTAATGCACTTCGAGTCCCGCGTCAGCAGATTTTACCGAGTAAAAAGTGCGGTCGCCCGAAGTCGCGCTTTCCAGGCTCAGTTTGCCTTTGCCGTGCAGCACGGAAAACTGATTCAGCTTTTCGACGGCGCGGACAAAAGTATCCTGCAATTTCGCCTGGTCGTAAACTTCCACAATGATTTTCCACGAAGGCGTCGGAAGAAGCGGACCGTCAATCGCGAAGGCGAACTCGCCGCCGAGCGGTGCGGCAAAATCGTTGCGAATGTCAATGCCTTGCGACTTTTGGATGTCGTCCAAACTGCGTCTCATATTCGGATCAACCGTTTCTAAAAATCCGAGCAGGTCGTCAACCAGCAACGCCGGTTCTTTTACCACGAACGCGGTTGCGACGTTCGCATTCGGCGAGACGAAATTCAGTGCGCCCATCGAACCCGGCGCGGCGAGCCAGGACGCAATGCCGCGATTCGGTTCGCTGAATGTCAGCGCGGCGCGGCTCAAAGTTTTGCCGTTCGCTTCTTTTTGTTCGACGACAAAGTGGCGCAAGTTCGTGATGCCGAGACGGTTAAAGCCTTCTTGGCGACGCTCGGCGCCCGGTTCTTTATCCTGACTGACCGCCCGCGCTACGATTTTTTCGAGGTCGGCTGCGACAACGATTCCCGCGCCGTCTCTGTAAACGTCGTTGATGCGCTGATAAAAGGGCGTGCCCGCGAAGCGGCTCGCGCCCGGCGCTTTCAGTTTCGTCGCAAGCCCGCGAAGCGGTTCGATCTGCGCCGATGCCGCGAAGATGTCGTTGTGAATCCAGACGAACACTTCGGATTTACTTGCGGCGTCTTTCGCCGGCGCGTCTTTTGTTTTCGCACTGCCGTTTACAGCTGTTGATATCGAAGGACTCGCGACCGCTGCAGTCAACGGATCGTCAATGATGCGAACCTTAGACACATCGCTTGACTGTTTCGCGAAGCTTGTTAGTTGTTCGTCAAGATATGTGCGGAAGTTCGCCGCGTTTTTCACTTCACCTAAGACGAGAATGCCGTTCGGCTCGCCTTTCGCATCCATTTCGGCGCTGACGACGATTTCATCGCCGAGCTGCGTACCGAACTCGCGAACGCGCGCAAGCGTCTGTTCATTAAGACCGAATTCATTATTCTTGTTGCCTTTCCACCATTCGGCGAGCGCCGGATTCTGGCTGATACGTTCCTGCATTATGCGCTGCGACTCGGCAAGCGTTTCCGTCAAATTCGGCAACGCCGCGTAGAAAACCGTGTTTTCCGGCAGCAGATCAACGAATTTAGACGAGTAGCGAACGCCGGGACGCGCGACTTTTTGATTAACGTCGCGTTGCAATTTCGCCAGTTCCGAAACCAGGTTCGCATAACGCGCGGCGTTGCGGCTCCAGGCAACATCCTGCTGAACCGGAATTTTCTCTAAACTAGAATTGGTCGTAGTTTGATCGCCGGGAAGCAAGGTTTCGTCTTTGCCCGCGTGATTGACTTTTACTTCGCCTTCAACTACCGAAACGCGCGAACCTTTCGTGCCGCTTTCGACCGCGAATATCGTGCCTTTGACGGAGACGAGCGAGTCGGGCGTTTGAACGTACAGCCGACCGTTATGCTGCTTGGCGGCTTCGACGATAACATCGCCGCGTTCGAGATTGACGGTAACGCCGCGCCTGTTTTCGCTCACTGAAAACTCGGAGCGCTCGCGCATTTCAACAATCGAACCGTCGGCGAGTCGCAGCACCGCGTTCGAGTCTTTCGCCGTGCGCACGCGCTCGCCTTTCTGAAGCTGCTCGCCCGCCGCGAGTTGACGATTTTCAGTGTCGGAAACGACATAAACCGCGCCGTCCGCATTTTCAAGCGTCGCCGCCAGTGTCGTTCCCGACCAATCGAAACGCTCGGAAACGAATAATCCGACAAATCCTAAACAGATGACGAGCGCGGCGGCTACGCTCCAGCGCGCAACGCTGGTTTTGTTCCAACCATTAGGAATAAACCGCCCGTTCGTATTTGCCCGCTGCTGTCCGCTCGCGGCGCGCTTCGCGTGTTGACGCGGGATAAACGTCGCCGTTTTTGCCGCCTGGTTTGCGCGTTGGGTTTTCAACGCCTGACGACACGGAATGCATTCGTTCGTATGGTCTTCCAAGAGCAGCGTGCGTGCCGTCGAAAGTTTCTTATCAAGGTATGCCGGAATGAGCGATTGGAAATCAGCGCATCCCTGAATATGTTCTGTATTGTTATTAGTGCTCATTGTATTTAACTTTCCTAAATTTGAATTTGCGGACAAAGAATTTTCCGCCGCAGCGAAATTTTCCGCTGACATTTGTTGACTAACCCGCGCCCACACGCGCGCCGCGGATTGTTCTATGATTGACGAATCAATTTTCTCGTCGCGTATACCGCTTGCGGCGTCTTCTATAATGGCATCCAAATTTTGTTTATTATGCTTCATGATGTTTCTCCAAATAACTGCCGATTTCTTTGCGCAGACGTGTTCTGGCGCGATGCAGCGTAACTGCGACGACCATTTGCGACGTGCCTAAAATCTGTGCGATTCGAGCGTTGTCGTAGCCTTCAAAATACCGGAGCACGAACGCGGTCGCGGCGCGCCCTTCGAGTTTCGCGACCGCGTGGCGAATAAGCTCGCGCAGTTCCACGTCTGCAAAATCGTCTTCGGGACTCGCTACAGAAAGCTTCGAGCTTTGATTAAAATCTATAACGTCTAAAGAAACGGAATTGGCGCGCGTGCGGCTCCTCAGCAAGTCGAGCGACGCGTTGACCGCCGCCCGATGCAGATAACCTCCGGCGTTCGGCAAAAAATCGCGCCGTGCCTGCTTCGGGGCAAGCCGCAGAAAGATAGTTTGCAACACGTCTTCCGCGTCGCTCTGGCTGCCAGTGATGCGGTATGCGATGCGGAAAATCGTTTTATGATAATCGCGAAAAAGAACTCCGAGTTCTTCAATTTCCGCGTTGCCCGCGCCTGCTTCATCAGGAGTCGCGCTCTTTGCGGAATCTATAAAATCGCTTTTTAATAGCATGTTAGCGGTGGTTGTGCTCACGTCTGTCTCCCTGGAATCGTCTTCCTACAAATATAAACGTGCGCGGCGGCGGATTATTAACAACGAAGAAAAATAAATTTTCACATCTGTTGAAAGAATTATATCTTCGTTATCTGTTTGTAAACGACTCTTTTTAATAAACTGAGAGAAAACTCCAAAGCGCGAAGTTTTTTTATAATTAATCTGTAAATAAAGAATATGGAAAAAGAATATGAAAAAAGCCGTCTACGATTTGATTGGAATTGATTATAACCGGACTAGAGCTGCCGATCCATTTTTAACTGAAAAGCTTTTTTCGCTGTTATCTCCCGACAAAAATTCAAGCTATCTCGATGTCGGCTGCGGAACCGGAAATTATACTGCGGCATTTGCCGCAAAAGGATATTCGATGTACGGAGCGGAACCGAGCAAAATTATGCTCGAAGAGGCGAAACGAAAAAGCGGTTCGGTTGTCTGGAAACAAGCGTCGGCTGAAAACCTGCCTTTTGAAAACGAGTTTTTCGGCGGCGCTCTGGCGACTTTAACGATTCATCACTGGAAAAATCTGGAAAAAGGTTTCGCCGAGATTTACCGGGTCTTAAAGGAGAAAAGCAATTTCGTTATATTTACCTCTTTTCCCGAACAAATGGAAGGATATTGGCTGAATCATTATTTTCCGAAAATGATGAAAGATTCGATGCAGGTTATGCCCGCGCGACAAAAAGTAGAAGCGGTTCTCGAATCCGCCGGGTTCGCCGTAACCGCTGCGGAAAAGTATTTCGTTCAGCCCGATTTGGAAGATTTGTTTCTTTACAGCGGCAAAAATTGTCCTTCGATTTATTTCAATGAACAGGTGAGAAAGGGCATCTCTTCTTTTTCCGCTTTGAGCAACAAAGAAGAAGTAGAAAGCGGACTGCAAAAGCTGTCCGGCGATTTGGAAAACGGCAGTTTTATCAAAGCGGCAAAAAAATATGAAAATGATTTGGGCGATTACTGTTTTATTGCTGCAAGAAAGCTTTTGTGAACACTTCAATTTAAAATTGTTTTTTAAGATACTTGTTAAAGACGTAATAAAACCGGGTAAAATGATTATTTAGAATAACTCTTTTTAAGTTACTCCGAAATTCAAACCCGACGCCGAGCGACCAATTTTTTATTATGCCTTCTTGTTGTATCTATTGCACTTAACGCATTTGCACCCAACCGGCTTTATAAAGTCGTCGAAATATTTTTTGCCGTAATCTATTGTGATTTCTTCGCCGGCTTCGATAGTCCTAATTGACCAAATCCAGATACGCACGCCGGTTCTAAATGCCTTTGCGTTAGGCGCGCACGAGTGGTTGATATAACGGGCGGCGTTGCTTCGCGGGCTGCCGTCAATCAGATACTCTTCATCAATCGTCATTAAATACCTGCCGCCTTTTTTGTCCGCCTCTTCTCTGGTTAAAATCGGACCGATGTATTCGATAATTTTTTTATCCGCCGGTATCGGAACGAGAGTAAAAAAGCCTAATCCGGTGCCTGTCCGTTTAATCGCGTAGCGTTGGTTCTTGTTGAGCATAACTTTGATTTTACAGTTTTTACCTCAGTAAACTGTATATTTTTATGAGACAATAAGCAGTTCCGGAAAAGGAGAGTATAAGAAATGTGCCGCTTTAATTTCTTCTAATCCAGCCTTTTCCGCGTTTCGTTATGAGCAAAAACAAAATAGTTTGTGTAGATTTTGACGGGACTTGCGTGATGCACGAATATCCGAAAATCGGCGAAGATGTGCCGTATGCGGTAGAAGTTTTAAGAAAATTAAACGAAAATCAGGTCAAAATAATCCTTTGGACAATTCGTTCCGGAGAACCTTTACAAGAAGCGGCAAATTGGTTTGCCGAGCGCGAGATTGCGATTTGGGCGGTGAATAAAAATCCGAACCAGCGATTCTGGTCGAAATCGCCGAAGGCTTACGCGCCGGTTTACATAGACGACGCGGCGCTCGGCTGCCCTTTAAAGTTATCGTCGGACGGAAACAGACCGTACGCCGATTGGGTTGAGATCGAGAAACTTTTGGAAAAAATAGATTACTTGTAAAACATAAGTCGAACATTTAATTAAAAGCACGATCCGATTGATTTTATGGGCGCCGAATGAGAAATGAGAAACAAACTTTAAAGCTATTTCAAAAATCTTTCACACCTTAGAATCACATTTAATTTCTTTCCGTTATCTAAAATTGCTGATAAGAACAACATCATTTGTTTCTACTCCGCGCGAAAATGTTAGCTGTTTGCCATCAGGCGACCAGGCGAAGCGAAATATCCGCTCCGTTTTGAAGTCGGTCAATTGTTTGGGCGCGTCGCCGTCGAGCGGCTGGAGCCAGATGTTTCCGATTCCGCCAATCGTTTCTAGATAGGTTATTGCCTGCCCGTCCGCTGTCCATTGAATATCAGCCCAAGTCTTTGCTGTGGGCGAAACGCTGAAAGATTTAACCGGTGCGCCGCCGCTGATCGGAAGAACTATCAATTCGATAACTCTTTTTTGTTCATTGAAATGCCACGAGGCTATTAGCGTTCCGTTGGGCGAAATTGCCGACCAGGTTGAATTATAAGCGGTTAACTGTTCGGGCGCGCCCGGATTTTCAAGCGAAACTTTCCATAACGTTTGATTTCTCGTATCGCTCGAGGTGTAAATTATTTGCCGCCCATTTGGCGTGTGAGAAGGAAGATAATCGGACGTGCTGCCGAAAGTTAATTGCTTGAGATTTTCGCCGTTGATGTCCATTTGCCATATTTTGGTATTGCCCGAACGCTCGGAAGCGAAAACGATGCGGCGACCGTCGGGCGAAACCGACGGGTCAAAGTCGGAGTGCTCGCCGAAGGTCAGTTGTTTCTGCCCCGTGCCGTCCGAATTCATAATCCATATATCCTGATTGCCCGAAACTGTCGAAACATACGCTATTTTTCCGTCCGGCGTCCACGAAAATCCCCAGTAATCATTGCGCGTTCCGGGACTTGAAGTAATTTGCCTCGCCTTTTCGATTTCCGCGCCCGGCGAAACCCAAACAAACGGGCTTATGTCAGATTGAACGGTGACCAAAGTCTTCGAATCGGACGTTATGCTGATGTTGCCGTAGTTGCTTAAATCATTTGTGACTTGTCGCGCTTTGCCGTCGGGGTATGAAACGTGCCAAACCTGATACGGTCCGAATGAATAATCCGAAACGGTCGTCAGTATGCCGCTTTTATCCGGCAGAAACGCGACTCGTCCGATGAATTTCCACTGCTCGGAAGTAACTGTTCTTTCGGTTTTATCGTCAAGCCGTACTTCGATCAAATTGACTTGACGCCCGGTTTCATTGACATTTCCGGCAGCGCAAACAATTGTCTTCCCGTCGGGTGACCAAACGGGGCTGTATAAAAAGCCCGGCTGTTTGCGCGTGACGAGTCTCTGCTCACCGCTGCCGTCGGAAGCATTTGCGATTGACAACACCGCTTCGTCGCCGTGATCGCGAATGAAAGCAAATTGCTTTCCGTCGGGCGAGAGCGCCGGTGCGGGAACATCTTTGATCAGTTTTCTTTCCGCGCCGCCGAGCACCGGAATTTGATAAAGCGACGGCTTTCTATCGGACTCCGTTTTTATGTAATTGACGTAATCGCCGTCGGGCGAGAAAAAAATATCCAGATAATTCACGTCGCCGGGCGAAATGAGCTGCGTATCGCTGTTGGTTGAGATTTGTCGAAGCCATAAACTCCGCTGCCTCGCTTCGTCTATGACATAAACAACATATTTGCCGTCGGGCGAAATTGCCGCGTTTACAGCGTTTCGGGCAGTGGTCAAACGAGTGACTTTCATCGGCTGTGAAACTCCGCTCGGCTTTGCATCCGGCGATTGTCCGGTGAGTTTATACGTCACAAAACTCGTTGCGGCTACCGCAATAAACAGCGCGGCGAAAGCAAACAGTTTCGAATAGCGGCTGTTTTTGACTGCCGGATAATTAGGTTGTGCCGCAGAAACATGAATCGAATTATTGCGGTTTTCAACGATTTGATAATCGCTGTTCGCAGCATTTGTCACCAAGTTTTTAAAGTCCGCTTGTGCGATTTCATTTTTAAAGCGTTCTTTTTGTTTTTCGGAAGAATTTAAAAATTCTACTTGTTCAGTGTTTTCTTCTTCGTCGTTTTCTACTTCGCTGCTTTGGGCTTCGAGAATTTTCACGTCCGCGACGAAACGATAGCCGCGTTTCGGAACCGTTTCAATAAATTGACGTTCTTTCGGAGCTTCGCCCAGCGCCTTTCTCAAGATAGAAATATTAAATGAAAGATTTCCTTCTTCGACGAAACTGTCCTGCCACAGCAGCTGCATTAAATCATCCTTTTCGAGTAGCTTTCCTTTATTTTCGATTAACACCAGGAGCATATCGAAAGCCTTCGGAGTAAGCGGCACGGGTTGTCCTTCACGCAGTAGAAGTCTTTCTGCTGGATTCAGAATGAAAGAGCCGAACTCATATAACTGCTTTGTTTTCCTGCTCATAATCGCTCTAAGAAATCTCTAAGAAAATTCTAAGAAAATTTAACGACAAAAAATCAATTTCTAAAGACATACGCGCAGCCTCCGCGATAAATTCCGTTTTGTGATGACGCGCTGCAGTATCAAAACCCGAACGTTTTGAAAATTGTAAATATCCGCTGTCAGCCGCGCAATCATCACCGAAATACGTTTATAAATCAAAAGGAGTTCTCTATGAAAATAATTAATATCTTTCGGTTCGCTTTTATCTTACTTTCCATAAACATTTCAACCGCAGCCGCTCAGCAAATCGCATCCCCCGTTTCGAAAGAAGCGGCACGATTTTACCAACAGGGAGTTTATTACCACAGCCGGGGCAGCTACGAAGAAGCGGTTTCAGCTTATAAACAAGCGATTCGCGTTAAAAATGATTACGCCGAGGCATACAATAATCTGGGTAATGCATTTGCCGAACTTAAACGTTATGATGAGGCAGTCAGGTCAATTGAACAAGCCATTCGTACTAAACCCGACTTCGCTGAAGCATACAATAATATCGGGGTCGTTTACACGGATTTGAACCGCTATCAAGAAGCAGTCGAGGCTTTCAAACAAGCGATAAAGTTAAATCCACATTACGCTTCCGCCTACAATAATATAGGCAAGGCTTTCGTTAACCTTGGGCGCTACGGCGAAGCAGCCGAGGCGTTTAGCAACGCTGCCGCAATCAACCCAAAAGACGCCGAGGCGCTGCATAATTTAGGTTTTGCATATCTCAAACTTGAACGCCGAGAAGAAGCGATTAAGGCATTCAGATCCGCAATTGCTATCAAACCGAAGTACGTTGCCGCTTATAATGATTTAGGCGTTGCATATTCCGAATCGGGCTTGTATCGGGAAGCGGTTGAGTCTTTTCAGCAAGCGATTTCGCTAAATCCAACCTGCGAAGAAGCGCGTTTAAATCTCGGATTGACACATCTGTCTTTCAATATGAGCGAGGCGGCACTGGAACAATACGCAATTCTACAAAGTTCAAATTCCGTATCGGCAGACGCTCTTCTTAGAGCAATCTTAAAGCTAAGACAAGAGATAATAAACCGCTAAAATCAATCTCAAAAATATTTTTTCAATGTTCTCTGCGGTTTTAATTTTGCCGTTCGATTATCTGCAAAAACAAAACCGCAGAGAACGCTAACTCTACGCTGATAAGAAAAAGCCATCTTCGCAACACCTTCTCAAAAATCCTGCCCCAAACACAAAACAAAATACAAGTTTCTTTAGTTCATTTTCCAAAGGCAAATCGGAAGCCGAATTTTTGCAGCTTTTATTTCGCCTGTTTCCGTTCGTAAAAAATATCGATTATTTATTTATACGGCGCTTAAAAATTGCGAAAATAATTGTATTTCTTTATACTTGATATAGATTGATTTTGATTTTCCCTGCAAGAAAAAGATCAGTTTGTTTATTTAATGTAATTTATTAAAAAATCTTCTCTCCGTTTATTGTTCCGTTAAATTTCACGTAATCGAATGCCGCAAAATCGTTCGCGACAAATTGAGGAAATTTTCCAATCAGCAATCGTTCTCGCTCCGAACGAACGGCTGAATTACGTTTATTCGCAAACGGAAGACCCCGAACTTCAGCGCGAAGTCGAAAAGCTGCTCTCCGGTTACGAATCCGCGAAAAACCCCGCCGGGTCGGAAGACTGGGCGGGCGGCGACATTCAAAATTCGGAACAAAATCAAAATGCGGAACAGCAAGCCATCGAGCCTGAAACGGTAGCCGAACAAGATCGAATGATTGGGCAGCGGCTCGGCGTGTTTGAATTGAAAAAAGAAATCGGTCGCGGCGGAATGGGCGCGGTTTATCTGGCTGAACGCGCCGACGGCGAATTTAGCCAAAAGGTCGCCGTAAAACTTATCAAACGCGGCATGGACACGGATTTCATCATTCGCCGTTTCCGTCACGAGCGCCAGATTTTAGCCAATCTCAATCATCCGAACATCGCCAATCTGCTCGACGGCGGAACGACGCGCGACGGCTTGCCTTATTTCGTGATGGAATACGTCGAAGGCGAGCCGCTCTACAGTTACTGCGACAAAAACAAATTGAGTACGCGCGAACGACTGCAAATTTTCGAGCAGGTTTGTTCGGCTGTGCAGGCGGCGCACGAACGCGGAATCATTCACCGCGACATCAAACCCGGAAATATTATCGTTACGAAAGCGGGCGTGCCGAAATTGCTCGATTTCGGCATCGCCAAAGTGCTCAACCCGGATTTGATTCACGAATCAATCAGCCCGACTTCGACTTTAATGCGTCTGATGACGCTCGATTACGCTTCGCCCGAACAAGTCTGCGGCGGCGAAATCACTCCGGCTTCGGACATATACGCGCTCGGCATTTTGCTTTACGAATTATTGACCGGGCACAAAGCGTACAATTTTTCCGGCAGACGTGCGCCGCACGAGCTTTCCCGCGTTATCTGCGAAGTTTCGCCCGAACTGCCGAGCCGCGTCGTTTCGGACAGCAAAACGCTTTTGCCGATATACGCGGTAAAAAACATATCGGCGGAAAAAGCCGCTGAATTGCGCGGCACGAACATTGAAGCCTTGCAGCTCGAACTGTCGGACGATCTCGACCGTTTGATAATGAAAGCTCTCGGCAAAGAGCCGAAAGCAAGATTTTCTTCGATCAAAGATTTCGCCGCCGACGTTTCACGATATTTGAACGGAAATGCCGTGCTTGCCGATCCGCATTTGTCGGTAAATTTCCCGTCGCTGCACGAAACGACCGGGAAATTAAACGTTAATAAATCAATCGCCGTTTTGCCGTTTCGCCTGCTCAATGTTTCCGAGAAAAGCGATGAAGCGGGCGAAAAATTTATCGGCGTCGGTTTAGCTGACGCGCTGATTACGCGACTTTCCAATGTCCGAAGACTGGTCGTGCGCCCGACGAGCGCGGTTTTGCGATTCGGCGAAAAACATTTCGACCCGTTTGCTACGGGGCGCGAACTCGGAGTCGAATACATACTCGAAGGACACATTCAAAAATTCGGCAATCGCATTCGCGTTTCCGTTCAGCTTCTCGATGTCGCCGAACAAACGACCGTTTGGGCGGAGCGCTTCGATGAAAATTATACTGACATCTTGCATCTCGAAGACGTTATTTCCGGCAAAGCGGCGGAAGCTTTGATGCTGCAATTAACCGACGAGCTGGAGAATCCCGGAAGACGCGGAACGGATAACCCGCTGGCTTTCGAAGCATACCTGCGCGGGCGTTTTCATTGGAACACGCCGACCGAAGAAGATTTTGCCAAAGCGATCAACGCTTACAACGAAGCAATTGAACACGACCCGAACTATGCCCTGGCTTATGCGGGCGTCGCCGATTATTACAACTGGCTCGGACTTTTCGGGATTTTGCCCGCGCGCGAGTGTTTTCAATCCGCCGTCGAAGCCGCGACCAAAGCCGTGCAGCTCGACCGGGAGCTTTCCGAAGCGCACGCCGCGCTCGGTTTCGCCGCAATCGGCAAATATTACGATTGGCGTCAAAGCGAAACCGCTTTTCGCCGCGCCTTGAAGCTCAATCCGAACAACGCGACCGCGCGCGTCTGGTATTCCGTTCAGCTTTTTATGGAAAACCGGTTCGATGAAGGAATCAGACACGCGAAGCGTGCGATAGAAATAGATCCGCTCTCCCGGTTTAATCAGTATAATCTCGGCGCCGGATTGTATTACGCGCGCCGTTTCGACGAAAGCATCGAGCAGTATCGTCAGTTAGTTCAAATAACCAATTCGCAGTATCCGCTCGCATTTTACGGTTTAAGCCGGGCGCTGCGCGGCGCGAAAAAATTCGACGAAGCTATCGAAGCGAGCGAAAAGGCGATTGAACTCGCTCCGGAAAGCTGGCTTATGCTGAGCGGGCACGGTCAGGCGCTCGCAGGAGCTGGTCGGCGAAGCGAGGCTGAAGAAGTGGCGTCGAGATTGCGAAAAATTTCCGAAGAACGTTTCGTATCGCCTTATCACATCGCCGTTGTTCACACTCTTTTAGCCGAGCGAACCGAAGCGCTCGAAATGCTGGAAAAATCTTTTTCAGAACGCGAAGCGCTGCTCGGCTGGATTGGGGTCGAACCGATTTTCGATTCGCTGCGCGATGATGCGGAATTTACGAATTTGCTCGAGCGCACCGGGAATCCGCTTTTGTACCGCGAAAGCACGGTCGAAATGGAAATGCAGGCGGAAGAAACTTTGCCGAATTCGATTCAGGCGACCGATTCGGATACCGGCGCCGTTAAAGAAGCCGCAGTTTCCGTACCGTCCGCCTTTCGTTTTTCAAAATGGGCTTTCGCCGGTATCGGATTGTTTGTCGTGCTTGCATTAATCACTTTTTTTGCCGTTCGCTACGGTTCGCAAAAAACGGGCGAACAGCCGGGACAAAACGTTTTAGTCGAAAACGCAAACGCTGCGCCGGGTAAACCGATTGCGAAAGTGCTTTCGATTGCCGTACTGCCGTTTGCCACGGTTAATGCGAAAACCGACGACGAGCAGTATCTCGGTGTCGGAACGGCAGACCTTGTGACGAGTAAATTGAGCCAGATTTCCGAAATAAATATTCGCTCGGCAAGCTCGGTGCGCCGTTATTTAAAGACTGAAAAATCACCGGCGGAAATCGGCAAAGAACTGGCGGTTGATTACGTCGTCAGCGGTACGGTCGAGCGCAACGCGAACAATGTCGAGATGAAACTCGCAATGACCGATGTGCCGAATAATCGAATCGTCTGGTCGGAAGTTTTCAACCAACTGAACGGCGATTTATTCGCTTTGCAGGATTCGATTTCCGAGCTTATCGTCAAATCTTTGAGTTTGCAGTTGTCGAGCAGCGAAAAACAAAATCTAGCCAAGCATTTCACGGAGAACGCCGAAGCGCAGCAACTTTACGTCGCGGGACGTTTTCATTTCGGCAAAAGAACTGTTCAAGGACTTCGAAGTGCGATTTCGCTTTTCAAGCAGGCGATTCAGATTGATCCGAATTTCGCTCTGGCTTATACGGGACTCGCCGATTGTTACGCGCTTTTGAACTGGTACGAAGAACCGCAGCCGCCAGACGCCTGGAGCAATGCCCGTCAAGCGGCGATGAAAGCCGTCGCGCTCGATAACAACTTAGCCGAAGCGCACGCTTCTCTCGGATTCGTAAAATTCCATTTTGAGAAAGATTATCAAAGCTCGGAAGAAGAGTTTCGCCGCGCCATAAGCTTGAAACCGAATTACGCCACGGCGCATCAATGGTACGCTTTTCTGCTGTCGTCACAGGGTCGGCACGACGAAGCGATTGCAATGATGCGACGCGCCGAGTCGCTGGAACCGCGTTCGGCGGTCATCGCCAATGCAGTTGCCAACGTTCTTTTTCTGGCGCGTCTTTACGACGAGTCAATCGTGCAGGTTAACCGCTCGCTGGAAATTGATCCGTCGTCGGTCGGAGCTCATGTTATTTTGCGGTGGAATTACGAGAAAAAAGGGATGGCGAACGAGGCTTTGGCGGTTTATAAAAAAGAAACCGCTTTTGCCGGCGACACGCCGACCAGCCGCGCGAAACACGCGCACGTTCTAGCCGCCGTCGGGAACAAAGAAGAAGCGTCGAAAATTCTCGAGGGACTTTTCAAGAGCAAGGAAATCGAACAAATCACTCCGTATGAAATCGGCGTTATCTACTCGCTGCTCGGCGATACGACAAAAAGTTTAGAATGGCTCAGAAAAGCCAAAGATAATCACGCCGTCGGTTTTTCTTTCGTCAAGGTTGATCCGCTTCTGGACAATGTGCGAAACGACGAACGATTTGCGAATTTAGTGAAATAGATAAAAAATCAATTGAATTTCAATCTTTGTTTTTAATCGAGGATTTTTATTTTAGTTGGACAAGATAATTAAAGATACCTGTTCAGGCGCTGCAAAATCGCTTCTTTCGACAACGCTCCGACAATTCGGTCAACTTCCAAACCGTTTTTCAATACGAGCAAAGTCGGAATGCTTTGCACGCGGAAGCGCACCGCCGTCATTTGATTTTTATCCACGTCCAGTTTACCGACGCGAACTTTTCCTCGAAGCTCTTTTGCCAGCTGCTCTACGACGGGCGCAACCATTCGGCAAGGTCCGCACCAGGCAGCCCAGAAATCAACTAACACGGGAAGCGGGGAGCTTTCCGCTTCGGCGGCAAAATTCTGATCCGTAAGGATTATGGGAAGAACTTCCGCCGTCAGAGGCGTTTTACAGCGACCGCAAACCGGCAAACCCGAGCCTTGTCTGTTCGGATTAATACGATTGCTCGAGCCGCATTTCGCGCAGCGTATAATTTGAGGATCGGACGTTGCGTTCATAGACTTATACTCTCACCGGATGCCCGCGAAATCAACTGAAAACTTTTCTGTTTCGTTTTACAAGGTTTCGTTTCACAAACTTTGACTCAAAAACATTTCCGCACCAATAAATTTTATTAAAACAAAAGCGAAATATCGAGACCGATGCGAAATATCGCATCGAACCTAAAATCTTTTAATCTGCAATACCATTGTAAAAATCGCGCTTCGCCAGCCTAAGCTATTCCTGCGCAAACAGTTACGCCTTTTAATCGAGTAAAATAAATGTCTGGCAATCGTCTTGCAATACGTTAAAAGCGTACAACGGGTGAAACCGCAGGAGGATAACGAAATGAGAGCGAACGAACAATTAAATAACGAAAATCTTGTAAATAACTTTTACGAAAACAATTTTGAAAGGCAAAGCATAAAACAAAATCCGTCTTTTTCTGTGCAGCTAATTTTAGCCGTGCTGACAATCGCCGGAATCGTTTTGTTAATGAATGGCGCGGCAAAAGCTCAGGAAGCAAAAGTACACGGTTACGGCAGCGTTAATGAACTGCGCGGAGTGCGCCAGATTTACGTAAACGCCGGAAATGATTTTAATGCGAGAAACCAAATCATCGAAGAAATTTCCAAACGCTTGCCGCAACTGCAAATCGTCGGCGATTCGGAAGAATCGGACGTAACTCTCGTTTATCGAAGCGAATTGCTGCAAGTTGCAGACAAGTTTCAACCGGCGCCGCGAATTATTTCCAGCGATAGTCGGACAAAAAACTATTACGGCGAAACGAGTTTGACAGATTTCGGCATACAAACCGTATCGGTAATTTCGGGCATCGGTTACGTCGTCAAAATTGACGGTGACGACACGAGCCGAATGTTAATGAGTTTTCAGAGCGAACGCCTGCCCGGTTCGCTGGAACGCAGCCCGGCGGTTAAATTTGCCGGAGCGTTCGTTAAAGCTCATCGCCGCGCAAACGCGGGACTTTTATGATTTAGCTCAGAAGCGAGCACTTAAAACTTTATAATTTTATATATACGAGGAAAAGTTTTTATGAAATTCATACAGCATTTATTTACGGCGGCTTTATTGATTTTGATGTCGAGCGCATTCGCCGCCGCGCAAACGGAAAGCGATTTGAAAAGCTATTTTGAAGGCAGGCGCGTCGAAGTAAAAATTGATATGCCCGCCACGAAAGACGGAATCAATGTTTACCCGAACCGGCGACAACCGATTGATTACGGTAAATACAGCAATCTACTGAAAACATACGGTGTCGGCGTCGAAGAAGGTCAACGCATTATGATCACCAAAATCAAAGTTAAAGACAAACACATCGAGTTTCAGCTCGGCGGCGGCGGTTACGGAACTTTCGGCGACGAAACATCAACGTCGGTTTACGTTCCGTCGGCGGACAAAACCCGGCGCGAGAAGCATCTGGAAAAAGAAATCAAGTACGAATCCGATGAGCGCCGCCGTCGTCGTATGCGCGAAGAACTCGATTATTTGCGCACTGAACGACGGCGCGAAGACAATCACAATCGTGCCGAAGTCGCGACTGCTGAAGAGTTAGCCAAACAGCGAATTCAAGAAAAACGCTTGCAGGGCGGTTCGCGGTTTAATATTCGCTTTGACGAAAAATTGACTTATCGGGATTTAACGCCCGAAGTAATTATGGATGCATTATCCGAATACTTGGATTTTTCCGAAGTACGGGGCAGGTAAAAACGTATAAATAACAAAAAGTAAATGTAATAAAAGCGGCGGTTTGCAATTAACTGCCGCTTTTACTATTTACCGAGCAATCATTTGGCGCGTGAAATAATTGTCACGCCGCTTTTTCGCTCATTTCGATAACTTTTTTTATAAACAAATGCAATCCTTCGAGCGTCACATTCTGCTCCCGCTTCAAACGACACAATTCGGTGGCGCTTTCGCTGTCGAGAAAACTCAAATCCGCCAAATTCAGCTCGATGTCCGACTCTTTTTCGGCGCGCAGATCACGGCAGATTTCGGAAATCATTTCCACGTCCTCGGCTAAAAGCGAGCCTTCGATTTTTAAGATTGTTTTTTTCGGTTCTTCGGTATCTGTCCGGGTTATTCGAATCGGCATTAAAATTCCCTTTTATTCCTTTATTTATTCAAACGATAATTTTTATCAATTGCAAAAACCCTTCCAAAGAAATTGGCGAAGCGCGCGACTTGTCAAGACAAATTAAATCGTTTTCCGGCAAAATTTAAACGAAATACAAATGATTGCGGAGAAATTTGCATCGTTGAGAGTTCTAAAATACGGCAGCGAAATATCGCTTCTCAAACGAAATAACGCGTTCGAGCAGGCTGAAAATTAATCGGTTTTTCGTATTTTCGTATTATTTTAATCCGAGTTTTTTCATCCGGCTTCTCAAAGTCGAAACCGGCAGATCGAGAATTTCCGCCGCGCCGCCTTTGCCGCCGATGACGCCGTTTGTATGCCGCAATACTTTTTGAATATACGCGCGTTCGTTTTCTTCCATCGAAACGAGTTCGTCCGGTTCCGACGCCGCGGCGGATGAATTATTAAAATATTTTTCATTCTTTAATTCGCCGAGCGGAACTTTCAATTCTTCGCCGGGCGAAAGAATAACGGCGCGTTCGATAAAATTTTCCAGCTCGCGTATATTTCCCGCCCAGTGATGATTTGTAATCGCATCAATCGCTTCGGTCGGAATCGTCGTAATTTTTTTATTGAAACGCCGCGCGTATTTTTGCGCGAAATAACTGACCAAAAGCGGAATGTCTTCGCTTCTTTCCCGAAGAGGCGGAATAAAAACCGGAAACACGTTCAGACGGTAATACAAATCGGCTCGAAAAACGTTTTCGGCGACCATTTGCGGCAAATCGCGATTCGTCGCCGCGACGAGCCGCACGTCAACTTTTATCGTGCGCGAGCTGCCCAGTCGTTCAAATTCGCCTTCCTGCAAAACGCGCAAAAGTTTCGATTGCAGTTCGAGCGGAATATCGCCGATTTCATCGAGAAAAAGCGTTCCTTTGTGCGCCAGTTCAAAGCGCCCGATACGTTGACTGACGGCGCCGGTAAACGCGCCGCGTTCGTGACCGAACAATTCGCTTTCGAGCAATCCGGTTGGAATCGCCGCGCAATTGAGTTTCACCATCGTTCGGTCGCGCCTGCTGCTTAAATTGTGAACCGCGCGGGCGATCAGCTCTTTGCCGGTTCCGGTTTCGCCTTGAACGAGCACGACGGCGTCGGTCGGCGCGACTATTTGTATCTGACTTAAAGCTTTTTTGAGCGCCGAACTCGTTCCGATGATTTCCGAAAAATTTCGATTGCTTTTGATTTCTTCTTCGAGATACAGCTTTTCGTGAGCGAGCTTGTTTTTAAGCGTTTCGATTTCCTTGAACTGAATCGCGTTATCAACCGCGAGAGCGACCTGGCGAGTAACTTGCTGCAAAAATTCAAGCATTTGCGCGTCGTAACCGTATTTTTCGCCGCATCCGAAGTTAATCGTTCCGAGCTTGCGTTCGGCAATCGTCAAGGGAAAAGAATAAACCGATTTTATGCCGTATCGCCGGATGAGCGCGCTGGTTACGGGAAAACGCTTTTCGGAGTTCAAATCATCAATGAATAAAGGTTTCTGGTGCCGCCAAACCCATCCGCCGACCGAATCGTCGAGCGGCGCTTCCCAACCGATCTGCACGTCGTTATCAATCGTCGTTTCGAGCAGTTCGAGCCGCAAAGTGTTTCGTTCCGCGTCGTAAAGCATCACGCTCGTATAATCAAAATCAACGATTGATTTGAGCCGCTCGCTTAAATGATGAAACAATTCCGTCAAATCGCGATGCGAAATAATTGTTTCGGAAACCGACAGCAACGCGCAGTATTGCCCGGCGATTGAATGGGTATTCGTTGATGATGTTTTAATGTTCATCAGGAAATAAATTTGAAATAATTGTACTTATTCGCCGATCAAATAAACGTTTTCTTTTACAGGTGAACGGCTAATAATAGCAGATTTCCGAAATTCGGCAATTTTATTGTTATACTCTCAAATGTTTACGCCGCGCGATTGCATTTTGTTCTGATTTAACGCGCCCGCGCGAAAATTGCCTGTTATGAATTTAAGAACTGTTCGTGCGACAAGATACGTGACGCCGCTGCGCGAAGGCGGCTCGCTGCCGGCGATTATCGAGGCTGACGACGACGGAATGTACGTGCTGAAGTTTCGCGGCGCCGGACAAGGCGTGAAAGCTCTCATCGCGGAACTCGTCGCCGGCGAAATCGGTCGCGTTCTCGGGCTTCGGGTTCCCGAGATAGTTTTCGTTGAACTTGATCCGATTCTCGGTCGCAGCGAGCCGGACCCGGAAATTCAGGATTTGATTAAATCGAGCGCCGGAATCAATCTCGCGCTCGATTATCTTCCCGGATCGATCACTTATGATCCGCTTATTCAAACGCCGGATTCAAAGCTCGCTTCGTCAATCGTCTGGTTCGACGCTTACGCGACGAACGTTGACCGCACGCCGCGCAATGCCAATATGCTTTTGTGGCACAAACAGTTATGGCTGATTGATCACGGCGCGGCGCTTTATTTTCATCATAATTGGAACGAATATTTGCAGCGCAGCCGAAGTCCTTTCACTTTAATCAAAGATCACGTACTGCTTTCCTCCGCAAACGACATACAGGAAATTGACGAAGTTTTAACCGCAAAACTCACGCCGGAAATCATCAATGGAATTATCGAACTGATTCCCGACGAATGGCTCGGCGGCGAGACGCAATTTGCCGGCATCGGTGAGCATCGAAACGCTTATTTTGAATACTTGACGCGGCGGCTGGAAAGCCCGAGGAATTTTGTGCAGGAGGTCAATAATGTCCGAAATCTGCACGTTTGATTACTCCGTCATCAGAGTTGTGCCGCGCGTCGAACGAGAAGAGTTTATCAACGCGGGCGTAATCGTTTTCTGTCAAAAACTTAAATTTTTGAAAGCGGGCATCGAGATTGACGCGCAGCGATTCGTTGCTTTCGCTCCGTTTCTGGAGATAAATGAAGTACAAAAGTTTCTACATACCATTCCGCTCATTTGTTCGGGAGACAAAGCTGCCGGAGCTGTCGGGCGGCTGCCGATTCGCGCGCGTTTCGATTGGCTCGTCGCTCCGCGCAGCACGATTATCCAAATGTCGCCGGTTCATTCGGGCATTTGCGAGAATCCCGAAACCGCGCTCCAACAACTGCTGGAAAAAATGGTGCGCCTGCCGAAAAAAACTTAAAATCGCTGCGGAACGTGTTCGACGACGCGCACTGTATCACGGGCGATGAGCAATTCTTCGTTCGTCGGAATAACATATACCGCCAGCCGCGAATCATCACTGCTGACAATGCCTTCAACTCCGTTCGTATGAGCTGAATTCTTCTCCCGGTCTAATTCAAGCCCGAGCCAGCTTAACCCGTCGCAGATTTTCGCGCGGATTTCGGCGGAGTTTTCGCCGATTCCGCCCGTGAAAACAACGGCATCCGCACCGTTCATTGCGGCGAGATAAGCGCCGATGTACTTGCGGGCGCGGTAACAAAAAATCTCAATCGCGAGATTGGCGCGGCGGTCGCCGTTTTCGTGCGCTTCGTCGAGCAGCTCGCGCATATCGTTCGTCAGACCGGAAATGCCGAGCAGCCCGGATTGTTTGTTGACTAGAGATTCGACTTCCGCGGGCGTCAAGCCTTCTTTGGCGGCGAGAAAATCAACAATCGCCGGGTCGAAATCTCCGGCGCGCGTTCCCATCACCAAGCCTTCGAGCGGCGTCAGCCCCATCGAAGTATCAATCGAATTGCCGCCTTTTATCGCCGCCGCTGAGCATCCGTTTCCTAAATGCAGCGTGATGATGTTCACCTCTTCCCGCGCCATCTTTTTCAATTGACGATAGCGATAAGCGACATAACGGTGCGATGTTCCGTGAAACCCGTAACGACGGATGCGATGGCGACGGTAAAGCTGATACGGCAGCGCGTACAGATAAGAGGTTTCGGGCAAAGTTTGATGAAACGCCGTATCGAAAACGGCGACTTGCGGCAAACCTTTGCCGAAAACTTCCCGCGCGGCAACGATTCCTTTGATGTTCGCCGGATTGTGCAGCGGCGCAAGCTCGATGCAATCTTCGATGCCGCGCAGCACTTCGTCGGTAATCAAAACGGACTTGGTAAATTTTTCGCCGCCGTGCACGACCCGGTGACCGACGGCATGAATATCAGCGACGCTTTTTATTCCTTCAATAGCGGATTGATCCGAGCAAACCCAGCGAATGACGAATTCGACGGCGGCGCGCGCATCACGAATCGGCTCAGTTGAACGAACCGGTGATTTTCCTTCGGCTTGCATCGTAATAATCGCCAGGCTGCCGATGCGCTCGATAATGCCCTGCGCCAGACGCCTGTCGGTGTTCTGCTCAATGCGTTCCAGGTCTGTGGCAATTAATTGAAATTTAAGTGAAGAACTGCCGCTGTTTAGTATTAAAACATTCATATTTCGACGTAGACTTTATTAAAAATTAAAGCGATTTCGAGCGACTCCAAATCTGCGCGCCTTTTTCAGTCGCTTCGAGCCTACGCGTCGCCGTAATTTTAACAAGATTATGCTCGCACAAACCGGCGATTTCCAATTTAGCCGTTGTTTCATCCAAATCCGCATCCCTGCCGAGAATGCGATCTACAATCCATCCCGCCAATCCGACGCGCTCATTGCCGACCGAAACCGATAACTGATCGGGATGATAGCGACTCGGCAATTCAACGATTATGCCAAGCAAAGCGAGTCGCGCAGGAGGCAAGTCAGTTTGCACCGCAAAACTTTTTTCTTCGCCGGCGTGTTCCCCGTCGCGTCTATTCGATAAAATATTAGTTTCCTGCAAATCAATCAGCGGAAGTGTCGCCTGCGGCGAAAGCTTTTTCTCCTTCAATTGAAAAGAGCCATTGAGTTTCCGGCTGATTTGATTTTCGTAAAGCAGAAGCGCCGCTACGGCATCCAAAGCGGCGTAATGAATTTGAATGGTTCGCAGCGGACGGCGGCTCCAATCGCTCTGCTGCCCGCTTTTGTCGAGATGTAAATTCAGGTGTGACGCCGCCTGCGCTTTCAATGAATATCGTTTTTCTCCGCCGCGCCGCGCCGCGACCATCGTGTCGTAGATAGGCGCGACTTTGAAGCGAAAATGATCGTTGAGCCGCGTCGCGTCAAACGCCGCATTGTGAATGACTTTTGTCACGGTGTTTTGTTCGAGAGGCGCGCGCAGAGGCGCAACGTCGAGTTTTGCGAGAGTATCAATAATTGCGACTTTCGGCTGTTGCCCGCTTCGGAAAGCGATTTGGATAAGCGCGATTTGCTCCTGATGCCGATTCCACCAATTTACCGTTTCGATATCGAGCGCGATGACGGGCGCGAAAGCGATACGTTCGATCAAACGCGCGAGTCTCGTTTGATCGTTTACCAGTTCAACGCTGTAATCAGACATCGTATTTATAAAATCTTATAAAATCGCTATTGAATTAAATATTTCGAGGGAGAATCTTTCAAAAATAATCGCGCGTATCGCAAAGAGTTTCAAAAAGGAAATTTCAAAACATTGTCATTGCAACCAAGCTTAAAGGTAATGTATCTTTTGCGTGCAATCAAATATCCATTTTTTTGCTCTGAATAACCGTAAATTTTTCATCTTATACGATTTTGAAACTTGCGTTCGCCGCCGGCGTGAAGCAGTCGGAAAGGATGAAGAAAACGGGCGAAAAGTTAGCGATTGAAACGGGTTTAACTTTTCTTAATTTTTTCTTTGTCCGAATCTTACAGGCTTTATCCTTTAGGTTTGTTCGGGTAAAATTTGATAAACGACAAAAACTTATGAAAACACTTCTCTTTAGAAAATTTTTGTTTTTAACATTAATCGGTTCTTTCGCGTTCGGCGTTTCAGCTCAGCAAAGCACCGCTAATTCGTCCATAAAAGTAACCGCCGAAGATTATGCGCGTGCGGAAAAGTTTTTAAGCTACAACACGGCGCCGCTGGTTGACCGCGCCGGCGTGCGTCCGACGTTTTTGTCCGACGGCAGATTTTATTATCGCGTGCTGACGCCGACCGGAAGCGAATACGTTTTAATCAATCCGGCAACCGGCGAGCGTAAAACCGACGTTGACGAAAAACGGCTTCTCGCCGGGGTTCCGGTAAAAAACGCTGGGGCGCTCGTTAATAAAGACCGCAATGCGGTTGTTTCGCCCGACGGCAAAAAAGCGGTTTACATCAAAGACTGGAATCTGTGGATGCGCGATCTGGCGACGGGAAAAGAAACACAGTTGACTGTTGACGGAGTGAAGGATTTCGGTTACGCGACCGACAACGCGGGCTGGACGCACAGCGACCGCGCGATTGTGAAATGGTCGCCGGACTCGAAAAAAATCGCCACGTTTCAGCAGGATCAGCGCGCGGTAAGCGATATGTATCTCGTCACGACGAACGTCGGCGCGCCGAAGCTCGAACAGTGGAAATATCCGCTGCCCGGCGATCCGATCATTACGATTCAGCGCGTTATCGTCGAAACGGAAACGCCGCGCGTTATTCGTCTTCAAATGCCGCCCGATCCGCGCCGCTCGACTTTGTGCGACGACATTTCGTGCGACGGCAGCCTTACCGATACGGAATGGTCGGCGGATTCGTCGAAACTGGCATTCGTTTCCAGCTCGCGCGATCACAAACAGGCGAATTTGCGCGTTGCCGACGCGATGAGCGGCGAAGTCAGAGATGTTCACGAAGAGCGCGTCGCCACGCAATACGAATCGGGTCAGGGCGCGGCGAACTGGCGCTATCTGCCCGCGACGAACGAATTCATCTGGTATTCGGAAAAAGACGGTTGGGGGCATCTTTATTTATACGACGCGGCGTCCGGCAGATTGAAAAACCAAATTACGAAGGGCGATTTCGTCGTTACGCAAATCGAAAAGGTTGACGACCGGACGCGCACCGTTTATTTCAACGCCAACGGACGCGAACCCGGGCGCGATCCGTATTTCAGCCATCTTTATTCGGTCGGATTCGACGGAAAAAACTTAAAGCTTTTGACGCCCGAAGACGCGAATCACCAAGTTTCAATGGGCGAAGACGGCAAATATTTTATTGATACTTTTTCCAAACCCGACATGCCGCCAACCGTCGTTCTGCGCGATATGACGGGCAAACAAATCGTCGTTTTGGAAAAAACCGACGTTTCGCGCCTTCAGGCGGCTGGCTGGAAAGCGCCGATGCCGATTACCGTCAAATCGCGCGATTCAAAATGGGATTTATATGGCTTGATGTTCACGCCGACCAATCTCAACCCGAACAAAAAATATCCGATTGTTAATTACATTTATCCGGGCCCGCAGGGCGGCGGAGTCGGCTCGCGCTCGTTTGCTGCTTCGCGCTCGGATCATCAGGCATTGGCGGAACTCGGTTTCATCGTCGTCGTGATAGACGGAACTTGTAATCCCGACCGCTCAAAGGCGTTCCACGATGCTTGTTACGGCAATATGGCGGACAATACGCTCGAAGATCAAATAGCCGGAATCAGACAGTTAGCTCAAAAATATCCATATATGGATACAAATCGAGTTGGCATTTGGGGGCATTCGGGCGGCGGCTTCGCGACGGCGACGGCGATGTTTCGCTATCCCGATTTTTACAAAGTCGGCATTAGTGAATCGGGCAATCACGACAACCGCAATTACGAAGACGATTGGGGCGAACGCTATATCGGTTTGCTTTCGGGAGATAATTACGAAAAACAGGCGAATCAAATCTACGCCAAAAACTTAAAAGGCAAACTGTTGCTCGCGCACGGCGGAATGGACGATAACGTGCCGCCCTACAACACTTATCTGGTCGTTGACGCGCTGGTGAAGGCGAACAAGGATTTCGATTTGTTGATTTTCCCGAACGCTCGTCACGGCTACGGCGCGGACTCTTATTATATGATGCGCCGCCGCTGGGATTATTTCGTCAAGCATTTGCTGGGCGCCGAACCGCCGAGCGAATATAAAATGACGCCGAAACAAGACCCGCGAATGGCTCCGGCGCGGTAATCAAATTCTTACCGAAAAGATTTACGGCAAAAATCAGACGAAGAGCATCTACGCTCTGAAAGCCCGAAAGAAATTTTTTCTATTTCTTTCGGGCTTTTTGTGACTGTTATTTATCTGTTTTGGCTGATTCGCAAACAAGACGTGAATTTGATTTCAGCCGCTTTCATTCGTCCGCTGCTTTTTCGCCGTGCTGTTTGGCTCCCGGCACTCCGGCGTTCGCCGCCGCGTTCTCGATTTCGGCGTTGATTTTTCCGCCGATAAGAATCGCCACGCCAGTCAGGTAAAACCAGAGCATCAGAATGATAACGGCTCCGAGCGAGCCGTAAGTTATGCTATAAGAATCAAAATAACGAAGATATATGCGAAACAAAAATGAAACGAGCAGCCAGAGCGCGACGCCGACGAGTGAGCCGGGCGTTATCCAATACCATTTCTGTTCGTACAAATTCGGCGCATAATAATAAATTATCGCGAACGTGAGCAGCACGAATAAGATCATTACCGGAACCTGCGCCGCAGTCCATAAAATCGCAAAGTTGCTTCCTTGATTGAAATAATTGGCGGCGACTTCGCCGATTTCGCCGCCGTAAAGAATAATTAAAAGCGCCGAAACAATTAATAAGGCGAGCGAAATAGTCAGACTGACGGCGACCAAACGCACTCTCCAAAACGGGCGCGATTCTTTAACGCCGTACATCGCGTTTAAAGAATCGCTGATCGCCGCGATGCCCGAAGAAGCGACCCAGAGCGCGGTTAAAAGCCCGAAAGAAAGCTTGCTGCCGTCGGCGTTTTGTCCGATTTCATCAACGGTCGTGTAGATTAAACTCGAAGCGGAGAAAGGAACGACGCGGCTTAAAGCTGAGAGCAGATTAGCGCGCAGCTCGGTTCCGGCAGTCGCGAAAAAGCCGAGCATCGTTATGAGAAAAAGTAAAAGCGGAAAAAGCGCGAGCAGAAAGTAGAACGAAAGCGCGGCGGCGTGCGTCAGCAAAGTTCCTTCGTAAACTTCCCGCCAGACGCGTCTGCCTAAAACTCGCCAGGACAACCCGCCGCGTTTCCAAATCGAAATCTTCGCCGCTTCGGGTATTACATTCTTTTCGCCGACCGTTTCCATTTTTCCTCGTCAAACAGCGGTCTTTTACCCGCGCCTGAAAGTATTTAGCCAAAGTCAGTTTGCGATTATTTTACGGGCAAATTGCCAATTCGAGCATATTTTTCAGCGCCTGTTTGTGATCGTCGCGCAAAACGGACACAAAGTTTCCGAGCTGAAGTTCGCTTTTCCCTGCTTTCGCGATTTTTTCCAGTTCGGCGCGGCTGATCGTATAAATCATCGTTTCGGTTACATCTTCGCCGTGACCGTGACCGACGACTCCGTTAAAGCTGCCGTTTCCCAAATCAATTCTTTCATTGCCCGCCGAAAAGATTAAAGAATGACTTTCCAGAAAGCACCAGCGAGGACAAAACGATTGAAAATACAAATTAAACGTCTCGACATTATCCGGGACGGCTTCGCCTTCAAAAGAAAACGACGCTCCTATAAAAACCGTTTTGACCCGCATTTCGGTTCCGCCCGTTCGATTAACGGGCAATTCGCCGAACTCTACAAGCGTGCGGTTTTGCGTTTTATCGTACTCGACTTTGTAAGCATTTTTATACTTAAAAGTGTTTATTTTATCGCGCAGCGATTGAGCGTTTGCGGTAAAAGCAAACATTAAAATTAAAAGTGGCAGCAATTTTTTCATAACTTTAAGAACTCCTCGAATATTGCTCGTATCAAACAATCAGGATACGAAACCGGCTATGAGATTTTACAAAACTATTTCACGCCCGCCGCTTCGATAAGTTTCAAGCCGTGTAAAAGAGAGCGTTTGAACATTTCAATTGTATTGTTTTCGGCGGCAATTTCAAAATAAAATTCGCCGCCCGTTTTGACTCGCACATCAGATTTGAAAGGCTCTTTTACAAATTACTTTCCAGGTAATTCGTTATATTGAATCGAGATGCTCTTTGTTATTTAGCATACAGAAAAACCGTTCGGCTTGTGCTTGAATCGTATTTAACGCTTATATTTCGGAGACGGACTTCGGGAAACACAACGCCCGCCGGTTCTTCCCGTTTTAAGAATATTTTCAAATCAAGGAGATTAAAAAATGACGGAAAACCCGCAGGAAAAAGGACCTCAGCCGCCGTTCGACGAGCAGAAACAACAGCCGCCCGGACTCGAATCCGAAATGGACACGGCGCCCGACTTCGGCGAACAGACATATGTCGGTTCGGGACGGCTGAAAGGAAGATCGGCGATTATCACGGGCGGCGATAGCGGCATCGGTCGCGCCGTCGCGCTCGCCTACGCTCGCGAAGGAGCCGACGTATTGATTTCTTACTTAAACGAAGAAGAAGACGCGCAGGAAACGCGTCGCGTTGTCGAAAGCGCCGGACAACGCTGCGTGCTCGTTCCGGGCGACATCGGCGACGAAGCGAATTGCAAAAATATCATTGAGCGGGCGATGAGCGAATTCGGTCGGATTGATATTTTAGTCAACAACGCCGCTTTTCAAATGTCGCACAAAGGCATCGTGGATATTCCGTCCGAAGAAATCGAAAAAACCTTTCGCACAAACATTTTTGCGATGTTTTATTTGTGCAAAGCCTCTTTGCCTTTGATGAAAGCAGGCAGTTCGATTATTAATACTTCTTCGATTCAAGCTTACGAACCGAAACCGCAATTAATCGCTTATGCGGCAACGAAAGGTGCTATCGTCAATTTCACCAAAGCGCTGAACCAGGAAGCGATGGAAAAAGGAATTCGCGTTAACTGCGTCGCGCCCGGACCGGTCTGGACGCCGCTTATTCCGGCGACGATGCCGAAGGAAAAAGTCGCGGAATTCGGCAAAGAAACCCCGATGCAGCGCCCGGCGCAGCCCGTCGAGCTTGCGCCCGCGTATGTTTTTCTCGCATCAGACGAAGCGAGCTACATCAGCGGCGAAATTCTCGGCGTGACCGGCGGCAAACCGCTGCCGTAATAAATGAAAACTTCCGCAGCGTTTCAAAATTCGTGCTCGCAAAGCCGGAAGTTTTTTACTCAGCGAGGTTTGCCTGTGAAAAACACGAAAGTTGCGAAAATCAAGACAAAAACAAAATGTTATTTTTCTTTTTCCTTTTTTCGTTCCGTTCGTGTGTTTCGTAGGCAAATCTCGCTTTGAAACAATTTCTAAAAAACTTTTCTACTCGCCTTTTTCCATAAAATCAATCCGGTTTCCGAACGTAATTTCGCTTGAAGGTTTTGCGTTCGCCGTCTGGCAAAACGACTTCTACTTTATCGCCCGAAACGGCTTCGACTTGCGCCTCGCCGAATTTTGGAAGCTCGACCAAATCACCTTCGGCGATTTTCGACGTTTCGTTTTCGCGGCGAAGCGTTTCGAGAAGTTTTTCCTGCTCGGCTTTTGAAGGTTTTTCGACCGGAGTTTGAACGTCGAGCCGTTCAGCGAGCGGTCGGGCGCAGTTGTCGCAAGTTCCGCATTTTTCGATTTCTTTTTCGCTGTCGGCAACGAAATATTTCGACAGCATCTGCCAGCGGCAAAACGCGCTTTGCGCGTAAAGCATCATTCGCTCAAGCTTATCGCGGTCGCTCATTCCGCGCTCGACGTAAGTTTCGGCAAGTCGTTTTATTTCTTCGCCTTTTATATCAGATTTCAATAATTCAAATTTCGCGCCGCGCCGCTCGCGCACGATTTGTTCGTCTTTGAGCAGATTCAATCCGACGCGCAGTTTGGTTTTCGCCAGGGCATCGCCGATTGTTTCGAGAATTTCCTCAAACTTCGGTTGCGCGTTTCCGTTCGCGTCAAGGTTTTGAAGCGTTTCGTAAATCTTTAAAACGTCGTCAGCCGAAGGATAGCGTCCGCCGAGAAAAAATTGCTGCACGCGTCGGTCGCGCGTGTCGTAAAGCAAAACGCATCGCGCCTCTTCGCCGTCGCGCCCGGCTCGTCCGGCTTCCTGATAATACGCTTCGAGCGAGCCGGGAATTTGCCAGTGAACGACGGTGCGAATGTCGGGTTTATCAACGCCCATTCCGAAAGCGTTTGTAGCGATGATTGTCTCGATTTCGCCCGCCATAAAACGATTCTGCACGTCGGTTCTGATTTTCGCCGAAAGTTTTCCGTGATAGCTTTCCGCGTCGAATCCGGCGGAACGCAGCGATTCCGTCACTTCTTCGACCGCTTTAACGGTCGCGCAGTAAATGATTTTCGAGCCTTCGATTTCGCTTAAAATCGCCGCGAGTTTTTGACGTTTTTCCGCGTCGCTCGTCGTGTGCGCAACTTCAAAGCGCAGATTCGGGCGAAAGATTCCGCCGTTGACGACCCGCATTTTCGGTCGGTCGAGCTGCTTTTTGATGTCTTCGACGACATCCGGCGTAGCCGTCGCTGTCAAAGCGAGAATCGGCGGATTCTTCAATTGTCGAAACGCCTCGCGCAATTGCAAAAAAGCCGGACGAAAATCGTGTCCCCACTGCGAAATGCAATGCGCCTCATCAACGACTACAAAATCAATCGTTTTGTCGCGAAGCGTCGTTAAAAATTCATTGTCGGTTAAACGTTCGGGCGTCGTAAAAATGAAATCACTGCGTTCACGCTCGACTTCTTCCAAAGATTCCTTTTGCTCGCTTTCTGAAACGCTGCTATTCAAATTTGCCACTTCCAAGCCTTTTTCTTCGAGTTTGTCCGACTGGTCTTTCATCAGCGAGATCAGCGGCGAAACGACAACGGTCATTCCTTCGAGCTGAAGAGCGGGCAGTTGGTAACACAGCGATTTGCCAGCGCCGGTCGGCATAATCGCCAGAACGTCCTCGCCGCCGAGAACGCATTCGATGATTTCGCGCTGCCCGGGACGCAATTTTTCGAGTCCGAAAACCTCGCGCAGCATTCGTTTAATTTGTTTCGTTTCCGTCTTGTTCATAAATTCACACAAACGATTGTAACAAACGGGACTGAAATTTCTTTGTACGGCTTCGGACGTTTTATAAATTTAGAAAAAAGAATTTTTGCCAAAACGAAAGCGTTAATACCGCTGGTACGAATCGTAATTGACGTATCGACGCAAGATTTTTTTGTTTGCTTGTAAACAGAACGGTCTGCGGGTTTATGTTGAAATACTTCGTGTGTTACTGAATAAAGGAATTAATAAAAAAAGGAATAAAAAGCGGAAAAAACAAAATCCGGTTTTGTGATAATCTTAATTTTTCGAGTTAAAGATTTTTTGCGACGGCAAAATCGAGAATAAGCGAAAATCTCGGATTAATCTCTTTGAAGCGAGTAACTCTTTTCGCGCCGGAATTTAAAAAATATGACCGAACAATTATACGATTGTATTGTTATTGGAGCGGGACCCGCCGGGCTTTCCACCGCGCTTTTTCTCGCGCGTTACCGCCGCCGCGTTTTGACGTTTCATCACAACAGCCCGCGAAACATCTACTCGCACGGCGTTCACGGATTTCTCGGTCATCACGGCATTTTGCCGACCGAGTTGCTCGAACGCGGTCGGCAGGAAGTCACCGAACACGGCGGTTTGATCATCGAAGGCTGCGTTACGAAAGTCGAACAAATCGCGGACGAGCATTTCAGGGTTTTCACGGGCGACGAAAAAATTATCGGTCAGAGCTTCGATGCGAAACGATTGGTTCTGGCGACGGGCTTGCGTGATTTCACGCCGGATTGCGCCGGTTTTCAGGATTTTTACGGAGCGACGGTTCATCACTGCCCGGACTGCGACGGTTTTGAAAACACCGGAAAACGCGTCGTAGTTCTGGGCAGAGATAAAAAAACAGCAGGATTTACATTGAATCTTTTGACCTGGACGGATAAATTGACGCTCGTGACGAACGGCGAAACCGGCGATATGAGCGAAGAACATCTCGCCAAACTAGCCGATTTCAATATTCCGGTGATAAATCAAAGCATCGTCAAGCTCGAAGGCGATTTCGAGAAAAAACAGCTTCAATACGTCCGGCTCGACAACGGTGAATCGCTCGAATGCGACGCGCTGTTTTTTAATCTCGGGACAGAACCCGCGTCGAATTTGCACGAAATGCTCGGCTGCCGGATTGACGAGGAAAGCGGATTGATTTGGGTTGACGAAGAGCAGCAAACGAGCGTTAAAGGCATTTATGCGGCAGGCGATTTGACGCCGCGTTCGCAGCTCGCAGTAGTCGCCGCCGCCGAAGGCGCAATGGCGGCGATTCACCTTCACAAATCGCTCATTCCTGAAGCGCAGCGGGTTTAGAATTTAGCAATCAGCAGAAAGAGAATGGGAAAATCCTAAATTTGGTGATTAGTTTTTAGATAAAAATCAACAATTCGCATTAACAAATATTTTGTCATTTACCTTTACTCTTTCTTAGCTCGCGAGGCGCTGCATTAATTTTTCGTAATAAGTGCGGCTCAAATTCAGTTCTTTTCCGTCTTTCAAAATAACGAGCTGATCGCCGTTAAAAAGCGGGTGCAGCGATTTTACGCGGTCGAGATTAACGATTGTCGAACGATGAATTCGCATAAAAACCTGCGGATCGAGTTTCATCTCTAGCTGCGACAGCTTTTCGCGGATTAAATGCGTTTCGCGTCCGGCGTGAAGTTCGAGGTAATGACCGGCGGCGGCTATCCAATCAATTTCTTCGGTTAAAATCAAAGTCGTGCCGCGGGCTGATTTGACCGGAATGCGTTTCAAATATTGCGGTTCGGTTTTTACTTCTTTTAATAATTTCCGCAGTTTGTCTTCGATTTCCGACGGCTTTTCCCTTTCGATTTCGCGTTTTGCCCGGGCGACGGCTTTCGCCAGTCTTTCTTCGTCGAAAGGCTTCAGCAAATAATCAATCGCGTTGACTTCAAACGCGCGCAAAGCGAATTCATCGTAAGCGGTCACGAAAATGACGGTCGGCATCTGCTGCGCGCCGATTGTTTCGATAACGTCGAAACCGCCGATTTTCGGCATCTGCACGTCGAGAAAAACCAGATCGGGTTTCAGATTTCGGATAGTTTCAATCGCTTCGCGCCCGTTTTCGCATTCGGCGACGATTTCGATTTCCGCATCGTCGAGCAGAATTTTGATTCGCTCGCGGGCGAGTTCGACATCATCAACGATAATTGTTTTAATGCTCATACTTCTTTCGCCGTTTGCCTGCGAAAAGGAATTTCTATTTCAATCGCCGCGCCTTTGTCTTTCGTTTTATCAATCGAAAATTTATGCGCGCCATTGTAAAGATTTTCGAGCCGCGCTTTCACATTCGCCAGCCCGATGCCGTCATTTTCTTTACCGTTTGAAACGAACCCGAGTCCGTCATCGGCTATCTGCAAAAAAAGTTTTTCGTTCCGTTTCGCGGCGCTGATCGTTATGCGCCCGCCTAGTTCGAGCGGCGCGATGCCGTGCTGAATCGCGTTTTCGGCGAGCGGCTGCAAAATCAAATTTGGAACCAAGGCGTCGAGCGTCTCCGGCTCGATTTCCCATTCAATTTGCAGTCTTTTCCCCATTAAAGTTTGGTGGATTTGCAGAAACGAGCGCAGAAACTCGAGTTCTTCGGCGAGCGAAATTTCCTGCGCTTTGTCTTTTTTAAGCGAAACTCTGAACAAATCGCCGAGCTGCGTAATCATCCGGTCGGCATCTTTCGGCGAATGGTACATCAAAGCCGAAATCGCATTCAAGGTGTTAAAGAAAAAATGCGGATGAAGCTGCATCTTCAGCATTTCGAGCTCGGCTTGCTGCAGGCGAAATGCGCGTTCCCGCGATTCGCGAAAATAAAAGTATGCCTGCTGAATCGCAATTACAGCGGCGTAACGCACGACGGAAGTGGAAATAAAATTAAAAAGCACGGTTAAATTCGACAAACTGGCGCGAAAATTTTCCGCCGTTGATAAATTCAACGCCCGCAAGCCAAAATTATAACCGTAATGCTGAATAATGCCCGAAACAATGCTCAACAGCAGATGAAAGAACAAATTCCGCCGCAAATGTCGTCTCGAAATCGGTAAACGATAGCCGAACCATAAAATAAAACCGGTAAGGACCGCCCAGAGATAAACGCCCCAGCCGAGGCGGGCAATCGAAACCCAAAGGTCGCCGGCTTGCGGATTTTGTGCGTTGTAAAGATAAACCTGCGGAATCTGAATGACGAAAAGAACCGTGTGCGCGGCGAAAATTAAAAGCGCGATTCGCCATAGATTCCGTTTTTCGGAGTTTTTACTCACTCTTGTCGCTAAAGCCTTGTATTTATGAAGCCGGAAATTTTGTTGGTAAAACCAGCTAATTTAATTTGCCCACCCGATTCCGTCCGGCTTTTTGCCGGTTTGAAAAGCAGTCAATTGCTTTCCGGCGATAATATTTACGACGCTAACCGAATTGTCATCGGGATTCGTCAAAAATGCGCGGGCGTTATCATTTGAAAGAGTGAGAACCTTCGGACTCGACGCGAGTTCGGTTTCACCGATCAGCCGATGGGTTTTCGCATCATATACCGCCAGTTTTTTTGCCAATGCGACGACCGCCTTTTTACCGTCGGAAGTCAATCTGATTCGACCGGTTTCCGCTTCGGTGGCTTTGATTCTAGCAATCACTTTGTCGGTTGCCGTATCAATTACGCCAAGGTCGCCGCCGCTCACCCAAATCTGTTTTCCGTCCGGCGTAACATCAATTCCGTAAACGGGCGCTTCAAACGGAATGACTTTCACCTCGCCGGTCGCCCGATTTATAACGCTAACGCTTTTTCCTTCGAGATTCGGCGTGTAAATTTTTCGCTCGTCGGGCGTGATTTCGACAAACCAGGAGCCTTTTTGTTTTGTATTATAGATTTTCAGAACTTTTCCCGTTTCCGCGTCGAGCTCCAGAATCGCCTCTTTGCCCGCGCACGCGAGCCACAGGCGGCGATTGTCGCGGCTGACGCGAATGTCGTGCGCCGAATATTCGCCTAAATCGAAATTGGCGTGAATTTTTCGATTTTTCAAGTCAACGACGGTGATCGTTTTACCGGCGGCAACGTATGCGCGGCGCTTGTCGGGCGAAACGCGGACTTCGTGCGGGTTTTTACCCGAATCGAGCGCGGCGAGAGTTTTATAAGTTTTGCTGTCAACCAGCACGACTTTCGCTTCGTCCATATAAGCGATAACCAGAATTCCCGCTTTGATTGGTAAAGCGGCGGAAAGAAAAATAAATAGACTGAAAAGAGATAGAAAAGATAATTTATGCTGTAATTTTATTTTCATCGGTTTTGCTGACTTTTGTTCTATTGATTTAGTTTAAAGACCAAAATCATAAATCTTAAAATTCAAAGCTTTATTGCGGAAAGTTGTCACGATTAAAAATCTTTCCTGAGCAATAAAGCCCGGATGAAGGCTTTGGAAATTGAATTTTACTTGACAGCTTTATTGACTGCCGTTAAAAAGTCTTTCCACGCGACCGCGCCCGAATGAACGGCGACGAGCGTTTCGACATCGAGTTTCAACTCGTCCACTTTTTTCACCAGCTCGTGATTGATTTCGATTATCGGCGGAATGCCGCCCGTGTCGAGCGGCGAAAACATATCGCCCTGAAACAAGATTTTCTCGTTCGGGAAATAAAACATCACCATATCGGCGACGTGCGAAGTCGGACCGATGCTGTGCAGCTCGACCCTGCGTTTGCCATCTGTAAACGTGCGCTTCTTTTCAAATGTTTCGATTACCGGCGCGCGCGGGTTCAAAGAGAGCGCGTCGGGTTTAAGCGTAAATTTCGATTTGGCGATTTTCTCGACAAAAGTTTTGTTTCCCGGCGGAACGACGATTGTCGCGCCTTCGGCGATGTATTCGCGTAAACCGCCCGTGTGGTCGAAATGAAAATGCGAAAAGCTGACGTATTTTATCGGTTTATTCGGAATTGTCTGTTTGACGAGCTTTATAACAGTTTTAGAAACGTTCGCATCGGTCGGCGCTTCGAGAATCATCGTGTAATCGTCGAATTCGACAAACATCACGCGATAGGCTAGCCCGATTCTTTCAATCAGATAAACGCCCTCGCCCATTTTTCGCATCACTTCGGCGTTTGTTGCCGCTTGCGATGATGCGGGTTCAACGAAACCCGCCGGAACTTCGAGTAATTTTTCGTCGGCAAAATCGAGTTTGACATCTGCGTACTCGTTTTCGCCGGTTACGAACTGATTCGTGAACGCGATTCGTTTTTTCGGAATTTTTACGTTTCCGATTGTTTGATAATCGGAAAAAACGCTTCCGGTCGTCGCGTCTCCCAATAAAACGAAGCTGTTAATCTGTTCCGCGCGCGTTAAGAGATTCGTTCGGGCGTCGAAATACAAAGATATTTGCGCGCCGTTTTCAGCGGCGAAACTGACGGCGCGCAGACGTTTTCCGTCAATTTCGGTTTCGTCTAAAAAGCGCAGAGTTTCCGGGCGCTGCGCGGCGTATAAAAGAAGTAAATGAGGCACTTCGGAAATCAAGCCGATTTTGAGCTGAGTTTTTTGCTGTTCGTTTAAATCCCGCACTTCGTTGCCGCGCCGATTTTGCAAAACGTCAATGTTGAACGAGCGTTTCGGAGCGGCGACCGCGCGAAAGTTGAATTTATAACCGCCCGCCGAATTTGATTGACCTTCGGTAACGTAACGATTGCCCGAATAATCAATCAAAGTTTTCACGCCTGAACGAAGAAAATCGGCGGGCGGCGCGGTAAAAGCCGCGTTTTGTCCGATTGGATGGTTAACCGATTTGTAATTAATCGTGATTTTGTCGGCGCGCGAAATATTTTCCATTCCGCCGACGGCTTTGATTCCCGCATCCAAAATCTGTTTGGCTTTCAAGAATGATTCGTTCGTCGAGTTCGGCTTTTCCTGTGCGAAGGTAAAACACGAAAAAATAAAAAGCTGCAAAAACAGCAAAACTATAAAACTGATTTTTTTCATATTATTTTTATTCCTTTGTATATTTCGGCTTTGGCAAACAATAAAATTCGCGCAAAAAGGGTTTTCAAGGCGCGGCTCAGCCGTGTTTTCTAAAAAGAATAAAAACAATCGTTTTAATTGAATATAAAAATGTCCCGAAGCGTTTTACGGAAGGAATGAACCGTTAAAACAGCGCAAATAAAAGAAAGACTTTCTATTTGCGCCGTTTTAATCAGGAAACCGGACAGAAAATATTACAGCGAATTTTTATTGCCGAACAATCTCATCTGAAACCGTTTTACGTTTGAACATAAGTCGGCAAAAATTTCGGAGCCTGCCGCATTTTTGTTTTTTGTTCAAATGCGTAAGCGATTTTTATTAATTGCGATTCGGAAAACGCGCGCCCGAAAAACGCCATTCCAACCGGAAGCCCGTCCACAAAACCGGCGGGAACGGTGATATACGGATAACCGGCGACTGCGGCAAACGACCAAGTTGTGCCGACCGTCGGCGAAACAATCGCGTCGAGATTGTCTTTCGTCACGACCGCGTCAATTCCGTTCGTTTGCGTTCCGAGTTTTAATTTTTGCAGCGCCAGACGATACTCGCGCGTTTCCAGATCGCCTTTCGCTTCGGATTGCAGAAAAAGTTCCTGCCCGAAAAGCGGCATTTCGCGGTCTTTGTTTTCTTCGTTGAATTTAATCAAATCGGCGAGTGTTTTATACCGCGAGTTTCTCTGCGCCAGATATTTATTCAAATTGGCTTTGAATTCGTAAAGCAAAACGTTTAGCTCGTCATCGCCAAACCCCTGAATTGTCGGCAGAGTCACGTCAATCAAAGTCGCGCCGCCGTTTTTCAAAACCTGCAAATGCGGTTCGAGCACCGCGTCGGTTTTCGCGTTTCTTCCGAAAAATTGTCGCGCCACGCCGATTTTAGCGCCGCGCAGACCATCAACGTCCAAAAACTTGGTGTAATCTTTCTCGCCCTTTTCGCTTTGCGCGGTTACCGGATCGGCTTTGTCTTTTCCGATCATCGCGCCGAGCAGAATCGCTGCATCGGCGACCGTCCGCGCCATCGGACCGGCTGTGTCCTGGCTGTGCGCTATCGGAATCACGCCGCTGCGGGAAACGAGTCCGAGCGTCGGCTTGATGCCGACGATTCCGCTTCTCACCGACGGGCAGATAATCGAGCCGTTCGTTTCCGTTCCGACACTGACCGCCGCGAGATTTGCGGAGACGGCGACGCCCGAACCGGAAGACGAACCGCACGGATTTTTGTCGAGAATATACGGATTATTCGTTTGTCCGCCGCGTCCCGACCAGCCGCTCGAAGATTTCGTCGAGCGAAAATTCGCCCATTCGCTCAAATTGGTTTTTCCCAAAATCACGGCGCCCGCTCGGCGAAGCTGTTCGACGAGAAATGCGTCTCGTTTCGGCGCCGGCGCGTCCGCGAGAGCATAGCTTCCGGCAGTCGTTTTCATTTTATCGGCGGTGTCTATGTTGTCTTTTATCAAAACCGGAACGCCGTGCATCGGACCGCGAACCTTCCCTTTTTTTCTCTCTTTGTCGAGTTTTTCGGCAATCATCGGCGCGTCCGGGTTAGTTTCGATCACGGAACGCAGTTTCGGGTCAATTTCCCTGATTCGTTCGAGATATTTTTCGGCGAGTCTTTTCGCTGTCAGCTCGCCCGATTTCATTTTCGCCTGCAATTCGCTGATAGTTATTTCATTCAAATCCATATGCGGCTCGCTCAAAGCGTTCTCACTCGCTTTTGTATTCTTCAAAAAGCTCAAAGCGGCAACGCCGGCAGCGCTCGACTGTAAAAATTCACGCCGATTTCGTTTTTCGATTTTCATAATAAATGCAAATTCCCGTTTATTTATTGCGTATTCCGATTACAATTCAACTCTAAGTTATGTTAACAAACACTCATAAACAAGTGCGGATTAATCAAATTTCATACTAATTCTTCGATGTCTTTAAGGCGAAATCTGATAACGACACAAACAAAAGACAAATGTTCATGAAAAAGCCTGGCTCTTGATTCAATTATTCATTTATTCGGGAAAATAAGGCTTCAGGAAAACATCAGCGTATCAACCAATTCTTTATACAACCAGCCAACTTGATAAACATAGCCCTTTCGTGCTTTCATATAAATTCGCTCTTTCCTGAAAGGCTCGTTTTCGTGAACATACTGACAGTCACACTCAAACGGCTCTTCTTAAAGAAAGTTGACGAAAATGACTTATCGAAAAGGTAAGTTTCACATAAGCCGGAGTGGCGAAATTGGTATACGCACCAGACTCAAAATCTGGCGGGCTTTACGCCCATGACGGTTCGAGTCCGTCCTCCGGCATACTCGTTTTTTCCTTCATTATCAACAATTTCCGAAGCAATCTAAATATAATTTAGCACTCTTAATTTCCGCTTGGTCAAAAAAGTTGCGCTTAAAGTTGCGCTTTGACCCTTAACTACGTTCGTACAACTGCATTTTACTCTTAATATTCATTAGGCAAAAGCAGTGTGGTAGAACTTCTATCTGGTTCGGTAATAATCCAAAGTTTTTCGCCATTTGAAGTTTTGTAACTTAAGAGAATCCGAAATCCTTCTTTAAGCGAAATTTCGTTTTCATTCCTGTCATCATCGCAAACGTCGCCCCAATCACCCATTAAATGACTCTGCAAAAATTCGTTTTGAAGTTGGTTTGATTCTTGAAGTGCTTCTCTAGCACCAATAGTTAAATATACTTGTCCTAACGGAAACAGAGTTTCGTTTTGTGTCGTTGTAATTGCATTCTGATTTTGCATCTTCTTTTCTCCTTATGTTGAATGGTTGATGTTGAAGGGATAGGAAATGTTCGAGCATTTACCTATCCCATTGCTTTATGCAATCTGACGTTGCCTAGCAATCCCGATATGAAGCGATAATGCAGCAGCGGCGTGATAGCAAACAAGTCCTTCCTGACCGCCTTTGCAGGTACATTCAACGGCTTTAATTCCGCGATTGTCCTTACGACAAATAACCGTATAATAACCGCCTTTGCTTCCCGAAACTCTATAGCGTCCAAAGTGGTCGAATTTGACCATTGGGCGAATTTTCTTAGCTTTTTCAATCGCTTTTTCAAGTTGTGTTTTTGCTTTTAAGATGAACATTAGTTTTTCCTTCTTTTTGTTGATTTGTAATGATTGACTACTATTAAATAGTATCTTCAAAGACACTATTTTGTCAATATAAAAGTAGCTTTACAGACACTATTTTCTGTGTTATTTTGTCTCTGTGAAAATAGAAGGATATTTAACGACAAATGAAGTTGCTGAAAGGCTAAATGTAAGTGTTAGTCGAGTCAAAAATTTAATAAAACTAGACCGATTGCATCCAATCAAACTAGGCAAGGTTAATCTTTTCAAACTAGATGAAGTTGAAAATTTCACTCGTCTCGAAGTAGGCAGACCTCCGAAAGCAAAAAACAAAACTCAATAACATTTGCCTGTTCAAATTGTTCAAATCGTTACAAGAAGTGAACAGTTGAAAATATTGAACAAAGAAAACCTTAAAAGTTATGTCAAAAACGACCCTTTTTGAAACAAAACGTCAATGCTCAGGAACAATTCTCAATCATAAGTGTCTAAAAGTTTATGAAACTAATTATTGTGGGATTGATTCAAACATTCATTCTTCTTGTTTGCTTGGTTAATTTCAGCAAAGCGCAACAAAATAAGCAATGCGACTTCTCGAAGTATAAGCCGTTTACGATTGTAAACCTGCCGTCAGGAAGAACTATTAACGAAGTGCGCCCTGAATATTCACCAGCAGCTTATAGAATCGGCGTAAGCGGACAAGTAGTGGTTATAATTCTTGTTGATAGAAAAGGTAATGTAAAAAAGGCTTGTTCAAATGTTGGACATCCTTTATTGCGACCTGCTGCAATTAAGGCGGCATTAAAATGGAAATTCAAATCGAATTTCGGTTTTGATTCAAAAATTAGTTCTCGCTATCTTCAAACATATCTGTCGTTCGACTTCAAAAAATAGCGTTTCAAAACGCCCCTTTATGGCACAATCAAAGGAGATTGAAAACAGTGTCATAAATGACCCTTTTTGAAACAAATTTTCTTAGATAGAAATGGTAAGAAAGATAATGACTTTATATAAAGAATGGATTGATTTTGTAACATTCCCAAAGGATGCGGACAAAGTTAAAAGTCAAGAAGAAAGACTCGATACGGCTAATGCTGTTTATCGTACTTCCGAGGAATTTGAACAGGCTTTAATTGAGGGAAAGGGTCTGGTAGTTACTTCAGATATGGTGCTTTTTGATGATGATAAGTTTGAAGCAATGGAGATAAGTAGCGGCGGCGGAGTATTCATTTGGACAAAGAAAAGAGTTTGGTGTCTTCAACACCGAGGGATGTCGGGTATAGAAAAACTGAATTATTTCCCCAGACATCCAGAATTTACAGACTGTTAGTATCTATACTACTGTCTCATAAAGGACCCTTTTTGAAACATTCTTAGCGAAAGAACTCACTCAAAGTTTTTATGTTCACTTTGATTCAATCATCACCTTTGGAAATCACATTAGACCCTGTTTCAACAGAAGAACGCTTATCTTCGGTTGCTTTTGATATAACTGCTAAGTGGACTATGCCTTATCAGAACGCTCAAATAGTTGTTAAGGAATGTTGGTTTGAATATTCTGAACTGAACAACTTTGAGGTGGAATTGAAACAGTTAATAAATCGTCAGATTGATGACTTAAAATTTAACAATATGAGTTTAGAACCTATTATGGTTTTTAGAAGAAATAATGAAAAATTTAGTTTTGAATTTTTGGCAATTGATTCATCGAATATAGGGATAGCCTCAATTAAAACTAATCTCTTTGAACAAGAATTGATTGAAATTACTCAGAACGTCAGAAATTGGAGTAAATGGTGGTAATATCTGTTTCAAAAACGCCCCTTTTTGAGACAGAAAGTCAAATGATAAAAAAAGCCTCAAAACTACTTTTACCAATTCTTTTCGTAATAGGATTTTTAGCGGCATTTCACTACCTGAAAGAAACTTCACCAAATGCACAAGACACAAAATTAAATGAAATTCGGCTTATCTCCGAAGGCATTCCGATTCATCCAGATTTAATTAAGATAGAGGAGAGAGAAAGTTCAAGACATATGGACGCTGGGCTTTACCAATACTTTCACTCAGGCAGAGATTTTGAAAATGTTCAGGAATTTTATGTTTATAACTTAACTAAAATCGGATGGACGCAAATTCAGGATGAAAACAAATTGGCATTTAGAAAAAATGATATAACTCTCTTTATTGAACATAGAGTAGGGAAAGATAAGGATTGGAATTACGGTTTTAGTTATGTTTGGCGAGGTAATCAATAATCTCAAAAACGACCCTTTTTGCAACAATCAAACGGGTCATAAACAACGCATTTTGAGAATTGTTTTAATTTAACAGCTATGAATAAGACAAAAGGCAGTATTTTTTCGCTCGCAACTTTAGTGTTTTGTTCAAGTTTTGCTATTGCTCAAGTTGCGGAACCTATTCCTGATGTTAAAAAGAAAAACATCAAAATAGTGGGTAAGGTAGTTGGATTCGATAGTCTGGCAGCCCTTAGCAATATTACTTATGCTCCGCAAAGTCAACTTTTAATTCTTCGGATAGATAACTTATTAAAGGGAAAAGAAAAAGCAAGACATATAAAAATCGTTTACGAATATTTCAGCACAGAAGCCGCTTATTTATCTGAATTACTTTCAGATAAAAACCAAAAATGGAAATTGAATATAGCAAGAGATGCGAGTTGCGATAGCACATTAAAAGAATCGAAATATTCAAAAAGTTACTCGATTGATAATAAGGAAGAACTTCTTATTAATCGATTGAAAGATGTAGATGGATTAGAAAATATCCCTGAAAATACGAAGCTACCTTGTTACATATTGAAGAATAACGGAATAAAAAAACATAATCCTTAGTAGTGTCAAAATCCCCCCTTTTTGACCCGTCTTTTCGTGAATATATTTATATTTTATAACCCAATAAAACACAGGTATCTGAGACTACTTTGTGTCATAAGTCATGTCATAACTAAAATGTCATAAACGTTCCCTGTTTGAATTATGACACATCGTTTTGAGACACGTTTTTTGGTTGTTCAAGATGTTCAAATTGTTCAAGGTATGAACTGAATGAACAATTTGAACAAAAAGATAATCTAGGATTAGCGTAAACTAAACTTGCCGATATTTTGGGCGTGAAGATGAATACTGTTTATCATTGTGAAAGCGGTATTTTGTCCCTTCCAAAATCCATTAAACTTACAATAGAGTCCGTTGAAATAATCGGAAGGAAAATTCGAGGAAGGTCAGTAAGCAAGTATCGGGCAGAAAGCACCACCATTGAAACCGACTGTAACCAACGAAATCGGGGGTAATTTTAACAAAAGCTCCATATTTCGCCTAATCTTTCATATTTTAGGTTTTCCAAGTTCCCATCCTGCAATTTTTATAAGCCATCTGCGAAAATTTGATTTACTCTTGACACAAATTTGATTTAGCGCAAAATAATGTTGATATGTCTAAAGTTCATTCACAAACGCGAATTACAGATAACAAAGGAACCGCACGTTTTCAAAGCTATTGTGCTAATCACGAGCCTCAAATTTCATGGAAGCCTACTCCCAATGATGATATAGGAATTGATGGTGAAGTTGAGCTTTTTGACGAACAAGGCAAGCCTTTATCAGAATTGATTAAAATTCAACTCAAATCAACTGAAAAAGATAACAGCTACATAAAAAACGAAAATCCTAACAACAGCACCTTCACCTTTTACGCTGAAAAATCTCACGTTGAATACTGGCAAAAATTACCAAATGACGTTTTGCTTGTGATTTATGACAATCGAGATAAGCAAGAAAAACTTTACGCGAAAAAGATTGAAAACATTGACATAAGAAACATCGGGACTAAATCTGTTCCTATTCAATTTAACAAAAACTCAGATTTAATTGATGAGAACAACAAAGACTTTTTAGAAAAGTTTTCACGGCTTTACAACGACGAAAATCCAACAATCAAAGAGGTAGCAAAAGGAACGGAAACTCTTGTTACAAATCTTTTGAAGATAACTTTTCCCACAAATAAAATTTACATTGCCCCTATAAATTATGATAGAGATAAAATCATCGAAAATTCTTGGAATACAAATAAGCCGGTAGGCTATAAGGCATCTGCCAGAGAAGTAGCCCGAAGTGCTTTGCATCAACAAGGGTTGAACTTTAGTTCAGATTGGGCAATTCATAACAAAAAAATCATCACTTTTCACGATTTGAACAATGGAGATTTGCCGCTATCAAAAATTGTTGAAAATCCTATTGACGAATTAACTCCGCAGGAACTTTACTCTGTTAATGAAGATTACAACAGAGTTTTCAAATCTCTAATCAAATTTTGCTTACAACAAATGCTTTACAAAATTGGCTATGAATGGCAATACGACGAAGAAATTTTCAGAGTCATTGCACCGCTTATACTCAAAGACAAACTCGAAATTCAACAGGGATGGAAAGGCGATAAAAAAGCAACAAGAACCATTTTTAAGGCTAATTACTACGAAAAGTTCAATGTGTATTACTGCCAACATTTTGCTTTTTCAATTGACATAAAAGATTTTGATGATGATTGGTTTTTGTGTATCAATCCGACTTGGACAGTTTCCATAAACGGGAAGCAAAAAAGCCAAGTTTCTCATAAGCGAGTCAAAGCATTGAAAAGAATGGAAAGAAATAAATCCGTTTATAATCATCTGCGATTTATTGCTTATGAGTTATCTCATCGAGATTTGTTTATTCCTGAATATCCGTTTCTCTCATTTAACGGGCTCGAAAAAACTCAAACTGACAAAGTTATTGATGAGGTTCAGTGGTTACAAACCGAAGAAGCGGATGAAATAAATGTTCTGAAAGATTCCGAAGAACCAAGTGAGTTGCAAGATGAAAACAAACTTTTTTGAAGAACCGTTACTTAAATTTGCTAACGATAGCCATCCTTGTCCTCGTTTCGGAATTGCCAATTTTGAAACGTATGATAGTCAACCTTCGCTTATTGATACTAAGCCGAAGGACATAGTTCTGGGCATTATCGGAACTCAACAAAATTTTGAGCAATTTGAAGAGTGGCTAAAACTTTGTGCTGATTTTATTGATGCAAAGCCAAGCAAACAATCGAATCTATTTACCTCATTCTGTGGTTTTAATGAATATGTAGGATTCAAGGCTAAAATGGTTTATAGTCCGCAGTATTTTAGACAAATCAATGATACGGAAATTAACAAAGTTATAAAAGACGTTAAAACTAAGGGACATCAGAAGTGTATTGAAGAGATAGCCGAAACATATCTTCAACATATTGAATTTCTAACGCAGAATAAAACTCCTAAAGTAATAATTTGCCTTATTCCAGAAAAATTATTTTCTAAAGTTTTGAAATTGGAAAAAACGGAAGAATCAGACAAACACCAAAAGAAGGAAGAACTTGGCACTAATTTTCATCATTATCTAAAAGCCAAGTCAATGAAGTATAAAATACCGATACAGATTGTTCTTGAGAGAACTTTATCTACCGCACCGCCTAAAGAAAAATCAAAATCTGACTTGCAAGATTTGGCAACAAGAGCGTGGAATTTTTGCACAGCAGTTTATTACAAAGCTGGTGGCGTAGCTTGGAAAGCAGCTATCAAAGAAAGTAATGATTTAACTTGCTACGTTGGAATCAGCTTTTATCGAAGTCTCGATAAAACGACTTTACAAACGAGTCTTGCTCAAATTTTTGATGAACAGGGCAAAGGTGTTATTTTGCGTGGCAGTCCTGTTCAGATTGATAAAAAAGGCGATAAACAACCGCATCTATCAGAACAACAATCATACGAACTTCTGTTAAATGCAATAGAGGCTTACAAATTTGCAGAAGGCGTTAGTCCAAAAAGAGTTGTAATACATAAAAGTTCAAAATATACTGAACAAGAAAAGGATGGATTTATAAAAGCCGTTGAAGATAAAGAAATTTCCACCTTCGACTTTGTTTCTATCTTTGAAAGTGATTTAAGGCTTTTTAGAATTGGAAATTATCCACCTTTGCGGGGAACTTGCTTAGAGTTAACCGAGAGTCAACATCTACTTTACTCAAAAAGCGCGGTTTCCTATTATCAAACTTATGCAGGAATGTATATTCCTCAACCAATCGAATTAAGGATTGAAGAATTGAATTCCTCTGCCCGGCAAATATGCGAAGAAGTTCTATCGCTTACAAAAATGAATTGGAACAACACCCAATTTGACGGGAAGATGCCTATTACAATTGATTGTTCAAGAAGTGTAGGCGCGATAATGAAGTATTTAGAAGAACACGAAAAACCTGAGATTCGTTATAGCTTTTATATGTAATGTCGCACCTAGGGATTTATTTTGTAATTATGTAGGTAAATCTAAATCATCATCAATCAAAACATCAGTGCTAACACCCGCGAATCTGGCATATTTGAGAAGCACTAAATACGAAGGCTCTCTTACGCCTCGTTCATACTGTGATATTGAGGCGCTAACCAAAATTCCCCGTAACCCAAGTCTATCTATAAAATCATCCTGCGAGAGTCCAGCATTGTTTCTGATTTTTAGTAATTTGGCTGCTAGTTTTTCAGGCTTCGGACGTGATTTTGTTCCCATTTAGGACTTACCTCCTAAATGAAAACAACTTAAGCTTAATTTTTTGATTTTCCAGCCATTTGGCTGTAAAGTTATTCTGTGAAAATGATTCGCCCTAAGTCTTTGAAAAAACTTAGCGGCACTTCTCATCTTTATTCGAGAAGTTATTTAGCAGCATAAATAACAACTAATAAATTAAACCGTTGATGTGTCTATGACAAGGTTATATGAACAGAAACAGCAATATGACTCATTCACTTAAATCATTGTTAATAATTTTATTCGCTTCTTTTCTTTTTGTTTCCTGCGGTAAAGAAAACGCAAGAAAATCAAAATGCTCTCTTACTATTGAACAGTCTCCAACCATTGGGGGACTAAGGTTAAGAATGAGCCGTGAAGAAATAAAAGCATTGTTTCCGGACTATTCCCTACCAACGGACAATAAAGTTAAGATAAATAATCCATCTAATCTTCCTGACATTGAAGTAGTCTCACTAGAGTTTGAAAATAATCGCGTGAAAAGTTTTTCAGTGGCTTATCAAGATAAAAATTGGAGAAATTTAACCGAGTTTATTGAGAATATGCGCGAAAAGTTAAACTTGCAGTATTTAGCAGATGAAGAGGAAAAACCTGATGAATTTGAGACAGAAACTCTCAAAAGTAGAATGATTAGTTGCAGAGATTTTGCTGTATCTATAGGCGGGTTTGATTCTGTTGGAGGCTCGAAGGCAGGTTATATTGTTTACGTGCATGATTATGCTTCTAATAAATACCGGCAAAGTAATGGAACTCCCTAACTCAAAATTTGTTTTAATAAAAGTAATTTTATTTGTTTCAATATTCTAATTATTTTCAATCTTTTAATCGTTCTTCTCTTTATTCTTCGAAATTGCTAAATTCAGAAAATGACATAAGGCGGAAAATCCTTAAAAAAATTATTGATGAGCGCCGAAAGCCAGTTAATACTTCCTGAAATCATCCAAAAGGTATTAGTAGTTTTTAATTTCAACGAAATTTTCATCAAACATAGTAATTATTGAGCTTACTGCATTTTGGGGAGTCTATTCTTATACAAAATTGTTTTATACAAAATGCAGGTCTAAAATTTGCCTTTTTTTTGTATAAGCCGCAAAATGGCTCAGAAAACTTCATCGCTCAGAAACCTCTGTTATAAAGAAAGGGTGAAGGGGGGGCATGTGTAAAATTTGAGATTTTGTCAAGCATTCAAACTTGAGAATAAAAGCCTGCCCTTTTTGAGACAGATTCAAAGAGGTTTTTTGTTTTATGAAGATTCGGCTATGGTTTGGGATATTTATGGAAAACAGTTTAAGAATAGCTGTTAATAAATTCTGTTAAATGAATTGTACCCGCATACTTATAATTAATTATGTGGACATCTGTACAATTCAAAGTTTGGCTCTTCGTGGTTGTTAGATTCTTGACCAACTATAAACTGTTTTTCGTAATGTTTAAGTCATGCTAAAGTTGGGGCGGTAGGTCACGACAGGCGTGTCAAATACTCCATAACAAAATACTACTTGCAAAGACCACGGACTTTAGATATGCTGACAAGGCGTTATGGATTGATTCTCACTAAAGTCACCTCTTCCAACGTGTTTTTTTTTGCGTAGACAAATCTTTAGTCATCAATTTCTAATAGCTCATCAAATCTTTTTGGAGTGTCGTAAATGATTAAAAACAATCTGATGCGATTGGTGTTTATTTTCGCCATCGCGGTTACAACTTCGTCTGCTTTTGCACAAGAGGGCGGCGAAAACAAAATTCTTCCCAATGTGGAGTCTTCAAAAATCAGTGACTCTGCCATCTCAGGCAATAAAAACCCTGAAGGCAGCGAAAGCAAAATTTCCCCTAGCGCAGAGTCTTCAAAAAACAGTGACCCTGCCAACTCCAGCCAACAACAAACAACCTCTGAACCCGGAAAAAACATTGTCTACTTCGGCGGCGGGGTTTCGAGAAAAGGCAATAACTTCGACAATCTTAGCTCGAGTTTCGGCGACTTCAGCGAAAACAATCTCGCATTTACGTTCGGTTACCTCCGCGTCTCAAACAAAAGCAGACTTATTGGGGGCGCGGATATTAGTTACGAAGGTACTATGTTGGACGGCACTTACGGTTCATACAGCACAAGGGGAGCCGTTTCGTTCAACGGCATCGTTGGAGTTAACGTTGCCAAAAACGACAGTGTACGCTTCGACGTCGCAGGCTTAGTTGGAGCGCGGGAAAAAACCGTTGATTGCCCATCTTCGTTCTTGGGCTATGCGTGTTACGCCGACGAACCTCCGTCGAGAACCTTTTCAGTCAATTACGGGGGAATCGCCTCTTTTAGCTACAAGAAATTCGTGATTGGAGCTAGAGCGACTGGAGCAAGCACACAAGGCTTGTTGGGAATCAGGTTCTAGCCATTGGTTTGACATAGGCATTTTGAAAATAAAGCCGAGCCGAACAAATCAATGGGCGTGAGGGCGAAACAGCTACTTTCTTATTAGATTGTCCTTCTGCCCTTAGCTTGTGTGGTTGCCGTTTTCGCTCATGTCATCTCAATCGTTAGATTACTTCGTGTAATGAGCGAAGGTGCGAAGCGATAAACTGTTTTTATTATCTTTTTAGTTACAAGTTGAATATTTATCAAGAAGTTTGTCAGCGAAACCTTCGTCGTAAGGGTCATCCCATACATCAAAAAATGTTTCATTGTTAAATATAACTCGCAATCTTTCTGGCGAAGCAAACCATTTACATTCGTTTTCTTGAAAATAAACTTGAAAATCAATAAAGGCTTTTGCCTCAGCGAATTTCTGTTTCATTAAAGGTGCTATTCGTCTTGGAACATAAATCTGTATGAAACCGTTGTGTATTGGCGTCTGAACTGCGAATCTTTCCTTGTCAGCATCATATTTTCCCAATTGAACTTTAACTGGAGAAGCATAAAAACTAGATACCAACTTTAAATATTCATTTACAAGCGAATTTGTTTCAGCATATATTTTTTTCCAAAACTGAGACTTATTTGCTTGGCGCAAGCTAGCAAGTTTAGTTAGACGAGCCTGATATTCTACTGTTGTTTCAAATTCTCCTTTTTCTCCTGTTGAAATATTAGGCGCGATTTCACGGTCAAAATCTAACTTGACCTGTTTTATCTTATTTTTTATCTGTCCCTCTAATTCTTTAATACGGACGATAGCTTCGCCTTTATTCATTAGTAAGATTGATTCTTCAACGGAAGGAACAACAACTTGTTTGGCTGGTTGCGTTACTGTAGCGATATGAAAAACAACGGTTGCGCCTTCACAACCCGCAGCCCACACTTTTACCAAGCTTCCTTTTCGCAACAAATAAGTCTTTAGATTCTCTCTTATGTGTTCGGGAAATAACTCCCAATAACCTGTTATTTTTACAACGTCACCAAAATCCTTTACGAAATTTGCTACTCCAGCCCCGCCTAATTTAATGTCAATTCCATTTTCGGGGCTAGAAGCACTTATAACTTTGGCAGTAATTGGTTTCTCTACGTCGCCGCAATCCCCTCCGTTATCAAGATAAAATGCGCTTATAATTTGTTCGCCAGAATCATCATAGGTTAGAATTGGCACTCTTTGTGCTAAACAATGATGTATAGAACCTAAAAGAATAATAGTAAGAATTAAAACTTTTTTCATTGCAATTATGTAATACTCCTTTATTTGAGTAAGTTATACCACGCTTTTTAAATTACTTTAATCAACTTCGCACGGAAATTGGAGTGAAGTAATATCAATTTAGACAATGTGGTGGAGAAAGGCGCAAACTAACAAATCAATGGACGTGAGGGTGAAACAACTATCCTCTTTTATGTTATAAAACGATAGCCTTAATATTATGACTCTCGAAGAATTGAAAGACCAATATGCTAATCTTTGGCTACTCCAAAGCTGCTAAATCCTGAGAATAATATGAGGCGGAAAATCCTAAAAAAATTATTGATGACTGCCGAAAGTCAGCTATTACCTCCTGAAATCATCCAAATAGTGTTAGTAGTCTTTAATTTCAACGAAATTTCCTCAAACACGGTAATTATTAGGCTTACTGCAAAATGCCGTAAGCCTAATCTTATACAAATTTACATTTCTAAAGTCTGACTTTTTTTTGTATAAGCCGCATATCAATCGAAAAACTGTTCTGCCCAAAGAATCTGAGTTATTGAGAAAGAGTAAGGGGGGTAGGCATGCCTAAAATTTGAGATTTTGTCAATCATCTAGACTTACGAATAAAAGCCCAAAGCTAATGCGGCGAATTTTTGAAAGAATCTATATAAATCCAATTTAGATGATTTTGACCATTCCCTCATCTGGTTTTGTTAATTTACGGTAAAATTGACCGGTAAATCAGAAAATAAACTTAGTTCTTGGGCGGGGAGCATCCTTCAAAGTTGCCTACTCTAGGGTTCTGCTTCGTAATTCTTTTTCCGCGACTTCTACAAAAAATTCTTTCAATTTTTCTTGAATTTATTGACAGTGGTTTAGAAATAAATTAAATTCGACTAAAAATTTAACTCTCAAGTTAATAAAACCGACGACAATCGAATCCGAAAGGGTGAAATTCTTTTAAGTTTTTAAGAACTTAAAGACCAAAGAGTTTTTATAAAAGCCAATATTCTCGGCTGCTAATGTCTTTTTATCAACCTTTAAGTATAGGGTTATAAAAGAAAAAAACTCTTTGTATGGATTTCGAGTGGCGTCGTTTTTGTTTTTCATCTTTGTGCTATGAAAATATATATAAGTGCTAGCAAAAATAGAAATTTACACGAAGCAAAAGGATGGCTAATTGATAATGAAAATGGAAAAGCAATGTTCCCTGAAATTGAAGCTTGGGCAATAAGAAACGAGCCTTATTGGGGAGAATGTTACATCTTTATTGAGGTTTCTATTCCGCAAGGGCTAAATTTTACCAGTCCTCATAATCAAATTGATTTGTTAATTGCTTTTTCACATAAAATAGCTTTATGTGAATTAAAAGGTTACCGAACTGAAAACAGATTAGATTTAAAGACATTAAATAATTGTGTTGAACAAATTGAAGCTCAAGATAAATGGATTACTGACTTATTATGGCAGGTTAAATCGTTTGCTCAATTAGTAAGACAAAACAAAAGAAATAAACCTTTATATCAGTTTTTGTTGTTTTACGGAATGCAGCCAAATGACGTAAACATTGTAAATCAACGGCTTGTGGACAACTTCTCAACTCATCAGGTTTGGGTAACTGGAGCCAATCCCCGCTTGAAAGGACAGAAAATTGGAGACCGTCCCTGTTATTTGCCAGAAGCACTAGATGAAAAACTAAGAAAACACACAGTTATTGCGAGTTTCCAATCCCAACCTTTACAAGAATTTATTTTTCAGCAAATTAAAAAAAGTAAAGGTGAACTTAAGTCATTTGAAAACTTCTCGCAGCTAAAATCATATCTTGAGGCAATAACTGACGAGTTAAATATTCAACCAGTCGAACATTTTATTCCTAATCTCAGACTAAATTTGTTAAATAAACTCACAAAGGAACTTGAAGAAAAAAGGATTGTCGAATTAGTCGGAACTCCTGGCATTGGGAAATCAACCCTAGCAACAGAAATTATAAATGTAAAAAAGGACTTAGTTCTTGAAGTAAGTTTACAGAGATGTGACTCCGTTGTCGAAGTATGTAACAGAATCTGGTCAAATCTCGTGGGCGGCAGGCTAGAAGGGTTAGGAGAGGAATCATATATCCAAAGGCTTCTGGATACACCCTATCTATTTTGGATAAGAGGTTACGATGCTATATCGGGAAATAGTCTGAGTAGATTCTTTCAGATTGTTCAGTCGAAAATCGATTCAAGAAGCCCGGAACAATCACGTTGGCTAATCGAGTCACAATCACCTATAACAAGCCTACGGTCTTTTACTCATTTCATAGGTGCTTTAGATAATGTAAGCCTTAGTCGAATACTCGATAAAGTTGAATCAGGTGGGGCGTTTAAAAATCCGGAGGAAGTTATTGACAGAGCAAGGGGAAATCCCGAGCGGGCTATTCAGCTATGGCAATCTCAGAATCCAAGTTATGGCGGAAATGTTGGAGAAATAGGTTGGTTTAGTCGGCAATTAACAATAGATGAAAAACGAATATTACCAGCCTTATGTTTGATGATTTCAAAAGCCCCTTTAGGGGTAACGGCTAAACATTTTAATGAGGCTGCAAAAGTGTTTTGTCGTGATTTGTTAGAAAGTCAAATTAGGCATGCTACCGAATCCCTACTGAAAAAACTAGAAGAATATCAATTAGCTAATATTACTAGGTTTGAAAAGGGACTTTTCGTAGGACTACTAGATGAAATTTTACCTTCTGATGCTTCATTAATTATTGTTAATCATATTGACCCCAAGATAGTCGAAACTGAGATGCACTCCATAACTGAAGAAAAACAGAATAAGTTTTTCAATGATTTACAAGATATTTTATTTAGCAACTCTCAGAACACAGACACTCTTGATTTTATAACATTTGCGTTAAATACAGGTGACCTTGAGCCATATTTTCGGTCTGCTTTCAGATTTACATCTTTACGACAAGTATTAGACTGGATTGATTCTACTGGATGGGAAGCCCCAAACAATAGTCAAGCCTATTTGTTGAAAGCTCTTCGATTTTTAAACCAAATGAGAAGGAAAGCAGAGAGTGAAATTGAAGATTTCACTGAAGAATTTAGTCGTCCAGACCCTAAGGATGAACTCCAGTGTTTTGTTTACGAGTACGTACAGGGTCGGTCTTATGTAGTAAAGAAAATAGAGGATGGGTTTGATTACATAAATTGGCTAAAGGAAGCCTCAAAATGTAAGGATGATGACTTACGTGCGATAAAGCTAGTCTCAATTATTTATGCTTTTCATAGTAGCGAACGCAATAAAGTGGTGTGGCTTCTGCTGAAGAATTTGCCAGAAAATTTTAAGGTGAATTCATCGGCGAGAGCTTTGGCGGTTTACACAATCTTGGAATTTCTAAATAAAACGACATTTAGAAAAGAAATTGGGATGAGTGAGGAAAAGGCTTATCCGCTTATCGAAGCATATTCCCGTGAGTATATTACTGACGGTCTTCGGATAGAAAATATTCAGGTCATTTGTGATGCACTTTATAATTACTCAAGGGCACAAGAGTTTCGTAAATCGTGGACAGAATTTTCAAGTGTTTTAGATTATCTTCCTGTTCTCAGCTATGTCGAAAACGCCCCACGAACTAGGGCTAGGCAAAGAATTAAAATAGTACTTACTCAGGGTTCTATCTATAGACATTTCTGCCGTAACAATAAATTAAAGTGGAATGAATTTTTAACAGCCTTCGAAAATGGTATGTACCTTTATCAAAGAGCTTTTCAAGCAGCCCTATCGGAATCTCATACAATGCACATCTGCAATGCAACTTCTTATATAATTGAATTATGCTCAATGTCCTTACGCTATTATAACGAGCCAGATACCTTAGATAAGCTAGCTGAAAATCTTGAAAAAACAATAGATATTGTAAATAAATTGGGAAAAAACGTTGATAAGTTAATACGATTAAATAATGAAGAGATTATTTTTTCCACGATTAACCAAAACTTTCCAGCATTGCTTTATGCTCACTTGGTTTCTAAAACATTTATTAAGGATGATGAACTGTTTTACTTAAAAGAGCGAACCGCATCCAGCATAAACCTTTTGTTAGAGAAATTAAATAATGCTGAAGAAGAAGTGAATGACTTCCTAAAAAATAAGAAGTTGGAACAAGCCAAAAGGAGCATTAAAAGTGTATTAAGGAATTTTAGGCGTGCAATTTCTTACGCTAACAAGCGGAATACTATACGAAACATGACGCTTTTCGATTTATTACATCCTCATTTGAATGACTTTTTAAGTGAAACACGGTGGCTTAGCAGAGACGAAATAATTGGTGGGGAATGGTCAAAATTATCAAATATAGTAAATCCCAAATGATTTTATATTACCTTAGACAAGCGTAAAATTGGATGACGACTGTAACCAGGTGAATACTTAATCAATAATCCTCCATTAAAATATTTACGCTGTCTCGAAGTAAGAGGTTTGCAGGAGCATGCGTATAGATGAGGCGGATGGGAGCATCCTGCACATTTTAGCTCTTCGGTGCTGCATTTCACTGTATCGAATCCCCTAACTGATTGGGAAAACCTCATAATCAAGCTGCTGACAAATCTTCTAAATCTAATTCTAAATCGGCAATACGCCAACCCGACTATTCATTTATCGTGCAGAATTTCCATATCGCTTACAAACATCATTTACAAGTCTATTAACCTCCTTATCAGGTAAAGGAGTTTCAAAACTATTGTCATTTATCTTTACAGCCTGATTTAATACCTCTTTATCTGAGTAACTATTTACCAATCCGCAAACTTGCCTAAATAGATAATCATAGCGTTTGCCCTCTGGTATTCTTTCACTAACAGGTGTTTTTGAAGTATTAGTAACAACTGGCTTATTTATTTTTAATTTCGGTTCGCTAGATTTTATAACCTCATAAATTAACCAATCCGGCGCATCATCAATTGGGGTGTTTACTCCAAACCAAGAATATTCTTTACCGCTTTCATGTTTGCTTGGCGGCACGATAATGTAATTCTCATTTGCTCTAATATCCAAGCCTTCTCCTATGTCTGATGCTGAACCTGAAATATCTCTTAGGTCGGCGGGAAACTTGAAATACAAATGCCTTCCGCCTGAACCTGTAGTGGTTGTCAAGGTTGCAGGTAAAGGCGAGTATTTATGTTTCAAAAGAGTCTTGTAATCTTCTTGCATATACTCTAAAGACTGCTCACCACCATGTTTCCAGTCCACATCAAGCACTAAAAGCCCTGTTTGAACTCCCGTCAACAAACCAATATTTGAATTTGGGTGTTTAGCCCACCAGTCTCTGATTTTCTTTTCACTAGTTGTCGCTTCTTTGTGTCCAAATCTTGTTCGGGGATGTTTTGCTGGTTTATTACACTCTTTCCAATCCCGGCAGGAACATCGATTTACTCTACTTTCCAAAGCAAAGTTATGCAGAGGAAATACTGGCAAACCTAGTTTTGCATAGAACAAAGCAGCATTTAGCAGCTTGTTTTCAGAGAAAATCTCAGCTTGTTTAGGATTCAGATAGACTTTGCCTAAAATCAAATCTGGGTTTGGAGTTATAATCAGACGTTTTACTGGTATATTCATAATTTGATTACTCTGCTTTCGACAACCTCATATAAACCATTGCTTTGAAACATATAGGGATACTTGTAGTTATAAGAGGGTAATTTTCTGTCCGGTGTAAATCAGAAGTTACCCTTTCAGCGGTAATCCTCCTTCATCTTCATCAGCATTGTTTTCATCGAGCAGAGCTTCGAATTCAGAGATTCGTTTTTGTCGGTTTCGCTGCTCGCTCCATTCTTTCTCCATTTCATTTAGTTTTTCCCAAGCGTCATTCAAAACATCCTGACACGATTCAACTGGATTCTCTTCAACCTGAATCGAATAGTCGAAAATGCTTTTTAACAGCGTAAAAATTGTCTTTGTCGCCTTCTTCCTTAAATGTCTAGGATGATATTGTTTGGGCTTTTCAGATGGTTTATATTGCTGTTTTAATCTTAGAACAGCGCTTTCCAAATTTGCTTCCAAATTTTCCTGTTTTGAATTGAGCAAGTCCGCGATTTCGCTTAACACTGTAAACTCGTATTTGGGTTTGTGGAAAGCAAACCTGCCGTTTGCCGTTTCTTCTCTGTAACCCCTTTCTATCATCTTAATAAGCACCAAACCATTCGTCTCTTGCCATTTTTGGAGAACATCAAACCAATAGCCGACCTTTTCTTTGTTCGCCTTGAATTTGGTCGAATTATCATCGAAAAGAATCTGAGCTAGTTCAGCGCGGGAAACTTCAAATTGTTTTTCACCTTTGGAAGCTGAGATAAAAGCTCTAATCAACTGGCGCTGATTAGGCTTTAGACCAAGTTTTTTGAACAATTCGTCAAGAATCACATCGTGTTTCAAATTTACATTTTCCGGCATTTGTCTAAGCGTCCTCCCTAAAACTTTGAGGAGGGTTTAGAATCAAAACCAAACCCCTTCATACTTCAAATATTATTGATTATGCCCAGCGTTTTGAGTGCTAAGGCTAAGCATCAGTTCAATTCCATCAAACCATTTCTTACTTACCGCCGCGATTAACTTGTGATTGCGGTAATAGAAGGTTCTCTGATTATTTAAGGGATGCAGGACGCTACAATAAAATCTACCTTGAAACTTATCCACTGTGTGTTCAAATTGCTCGGGGGATAAGTAACAGACTCCAATCTCTTTGAATGCTTTCTTGAAGAGATATTTGCTTATTGACAATTCCTCCGTCCAGCTAAGACCGTCTAAATGCATTTGGTCTAGTCTGGGTTCGCTATGCTTGGCAAATCCTTTCGGGTATTTTTCAAACCAATATTCAAGTTTCTCTGTTAGAGGTATGATGTTTTCATTCTTAACTTTCTTTTGATTTTTCAGTTCCCAATTTAAGGCAACTATATTTTCTGCTACTGCTATATTCATTATTTTCTCCTATAGTTTGAGTAGACTGCCGCAAGTTGCTATAATGAATACAACTAGGGCAGTCTAAGCCTGGTGTTTTCACAGGACATAAATAGCCTAGTGAAAACGATTGAAGTTAAGAGGGTGGGTTTCACCTAGCGACCAACTAAATTGAAACTTGCCCTTGTTTATTTAAGCTGGACTACCGTGTAATCCAGCATTTCCTGTACACTCATGCTCAAAGCTCAAAAACATTAAGCTACTGTAAATTCAATTGTTTACAGTAAACGTTGTTAAATATTGTTTACTGCATTGTAATAACCTCAGTAAAACCATGTCCTTTACTATTGCCTTTCAGAAAAGAGTGTTCTTAGCCTAATTCTGCGCGAAACAAAGCTATACCTGAGTAGAGTTAATCGTTTTGAGAAACTCATCAAAATCAATTTGAATGCGTTTCGATTCTGCTAGAGCTTGTTTTGCAAGTTCGGCGGCTCTATTAGTTTCTTTTGAAATCAAAGTTATTGAGTCGATATTGTTCTCACTCATCAACTCAAAAAGCTCATGCTTTAACTCGGTTGATACGCAATTGTTGCATTCACAATTAAGGGGACAAGACGCGGTTACATATTTAGAATCAGTTGCAACTAAGATTTCAGTTTCTATGGGAATATTGAGTGCCCATTCAAGGGCTTTAATAATCGCCCTATAATCGTGGAAAACTTGTGCATCACGGTCAAATGCCAGGTCGCTTCCATATTCTTCGTAAATGATGTCAAAGTTTTCATCTAGTGCAACAAAAGCCCATCCAGCCGCTTTATCTGGATATGATTCGTAGCGTCCGGCACACTCAATTGTTATGGTATTGCCAATGTTGTTTTCGGACGGTAAACTCTGTATAGTTGTATTTATGAAAGCGCAATCATTTGGATAATCTGATTCGTTTTCAACTTTATGTGTTTCATTAATGAAGCTATCAGTAGCTCGAACTACGGATGGCTTCTCTTCATTTGCGTTCATTTTAATTTCCAACATATTTTTCTCCTATATTTGTCTTTCTTCTCTCGAAAAAAGGTTAAGTGTTAATTGTTTGCCAAATCTTGCGGAGCATTTCTGCTTCAAGTTTGACCTTCGTTTTGCGACTCCAATTCTTTTCGTCGTATTTTTTTAAAAAAAAGTGGTGAAGCGCTTATTTGCTTCACCACTAATACTACTAAATTTACAGATGAAAATCCAGTGACTAACTCCTGCATTTGCAACATTTAGCGGACAAAATTAACTCTTAATTTTATCCGGTTTAGTCGGACGTAATCAACCCGAAGTTATGTCCGTTTTTTCAATTCTTTCCAGTCAAGATTATGTCGCTTTAGTTCTTTTCTAAGCGCATCTGCGCTTGATAGTTCCAATTTCTCAGCAATCCAAGCAAGAGTTGGAGACAAACGGCGTGGAACTGCCTTTACTTCCCTTACAACAGCCTCTCTCAAAACATCTCTATCATTCTTCTTTGGACGACCTGAACTTGGTGCATTCATTCGTTCTTTCTTTTTAATTGAGGATTCTCTAGCTGCTTTATCAATTATTGATTTGGCTTCTTTACGGGAAATTTTTCCGAACTCCGAAAGCGTTCTTAACTCAACCTCATTCACTATTTCTTTCATCAATTCATTGAGGCGTCCCGGAAGTTGTTGAGCAAAAATCTCGATTGCCCTGTCAGAATATTTCTCGAAACTAGGATTAACAGATAAATAATCTTCTAAATTCTTAGCAAAAGCGCAGAAGAATTTATAAAAATGTTCGTCAAGTTTTTCAGGATAAAAAGCGTATTCAAGCAAGCCATACTCACTTTCAATGGCGTTTTCTATCATCCAGACCGGAGCGTTTCTAGGTATTTTCATTTCACATTAATCTTACAAAACATTCATAAAAAGTTAGAAGCCAGAATAGCGCGATGTTTTACTGGCTTCTATAGATTAGTTAATTAACTTACTACTATAATTTACAAGTTCATTATTGTCCGGCTGCTTATTTTCAATTTGCAACGACTCAAAAATTGACACCGCTTCAAATAATGTTTCCTGATTTGCGGTCAAGTAATGGTAAGTTGTTTGCAGCTATTAATGTCAAGAGGTAACTGTTTTTTTTTCATATACTTAGCATTAAAATGTTTGGACAAGTAAAGGATGGCTAGAAAAAGAAATTAATTGCTCAATGGAGGCACTAAATTACATCTAAGGCTATAGGTGTTTGGCTTATGAGCAAGCCTTTCATAGCGCATTAAAACGCCAAACAGAGGGCATCTAGCAACACACTTAACGCAGATTATTAGGCTTGTTGGTTGTCATCCAAAGTAGTAGTAAAATCGCTTTATGGACGATAAATATAAAATCAGTAAAAGCAGGAAACCGCAAACGAAACAAGAAGAACTTCAACATCAAATTGAGGAATTGGTAAAACGGAGAGACGGGGCATTACATCCTGCTGATAAGAAAGCGCTCAATGATGAAATTACGAAACTATTTGCCCAGTATCAAAGGCTTAAACTTTAAGTAATAAAAAGCTAACAAAAGCAACTTGCTTTCATTAGCTTTCGTTGTTTACAAAGTTAATTGATTAAATCACTTTCTATCTCTATTTCTGTATTTATCGCCTGATAAAATCCATCTAGAGCACTGGCAACTTGTCTAGTCGCTTCTTTATCGCGGTTGATGTAGCGCAACGTAACTCTTGAATCAGATGAATGACCAAGCTGTTTTCCTATTGCAGCAATTGAAAAGCCTAGCCCATCTAAATTTGTAGCATGGACGTGCCTTAAATCGTGAAATCTTAAATCCCGGAAACCAGCAATTTTGCAGGCTGACTTAAACCCCTTCCTGATTTCTGTATAGCCAAAGACCAAATCATTTTCAGACTGTGGAAAGGCTGATAAAAGGCTCTCAAGCTCACCCTGCAACCTTTGAGTTATCGCCACAGTCCTTTCTCGCATCGTTTTTGTATTAAAGGCTTGAATTGTAATAATGCCGGAATCTAAATCAACATCTTTCCATTGAAGTTTGAGTAGTTCACCTAATCGGCAACCTAAATCAAGAGCCGCGATTACGATAGGTTTTAAGTGTGAACGTCTACCTGCGCAAGCATCTATCAACTTTTGACATTCGGCTCGAGACAAAACCACTTCGCGTTTTACTTCATCTGCTAAATGAATAAGACTGTCTCCACGCTTGAAAGGATTCTTATCAATCCAATCATTTCTCTCTGCGATATTTAATAAACGTCGAAGGTAAGCTAGTTCACGGTTGACCGTAGCGATTGCCCTTTGTGAGCTTTGATGTGTTGGAGTTGTAAGCCTTTCTAACCGATATTTTTGAATATCATCATAGGTTAAAGAATTTAACTTTAATCCTCCGAAACATTCACGGAAAATTTTCAAGTAGCCTTTAACACTTACGAATGAACGAAGCCCAGCCACTTTTCTACCATTAACATAATGCGGAGGCTTGCAATAAATTTCTTCGTAGTAATTCGCAAGGTCAGAGAAAGTCATTTTCTCTGCATCTACAGCTTTTCTTCCGCCCCTTTCCAAAGTATCTAGGAGTTCAGTCAGAACTTGTTTAGCTTGTGTTTTGTTTTCTGCTTTGCGCTGTATAGCCGTTCTCTTTCCATTTATATTTTTATAACAAACTCTTGCAATCCAATCACCCGTCTTTTTGTCTTGAAAGACCTGTCCTGTCCTTTGTTTCATATTAGCCTCATTTAGTGGCTTCCTACGCAGTTTCCGACTTGCGCTTAAAGTTGCGCTATCGATTGCGCTAAAGCCTAAAATGAGCGCTAAATTTTATTTAGGATTACTGCAAATGATTAATAACAAAAGGGTTGATGTTAAGGACAAAGCTAGACCAACCACTCAAAATCTGGCGGGCTTTACGCCCATGACGGTTCGAGTCCGTCCTCCGGCATACTCGTTTTACCTTATATTTACTGCAAAAATCACACACTTTCAAAAATCTAACACTCGTTATTTTAAGTTGTAAAATTGAAAAAGTACGTCAAAAAGTACGTTTTCAATTTCAGAATAGGTTTTACTTCAAGTTAAATTGTAACTATTTGCCGTTGGTTATCAAAGCTAACACCGGAAGTGTAATAATGAGAGATTGTAAACGGCGAAAAGCCTTACTTTATATATTAAATTGCCTAAGGCTCATTCAATTCACAAATCTCTTAGGAAAAAATCAAATTTTTCGCACTTCATCGCTAATATAATTAAACTGTGCATTCACAATAATTAAGGGGTATTTGAGTAAAGAGTAAGTCCTGACGGGGATGCGTGGAGATCAGTCAGTCAAATCGTTGGTTGTTTGCGGCAATGGGAATTACCGTGCAAATGGCTCAACGAGTTGCGTATCTCAATAGCTCATCTACTTGGAATATTAAAGATGAGGTTCTCGGTTTATGAAAAACTCCGCGACCCCACAATTTTCTGGATATTCCTTCAAATTAGATAATGCCGGAGCCGGAGCTCGCCGAAAAATGCCGGACGATTATCGCGCACGCTGCGAACGAGGGTTTTACGTTAATTGTTACACAAGGTTATCGCTCGGTCGAAGAGCAAAACCGGCTTTATCAGATCGGGCGGCGCAGCGTTCCGGGCGAAAAGAAAGTGACGAGCACTCGCGGCGGACAATCTAATCACAATCGCCGCAAAGCCGCAGATCTAGCTTTGGTCCTCAACGGCGAAATTTCTTGGAACGATAAGCTCTGTCAAAACTTGGGACGTCGAGCGCGGCAAGTCGGCTTAAAGTGGGGCGGTGATTGACGAAAATCTGTTGATCAATGCCACGCAGCACTATAATAATTGGGCTTGTTCGTTTAATTCGTATATTATTCAATTCGTATATTTGAGTTATGAAGTTTATTTATAAATCAGACGCACTTTCCTCTTTCGCAGATTAATAATTTTCGCCCGAGCCGCTTTCATCCTTTAGTTCATTAAGACGATCCAAAAGCGTCTGCTGCTTATTTTCTAAATACTGCAGCCTTATATTTTTTATATCCGCCGGAATGTTTTCCTTTTCTAAAAATTTTATGCTGCGGATGTTTTCAATAATCAATTTTTCGACATACTCAATCATATTTTCCGGCAGTTGGTGCTCCGGCGCTAAACTTTTATTCAATTCTCTGTTTGATTGGAATTCAACCTCCAAATCTTCATCGCTTTTCACGTAATTCATAATTGCCCGACGGATTAATGATTTTTTTTAATTTAACAGTATTATCTTGCAAAATCTGCTTAAGAAAAAGTGTTGATAAAGAATAATTTAGGTATTAGAAGATTAACTGGTTAATTTACGGTAAATATTCGGCATTCTCTCCGGCAAACTGAGAACATCGTCAATAATAGTATAGCCGACATCGCCGTATAAATCTTTTAGTTCCGATTCGCTTTCGCGGTCAATCGTGATGCAGAACGGCGTGATTCCCTGCATTTTCGCTTCGGTCAAGGCTTCGCGCACATCTTCGCGGGCGTAACGGGCGTCGCCGTAATCGTGGTCGTAAGGTCTGCCGTCGGTCAGAATTATCAAAAGTTTAGTGCGCGATTCCTGGCGGACGAGTTTTGCCGCCGCGTGCCGAATCGCGGCACCCATTCTGGTGTTGTTTTGAAACGTGATGCCGCCGATTCTGCGTTCGATGTCTTCAGAATATTTTTCATCGAAGTCTTTGACAATATAGAATTTTACGTTTCGCCGACCTTCCGAAGTGAAACCGTTTATCGAGTAAACGTCGCCGACCGCTTCGAGCGCTTCGCTCATCAGCACCAAACCTTCCTTTTCAATTTCGATGATGCGTCTGCCCGGATGCGTGTACGGCTGCAAAGGATTGCGCGTTATCGTTCGCGCGGTCGAAGAAGACTGATCGAGCAGCAGTGAAACCGCTACGTCGCGCTGTTTTCTAAGGCGTTTCGTGTAGATTCTTTCCGATTGCTGCCCGTCGGCGCGGCGGTCAATCACGTAATCTACAAGCGCGTTTAAATCGTAATCTTCGCCGTCGAATTCGCGGTTGACGCGCGTTAGATTTTCCGGTTTCATCAATTGAAACTGGTGCCGAATCGAAGAAATCACGCCGCGATAACGCGAGCGAGCGAGTTCGACAAAATTGCGGTCGCCCTGTCGAACTTTTTTCTCGACGACGCGGCTCCAACCGACGCGATAATCGTTTAATTCTCTGTCCCACTCGTCGTAAGCGAACGCCACATCGCCGCTTTCGAGCGGCTGCTCCGGCATTTCATTGTGCGTCCAGCTTTCGGCGCCCTGCAAATCGTCGGGTTCTCCGTCGTCTTCGTCGGACAAATTCCAGGCGTTGAATAAATCCTTTACGTCCTGAAGTTTCTGCGGTTTCTGCTCGCGCTTGATTTGATTTTCCGTGACGGCTTCGCCGGAGTTTGCGTCTTCATAAGCGAATTCGCCTTTTTCTTCGGATTCGGGCGATTGTTCCTGCGTTTCTTCGGGCGCGATGTTTTGGAAAAGCGTGTAAACGCGGCTCGTCGCCATCAAACTGTCGGCAACGGTCGCATTTTTTATCGCCAGATAATTTTCAATAACGGTTTCGATTTCAGAAACGATTTGCCCGTAGAAACGTCTGGCGTCTTCGGTCGCGCCGCCGCACAGCGTGATTTGAAAAAGCAATTCAAACGGAACTTGATTGAACGGCAAATCGAAAATAAACGGACGTCGTTCGCTTAAAAAACTCTGCATCAAATCCAAATCTTTGCGCAGCCCGCGATAGCTTCGGCGCAGCGCCGCGTCAATTCGGGCGTTTTCCATCGTGCCGAAAATCTTTCGGGCGAGACGCGGCTCCGGGAAAATTTGCAAAACTTGACGGTAATCCGAATCTTTCGGCAGCTTTTTACGCCGCTTGCGCATTTCCGCGCGGATTTCTTCGTCCGACAAAGCCTTTTCGCCCTGACGCACGTCTTCGATATAACCGGCGAGCGAAAACGCGTCGGTCTGCTCGGCGGTTGCGGTGTAAAGCTCGTTCAAATCGGCGAAAGCGGCTTTTAATTCTTTCGTGTCCTTTTCAAAAGTTCCGAATTCAATTTGCCCTGCTCCGTGCGCGGCTAAAACTTTGTAAAGCCGAAAATCCATTTCATCGTTTTGAAATTCGTTAACCAGCGACGGCAGATAAACGGTTTTGCCATCGCCGATGCGGGATTCCTGCGGCATCGCCGAAAGCGGCGCGATTTCGACTTCTTTTCCGGTCAAGCCTTCGACGTAAATTCGCAAAACGGTTTGTACGCGTTCGAGCGGCAAACCTTCCTGCGCTTCCTGAAGCATTTCGTTCGATTGCCGCGTTTCGAGCGCGAAATAGCTTTTCCGCGCTTTTGCCGTCGCGTTGCTCTTTTCCGCGATGCCCGTTTCAATCCATTCTTCAAATTGTTCGAGCGAAACTTTTTTGAGCGCCTGCGCCGACGAACGAAAAGCGGCGAGTGCGCTTTCGGCGTCCGTTTCGGCAATTCCGGCGATTAAATGCAGAACTTTGCGAGAAATCGCTTCGATTTCTTCTTTCTTTTTTAATGTATTTATTTGAGCGGTAAATTTCGGCGTCGCGCGCAGAAACGCGATTAAAATTGCGTTGCCGTGTTTGGCGATTTTGCGCAGAACTCCGCACCAGTCTTCGAATATCGCGTCATTTTTTCGCAACAGGTCGCTTCCCGCCGCGACGAATTGAAGCGTCACGCTGCCGCCGTACTCGAGAAACTCTCGCGATTTGCTCATTAAAACAATCGCGTTTTCCGCCGATATTTTGCCGAGCGATTCGGGCAAATTCGCCCATAAATCGGCAGTCATCCCGCCGGTGCGAACGGCGAAATGCGAGGCGAGCGCGATGACGGATTTTGCGACGGCGCGTTTTTCAGTGCCGAATTTTTTCAAAGCGGCGGCGACTTGCGGCGTTTTTTGCAGAAAATCCGCGCTGTGTTTGGCGCTGCGATTGGCGATTTCCGAAGCGAGCTGCAAAATTTCGGTCAAAAGCTCGTCGTCTTTGATTTCCTTTGCCAGACGCGGAACCAATTCGTATGTTTCGAGCGCAATCGAACTCGACAAAACCAGTTGACGCGTGCAGATTTGAAAAACCGTCGAACGCGCTTTTTCCGGGATTGTCTTCAAACCGCCGACGCCTTCGGAGAAGAATTTCGCGCCTAAATCGGCGTTTCCCATCGCCAGACGCCTGCCCATTTCCGCCCAATTGCGCAAATCTTCGGCTGATAAAATCTTTGCCGCTTTCGGCACGGCTTCGACGAATTCGCGGCTGACTCTGAGAGAAACGCCCGCCAGAGACGCGCTCATTTCCAGAGCGGCGCGTTTCTGCTCGCTCGACAATAACGTTAATTTTTTGGCTAAACCGGTGAAGGTTTCCTTTTGAGAATCGGTAATATCGTTTTCCGCCATATCTAAATCTTAAGTGAAACAGATGCGAAAGTGAAAACGCCGCGTTGTTCGGTAAATGCGCAGGTCGTTTGTTCTTTCTTACATCGAATTTTTCTGATTACGAATTGCTTTTCGATTAATGATGGTCGTCGACGACTTCCTTTAATTTTGAAACGTCGAGCATTTTCGAAAAATCGTCAAAGTGAAACATCGTGTCGTCTTTGCAGTGTTCGCAGTAAAAAGTCACGTCTTCGCCGAGGTACATATCCTTCAAATGATAAGCGATGAAACAACCGTAGCAGCGCTGAACGCGCTTGCCGAATTCTTTTAATATTTCGTCCGGGGTTTGATTTTCCATAAATTGAAAATGAATCTACAGCATAAAACTTTTTGGGGACCGCTTGCAAAAACCGTTTCGATGTGTTGTAAATATAGAAAAGATTTGTGAAAAAAATGAAAACAGCATTCGCCGCAATTCTTCCGCATCATCACGCGCGCTTTCATCATCGCGTGAGCTAATCTTCGTTTATCAATACTGAAAAATTAGTTTCATCGAACGCGAGCCTTGAAAAATTCCAGGTTCTTTTTTGTGTTTACAGTTTGTTTTTTTATTAGATTTTTACTTGAGAATATGACCGAAAAAAAATTAAAAATCGCGCTGCAAAAATCCGGTCGGCTGAGCGAAGAATCAAACGCGCTGCTGAAAAAATGCGGCGTTCGCTTCGGCGGCATCGGCAAATTGAAATCCGAAGCGGTTAACTTTCCGCTTGAAATCTACTTTTTGCGCGACGACGATATTCCCGAATACGTCGCCGACGGCGTCGCCGATGTCGGCATCGTCGGCGAGAACGTTTTAGCCGAAGCGAAAAAAAACGTGCGAACGATTGAAAAACTCGGTTTCGGCAAATGCCGTCTCTCGCTCGCCGTTCCGAAAAACTTTTCTTATCGTTCGGTCAAAGATTTGGAAGGAAAACGAATTGCGACGAGCTACCCGGAAATTTTAAGCGATTTTTTTGCGGCGAACGCCGTTCGCACCGACATTCACACGATCAGCGGCTCGGTCGAAATCGCGCCGTCAATCGGTTTGGCGGACGCGGTTTGCGATCTTGTAAGCTCGGGCAGCACGCTTTTTACAAACGGCTTGCGCGAGGTAGAAACCGTGATGAATTCGGAAGCTGTGTTAATCGCGCGAGAAAATCTCGATGAAAATCCGGGAAAAATTCTCGAAAAATTGCTGTTTCGCATCAAATCCGTGAAAGCCGCCACGCAGAATAAATACATTTTGCTGAACGCGCCGAACGAAAATTTAGAAAAAATAATCGCGCTTTTGCCCGGCATCAAAAGCCCGACCGTAATGCCGCTCGCCGAAACCGGCTGGAGTTCGGTGCATTCGGTAATAAACGAAAACGATTTCTGGGAAGTCGTCGAGAACTTGAAAATCGCTGGCGCGGAAGGAATTCTAGTTACATCAATTGACCAGATGATTCAGTAAACGTGAAGTATTAGATTTTAATGAAATATATGAAAACTATTCGTTATCCGAAAAAAGCAGATTGGGAAAAAATTTCAACGCGCCCGACAATTGACACGAAATTCCTGGAAAGAACGGTTTCCAATATTTTGCAGGACGTTAAAACGCACGGCGACGGCGCGCTTCGTCATTGCGCGCGGCATTTCGATAAAGTCGAGCTCGATGATTTTCTTGTTTCCGAAGAAGAATTCGCCGAAGCCGAAAAATATGTTTCCGCAGAATTAAAAAACGCTATCCAAACGGCAAAAGCGAACATCGAAAAATTTCACGCGGCGCAAACCGTAAAATCTGAAATCATCGAAACTACTCCGGGCGTACACTGCTGGCGAAAATCAGTTCCGATTGAAAAAGTCGGTTTATACGTTCCCGCCGGAACCGCGCCGCTTTTTTCGACGGTTTTAATGCTGGCGATTCCGGCGAAACTCGCCGGCTGCAAAGAAATAATTGTGTGCTCACCGCCCGGACGCGACGGCAAAATAAACGCCGTGACTTTATACGCAGCCAGACTTTGCGGCGCAACGAAAGTTTTCAAAATCGGCGGCGCGCAAGCCGTGGGCGCGATGGCTTACGGAACGGAAACGGTTCCAAAAGTGTATAAAATTTTCGGTCCCGGCAACCAGTTCGTAACTGAGGCGAAACAACAGGTTTCAAAAACCGGAACGGCGATTGATATGCCCGCCGGACCTTCGGAAGTCGCGGTTTTGGCAGATGAAAGCTGCGTTCCGGCGTTCGTTGCGGCTGATTTGCTCTCACAGGCGGAACACGGTGTTGATAGTCAGACGATGCTGGTTACGACCAGCGAGAATGTTATTTCCGAGACAAATACCGAGCTCGAAAAACAACTTGCCGAACTGCCGCGAAAAGCTATCGCCGAAAAAGCTCTGGAAAATTCGACCGCGATTTTGATGGAAAATATTAATGAAGCGGTAGATTTTTTAAATGAATACGCCGCCGAGCATTTAATCATCGCGACCGAAAACGCCGACGCGGCGGCGGAAAAAATCATCAATGCCGGTTCGGTTTTCATCGGCAATTACTCGTGCGAATCGGCTGGCGATTACGCTTCCGGGACGAATCACACTTTGCCGACAAACGGCTACGCCAAAAATTACAGCGGCGTCTCGCTCGACAGTTTCACGAAAAAAATCACGTTTCAAAAATTGACCGAGGACGGAATAAAAAATCTCAGCAGAACTATCGAATGTATGGCGGAAGCCGAAGGCTTGGACGCGCACAAAAATGCAGTTTCGATTCGTTTGGCGAAATTAGCTGCGGATCGCGCAAATAAAGGAAATGAAGAATAGAGAAACACGAAATGTATTTTGCACTTAGACGTGTTTTTTCTGTGTAACTCGGCGCTAAAAATCTTATGTTCAATTTAGAAAGTATAATCCGGGAAAACATCAAACGCCTGACGCCGTATTCTTCGGCGCGAAAAGAATACAGCGGCGCGGCGCGGATTTTTCTCGACGCAAACGAAAACAGCTTCGGTTCGCCTTTAACGGAAAATTACAATCGCTATCCCGACCCGCTGCAAACGGAAATAAAGCGAAAAATTGCCGAGCGAAACAACGTCGAACCGGAGGAAATCTTTATCGGAAACGGCAGCGACGAAGCGATTGATTTATTGTTTCGCATTTTTTGCCGCCCGCAAATTGATAATATCGTCATTTGCCCGCCGACTTACGGAATGTACGAAGTTTCGGCGGAAATCAACGATGTCGAAATCAAACGCGCTTATTTAACCGAAGATTTTTGTTTAAACGTCGAAGCGATAAAAGCTGCGATTGACGAAAAAACCAAATTGCTTTTCATCTGCTCGCCGAATAACCCGACGGGCAACTCATTCAAACGCAGCGATGTTTTGAATTTAACAAAAGATTTTCGCGGAATTGTCGTCGTTGACGAGGCTTATATTCATTTTTCGCGCGAAAAGTCTTTCGTCGAAGAAATCGGCAACTATCCGAATCTCGTCGTACTGCAAACATTTTCAAAAGCCTGGGGATTAGCCGGTTTGCGCGTCGGTCTGGCGTTTGCAAATCAAGAAACAATTAAACTTTTCAACAAAGTAAAACCGCCGTATAACGTTTCGCAAATCGCGCAGCAAGCGATTTTAAAGGCATTTGAAAACGAATCGGAGGTTTCGGAAATTATTGCCGAGATCATCCGCGAGCGCGAGAAACTGATTGAAAGATTGAACGATTATTCTTTCGTTATAGGTATTTATCCAACCGACGCGAATTTCGTTTTAATTGAAACCATTGACGCCGATTTGATTTACAAATTTTTGCTCGATGAAAAAATCGTCGTCCGCAACCGAAACAACGTCGAGCTGTGCGCCGGATGTTTGCGAATCACAATCGGAACGCCGCCGGAAAATGAAAGTTTATTGAAAGCGTTGGGAAAATTAGCCGCAGAGAACACAGTTTTACTCAAACGATCCGCTTTGTAAAATTTTTCGCGCTCTCTGCACCGAATTTAAATATGAAAAAAGTTTTATTTATAGACCGCGACGGAACTTTGATACGCGAACCGGAAGATTTTCAAATCGACAGTTTCGCCAAGCTCGAATTTTTGCCCGAAGTTTTCACGTATCTCGGCAAAATCGCGCGCGAAACCCGTTACGAACTCGTAATGGTCAGCAATCAGGACGGACTCGGAACCGAAAGTTTCCCGGAAGAAGCTTTTCATCCGGTGCAGAATTTTATTTTGCGAACGCTCGAAAACGAAGGAATCGTGTTTTCCGAGGTCTTCATTGATCGTTCATTCGCCCGCGAAAACAAACCGACGCGTAAACCGAACACGGGAATGCTGACGAAATATTTTTCAAAAGATTACGATCTGACAAATTCGTTCGTCATCGGCGACCGCGAAACGGACGTTCAATTAGCGCGAAACTTAAATGCAAAAGCGATTTTTATAAAAAACAAGAATTTTGACTTGAATGAGACCGAAAATGTTTTCGTCGCCGAAAGCTGGCGCGACGTTTACGAATACTTAAAAATGCCGCCGCGAAAAGTTTTCCACAAGAGGAAAACTAATGAAACCGAAATTTTCGTGGAATTGAATTTGGAGGGAAACGGAAAGTCGGAAATTTCGACCGGCATTTCATTTTTCGATCATATGCTCGAACAAATTGCCCGCCACGGCGGAATTGATTTAAAGATTGAAGCGAACGGAGATTTGCACATTGACGAGCATCACACGGTTGAAGATGTTGCGCTGACTTTAGGCGAAGCCTTCAATCTCGCTCTCAGCGACAAACGCGGAATGGAGCGTTACGGTTTTTGTTTGCCGATGGACGATTGTTTAGCGCAGGCGGCGATTGATTTCGGCGGTCGCAATTGGTGCGTCTGGGACGCGGAATTCAAGCGCGAAACGGTCGGGAAAATGCCGACCGAAATGTTTTTTCATTTCTTTAAATCTTTTACTGACAAAGCGCAATGTAATTTAAATATAAAAGCGGAAGGCACAAACGAACATCACAAAATCGAAGCGATTTTCAAAGCGTTTGCCAGAGCCGTAAAAATGGCTGTGAAAAGAAACATTGACGACACGAATTTGCCGAGCACGAAAGGAAGTTTGTGAAAGGAAGTTTGTGAAAAGATGTCAGATGCTAGATGTCAGATGTCAGTGTCGGAAACCAGAACTTGTTTTTACTAGCATCTGACATTTCCAAGTAACATCTCTTACCAATTTATGAAAGTCGCGATAGTAAAATACAACGCCGGAAATGTCGAATCGGTGAAAAATGCGCTCAATCGTCTCGGAGTTGAACCGATTTTAACAGAGGACGCGGAAACTCTGCGTTCGGCGGATAAAGTCATCTTTCCGGGCGTCGGCGAAGCGTCGAGCGCGATGCGTTATTTGAAAGAGCGAAATCTGGATGCGGTTATCAAAGATTTAACGCAGCCGGTTTTCGGGGTTTGTCTCGGAATGCAGCTTTTGTGCGATTTCTCGGAAGAAAATTCGACCGAATGTTTGGGAATTCTGCCTTATGCAGTGCGAAAATTCGAGACCGGCGAATTGAAAATTCCGCAAATCGGCTGGAATAATATTCACGATCTGAAATCGCCGCTTTTCGCCGGAATACCCGAAAACTCCTTCGTTTATTTCGTTCACAGCTTTTACGTCGAAAGCGGAGCGGAGACGATTGCGGCGGCTGATTACGGGCTGAATTTCAGTGCGGCGGTGAATCATAGAAACTTTTATGCCGTGCAGTTTCACACGGAAAAATCCGGCGCCGTCGGCGAGCGAATTTTGAATAATTTTCTTATATTATGATTGAAATAATTCCCGCGATTGATTTGATTGACGGCAAATGCGTGCGTTTGTCGCAGGGCGATTTCGCGCGAAAAAAAATATACGACGACAATCCCTCGGAAGTCGCCAAACAATACGAAGCATTCGGCTTGCGTCGTTTGCACATAGTTGATCTGGACGGCGCGAAAAATGGGAAAGTGACGAATCTGAAAGTGCTGGAAACGATTGCGCGAGAAACGAACTTGAAAATAGATTTCGGCGGCGGAATAAAAACAAACGATGACATTCAATCGGTGTTCGACAGCGGCGCGGCTTTGGCGAGCATCGGAAGCGTCGCCGTTAAAGCGCCGGTTTTATTTTTCGATTGGATTGAAAAATACGGCAGCGAAAAAATTCTGCTCGGAGCAGACGTGCGCGCCGAAAAACTAGCGATAAACGGCTGGCAAACGGCGACCGAACTGGAAATCGTACCTTTTTTAGAAAATTATTACGCGAAAGGCGCTACGCAGGTTTTCTGTACCGACATTTCAAAAGACGGGCTTTTGCAGGGTTCTGCAAACGAGCTTTACCGGCGAATTTTATCGCATTTGCCGGAATTAAAACTGATCGCGTCGGGCGGCGTCAGTTCGATTGAAGATATTCGCCAGCTCGACGAAATCGGATGTTCCGGCGTTATCGTCGGCAAAGCCATTTATGAAGGAAAAATCTCGCTTCAGGAATTAAAAGATGTTAGCTAAAAGAATTGTTCCGTGTCTCGACGTTAAAAACGGAAGAACGGTTAAAGGCACTAATTTCGTTAATCTGCGCGACGCGGGCGATTCGGTCGAACTGGCAAAACTTTACAGCGAGCAAGGCGCTGACGAGCTCGTTTTTCTCGACATCACCGCAACAAACGAAAAACGGAAAACTTTGAGCGAGTTGGTCGCAAAAGTGGCGCGAGAAATAAACATTCCGTTTACCGTCGGCGGCGGAATAAACACGATTGAAGACATTGAAATATTATTAAACTCCGGCGCCGACAAAGTTTCGATAAACACTTCCGCCGTTAAAAAGCCGCAGATTCTCTCGGACGCGGCGAAAAATTTCGGCTCGCAATGCGTCGTTTTGGCGATAGACGCGAAAAAGGTTGACGGCGTTTGGAAGGTTTTCTTAAACGGCGGAAGAGTTGAAACCGATTTGAGCGCAGTCGAATGGGCGAAACGCGGCGTTGATTCGGGCGCGGGCGAAATTCTTCTGACTTCAATGAACGCCGATGGCACGAAAAACGGTTACGAAATCGAATTGACGCGCGCGATTTCCGAATCGGTAAATGTTCCGGTCATCGCTTCGGGCGGCGCGGGAAAAATGGAACACTTCACGGAAGTTTTCCAAAAAGGAAAAGCCGACGCCGCGCTCGCCGCAAGCATTTTTCATTTTCGGGAGATTGAAATTCCTGCTTTGAAAACGTATTTGCGCTCGCAAAATATCGAAGTGAGAATTTAAAGTTTTGAGCCGCAGAACGCATAGAGAACACAGAGGTAATTTAATGTAAAAAACACTTTTTTATATTCAACTTCCTTTTTATTCAAAAATTCTTTCTCCGTGTTTTCTGCGGCAAATATCTTTATGAAAATTGATTACGAAAAATACGCCGACGGTCTTGTTCCCGCGATTGTTCAAGACAGCGAAACTAATAAGGTTCTGATGCTCGGATTTATGAACCGCGAGTCATTTGAAATGACCGAACAAACCGGAAAAGTTACGTTCTTTTCGCGCTCGCAGCAGAAATTATGGACGAAAGGCGAAACGAGCGGAAATTTTTTGTTTGTCACAGAGATTTTATTGGATTGCGATAACGATACGATTTTAATCAAAGCGAATCCGGCAGGCGCGGTTTGTCATACGGGCGCAGATACTTGTTTCGGTGAAGTGAATTCCAATAAACAAAACCGGATTAACAACAAAGAAAACTTTTTATTTGAACTGGAAAAAATAATACAAAATCGAAAGAAAAATCCGTCGGAAAATTCTTACACTTCGAAGCTTTTCGCAAAAGGCATTAATAAAATCGCGCAAAAAGTCGGCGAAGAAGCGGTCGAATTAGTAATTGAAGCAAAAGATGACAACGCCGAATTATTCAAGGCGGAAGCCGCCGATTTGCTTTATCATTTTCTCGTTTTGCTCGCTGAAAAAAATATTTCGCTTACAGAAGTTACAGAAACTCTCAAACAAAGAAAACGATAATAAAAACAGTTCTAGAAATAATTACTTGACAACGCCGCGTTTCGAGCTTTCGATAAAATCAATTAACAAATCAACTTCCGGGCAATCGCTTACTTCTTCTTTGATTTTTTCTACCGCTTGCGTCGTGTTTAATTTAGCGGAAAGCAAAAGGTGAAAAGCGTGATGAAGTTTTTCGATGGTTTCTTTCGGATAACCGCGCCGCTTCATTCCGACGCGGTTTAAACCGTAGCATTTCGCGTGGTTTCCCTGAATTACCGCAAAAGGCATCGCGTCTTTGACGACTACCGAATAGCCGCCGACGAACGCTTCGTAACCGATGCGGCAAAATTGGTGCACGCCCGAATAAGCGCCGATGTTGGCGCGGTCGGCAATCTCGACGTGTCCGGCGAGCGTTGCGGCGTTCGCCATTATGATTTCATTTCCGAGACGGCAATCGTGCGCGACGTGTGCCTGCGCCATCAGCAAATTGTCATCACCTATTTTCGTTAAACCGCCGCCGCCCGCCGTTCCGCGATGAACGGTGACAAATTCCCTGATGTGATTGCGCTTACCGATTTCCGTCGCCGTTTCCTCGCCGTTGTATTTCAAATCCTGCGGCGCGTAACCGATTGAAACGAACGGAAAAATTTGCGTTTCGTCGCCAATCGTCGTTTTGCCTTCGACGACAACGTGCGATTCGAGCCTTACGTCGTCGCCCAAAACAACCGATTCACCGACTGTGCAATACGCGCCGATATAGCAATCCGCGCCGATTTTCGCTTTCGGATTAACAATCGCGCTTTCGTGTATAAAAACGGGCATAAAAAGGCGATTTTTTAAGATATTTCAGGCTTTGTAGAATTCGCTGAATCTGTTTCGACAGTATTTGTTTCAGTGGCGGTCGGCGAAACATCGGCTTTCGGTTTTCTTAAAATCAGCCAGGTGAAAATCGAAACGACTATAATTGATATAATCGGCGTAATCGCACCGCCGATCACCGAACCGAGAAAACCGTACATTCCATATTTTCTGTTGTGTTTTTTGATTCCGAAAATCAAAGGAATCAGTCCAAGCACAATGCCTATGAGCACGCCGGCTATAAGTAAATAATATATTAATTCGTTATAGGTTACTCTGATTGGTTCCATACATTACTCCTCGCGTTCGCGGTCACCTAAAATACACATAATTTCGGCTTCCGCCGACGTTTGTCCGTCAACTTTCGCTTCTCCGCGCATTTTCAAAACTTTGCTGCCGATGCGAATCGCTTCGACTTCGAGAGTTAAAGTGTCGCCGGGGACGACCATTCGGCGAAAACGCGCTTTTTCGATTCCGCTGAAAAATGGAATTTTGCTGCTCCGATCTTCAAATTCTCTTAAAGCTAAAATAGCGCCGACCTGTGCCAGCGCCTCGATTTGCAGGACGCCCGGCATTACCGGCGCGCCGGGAAAATGCCCTTGAAAAAAATGCTCGTTCGCGGTTACTTGTTTGATTCCGACGATGCGCTCGCGCGGCACGATTTCGATGATTTTATCAACCAGCAAAAACGGATAGCGATGCGGAAGAATTTTTTGAATGGCGCGTGAATCAAGAATGCTCATAGTGCGGCGAAAAAAGGAATTCGGAACAGAAAAGCCAAAAGCCAGCCGAAATTATTTTCGCTGGCTGAATGGCTGTTTTATTCCGAAAGTTCTTGGGATAAATAAAACTATTTAGGCGTCGCGGTCGTTGCGGTTCCCGCCGGACGAGCGTTATAAAACGTGATAAACTCGGTAGTAACGTTGTATTTCTCGTCAAACGCCATCAGAATTCCCGATTCCTGCAGTTTCGCACCGTCCAAAATTACGGCGTAGCCTTTTTGTTTGGCAAAATCCTGCATCGCTTTCATAATGTCGTTCAAAATGGGTCCGACAACTGCTTGGTATCGACGCTCGAAACGAGCTTTAGCATCTTCCTGCTGGAATTTAATGTCGCGTTCGAGTTTGCCCAAATCATCAACTTTGGTTTGCAGTGCGGCGTCAGAAAATGGTACTTTCGTGCCTTTTTTAATTTGTTCCTGAATACCCTCAAGTTCTTTTCGCAAAGTTTCGTATCTCTGCGCTGACGCACGCAATTTGTCGTTGTCGGGTTTGAACTCGGTGTCTACAGTGCCGATGGCATTGCGATATTTTGTAATACCGGCTTTTTCATCTTCAAAAGCGAAGGTATTGATTAAACCGACTTTACCTGTCGGCGCGGCGGCTTGGGCAAAAGCCGAGACGGCGAACAAAGCCGCGAATACAAAAGTGGCGGCAACTAAACGAAATGTTTTCATTTTTTTGTAATACTCCTTAAACTAGAAAAGCTTGGGTCAACCTTGATTTTTGACTTGTATTCTTATTTGAATCTTTTCAACTAAAAATTGTTGCTTGTAAATTCTGCGGTGATAAAAGAAAAGCAATGTTATGTTATCAAAACCGTATTGTCAATTTTGCATAAAGCTGCAATAACATTACACCGCTTTTCTTTTATGAATCTTATATCATTTTAGAAAGTTCTTCCGACTGTAAAGCGAAAGCCGTTTCTCTTTCCGGGCAGAAATATTCCGGGCACTTCCTGTGTAACTCCGAATTTAGCGTTCGGATTGTAATAATAAATTAACCTAAACGGTACATTGACAATCGGAACCTGGACACGCAATTCCAAACCGACGCTTGAACGGAAATCACCAAACTTATCAAAAGCGCTTTCGTTCACCCTTAATATAGAATTTTGCTGAGCCTCGCCGCGCAGAAACAATTGTTGAACTTCAGGCGAAAGGCTGGTCGGGCATCCGAAACGATTGCCGCTGCAAAATTCCCGAACAAAATCGGTTCTCGTCAAAACGCGATTGTTGAAATACAAAAGACTACCGAAACTGCCTTCTAAATTCGGAGCGTTTCGCAGGGCAAGAGCCGTCAGACTTCCCGCTCCTAAAAATTGGGCATCATCTAAAAAGTCGCCGCTGCTGATGGATTGCGTTCCGGTTTTCCGCAAATTGAAAACTGTTCCGACATCAGCAAACGCAGCCAATGTTACCGGTCCGAAAACCGGAATGCGATATTCAAAATTACCCAGCAACTGGGTATCGCCGCCGATAAAATTGGGTCTTCTGCCGAAAAATGCCGGATTCGCCCCATCCGCGCCGGTTAAAAGTCCGATAGAGGATAAATCTTGCGCTCCGGTCGCGAGAACCGGAGTTCCGGCAGCATTAGTTGCAACTGTGATGTTGCGCGTTGTGACATAAGTATCGAGCGGCGCAATCGGTCCGATAGAACGCGAAGTGTAGCCGCGAATGTCATATTCGCTTCCTAAAAAATATCGTTCATAAATCGGGACGCCGCCAACGAATGAAAGCGAGTTGGCGTTTCTGATTTTATCGGTAGTTGCAAAGCTCCCGATTGTTCCCGCCTGCAATCTATAAGCGAAAACGTGCGCATTCGGCGAACGGCGATTTCTTACCGGAATGAACTCTGAATAAGTAATATTCGGCTGATAAGTTCTGACATCGCCGCCTAAACCCGCAAAAGCAAGCGAAACTGCAAGTTGCCGTCCTCGCAAAGTATCAATTCCATTTGCCGAGGGTTGCCGTGTATCATACGCGAAAGTTCCGGTAATACGGCTTGTAATAATATTCGGCGAGCCGTATATATTCGGAATTCTATCTGCCGGATTTGTGGCTGTTTCATTAATTGGCGGATCGGTAAGACTTGTCGCAGAAAATTGATAAGTTAAACCGAGACGCGAAAACTGCGTAAAGCGGCGTTTTTTAAAGAAAAGTTCCGATAAAGGCGCCGTAGCAAAAACAGTTGCGCCGTACGTGTTTTGCGTAAAAAGATTTCTTTCATCTATTTCAACGCCTGCATACTGATTAAATATATCATTTATAACATCGGGATTCTGCGAAAAACCTGTCCCCTGACCGAGAAACTTATAACTCGAAGCGAACAATGAAAAACCGACGTTAATCGGGCGGTCGCGGAAATACGGCTCTTGAAACGTAAATTGAAAACTTCGCTGACGATTTCCCGCACCGAATTGAAGCGAAAGTACCTCGCCGCGTCCTAAAAGGTTATTAGTCGAATACTCCAGACCGAAAAACGAACCGCCGATGCCGGAAATACCACCGTTAAAGGAAATTTGCTGCCTGCCTTTTTCCTTTACCTTAACGACTAAATCAACGTCGCCCTGTTCTTCGTCGGTGCGAATTTCCACGTCCTGATCTTTGTCAATCGGGTCGAAATACTGCGTTTGATTTAGGCGTATAACCGAACTTTCGAGTCCGATCTGATTGTAAATATCGCCTTCGTTGATCAGAAACTCGCGGCGCAGAACGCGGTCGCGCGTAAATGTGTTGCCGGTAAATTCAAGGCGGCGCAGACGAAATTGTTTGCCTTCTTCAATCGTGATTTTAATATCAACAACGCCTTCGTTCGGATTCGCCGGATTATCTTTGAATTCCGGCTCGAATTCGGCGTTGTAAAGCACAAATCCCTGCGAGCCGTAAACTTTTTTCAAATCTTCGTAAACCGCGTCCTGCAACCGTTTACCGTTGGCTATTTCGCCTTTTCGCAGCCCGACGTAATTTAAAATCTGCTGTTCGGAAAATATCGAATTGCCTTCGACTTTCAAGTCGCCGACGCGAAAAACTTTGCCTTCCGTCACGGGAACAATGATTTTCAGCGTATCGTCTTTTGAGGAAATGAGCGGAAGCGGAAGCGCGCCCAAAATAGGAATTCCCGTGCGTTTGTAACCGAGTCCGACAACTTCAGGCTCTCCGATGCGCGCTTGAAAGTAGCCTTTCGAGAAAATATACGACCGAACATTTTTTTGCAGGTCGTACTGCAATTTGCGCAGATCGAGAATGTCCTGCCCCTGAAAACGAGAAATCAAACCGGTTTCTTTAACAAGCTGCAATGCTCCGACCAACTCGCTGTCCTTAAAGACTTGATTTCCTTCAAAATCAATATCAACGATTCGTGAGCGATTTCCCTGATCAATATCGAAAGTTAAAGCAATCGAAGTTGCCGAAACTTCTTCTTCTTTTATGTCAATTTTAGCGTTCGGAAAGCCTTTCGACGCGAGCAATTCGCGCAAAACGCGGGTCGCATTTCGGGCTTTTACCGGATCGTAAACAGTTTCTTTGGAAATGCCGACGCGCTGCTCGCGGAACGCTTTCAAAACGTCGGATTCGGGCACGGCTTTCAATCCTTCAAACGTCAAATCACGGATAATCGGCAATTCTCTGACTTCAAAAATAACGTTTACGCCGCCGCGCGCGCCTTCTTCGGTGAAAACGCGGGTCGCGGTTTTATCGAAAAACGGCAGTGATAATAACTCTCTTAAATCGCGCTCGATTTGTTCAGGATTGTAAGTGTCGCCCGGGCGTGTCTTGATGTAGTAAAGCAAATCTTCGTCGCGAAGACGACGATTGCCTTGAATGTCAACTGTTTCAACGAGTTGCTGCTGTTTGTGAGTGGCGGCAGCCGGATTAGTGTTGTTCGCATTGCCGTTTGTTTTAGCCGGTACCGGAAAAACCAGCAAGTTTCCCAGACTTAATAAAACAAACCCGAATGCGCGAAGATTTCGCATAAAACCCATTTTCATTATAATTGCGTTGCGGCTTAAAAAAGCCTGATCGGACCGTTCACCGACCTTTTCTAATTCAAAATTGAAATAAAAAACTTTTAAATTTTATTCAAACAAAAGCGGAACTTCTGTAAGTTGGAAATAATACGCCGAGTTTGATTCCCTGAAACAAAGTCAGGTTGCCTTTTGCACCTATTCTACAAACTCACGAATTATACAGATAAAAGAGGAAAAAAGAAAAAGCGCAAAAGCCTTAACAGAACTTTTGCGCTCGTTTTTATTTTAAAGGTTGGTCTTTGGGATTTGGTTTTTGGTTTTTGGTCTTTGGTCTTAAGTTTTGGTTCTTGAAGCTGATTAAATTTTGAAACGCGAAAGCCGAAGACCGAAAGCTAAGAGCCGAAGCCCCAAAACTAAAAACCAAAGGACCAAAACAATTCTTTACGCTCTTTCAAAAAATTCTCGCTCTAATTCATTAATACCGATTGATCGAAACGCCAATTTATCGTTATCGCAAAAAACCTCGACGACCGATTCTTCCGAAATCTCGCCTTGAATCAGCGCTTCGGACAATTCGTCTTCGACGTATTTTTGCAGCGCGCGTTTCAGCGGTCGCGCTCCGTAACTGCGGTCGCGACACGTTTTTTCGATCAGCCAGTTTTGCGCTTCTTCGGTTAAGCGAATCTGCAAAGTTCGTTTTTCGAGAATTTCATTTAATTTGCGAATTTGCAAATCAACAATCTGGCGTAAATCCTCGTCAAAGAGTTCGTCGAAAATGATAATTTCATCGAGACGATTAATGAATTCGGGCGCGAACGTGCGTTTTACTTCGCTCATCACCTGATCTTCCATTTTTTCGCGCGAAGCGTCCGCGCTCGCCTGAAAACCGACGGCGGCGCGTTTTTGAATGTATCTCGCGCCGATATTCGATGTCATTATAAAAATCGCGTTTTTACAGTCAACCGTATTTCCCTGCGCGTCGGTCAAAACGCCGTCTTCGAAAACCTGCAATAAAATATTAAATAAATCCGGGTGCGCTTTCTCGACCTCATCGAACAAAACGACCGAATACGGCGAGCGGCGCAGTTTTTCGGTTAATTGCCCGCCTTCTTCGTGCCCGACGTATCCCGGAGGCGAGCCGATAAATTTCGCCACCGTGTGTTTTTCCATAAATTCCGACATATCGAAACGAACCAGCGAACGTTCCGAGCCGAAAAGCAATTCGGCAAGACTACGGGCGACTTCGGTTTTACCGACGCCGGTCGGACCCAGAAATAAAAATGAGCCGACCGGTTTGTTCGGATTTTTCAGACCCGCGCGCGCGCGGCGAATCGCTCGGGCAAGCGCTGAAATAGCCGGACGCTGCGAAACGATTCGGCGATGCAGTTCCTTTTCGATTTCGAGAAGTTTTTTCGCTTCTTCCTGTTTGATTGACTGCACCGGAATGCCCGTCCAACGCGCGATTACTTCTTCAACGTCTTCTTTGGTAACTTCGACGGCGAAAAAAGAATCTGCCATCGTTTCCAATTCGAACGAAATTGATTGTTCTTCATTCGTCGCGCGTTTCCAATTTTCAACCGCTTCTTTCCACGAAAGATCGGACGGATTTTCCTGCTGATACCGCAGTTTCGCCCGCGCGCCCGCTTCGTCTAAAACGTCAATCGCTTTATCGGGCAGAAAACGGTCGGGAATGTAGCGATTTGTTTGATAAACTGCCGTCTCGAGCGCGTCTTTCGAATAGCGAATCTGGTGAAACGCTTCATAACGGTCGGCGATGCCTTCGATTATTTTCAGAGCGTTTTCTTCATTCGGCGGCAATACTTTGACGGCTTGAAAGCGGCGTTCTAAAGCGCGGTCTTTTTCGATTGATTTGCGAAACTCATTCGGCGTCGTCGCGCCGATGCACTGGATTTCGCCGCGCGAAAGAGCGGGTTTTAAAATATTTGCCGCGTCGAGCGTTCCTTCCGCCGATCCGGCGCCGACCAATGTGTGAAGCTCGTCAATAAAAACAATATTCTCATTGTTTTCCTTGAGCTCGCCCATAATCTTTTTGAGTCGTTCTTCAAATTGCCCGCGATATTTCGTTCCGGCGACGATCAAAGACAAATCGAGCGACAAAATGCGCTTATTTTCCAGAAACGAAGGAACGTTTCTATCTACGATTCTTTGCGCCAAGCCTTCTATTATCGCTGTTTTGCCGACGCCCGCTTCACCGATTAAAACCGGATTATTTTTCGTCCGGCGGCAGAGAATTTCGATGAGTCTTTCGATTTCGATTTCACGCCCGATCAAAGGATCGAGTTTTCCGTCCGCGGCTTCCGCCGTCAAATCGCGCGTGAATTCCTGCAAATGCGGAGTTTTAGTATTTTCTTTCGTTACCGCGAAAAAGTTCGTGACGCCGTTCTGCCGGGCGACTTCTTCGCGCACGCCCTGAAGGCGCAAACCGTAACCGGCGAGTATTTCAGCGGCAATCGAATGTTCTTCGCGGACGATTCCGAGCAGAAGATGTTCCGGTCCGACGTGCCGGCTTTTCAGATTTCTGCTTTCTTCGTTCGCGAAAAACAAAATCTTTTTCGTTTCCGGCGAAAGATGCAGCTCGGCAGATTGCGGAATTCGTTCGCGCCAGACGATTTGCTCTTCGATGTCGCGCCGCAGACGGTCAACCGTCAGCGAATGACGAAAAGGAAAATACCGCGCGGAGATGGTTTTATCTTCGCGCATCAAACCGAGCAGAATATGTTCGGGAGAAATGACCTGAGAACCGTATTGCAGCGCTTCATAGCGGGCAAAAAATATGACCCGTCGCGCTCTTTCCGTGTAGCGTTCAAACATATAATTAGTGTTTCGACTCCGCGCTTAAAACTTTTGTAACGACAGTGTGAACCGATGTGCCTGATTAATCAAGAATGAAATTTTACGAATCCACTTAAATATAGTCGCAAAGACGGCAAAACTCCAAAAGAAATTTGTCTATCCAAGCTGTTAGAAGTTTTTTTCTTTTCCCGCTTTGTCCGCAAAAAATCAACGCCAAAAGCCGGACGTGAAAACTAAATTCAACGTCCGGCTTATGCTGCTAAAATATTTTTTTCAAACTTTCGCTGAAAATCATCAGCCGATTTCAAAAATAAATATAAAGTTAAGATTTCGCGTTAATTTTCGTATTCCCTTCCGCGACCGGAACTTCGACGATCAAACCTTCGCCGCTTTTCGTCAAATCTCGCAATTCGTTCGCTTTCGGCGAAAGTTTGACTTCGGTCGAAAGAACGCGCGAAACTCTTTTCGGCAAAAGCATCGGCGCGATGCTCGCGATTGAATTCGCCAAGCCGATAATATCGCCGCCGCCCGACCAATTTTCGCGCACAACCTGTTCGTCCGTGCGATTGATAAGCCGCAGAAGCGTGAGCGCGATCAAATAAACGTCGTCAACCTGACCGATAAACGGAAAAACGTCGGGAATAAAATCCATCGGCACAATGGCGTAAACAATCGCCGCCGCAAAAAGCGCTTTTTCGGCTACCGGCACGCGCTTGTCGCTCAAAAGATTGCCGAGCAGTTTAAGCATATTCGGCAGAAACATCAGAAAGCCTTTCATTCTGCTTTTCAACTCGCTTTTTTGCGTTCTTTTTGCTTTTCGCGTAATTTTTTCCGATTTCGCCGTTTCGATTTCACTCATTTCGCTTTTTCCTTATTTTCCCTTAATTTTCTTTATTAATTTTTATTAGTCTAAGAAATGCCGCGATTTTGAGCAAGCCGGAACATTTATCATTTACATTTATCATTCAACAGCCGTATTTTGAGGTCGTTAATTGTTTTTTCGAGGCGTCATCATCAATCTTTTTTTATATTTTACTTGTATTTTTGTGAATTAACCGTTCAGCGCGCCTTGATAAATGTTAAATGTTGAATGTTAAATGAACTTATGGTTCTCGAAAAAATACGCGCCAAAGCCGCTTCCGATTTGCAGCACATCGTTTTGCCCGAAGGCGAAGACGAAAGAACGATTCGCGCCGCCGAAATGTGCGTGCGTGAAAAACTGGCGAAAATCACAATCATCGGCGACGAGCAGAAAATCCGCGACGCGGCGCGAAATGCGAATGTTAATTTAAACGGCGTCGAAATTCTCGATCATCGAAAATCCGCCGATTTCGGCAAAATAGCCACGGTTTATCACGAGCTGCGCCGCGCCAAAGGCGTCACTTTGGAAGAAGCCGAACAAACCGTCAAAGACCCGCTTTATTACGGAAATCTGCTTGTAAGATTGGGAAAAGCCGACGGTTCGGTCGCCGGAGCAACCAACACGACGGCGCACACGGTCGCAGCGGCTTTAAGATGTATCGGCGCGCGCGAAGGCTTTAAGATCGTTTCGTCATTTTTTCTAATGGTCGTTCCTGACAGAAAATTCGGCGCCGACGGAGCGATGATTTATGCCGATTGCGGCGTCGTCATTGACCCGAACGCGACGGAGCTCGCGGAAATCGCCATCGCTTCGGCTGATTCGTGCCGGGCGCTTTTGAATACGGAGCCGCGCGTGGCGATGCTTTCTTTTTCGACCAAAGGGAGCGCGAAACACAAATTAATTGACAAAGTTATCGAAGCGACAAAAACTGTTCACGTTCGTGTTCCCGATCTCGAAATTGATGGCGAACTGCAAGCCGACGCCGCGCTTGTTCCGTCTGTTGCCGCGTCGAAAGCGCAGGGTTCGAGTGTTGCCGGTCGCGCGAATGTTTTAATTTTCCCGGATTTGAACGCGGGAAACATCGCTTACAAATTAACCGAAAGATTAACCGGCGGAACGGCAATCGGACCGATTTTGCAAGGCTTGGACAGACCGGCGAACGATTTATCGCGCGGCTGCAAAGCGGAAGACATTGTTGACGCGGTAGCAATTACGGCAGTGCAATCGCAAGCAAGAAAATCTTCAAGTTTGCTGTAAATCCATACACAAATATGAAAGTCCGGCTGCTTTTTATATTATTCGTCTTTGTTTTCGTCTGCTGCCGGACAAACTCTTCGGATTTAAGCAATAACTCATCTGAAATCGCGAGTAATTTAACCGTTTCGGCGGCAGTTTCGCTCAAAGACGCTTTTAATGAAATCGGCGAATTATATAAATCAAAGTCGGGCAAAAATGTAAATTTTAACTTCGGAGCGTCCGGCGCATTACAGAAACAGATCGAAACGGGCGCGCCGGTTGGTTTGTTTGCCAGCGCGGGCGAAAAGCAAATGGACGAACTTGCTGAAAAAGATTTGATTGATGTGCAGTCACGACTTAATTTTGCGCGAAATACGCTAGTTTTGGCTGTTCCGCAGGATTCAAAATTAAACATAAGAGAGTTTTCCGATTTGAGCGGTTCCGAAATATCGAAGATTGCAATCGGAAACCCGAAAACCGTTCCCGCAGGACAATATACTGAACAGTTTTTTGAGAGAAACAATCTAAAAAACAGTCTTCAACAAAAATTAATTTTAGCCGAAGACGTTCGGCAGGTTCTCGATTACGTCGTGCGCGGCGAAGTTGACGCCGGAATAGTTTATGCGACCGACGCGCGCGTCGCCGGAGAAAAGGTTCACGTCGCCGCGACCGCGCCGAATGACAGCCACGCACCGATTTTATATCCGATTGCAATCATCAAAGACAGTGCGCAAAAACAATCGGCGCAGGATTTTATCAACCTGGTTCTAAGCGCTGAAGGGCAAGCCGTTTTACAAAAATACGGTTTCATAGGCGCAAACGGAAAATGATTTGGGAATCGCTGAAACTTTCGTTGCTCGTCGTCGGCTGCGCGACTGTTATTGTCGGCATTGTCGGATTGATTTTCGCTTTTTTATTTGCCAAATACGAATTTCGCGGCAAAGAACTGCTCGACGCGGTTTTGACGATGCCGCTTGTTTTGCCGCCGACCGTGACCGGATATTATTTGATCGTTCTTCTCGGCAGACGCGGACTCATCGGCGGCTACATTTACGATTTGACGGGCTGGACAATCGTTTTCACATGGCAAGGCGCGGTCGTTGCGGCGGTTATCGTTTCGCTGCCTTTGATGATAAAAGCGGCGCGGGCGAGCATCGAAAGCGTCAATCCAGATTATGAAATCGCTTCTTACACGCTCGGAAAAAGCAAGATCGAAACCTTTCTGAAAATCACACTTCCGCTGGCGAAACGCGGCATTTTCGCCGGTCTCGTTTTGAGCTTCGCCCGCGCGCTCGGCGAATTCGGCGCGACGCTGATGATTGCCGGAAACATTCCGGGAAAAACGCAGACGATGCCGCTCGCCATTTACGAAGCGGTCGCTTCCGGCGACGAACAAAAAGCTCAGATTCTCGCCGTCATTTTAACCGTAATTTCCATCGCCGCCGTATATTTGACCAATAAAATCAGTCGCTCGCAGATTTACGGATAAAAAATGCTGACCGTCAATCTCAAAAAACATTTCTACAAAGAACGCGAAATTGTATTTCGGCTCGACGTTTCGTTTTCCGTCGGCAGCGGCTTTTCGGTTATCACAGGTTCGTCCGGCGCCGGAAAAACAAGCATTTTGCGATTGATTGCCGGAATTCTCGCGCCCGACGAAGGCTTTGTCGAAGTTGATTCGCAAATTTATTACGATTCCGCTCGAAAGATTAATCTTTCGATTCAAGAAAGACGCGTCGGTTACGTTTTTCAAGATTACGCGTTGTTTCCGCATTTAACGGCGCTGCAAAATATCGCTTACGGCGTTAAAGCCGACGAGCAGAAGCTGAAAAATGAAAAAGCGCGGGAAATGCTTTCGATTTTCCGAATTGAACACGTTTGTAAGCGTGTTCCGCGCGAAATGTCGGGCGGCGAGCGGCAGCGCGTCGCGCTCGCCAGAGCTTTGGCTTCCGATCCTGCAATCGTTTTGCTCGACGAACCTTTGTCGGCGGTTGATGTTGAAACGCGCGCCAAGCTGCTCGACGAAATCGAAAATGCGCAGCTTCGCGCCTTGATTCCGTTCATTTACGTTACGCACAATGAACGCGAAGCCGAACGTTTCGGAAAGCACCGCATCAAATTAAAAAACGGTAGTATTTTTAACGAGTGAATTGGTTTTTCGACGAATGAGTTAAATTTTGAAATATTTTGCTCGTTCGTCTCCGGTTTGAAACATTATAAATTGACGGGAGTAGAAATTGCCCGCCGATGATTCTTTTTAATAAAAGATGATGCTTTTTAATAAAATCAGACGTCCTGCGGGACATTTTTCTTTGTTTCTCCGAGATAAGGAAAAAAGTTGTAGCTCTTTTTCTAACTTTGGTATACGATTTCGCACATTATAAAAGATTTTACGGTTTAACGATTGATTTGGGTGATGAACCTAAAAGGATGATTGCTTTAGTCATTCCCGAAAAGGAGAATCGAGAAATGAAACGCGCATTATTAATCGGAATCATCGCTGTCACGGTTTTCGCTTTGCCGACGTTTGCGCAAACCGGCATTCCGGCTGGTTCTATGAGCCAGTGCGACGCGCAGATGCAGACATTTATGAACAACTATCAAATTCCCGGCGCGACGTTAGCCATTGCCAAAAACGGCAGGCTGGTTTACATGCGCGCCTTTGGAACTGCCAATCAAGCCGGAACCGAGCTGACGCAGCCATATCATATGTTTCGCATCGCCAGCATTTCCAAACCGATCACTTCGATTGCCATCATGAAGCTGATCGAAAACGGGCAGTTGAGCCTCAGCGATAAACCTTTCGGTCCCGGCGGAATTCTTAATGCCGATCCTTATTTCGCTAATGCGAACGTCACCGACACGCGCGTTTATAACATAACGATTCAAAATTTGCTCGAACACGCTGCCGGTTGGAATCGGGATTTGCCGGCAGGTCCTTTGTCGCCTTACCCTTTTAACTTTGGACACAGCGACCCGATTGCGTTTCCGCTTCACGTTACTCAAACTTTGGGCGAGGCAAATCCGGTGACCAGGCGCGCGATGATTAAATTTTTAATTCAGAAAGGGTTGGATTTTGCTCCGGGCACCGCTCAAAACTATTCAAACGTCGGTTATCTGGTTCTCGGCGAAGTGATCGAAAAGAAAACCGGAATGAGTTACGAGAATTACGTCAAACAAAACATCTTTGCGCCGCTCGGCATTTACGATATTCGTTTGGGCAAAAACCTGCTTGCGGATAAACAGGAACGCGAAGGCGAATACATCAACCCTTTTACGACGCTTTCAGCTTACGGAACGGGACAATTAGTTCCCTGGCAATACGGCGGTTGGAGCATTGAAGCGATGGACGCCCACGGTGGCTGGATCGCGACTGCCCGTGACCTTGTTAGGTTGTTAACGGCGGTCGACGGTTTTCCGAGTCGTCCCGATATTCTTTCTCCGACCACTATCCAAATTATGACCACGCCTTCGGCAACTAATCCCGGCTATGCCAAGGGCTGGTCTGTAACTCCTCAAAACACCTGGTTTCACGGCGGCTCGCTTGATGGCTCATACAGTTGGATGGTCAGGACTAGCAGTCAGTTTAGCAGTCAGGTGGCTTGGGCGGTGATCATGAACAAGCGCACGGAAGCTGCCGGTTTCCAGAACGCTGTGGCTAATCTTGGTTTCGGGAATTGCGTCAACAGCACCACGACATTCCCGACGCATGATCTTTTTGACGTTCCGACGCAAAACGCTTCGGCGATGAATTTTTCCAACGTTACCAGCAATTCAATGACCGTTAACTGGACAAACGGCAACGGCGACGGGCGCGTGCTGATTATGCGGGCGGGCGGCGCGCCGAATAAATTCCCTCTGGACGGAACCGAATACGCGAGCGGTTCGCAAGTGGATTTAGGTGACGCGAATCGTGTCGTTTACAGCGGTACGGGAAACAGCGTGACTGTCAGCAATTTGAACGGCAGTACAAATTATCAGTTTCGACTGTACGAGTATAAAAAGAATGTTAATACGGGAAATTATGCGCTTTACCAATTAGCCAACCCGGCAAGCGGCTCACGAAGCACGTTCGGAACAACATCTCAAGCAACCACTCGCTTTGATTTTGACGGAGACGGCAAAACCGACATTTCAATTTATCGTCCGGCAGTAAGTCAATGGTGGTACCAGAAAAGTTCAAACGGTGGAAACGGCGCTTTTCAGTTCGGTTCTTCTGCTGACAAATTAGTTCCCGCCGATTTCACGGGCGACGGTAAAACAGACATTGCCGTTTGGCGACCGCAAACAGGTGAATGGCTGATTATGCGCAGCGAGGATAACAGTTTCTATTCATTCCCGTTTGGTGCAAACGGAGACACTCCCGTTCCTGCTGATTATGACGGCGACGGGCGTGCGGATGCGGCTGTATTTCGTCCGTCTACAAATACCTGGTTTATCTTAAAATCAACTGGAGGAACAACGATTCAAACCTTCGGTCAAAGCGGAGACGTTCCTGTTGTTGCCGATTATGACGGCGACAACAAGGCAGATATTGCCGTTTACCGTCCTTCAGTTGGAGAATGGTGGTTGCAGAGAAGCGGTTTAGGATCAATAGCATTTCAATTCGGTAATAACACAGACAAACCCGTGCAAGGTGACTACACCGGAGACGGAAAAGCTGATGTTGCTTTTTGGCGTCCATCAACGAATGAATGGTTTGTCATTAGAAGTGAAAATAACAGCTTCTACTCATTTCCGTTTGGAACGAATGGAGATATACCTGCGCCGGGTGATTATGACGGAGACGGAAAATCAGATGCAGCCGTATTTCGACCGTCAAACAATACCTGGTATGCACAAAGAGCAACATCAAGCACATTGATACAAACATTCGGGCAATCCGGTGATAAACCTATCCCTAATGCCTTTGTTCCTTAAAAGTTAAATATGTCAATAAACACTTAATTTCTTCGCCACAAAGTTTTATACCTGTTATGTAGAGAAATTTGTCCTTATTAAGCCATGTTAATGTTTGTTTCCCAAAAGGTCGTTTATGAGATTATTTTCAGCAAATCGTTAAAATAATATATTTAGCTCGCCGGAAATGCCTATGGCTGCTTTGTAAACTTCTGACGATAAAGGCTTTTCTCAAAAAAAGCATCGAAGTCTTTTATATTCAGAATATCTCTGACCGCCGATTGTTTGTTTTTTGCGTTTCGGTAATACTCTTTACTGATTTTGTAACCCATATAGTAACCCAAATCTCCGGGTCGGTCTTTTATTTTGAAACTGTTATACATCCATTTACTTAAATCTTTGCCATTCATTTCCATTTGAAAATCCTTCCATAATTTGGCTTCATTTTGATCACCGTAAATCTTCAATGATGGATTGATAACCTCTCCGGCGGTTAGTTCGGCAATAAAATCACAAGCACCTTCCTGAATTGATTTTTCCAGAAGTGTTGTTTGCTTTGGATAATTCTGGTTAAAATGACACGATTCGTGCGCGACGGTAAACGGCAACTTTTCAATTGGTTTCAATGCTGTGTCGAGAGCTTTGGAAACTAGGTGATTTAACTCGTTTGCCTCTTTTACATCAGGCAGAAAAGTTTTGAACAAAGCGGGAAACTCATCGCGCGGAGTGTTTATTGTTGCGCCGTATAACTCTGTTCCGATGAGCAGACCGTTTTTTGAGGCTGTGCCGCCGGTGTTCGCTATCCCTATCACAAAATAAACATCAGGAAAAACTGCTTCAGGATAAATTTGCTTAAACTTGAGTAAACTTTTACGCATCTCGTTTTCCATTTCGGCTACGCGCAAAGTGCTCGGTCGAACAGATGAATAAAAGCGCGGCAAAAGCTCTATTATGTCAACCAGATCTTTAGCGCTTTTTATTCGCAATCGAAGAAAATCCTGCAAACCGATACTGCCTTTATCAAGATATTCGGTTTGAAAAATCGCGATTTTCCGTTGCCTTTCGGATTCTTTCGCCGCCAGATCGAAAGCGCGCCAGAAATTGTCGATGTCAGAGGTGACGAATTTTGTTTTGTTAGGATCGGTATTAAGTTTGGTTTCGTTTATTTGAGCGAAAATAGTCATCGCGCAAACGACGAAATACAAAGCAGTTGTCACAAGCCGTTTCATAATTTTTTCACCTCTCAGCATTCGCCTGACAAGCTCTGGCGTTCAATCAATATCGCATTAAAGAAAATTTATTAAAGTTGATGTTCTTTTATCTGTTTTGATTTGTGTATTTTTGTTTCAAAAAAGGTCGTTTATAACACCTTTATGGCTTTGTCTTAAAAATCGGTTTCTTCTAAAAAGTGTTTACGTTTTTCTCAAAATCCTTTCCCGAAAGCTCTTTTTTTAAAAGACAAAGCCTCAATTATTCTTTGATTTGAAGAGAACTTTTGATGGCTCCTTTCTAAGCCAAATTCGCGCTGTTTTTTCTACTTCTTCTTTTTTTAGCTTACTTTGTTTTTTTAATCTGGTGAAATAGTAGTCGGGATTTCCTCTAAATAAAAGGCTTTGCCCTAAAAGTTCGGTTCTGCTGGATTGAAAGCCTAAATTCTTTTTCATCTCTTGAATCTTTTGAATTTCTCTTTGTTTGGCATTCTTTAATTCTACTTCCGTAACTCCGAATTCAATCAGATTCTTTATCTCCTTTTCGAGAAAGCTTTCGATTGCTTCTTTGTCCTTCAGGCTTGAAAAAGAAGCATAAACTCCGAATTGACCGGCGTATTGATACATATTTAACAAGTCTGCGATTCCGATTTTGGAAATCTCTTTTATTTGTTTCGATTTATCTTTTAATCTGTCGTCTAATATGTTCGCTAAAATTCTAAAAGCGCCGTCTTCGTTAGAACCCCATTTGGAAACAGCCCAGCTCAAAGCCAGATAATGCTCTTCTGTATTTGTTTCAACCATAAAATCCTTTCTGTTTTGATTTACCGGCGGCATTGTAGTTTTATTTAAGTTTTTTGTTGTTCCATCCAATTTGCCGAAGTGTTTATCAATGTATTTTCGGGCATTCGTCTCGTCAAAATTACCGACTACAAAAAGAATTATGTTATTCGGGTGAACATATTTTTTATACCACTGTCTGAAATCTTCCAACTTAAAATTTTTGTTGTTTTCAATTGTTCCGTATCCGCCGTGTCCATAAGGATGTGTTTGACCGAAAGTTGCGGAATAAAGAGCCATTGTCCCTTCGGCACTCCAAAAAGGATTTTTTGAGTTTCGGTCAATTTCACTTAAAACTCTAATCCGCTCGCTTTCTACTTTTTCATTGTCTATATCAATGTCTTTGGCATTTAATCTTTCCGCGGTATATTGCAGGGCTAAGTCCAAGCCTTCGGGCTTTACTTTGATGTAATATCGGGTGAAATCCTTTTGGACTTGAGCATTGCTGTCCGTTCGATAGGTTCTAAACTGTTCCAATTCCTTTGTTTTGCCACGCAGTCCGTATGGCGTAACATGCTCGAAAAAATGTGCAAACCCGTATTTATTCGGTTCTTCATCTCGAATTCCGGTTTTAAGCCAAAATTCAACCGAAACGTTGTCAACGCTTGAATCTTGCTGCAATAAAACCTGCAATCCATTTTTCAATTTATAAAGCTCGTACTTCATCTGAACAGCATCAAGAGTTTTCGATTGATCTTGTCCAAAATTAACGAAAGACAAATTCGATAAATTTGTCTTTTTTCCATTCTCAACAAAACTTTGAGCAAAAATTAAAGCAAAGCTTAAAACAAAATTTATTAGAACAAATGATAAAAAACGAAACATAAATTTTCCTTGTAAAATTAGTCTGAATGATTGTCTAAACATTCAGTTTTTTATTAATAACACCGCCTGCAGGAAATTTATGACAATTTCAGGTTTAAGATTTACCGGCTTTACCGCAAAGGTGCCTGGGCTTATTTCAAAAAGTGTCGTTTTTAGCGCTATTTAGCTAAAGCGCTCCGGCGATATTTATATTCCTACAAATTGCGGTAATTAAAGAACGCTATTGACCTAAACGACAAAAGAAGTGTATAAAAATTTTGCTATAAGAAAACTATAATTCAGTATTATTCAAAGTTTGCAGAGCAGTTTTTCTACATATAGTTAAACCCGCGAATCTACGTTTACAAGGTGAAAATTTGTGCTGATTCTTATTAAGCACGCGCTTTAAATCCAAATAGTTGAATTGAGCGCGGACAGGTCGGGCACGTTTCGTAGTTTTGCCGCGCTCGTAATGTTTAAATCTTTAGCATTTAGCATTAAAGCTTTCTATTTACAGCTTGTTGTTCATGATATTAAATTTATGAAAATTCTAGTTCTAGGCGCCGGTCGAATGGGGCATGGCGCAGTATTCGATTTACTTTATAATTCTCCTGAAATTGAATCGGTGACTGTTGCCGATTACGATTTTGAAAAAGTCAAAAATCTGTCCCGCCAAATCAGTAATCATAAATTACAAATTAAACAATTGGATGTTTCAAATTTTTCAAATGTGATGGCGCTGATGCGCGAGCACCATTCGACGATTTCCTGCGTCAATTACTGGTATAATCTCGAACTCTCCAAAGCCGCTATCGAAACGAGAACGAATTTTTGCGATTTGGGCGGAAATAATTATATCGTTGACGAGCAGTTGGCGCTCGACTCCGAAGCCAAAACTGCCGGAATAAATATCGTTCCCGATTGCGGACTCGCGCCCGGAATGGTTTCGATTTTGACAATTCACGGCGCGCAAAGGTTTGAGGACACTCGGGAAATACATATTCGGGTTGGCGGATTGCCGCAGAATCCGAAACCGCCGCTCGATTACCAACTCGTTTTTTCGGTCGAAGGTCTAATAAACGAATACGTCGAAAAGGCGCGCGTCATTCGCGGCGGCACAATAAAAGAAATCGAACCGATGACTGAATTGGAAAGCCTCGCATTTGAAAACTTTCCCGCTCTCGAAGCTTTTCAAACTTCGGGCGGAACTTCGACTCTGCCCGAAACTTTTCTGGGAAAAATCACAGAGCTCGATTACAAAACGATTCGCTACGCCGGTCATTGCGATAAATTCAAAACGATGATTGATTTGGGTTTGTGTTCGAGCGAAGAATTAGATTTTGATAACGCGAAAATCAAACCGCGCAAAATCTTCGGCGAGCTTTTGCAGCGAAACCTGCCCGCTGACGAACCGGATTATGTTTTGGTCAGGCTTGAATTCGTTGGCGTGGCGAACGGTGAGACAAAACGTCTGCGTTATGACATCGTCGATCAATTTGACGAAGCAACCGGCTTGAGCGCGATGATGCGCATGACGGCTTTTCCGGCTTCGATTATCGCGCAGATGACGGCGCGGGGCGACGTAAAAATGCGCGGCGCGACACCGCAGGAAAAGGCGATTGATGCGGAAAAATTCGTGTCGGAATTAAAGAGAAGAAATATCAGTGTTAAAGAAAGCTGGTTGTAAAAACTCTTCGTAAAACAAAATCAACCGGAATTTATCCGGTTAATCCTGATTCCAAAGAGCGAGTTGTATTTATAAAATACTTTGTTTCTCTTAAATAAACGGGCGATAAATTAAGCGCTGATTACCGCGTCAATCGGTAAATTAACAACGCTGCGCGTTTAATCTGGCGCGGCAAAGTATCTAAATCCGCATATTCTCCCGGAGCGTGCGCCTTCCCGCCGGTCGCGCCTAAACCATCTAAACCGGGAAGCAAATGGGCGATAAACGAAATGTCTCCGGCGCCTCTTTCGCCCGGGTCAAGCGGCTCGATTTTTCCAAAACCTAATTCTTGACTCACTGCGTCAAGCTGTCTTAAAAGCGCGTAATTGCCTTCAGTCGGCGGCATCGCCGGCATTTCATCCCTAAAGGTAATTTTAGCGGAAGTGCCGGGCAAACTTTTTGCAGCGATTTCTCTCATTTTGGCGCGCGCCGATTCTTTTTGCTCCTCGCTGATAAAACGCAAATCACCGCGCACAATCACTTTTGCCGGAACAACGTTTCCCTTTCCCGTCGCCCACAAAGCCGCGTCTTTTGCTTCCACTTCTGTTCCGCCCGAAATGATGGACGGATTGAAAGTCAGATATTTTTCGTTGCGCAGCGTTTCGTAGAATTGGTTAAGAATCCGAGAAACTTCAAAGATCGCGCCGCTTCCCATACTTTCCTTGAAAATTCCCGAAGAATGTCCGGTTTTGGCGGTAACCGTGAGTTCCCAATCGCTATAGCCGCGTCGCGCAACCGTCGCAATGTTACTTCCTCCGTTCTCGAAACTGAGAACCAAATCGCTGCGCTTCGCCGCCTCAATCATATCCCTGCGGCTGATTTCCAGCGGAGTTCCCGAATCTTCTTCGTCGCCGGTCAGATGCACAATAACGCTGGCGTTTTTTAATGCGCCGGCGGCGTGCAGGGCTTTTAAAGCGTAATACAAAACGACATTTCCGGCTTTCATATCCGCCGAACCCGTGCCGTAAGCCATTTTGCCGTCACGACGAAATTTTTCGCCCTTCAGAACCGTATCTATATGACCGATAAGCAAAATGCGTTTGCCTTTTGTTCCGCTTAATTGCGCCGTCAAGTGTCCTCCGCGTTTCATTTCGGCGGGCATCTCGATCCACTTTGCATCGAATCCGAGCGCCGCAAATTCGTTCTTAAAAATCGTTCCGACCTGCCGGACGCCCGCCGCATCTTCAGTCGGGCTTTGAATATTGACGGTTTTTTCAAGCAGCGCGATGGCTTCCTCGGTATGCGCGTCTATGTAGTTGACGATTTTTTGCTCTTCGGCTGAGATTTTTTGGGCGTATATGAACGTCGTGGATAAAACCGCGAATGAGAATGCGATGATGATCTTGCTGATTGTTTTTTTTATATTATTCATATTAAAGGTTATAGTTATTCGCCAAAATAGCGCGGATTAGAAACTATCAGTCTCAACCCGCGCTATTTTAACAATTCGAGCCTAAATCTAACGCCTGATATTAGAAGCTGTATCTAAGACCAAATTGAATGACCCGCGGAGTGCCTTGAATGGCGGTAAAATTCCACCAATCCGCAGGCGGCGTGTTTACTTGCGGATCTGTTCCCACTTGCAGGGTGCGAACAGTTCCCATTCTCTGCGTATTCGTCACATTAAATCCTTCGGCGCGAATTTGCAGTTGGTGATTTTCGCCCCAAGGCATCGTAAACGATTTGGCAAGACCTAAATCAAGACCTACGTAACCGGGAAGACGAATGACGTTGCGGTCTCCGGTTTCTCCGGGTTTGGCGTTGCGAAAGCTTTGGAATGCAGCAGTTCGATCACAACCGAAAGCGTTTGGCGCGCTTCCATCCTCACCTCGCGTCGAACAAGACTGAACCGGTCTGAGGCGGACGCTGTTGCTTTGGATGTTCCAGTTGGTCGCCCATAAAGTGTCATACGGGGAATAAGTCGGCAAGCCGGAATTCCAACGGAAAATGCCGGAAAGCTGCCAGCCGCCGAGAAAAGCGTTAACCCATTTATTCGCATCGCTCAGCAACCATCTGTTGCGCCCGACCGGAATTTGCCAGACGCCATTAACGTTGATGATATGGCGAACGTCAAAATCAGAATTGGCGTAGCTGTCCTGCTGCCGAATCGGGTTCAGGATTAACGCCGTTCCGAAATTTCCGCTCGTTTGCAAGCCGGAGGCGTCGTCCATCGAATGCGAAAGCGTGTAGTTGAAGTCCATTGTCAATTTATCCCCGAGCCGCTGACGAACGGAGAGTGTTCCCGCGTGATAGTTAGACCTGCCGATCGAGCCGACTGATCCAAGCGCAGCATATTGCGGATGATAAAAGACGGGGCTGAGTCCCGCGTTACGCAAAGCGACGTCAATCTCGCTTTGCGTAGTTACCCAATCGTTATTATTGAATATTAAGGCATCGCCAAAAACCGCCTGCGTCGCGTTTGACGCCCAGCTGGCGCGGCTCGAGCCTAAGAGATTACGAGCAAAATTAGGTACGTTGCCAAATAAATTCTCGAAATACGGTATGGCTGGAATGCTTCCAACCGCTGCCTGAAGCTGTGCTGACGAAGATGATGAGGTGATTCCACGCGCAACAAAGTCGCGTCGTAAATCTTCGAGCATACCGGCGGCAGTGTACCAATCCATTCCCGATCCTAAATCCGTTAGGTTATTAGCCGTTGCCACGTCGCGCGACGCAAGAAGATTGCGCGCAGCCCGTCCGATGTAAGATGCTTGAACCACGAATCCGGCGGGAAGCGAACGCTCATAAGTTAGGTTCCAACTGTAATGAATCGGAGCTACCAGATTTTCGTCAAGCGACGATTCGATTCGCCGAGTGTTGTCAGCCGGCTGCATCTGCGGAAACGTCAAGCTGGTCGGAACGGTGATTCTCGGCAAGTTTCTTACTTCTTGTGAAAAACCTGTAAAAAGCGGGCAAAGAACCGTCGTCGTGTTGCAGGTTCCGGCAGCAAGAGCCTGTGCGGAGGAAAATCCCAATCTATTGTTTAAATCAAACGAAACAGCCAGTTGCTGACCGTAATAATCGTTAGTGATACCGAAACCGCCGCGAATGACTGATTCGCTGTTTCTGCCGAAAATCGTTCCCAGAAATCCATCGCCGAAATTAGGTGACCAAGCGATGCCAACCCTTGGCTGGAAATTGTTTTTGTCCCATTTATAAAGTGATGAGCGACCATTTTCTGGACCTGAAAGATCAACCGAAATAGGATCGTTGTATGGAACTCCTCGGCTAGCGCCTTCGACGCGTCGGCGGAAAAACTCTGCCAGAGGAATACTCGGCTTTACTTCGTAACCGTTTGTTTCATAAACCGGACGGCTGATTCCGTAACGCAAGCCGTAGGTCAAAGTTAAGTTCGGCTTTATTTTCCACACGTCCTGCGCGTAAAGATCGTATTCTTCGGTCGCAAATTCGCGCTCGCTTGGAGTTCCAGCGGGCAACAATTTCCCCTCACGGTCAAAAGTAAATCTGGCAGTGTATCCTGTCAATCTGCCGAGCAGCGCTACAGCCGCATCGCGAGCCGCATTGCGGTCTGCGTTTGGACCAAAGGCAGAAAAGGCATTTAGCGCGTTCGTAATCGGCGATCCACTGCTGGCATAACCGGTGGGGTTCGTGAAAGCGGTATCATATGCGGTGGAATATGTCGTCCGCTTGTTACGAATGAGACGAATGTTTGTTCCGAATTGGACGACGTGGTTTCCTTTCACCCAGGAAAGATCGTCAACGATATTCTGTACTGGCGTTATGCGAGAAATCGTTCGCGAATCATTGACCGGAAAGAAAACGTTGCGAAAATAAATTTCGTTTTTCGCCGAATCGCCCTGAGTTGTGAATGCCTCGCGTGTCAAGCCGTAACGGAAATTATTGACCAGATTATTGTTGATAGTCCAAATGTGTCCGACGACAAATCCAAACGGATGCGACCAAGTATCTTGTGATGGCGTATCGGGAAACAATCTCGATCCTCCAAATAAATCGTGCTGAACCTGAATGCGGGCGCTGAGCTGTTGTTTTGATGTCAGATTGTAGTCGAAACGCCCGACGTGCGCATTCAGGTTTACCGAAATCGGCGTATTGAACCGGAAGCCGGCGGTGTTCAGCCCGTCTCCGATTGTATTATCATTTGCCGGATACTTTTGTGCCGCTTCTGCCAAAGCTGCGATTGCCAACGGATTTGCTCCACCCATCGCAGGAAAAATAGTAGCCAGATTAGCCGCGGTGACGGTCGTGATGCCGCCGCTTGAGTTTCTGTAACGAACCTCTCCGCGACCTAGACTGGCAGTCGGAACTCTCGAAACGACCGTCCTTTCGCTTTCATCGCGCCGCCCCTCATAGCTGTAAAAGAAAAATAGGCGGTCTTTGATAACCGGACCGCTGAAGGTGCCCCCGAACGTGTTGCGCTTAAGTTTCGGGCGCTCTATTCCGCTGCGGTTATTAAAAAAGTTATTCGCCGTAAAAGCCGTGTCGCGGTTATACTCAAAAAGCGACCCGTGAAAATTGTTAGTTCCGCTTTTTGTGACGAGCGAAATTTGCGCGCCGGAAGAACGACCGAAAGAAGCATTCGGATTGGTCGTCGTGACACGAAATTCTTCAATGGCTTCACCGCTCAGACGCAGGACAGTTCCGGTATCTGGAGATTCCGAAAACCCTCTAATCGCGTTCGAACCTTCTCCGCCTTTCGGAGCTCCCGCCTGATTTGTCTGAGATTCGTTAATATCCACGCCGTCAAGAGTGACGTTTGATTGGTCGGCGCGCGCGCCGGCTACGTAACCTTCGCGCGTCGCGCCCGGTTGCAAAGTCAAAAGCGAATTTATGTCGCGGGCTTCGAGCGGGAGTTGGGTGATTTGGCGCGAGACGATGTTGTTGCCCAGACTCGCGTCTTGTGTGTTAATGAGTGATTCGCTGCCGCCAGCCGAAACGGTTACGGTTTCGGCGACATTACCGATTTCGAGCTGCACATTCGCTTCGGTCGGCTTGGCAACTAACGCTTTCACGTCATTTAAAATCGCTTTTTTAAATCCGGTCGCGCTGACTTCGATTATGTAAGTATCGGGCGGAATGGCTGAAAAAGAATAACTTCCGGTTTCGTTAGTCGCCTGAGTTCGCGTAAAATTCTTTTCCGGATTTCTAAGAGTTACGGTCGCTCCGACAGCGACGTTGCCTTGCGAATCCGTAACAGTGCCGCTGACCGAAGAAGTTCCGGTTTGAGCGTAAACATTTTGACCGACAAGCAAAGAAAAAATTAATGCGCTCCAGATAAAGACAGCATTAATCCCCGAGTTGCGTCTATACATTGATATGCCTCCGTTAATTGACACTCGAATTTGGTTTATTTCGAGCTATAAGAGAAAGAATTGAAAGATTGTAAGAAAGAGAAGAAATCCTTTTGAACAAAAGTCTGATTTTGCTTAGAATATCGCTAATCTTTCTCGCATTAAACTCAGAGTCCGCCGCTCTTTCTTTTGATATTTAGAGGGAAAGATTTTGTCCTTTAATTCAACATTAAACAACTCTCCCTTTATAAACTACGAATTTGCAACTGCTCGGACTTCAAGCGCTGGAACTGCTTTAAATATATTTTTTTTGAATTTAATTTACAATGCTTGATTATGAGGTGATTATACTGTTTCTTACTTTTATTTCAAGGTTTTTTTTTACTGGGCGCCCGCTTTCGCAAATCAAGTCTCTGTCCCGGCTGCAGCAGGTGAATAATTAATGTCCCGTTACCTTTTTGTGCGGCGACCATCATGATTTGACTCGTGCCGACGACCTCTCCATAACGATTATCCGTTAAAACCAGCGCCGTATTTTCGTCTATACCGATGCCTAATTTTTCGCGGTTTTGCAGAATTAAACCGAAAAGCCTGTTTTCTCGCTGTCGCTTAATAAAGTGCTGGTCAACAATAACATCATCCGGCAACAGTCCTAAACCTAGACTTGTTTGTACTTTTTTTCCGTCAATAACCGTAAAATCTCCTTCGCCGGTTATCATTTGACTGGACATAATCGCGGCGCCGGCGCTGGTTCCGCCGAAAACCGTCCCATTGGAATAGCTCTGTTTTAAGGCACGTAAAAGCGATTCGTCTTTCAGCACATCCATAATTTTCACTTGATCCCCGCCGGTAAAAAAAACTCCGGTCGCATTTTTTAGTTGCGTCAGAAATTTACTTTTCTTTTCCTCGGTCATCGGGGCGATGGGAGCAAGCTCAATCTCTTTTGGATTAAAAGCCGCCAAATCCTTCTTTAAATATTCAAAACTTGCCTGCGGCTCGGATGTTGCCCAAGGAATAATCAGTATATTCGAGCGCTCCTTGCCAGCCCACTCGACAAATTTTGCCATCGCTGGTTCCGGTCGCTTTCCGCCGCCAACGATAATTAAACGCTCTTGGGCATTTGTTTGAACAAACAACAAAAACACTATTATGAACAACGTATAATAGTTTATTCTCGATGAGTAAAATTTAGGAACAAAGTTCACTGACCGTCCTCCTTATTAGAAACAAATACTACTCAGATATACCGATAAAAAGATTTTGATTATTGCAGATTGTGAAAATCACTTTGCCGCGTACGGACTATGACCGTAATAATGATACAAATTCAAGCTATTGTAAATTTACAACAGCTTCCTTGTAAATAGATATGCTCGGCAGGGGCGTGCCCCGACAACACGATCATCGAAATGCCGAATACCCAGATTACTTCGGCAAGACCCAGAAAGCTGTAATCGACATTAAAAAATAGTGCGAACCGGACAACCGTAAATTCCAAAAAGATGAGCCAGAGCCCACGCGTCAGAAGGAATTTCGCCAGTTCTGAACGGCTTTTTCCGCGCAGCAGTTGGAGATAAATACTCGTTCCGGCGAGAAAGACAAAAGTCGGC
>DASVQY010000004.1:0-24711 GCA_036388895.1 Pyrinomonadaceae bacterium | reverse complement strand
TTAACAATTTTCCCGGAATTTTTTCGAGAGGTCTTTGATTTTGGAATAATTCGTCGCGCCAAATTAGCCGGCATTGTCGAGATAAACATACACGACATACGCGATTTTACGACCGATAAACATCGGATGGTTGACGATAGACCGTTCGGCGGCGGCGACGGAATGGTTCTTAAACCGGAACCGATTTTCAATGCGATTGAAAATCTGCTCGGAACACGCGAAAGAGAAAATTATCCTTCGGGCACGCGCGTGATTCTGCTTTCGCCGCAGGGAACCGTTTTCGATCAATCGGCGGCGCGCGAATTTGCGAACGAAGCCGAACGGATTGTTTTGATTTGCGGTCGCTACGAAGGCGTGGACGAACGCGTTAACGAAGCGCTTGTCACCGACGAAGTTTCCATCGGCGATTACGTTTTGTCCGGCGGCGAACCGGCAGCAATAGTTTTGGTTGACACGATTGTCAGGCTTCTGCCGAACGCTCTCGGAAGCGAGACTTCCGCCGAAAACGATTCGTTTTCCGACGGAATTTTAGATTGCCCGCATTACACGCGACCGGCGGATTATATGGGAATGAAAGTGCCCGAAGTTCTTTTGAACGGAAATCACGCCGAAATCGAAAAATGGCGCAGAGAAAAAGCTCTGGAAAAAACGAAAAAGGTTAGAAAAGATTTATTAGAAAAGGAGTAGATAGCGGAAAGTGGTAAACGGTAGACGGTAAGTGAAAGAAAATACTTACCCTTTACTGCTCATCATTTGCCGTTTATAAACAAATGAACCGTTTAGATAATATTGAACAAACGCAAATAAAGGAAAATATACCGAGTTTTCAATCGGGCGATACCGTCAGAGTTCACGTTCGAATTCAGGAAGGCAATAAGGAACGTCTGCAGGTTTTTGAGGGCGTCGTGATTGCCCGCAAACACGGCGGAGCGCGCGAAACTATGACGGTCAGAAAAGTCAGCTTCGGCGTCGGCGTCGAGCGCATTTTTCCGGTAAATGCGACCGTTATTGACCACATTGACGTTGTTCGACGCGGACGCGTTCGACGCGCTAAGCTTTACTATCTCCGCAATTTACGCGGAAAAGCCGCGCGCATCAAAGAACTCGATACGCGCAATAAAGACGCCGCGAAAGCCGCGCAGAAATAAGCGACGCGAAGAAGCAGGAAATGAAAGACGCGGAGAGAAAGGATTTAACGGGAACGGTCGAATCCTCTCGCCGCGTCTCTGCGTCTGCGCGTCATCGAGTTTCAAGCATCGGCATAGAGTTTGAAAAACAAGCGTTCGCCGAAGGCTTTCGCTTCATTGCGGGCGTTGATGAAGTGGGTCGAGGCTGTTTGGCGGGCGCGGTCGTTGCGGCGGCTTGTATTTTGGATTTATCGAAACCGCTTCCCGAATTTTTAGACGATTCCAAAAAACTCTCCGAAAAAAAACGTCGTCAGATTGACGAAGAAATCCGCGCCGTCGCCGTCGCTTTTTCAATCGCCCAAATCGAAGCCGAAGAGATTGATCGCATAAACATTTTGCAGGCGACGAAAAAGGCTATGCGTCTGGCAATCGAAAACCTCAGACCGAATGCCGATTACCTGCTGATTGATGCCGTTCAACTAAAAGAGATTGCTTTGCCGCAAAAGGCTATTATCAGGGGCGATGCCGTTTCCGCATCTATCGCCGCAGCCAGCATTTTAGCTAAAACTTACCGCGATAATTTAATGCAAAAATTCGACGCCGTTTACCCGCAATACGGTTTCGCAAAACACGTCGGATACGGCACGAAAGCGCATTTTGAAGCGATAAAACAACACGGAGCGTGCCCGCTTCACCGCAGATCATTTAAGGGCGTTATTCCGTAAGAATTTTATAAACATAAGATTTTATAAACAGGACTCGCGTAAAGAATACTGAACAAATACTGAATTAAAGGCTAATCCATTCAGTCGGCTCTTTGTGATGTGAAAGAGTAATTTTTGTATCGCATTTGAAAAGGCTCGGGCGCATTTGCAGAGCGGTTTCCGCCATTAATCGGGCTAAATGCGGTTCGTTTGCGCGTTGTGAAAGATGTGCGAGAACGATGTTTTGCGCTGTTCCGTCAAATTCGTTCGTCAGCCATTCGGCTAAATCTTCGTTTGAAAGGTGCCCGTTTCGAGACAGAATTCTCTGCTTTAAATCCCATGTGTAAAGCGGACAGGTCAGAAGCATATCGCGGCTGTGATTAGATTCGATGACGAGGGCGTGGCAGCCGCGCAGTTTTTCCTTTATCAGCGTCGTCATACAACCTAAATCCATCAAAGTAGCCACGCGCACGCCGCCGTTTTTGGCGATAAATCCGAAATTGTCCGCCGCGTCGTGCGGAACGGAAAAAGGCTCGAAATCAATATCGCCGATGCGAAATTCTCTGCTCGATTCGATTCTTTCGGTTCGATTTTTTAAAACATCGCGCCGCTTGATGGCTTCGCTCTCAATGTTTTGAATCCCTTTTTTTGTCGTGTAATAAGAATCTTCTGTAGCTTCCGAAACGAACACTCGGCAATCAACCGATTTGAGAAAAACGCGCAAACCGCCGGCATGATCGCTGTGTTCGTGCGTAATAAGAATCGCATCCAAATCGGAGCATTCAATTCCGACCGACGCTAAACGGCGCAAAGTTTCCTTTGCGCTCAAGCCGACATCAACCAGAACTTTTGTTTTTTCGGTGCAGATTAAAACGGCGTTTCCCGTTGAGCCGCTGCCGAGAACGGTAAATTTCATTTCTTATTTACAATATTGGGTGAAAACGGATTTGAATTCCAAGTTTAACCGAATATATTTGTATAAGTCTATGCTTTGATTCAGTTTTCGCCATTTTCGGTTGGCAGATTATTCCTTGTCCGTGACTTTCGGGCGCAAAACTCCCCCGATAACTCGCGTCACGATTGAATTCGGCGTTACAGTTCCTAAAATCGAACCGACATAATTCGTCCAGCCGGAAATAACCGAAGCCTTTCGGCTTTTCACCGCGCTCAGAGCTGTTTCAACGACAGCTTCAGGCGACTGCATTCCTTTTATTTGTAATGGTTGAGCATCGGCAACGCTGAAAAAATTCGTATCGGTCGGACCCGGACAGAGCGCTGTGACTGTAACGTTGAAAGGACGATTTTCTTCGGCAATCGCTTCGGAAAACGAGCGAACGAAAGCTTTTGTCGCCGCATAAGTCGCCATAAACGGAATCGGCTGAAAACTCGCGGTCGAAGCGACATTTATAATTGTTCCGCTTCGGCGCTGACGCATCTGCTGAAGATAACGATGTGTCAGCGCGACTAGAACGGAAATATTAAGATTAATCATTTCGAGTTCGCGCTTTAGTTCCAAATCGGCAAAATCGCCCATCGAACCGAAACCGGCGTTGTTTATCAGCCACTCGACCTGCATACCGTGTTTTTCGGTTTCTTCGTACAAACGTTTATCGGCTTCTGGCTCACTTAAATCAATCGCAACGTAGTGCGCTGTAATTTTGTGATGCAGCATCAACTCATCGCAAAGCTCGTGCAGTTTTTTTTCGGTGCGCGCCGCGAGAACGAGATTGTGATTCTCACGCGCGAGCCGTCGCGCAAATGCTTCGCCGATTCCGCCGGATGCTCCGGTAATAAGTGTGACTTTCATAATTTCTATGCCGACCTCGTTTATAAAGTATTACAAAATATTATCAGAATTTTGCAGGAAATTTTGACACGACGAAATATCGAATATCAAAATTAAAGCGTGTAAAGGTTCAGTGGACAATAATGAAATAAAAAAAAGCCCGTCAGGCAAATGACGGGCTAACTATTCATAATTCGATTAAGGAGGGTACTCGTTTATATACACGACCGAGAATACGAAAAGTTGCAGAGCAATTCAAAATAAATTATCAGTCCGCTAAATCTCGTTTTCCCGCTGATCTTCTCACATTAAACTTTTCATAACAATTAAGGAACAAAAGCTGACGGAACCGGTTTGTCGCCGGAAACGCCGAAACTTTGAATTAAGGTTCCCGAACTCGATCTTTGAATGTACCAGGTATTATTCGAAGGTCGAAAAACGGCAAAATCCGATTTGCCGTCGCCGTCGTAATCGCCAGGAGAAACAATATCTCCGGAACTGCCGAAGGGCGCCGAATAATAGCTCGCATTTTCACTGCGAAGAACGAACCATTCGCCCGATGAAGGTCGGAAGAATGCTACATCCGTTTTTCCGTCGCCTGTGTAATCGCCCTGAACTGGTTTGTCCGAACTATTGCCGAATTGGAAGGCAATTGTTCCCAGACTGCTTCTTTGCAGCCACCATTCTCCTTTTGACGGACGATAAATGGCAATGTCGGCTTTGTTATCTCCGTCGTAATCAGCGACAACGGGAATATCGCCCGTTTGCCCGAATGTCCTAATGATAGTTCCGCCCGATGAAAGGGAAACGAACCAGGTTGCAGACGAAGCCCGGAAAACAGCTGGATCAGTTTTGCCGTCGCCGTCGAAATCAGCCGGAGCGGGAACGTCGCCGTTTGTTCCGAACGGGAACGAGAAGAATGAGCTGTCTTCGCTTCTCAAAACGAACCATTGACCGGTCGAAGGTCTAAAGAAAGCGATATCGGTTTTGCCGTCGCCGGTATAATCTCCGGGAACCAGCTTGTCCGTGTTGCTGCCGAATTGAAAAGCGCTGTTTCCGACATTCGAGCTTTTCAGATACCACCATTCTCCGACCGATGGACGGAAGATCGAAAGATCGGTTTTATTGTCCCCGTCAAAATCGAATTGAGATTGCCGTAAAGCAGATGTCCCGGCTTGAGTAATTGTTAATGTCTGTCCGGCGATTGTTATTGCTCCCGTCCTCTGCGCACCGGTGCTTGCGCTCACCGAATAAGTAACGGTTCCGTTCCCCATCCCGGTTGAGCCCGCAGTAACGGTTATCCAAGCCACACCGCTTTGCGCGCTCCAGGCACATCCGCTGCCCGCGTTAACGTTTACGCTCGCAGTTCCGCCGCCGATGGGACTCGAAGCTGCAGATGAAGACAAGGAATAGGTGCAGGAAGCGCCGCTCTGAATAATGGAGTATGTTTGTCCGCCGATTATGATCGTACCGGTTCGCGTCTGTCCGGTATTATTCGCCGCAACTGTAAAGAAAACTGTGCCGTTGCCGCTTCCGATATTGCCGTTGTTAATTGTTATCCACGAAGAGTTGCTGATCGGGTACCAACTGCAGCTTGTGCTCGATGCCGTAAAAGAAAAACTGCCGCTTCCGCCTGAATCTCCGATATTTTGGGTCGGAGGAGCGAAGTTGAAGGTGCAACTGCCCGTTTGTGAAATGGTATAAGTTTGTCCGGCGATTGAAATCGTTCCTGTTCTGGAAGAAGTTGTGGGATCAACTGAGAAAGTTACCGTTCCGTTACCGTTTCCGCTGCTGCCGGAAGTAACCGCGATCCAGGACACATCGCTGACGGCGCTCCATGCACAGCCTGATCCGCCTGTGACGCTGACGCTTCCGTTGCCGCCGCTTGAGTTGAAATTTGCGCTGTTCGACGACAGAGAATATGAACAACCCGACGCTTGATTGACTGTATACGTCTGCCCGCCGATTGTAATCGTTCCGGTTCGCGCCGAACCTGTATTGGCTTGAACCGAAAAATTTATAGTTCCGCTGCCTGTTCCGTTACTGTTCGACGTGACAGCAATCCAAGAGGCGTTGCTCGTCGCTGTCCAGTTACATCCCGGCTGAGTCGTAAACGAGAAACTGTTTGTGCCGCCCGACGCGCCTAAGTTTATACTCTGCGAACTGAGAGTATAACCACAATCCGCGCCTTGCTGCTGAAGACTTAAATCCTTGCCGGCGATTTTCAACACGCCGCTTCGCGCTCCGCCTGAATTCGGCTGTACTGACAAAGTTACCGTAGCGCTTCCGTAAACCCGTGAGGAAGGCGCGACCGACGCCCATCCGACATCGCTCGATGCCGCCCAGGAACAATCACTCAGCGTTGAAACTTCTACATCAACTGTTCCGCCTGAAGCCGGAATAACCTGTGACGAAGATGAAACTGAAAAAGTACACAAACTCTGATTATAAGCAACTAAAGCAAAATGTTGATCCGTATTGTCGCCATTGCCGGGTCTGCCATCGCCATTTAAAGAGGCAGCCGATACCTGAATAGTAAAATTTGTTCCTGCCGGAATACCCGCCGGTAAAAAGACGTTTTCGACGTTGTTGAGAGTGTCGTAACTGCCGCCAGTCACTGATTTTCCGCCGCTGAAAACATTTCCTTTATAAACACTGTTTCCGACAGTCACGGTCAAATCCAGATTATTAACCAATGCCGGATCGGATGCTCCCGGCGGATCAGTCCAAACGAGCGATACCCGAACCGGTTTTGACGGGTCGCCGACGGTTCCTTCGAATCTCGCTGTTTCGCCCGGATTAGAAAACGTGGTTTCCTGATCGCTGTATCTCATTCCGTAATTCAAAACGCCGGTGTTGAGCATATATTTCATATTGATGCGACCCCAACCTTCGTTTCCGTTCGGAATTGCTGAGCCGGCTCCTGAACCGTTCATTTCCTGCGCGCTGTTTATTAAAGCGGCTTTTATCAAAGCCGGACTCGGATTGATGCCGGCGCGTGTATTTTTCCAAAAGTTTGTAAACAGAGCCGCCGCGCCCGCGACCTGCGCTGCCGAATGCGACGTTCCTGTGCTGTAACGATGCGCGCTGTCTATCGTTGCGCCGCTGAGATTTGCGTCGTTTCCGGCACGCGAGCCGGTTATAACGGTTCCGGGGGCGACTACATCAGGTTTGATGCGTCCATCGGCTGCCGGTCCTCTGCTCGAATTGCTGTATAAATCATCCAAATTATTCGCTTCCGTTGCGCTAATCTCCGGTCGCACGCTTTCGGAACCGCCAACCGTAATTACGTTTTTGGCGACTTTCGGGCGAGTTAGACTGAGTGCGTTTGGTCCTAAATTTCCGGCAGAAAAAACGAGCGTAATCGGATCGAATGACGATGCCTGTGAAGCGTCCTGAACGAAACCGTCAAACATTGCCGTGTACGCATCATAAGTATTCCCGTTCGTTCCGTTTCCCCAACTATTGTTGGCGATATTGCTTTTAATCGTGTTCGGACCGGCTGTGCTCACCGCGTCGTCCATCGCCTGGGCGATGTTCCCGAGATAGCCCGCTTTTTCTTTGGGAATATTGACAATATTCGCTTTCGGAGCGATGCCGATTCCGTAGTTGTAGCCTAAAGGATCCAAAGCCCCGAACGGATTGCCGCCGGCGATAATGCTCGCGTTGAGATGTCCGTGACCGCCGGACGCGCCGGAAGAAGCGCCGCGAAGCGGTCCGTCAACCGTATTTTCTGAGGTAATATAAAAGCCGCTGCCGCCGTTCGGAATAGATATTCCGTCATCAACAACAGCAACCGTGACGTTTCTGCCGTCAACTCCGAACTGCGTCAGAGGATCGTAGCCCGGCATCGAAATTGAAGTGGCAGAAAAAAAATTTCCCGCCACTATATGCGCGGCTCGCTCGTCTTCGAGAACCGGTTTCGTATACGGATCAATGCGGAAAACATCGGGCATTTCCGCGATTTTCGAAAGTTCTTCACTCGGAATTTCGACGCGCAGAATATTAAAAAAGTTTTTGGGAAGTTTGATTTGATCTATGATTTTACCGTCAATGGTTTCGGCAAATTTGTTGCTTACTTCCGCTAAATCGGCTCGCGAAAACACTGCCACGTCATACAGCGCCGTTTCATTTTCCGAACGTTTGGCGAAATCGTTAAGCTGCGGCGAAATTTTTTGCTCGGATTTATAGTTGCCGATCCAGCGAACTCTCGAATGATGACTGATTTTGCCGAGCGCCGAGCCGTCGCCGTAAACGATGAATGCCTGATGCGGCACGTACTGGACGATTTCAATTCCGGCTTCGCGCAAACTTTCGAGCCATTCATCTTTGACGATTCCGCCGAATTGGACGAGATAATAATTTTTATCAATTGACTCTGACTTTTGAAAATCCAATCCGAAATTTTGTTCCGACTGATTAATGACGGGCTCGAATTTCCCGTTCGGCAGATTAATTGTCGTCTCGAGCGTTTGCGCGTCTGAATCCGAGCTTGAAATTTTCTGTGATTTGTCTTTCGCTACCAACACGAACGAACCGTAATCTTCGACAACCGTGCCGAAATTTTCGGCGTTCTCGCGGTCGGTTTCGCTGTTTATTCGCACGACGGCAAAGTTTTTCGTCGTGTCGCGAATGATTCCTGTAATCTCGTCGGATTTTTCGTATTTTTTAAGCGCCGTTTTCCGCGGTTGTTCCTGAGCTTTTTGTGTCGCCAGATCATTTCCGAGAAAGATAGACAAAAGCGTGACCGCAAATAAAACAACCGACACTCGAAATATAAATCGCCAATTTCTTCTCATATCTTCTTTCTTTAATAATTTTTGTAAGGCTCAGTCACAAAAATTTCAGCCCGAACTATGCCGTTTGACCTGAACTTTGCCGCGTAAAAGACAAAAATCAATCGAGATTGTTTTACGAATTGATGAAAGCGGCGCTATTTTTTTATTCGTTATTTACTGCTGTTCCCGTAAATAAAATGCATTCAGGCTGATTATTTGTTGTGTAAAAATCTTGCAGGACAGAAAAAAAGCAGCAAAATGATGCAATATCCGAGGCTAACGGGGAATTAGCCTTTAACATTATCAAGGCTGTCTAAATTTTATGTCAAGCAATATAAGTGTAATGGCTATATATACTAAAGCAAATTCACCGAAACTCAAAACTATTTATACGACCAAATGTAAAAACTTCCCGATTCTTTTCTACATTTAATATTATAATTCTTTCAATTTCGGACATTTTTAAGATTTTGAAAAATTCTTGGTTTGAGAAAACACGGGAGAATAATAAATTTAAGAAAATAATAATTGAGCGGCAAAGTCAGAAGCGGCGAAAATGATTGTTGATTTTTTAAATTGAATTGACATTCGGTCGTAAATCATAATTTCTTTGTTTGCAAGAACTCGTCTTTTGTTACCGCGTAAAAAACGCACTCCATTCCGTAATGCGTTTCGATTTTTTCGCGTCGCATTCCGAGTTTTTCCATAATTTTCCACGAAGCGATGTTTTCCGGCGCGGCTACGGCGACGATTTTTTCGAGATTCGCTTTTTCAAAACCGTATTCGAGCCAGCCGCGAGCCGTCTCGTAACCGATTTTTTTGCCCCAAAATTTTTTTATCATTCCGTAACCGACTTCCGTCTCGCCCGTGTTTTCCAAAGGCTGCAAGCCGCTCCAACCGATCATTTCGCCGGTCTGTTTCCAAATAAGCGCGCACATTCCGAAACCGTATTTTTCGTAACATTCCGTATAAAAACGCAGACGTTTTTCGATTCCTTCGGGATTTTGCAAACGTCTTCCGCCCAAATATTTAATTACTTCGTCATCCGAGCGCAGTTCGACGAGTTTATCCAAATCTTCCAACGTAAATTTTCGATGAAGAAGTCGTTCGGTTTCCATCATATTTTTAATTTATCTGACACGTCGGGTAAAAATTTCCGAGCTTAGAGAAAATTTTGCGCTTTTGCGCCCGCGCGTTTTCGTTTGAAAAACTCTTCTGCCGTTATTGCGTACTGCACTAATTTTCGGTCGTAGAAAACGCCGATTTTGAGGAATTTCATTCCTAATTTTTCCATTACGCGTTGCGATGCCGCATTTTTCGGTTCGGCGACCGCCGTTACGATTTCGGGTTTTATATTTTCAAAAGCGTATTGCAAAAAAACTTCCGCCGCTTCCGTCGCGTAGCCGCGATTCCAAAAACGTTTTGAAATCGCATAACCGACTTCAATCTCGTCGGTTTCCTTCAAACGCCAAACGCCGCACCAGCCCAAAAACGCTCCACTTTCTTTTTCAAAAATTCCGCAAAATCCAAGCCCCTCAATATTCCAACGGCTCGAAACCAATCGAATCCAGCTTTCGGTTTCACTGCGGTTTTGCGGCTCGCGGATGTAACGCATTACTTCCGGGTCGCTGCGCATCGAGTAAACCGCGTCCGAATCCGTTTCGTCGAGCGGTCTTAAAAAAAGCCTGGCAGTTTCGAGCATATAAAATCAATTACGAAGCATTATAATCAATTACGAATGGCGAATGATTCGTTACTGATTATAAATAATAAGAGCGTTTGTCCTAGATAAATTCAAAAATTCAAAATTGCTGATGTATCATTCAAGTTTATAACTAACAGCTATCTTTAATTCGTAATTCGTAATTTATATCAGGTGGATGAGCAAGCCGTCTTTTAATTTCGGCTCGAACCAGGTTGATTTCGGCGGCATAATTTCGTTCATATCCGAAACAGTGAAAAGGTCTTCGATGGTCGTAGGAAAAAGAGAAAATGCCACTGCTGCGTCGCCTTCATCAACCAATTTTTCAAGCTCGCCTGTTCCGCGCGCGCCGCCGATAAAACCGACTCTGTCGTTTGTTCGCGGATCGTCAATTCCCAAAACCGGCGCCAGCAGATAATTCTGCAAAATGCTCACGTCGAGTCGTTCAATCGGATCGGGTTCGCGTGAAAAGCGGTTGTTAAAGGTTAATTTGTACCATTTGCCGCCGAAGTACATACAAAATTCGCCGCGTTTGTCGGGCACTTTCCCGTCGGTTTCCGAAACGTCGAAATTTTCGCCGAGCTTTTGAAAAAACTCCTCTTCACCGAGTCCGTTCAAATCCTTTACAATGCGGTTATAAGCCAGAATCTGCAAATCTTCGGACGGAAAAACTCCGGCGACGACGAAATTATAATCTTCCGCTCCGCTATGTTCGGGATTTTTTTCAATCATTTTTTTTCTGGCTAAATTGGCGCTTTCGGCGCGGTGATGCCCGTCGGCGATGTACAGAGCCGGAACTGCGGCAAACGCTTTGATTAAATCTTCCGTCCGCAAAACGCGCCAGACGGTTTGCCGGATGCCCGCCGCGCAAACGAAATCGTAAATCGGCGTCGTTTGTTTTATTTCATCAATTAAATTCCTGATTGTGTCGGTGTTGCGAAAGGCAAGAAAAATCAAACCGGTCTGCGCCCTGACCTCGATCATATGCGCCGTTCGGTCTTCGACTTTATCTGGGCGAGTCTTTTCGTGTTTTTTTATTAATCCAAGTTCGTATTCGTCGAGCGAGTAGCAGGCGACGACGCCGGTTTGCGAGTGCGTTTCGGTTGAAAGACGGTAAATGTAAAAACAAGGGTTGGCTTCGTAGGCGAAGATTTCATCATCGATGAATTTTTGCAGATTTTCTTTCGCTTTGGCGAAAATCTCTTCGTTCGACGGCTTCGCTCCGGCTGGAAATTCCGCTTCCGGGCGCGTGACGCGTAAAAAATTGAGCGGGTTTTTTCGGATGAATTCGCGCACTTCTTCGTCATAAACAACGTCATACGGCGCGCAGGCGGTCAGTTCCGCTTTTTCGGGAACGGGGCGCAAAGCACGAAACGGCTTAATAATTGACACTTAAAATCTCCTTTGAATTTTACTTTCCGAGCGGCAAACCCCTTTTCGATTTTGGATTTCGGATTTTGGATTTGCCTCTGAGATAAAGATTCAAATTCACTCCAAAATCTAAAATTAGATTTATGTTCGCGCTGCGGCTGAAAATCGAATTATTTGTTAATCGCTGAGTTCGATTCCGGTTTTTTCGCTTCGTTTCCGGCGGGCGGCACGCTTGGAGGCGGATGGTTCATTGCATCGCGCGCCTTCATCATCAGATTTTCCATAAATTTATCGAGCGCGACTTTCCAGATGCCGTCTTCTTTGACAAACGGAATCGTTTCCCACTGACCGGAAGTATTATATTTTACTTCTACGGTCGCCGCATCACCGAAAATTTTCTCGTTGCGTGTTTCGGGCATTTCCTGAAACGGGGCTCCGTTTTCCTGCTTTAAAAGCTCGTCAACGCTTATATTTTTGTTTCTCGCCGATAATTCAAGTAAATCCAGAGTGCCTTTGGAAACTAACTTTTTAATGGTTTCGGCATCTTTTGTTTTTGCGGCTTCGTGCAGCGCCATCATCGTTTCTGTCGGACTTTTAATTTTATTCGCCGTCTGACAAGCCGTGAAAACGATTGCTAAAACAGCGATAAATGCAATTTTGTAATATTTCATAAATTTTTGAACTAAATTGTTCCCGCCTCAACTGAAAATTCACCTGTTTCAATCCAGAAGCAAGATCTAAAATCCGAAATTGTCACGGTTGTTTGCCTTGATTAATGAATTCTTCGTATTTTCGATTATTCTGTTCTATTTCCTGCAATAGTTGATTGGCGAAACCTTGTTTGTCTATTTTCCAGATGCCTTCTTCGCGAACGAACGGAACGGTTTCCCAAGCGCCGTATGAATTTTTTACTTCGAGTGTTGCGCGGTCGCCCTCGATTTTTTCGTTGCGAAGCTCTACCGAAGTTTGATTTTCGTTAAACAAAGTTTGGCGCTTAACCACATCGTCTATATTTAAGTTTTGCGCTTTGGCTTCGCTTTGGTGCATTTTTATCGAAGCGTCCGACAACAACTTCATCATCGTAGCCGTATCTTTCTGTTTTATGGCTTTGGTGTAAGCCTTGAAAGTTTCGAGCGGCGTAGTCGGCTTTGGTTCGCCGCCGCAGGAAATCAAAAACGTTGCGAGTGTGAAAACGAGTGTGAAAGTTGTAAACTTCTTACGGAAAAACATTCTTTTGTCTAATCTCAAACTTAATCGTTATACTGAAAAGCAAAAGTATAACTCAAAACGTAAGGAGCTAAAAAACGTTTGGAACGCAAAAGACTATTCGCCGATGAAATTGAAGCTAATTTGTCCGGCTTAAACGATTGGACAATCGGAAACGATAAACTCTCGAAAAAATTCGAATTTACCAATTTCGCCGACAGTTTGAATTTCGTCAATCGCGTCGGCGAAATCGCCGAACGCCTCGACCATCACCCGGACATTTTATTCGGCTGGGGTTACGCCGAATTTTTTATCACGACGCACGACGCGGGCGGAATCACGCAGAGAGATTTCGCGCTGGCGAAAGAAATAGACGAAATGGCTGAAATTTAAAGTTACGAACGTGTTTGAGACGGATTTTCTTGTTTGTAATTTTTCCGTCTATTTCATAGAAACAACCAGATGCTGCGGCATCGGCGTCAGCGGAATATGCTGATTACGCGAAAATCCCGCTGCCTCAAACATTTCTCTTAATTCCGCAAACGTGTAAGCGTCTCCGGCAGGAGTTCCGGCGAGCATCACAAGACTGAACATCGCTTCTGACGGAGGCGAAATCCGATCATCGTTAGGAATGAATTCGAGCGTGATGACTTTTCCCGCGTCGCTTAAAGAATTACGAATTTTTCTTAAAAGCGATATGTTGGTTTCTTCGTCGAAATGATGAAGAAAGTTAGTGAGTAAAACAACGTCGTAACCGTCGCCGAATTCGACATCGAAAGCGTTGCCCGAAATCAAATGATGACGGTCGGAGACGCCGAATTTTTCGGCATTTTCCGTCGCCACTTCCAGAACATTAGCCCAGTCAACGGCGTAAATTTCCGCGTTCGGATATTTTTGCGCGACGACAATTCCGAAAATGCCGTGACCTGCGGCAATATCTAAAACTTTTATTTTTTGCCGAGAATCGAAGCCGAGATGTCCGGCTATCATCTGCGCCGCCGGCATCATCATTCCCGCCATTCCGCGCGCGAAATAAACCCACATCGGACTTTCCGGGTCGAGCGAGCCGTCTTTTGTGATAGTCGAACCGCCGTTTTTGACGGCGTTGGTTAATTCGTCGAAACCTCTTCTTTGCATCGGCGAAAGAAAAAAGTTGACGGAATCGCCGAGAAACATGGGCGATTGACGGTTGAGAAAGGCGGCAGAAGCATCTGTCAGCGAGTATTCCTCGTTCGTTTTAGTCAAAAAACCCATAACCGTCAGCGAGTCGCACAATATGCGAACGCCCCGTTCCGCCGCACCGCAAGCATCCGCAATTTTCCGAGCCGTTTTGTCGCCTTCGGCAATGCGCGTAAAAACATCAAGCTCAATCGCTGATTTTATCGCGGCGGAACGCTGAAAACCCGTGATTGTCTCCCAGAACAATTGCGGCGAAAGCGAAGAATCCTCTTGCATTTTTTACACCTCTCTGAAATTAACCTTTAGGAAATTTGAGATAAGTTAATTGATTTTTATCTTAAAATCAATTTGATACAAAAAATTCTTCTGATTCGAGTGCTTCTTAAAAATATTCTTTTCAGAGCACCTTTTTCGCAGTAATTAATAACAATTAAAATCCAATCGGAGCCGGTTTTTCCACTGTTCTGTAGCGAGACTCGTTTTATATTTATGATGCCTAATCTTCGTGTCTTTTCTGATTTATAATTTAATTAAAAAATCAGTATTTCGTCCGACAGGGAGTAATTATTTTCCGTCAATTCGGATCGAAACGCCGCCATTCATTTTGCGCCTTTGCGGGAAATCCGTTTTTTCGCGTATATTATTGGTTTATTCGTTTATACAAAATATTCAGGAAGGAAATTTATTAAAAGTATGGCAAATACACCTATTACAGTTGCATACGGCGACGGCATCGGTCCCGAAATTATGGATGCAACTCTGCATATCTTGAAAGAAGCCGGCGCGCGGCTCGAAATTGAAACAATCGAAATCGGCGAAAAGGTTTATATGACCGGCAATACGGCTGGAATCGCGCCCGAATCCTGGGAATCTCTGCGAAGAACCAAAGTTTTCTTGAAAGCCCCGATTACGACTCCGCAGGGCGGCGGGTTTAAATCGCTGAACGTAACGGTCAGAAAATCGCTCGGCATGTACGCCAACGTGCGCCCGTGCGTATCGTATCATCCGTTTGTTGATACGAAATTTCCCGTGATGGACGTAGTCATCGTTCGCGAAAACGAGGAAGACACATACGGCGGCATCGAGCATCGTCAGACCGATATGGTCGAGCAGTGTCTGAAACTGATTTCGCGTCCGGGCTGCGAGAAAATCGTTCGTTACGCGTTTGAATACGCGCGCAAAAACAACCGCAAAAATGTGACCTGCTTTGTCAAAGACAACATTATGAAGCAGACCGACGGTTTGTTTCACAAAGTCTTCGACGAAATCGGCGCCGAGTACCCGGACATCGAAAAAGGCGACTGGATCGTGGACATCGGAGCGGCGAAATTGGCGACCGCACCGGAAATGTTCGATGTCCTCGTGATGCCGAATCTTTACGGCGATATTTTGTCGGATGTGACGGCGCAGATGACCGGCTCGGTCGGTTTGGCTGGCTCGGCTAACATCGGCGAAAACGTTTCGATGTTTGAAGCGATTCACGGCTCAGCGCCGAGACGCGCCGGACAAAACGTGGCGAATCCCTCTGGGCTTTTCCTCGGCGCTGTAATGATGCTCGTCCATATCGGACAATCAGACATCGCCACGCTCGCGCATAACGCCTGGCTCAAAACCATCGAAGACGGTGTTCACACCTACGACATCGCCCGCGAAGGCGCGACCAAACAAACGGTCGGCACAAAAGAGTTCGGCGAAGAGGTCGCCAAACGATTAGGGCAAAAACCCGAAACGCTCAAAGCCGTCGAATACAAAACAATTGAAGAATCCGGCGAAACCGCGACCAAACCGCTTTATTCGGCTCCGACTCCGGCGAAAAAGGATTTAGTGGGTGTTGATGTTTTCATTCAATGGTTTAACGGAAAGTTTTTCGGCGCAGCTGACGAAATCGGCGCGATGGTCGAAAAAGTAAACGGCGACGGCGTGAAATTAGTGATGATTTCCAATCGCGGCACAAAAGTTTACCCGAAAGGACAACCCGACACTTTCTGCGTTGACCACTGGCGCTGCCGCTTTATGTCGGACACGGATGGCGGAACGCTCTCGAAGCAGCAGGTCATCAATCTGCTCTCGCGCTTTGAGGAAAACGGCTTGGATTTCATCAAAACCGAGCACCTTTACAACTTCGACGGCAAACCCGGCTATGCTCTCGGTCAGGGGCAATAGAACTTTGGATTTTGGATTTTGGATCGGGACGAGGCTTCTTGCGGGCTTCGTCCCTTTTTTAGGTTTTTATGCAGTCGAGAATTGAAACGTTAACGGAAAAGAAACTAATCGGAAAAAGAATGAAAATGTCGCTCGCCGAAGATCACACGCTAGCGCTCTGGCAATCTTTCGCGCCGCGATTAAAAGAAATTAACAATCGCGTAAGCAGCGATAAAATTTCGATGCAAATTTACGCCGAGCCTTTAAAAATGGGTGATTTTCACCGGCAATTCGAAAAATGGGCGGCGGTCGAGGTTTCGGATTTTCAAAACGTGCCGGAGGATTTGGAGACTTTCACTTTACCGGACGGGCTTTACGCCGTTTTCGATTACAAAGGTTCGAGCGCCGACCCGCAAATTTTTATCTACATTTTCACCGAATGGCTGCCGAATTCCGCTTACGCGCTTGACGACCGACCGCATTTTGAAGTTTTGGGCGACCGATACAAAAACGCTGACCCGGAATCCGAAGAAGAAATCTGGATACCGATCAAACCGAAATCCTGACATTGAAAACATAATAAAGTGCTTTTAAATTTGAACGCGCACACCAATTTATGAAGCGCCCCATACAGCAGCTACAAGTATGACAAAAAAATACCCAAAGCAAGATGAGATAGAAATAAATTCTGAGTCATCCTTTGAGCGATTTGAGGTATAGGCAAGAAACCTTATTGGGCTTCATCCTTTTTATTTTTAAAGTTCAATTCTTTACGAACTGCACGAGAGCATCGAACAGCCGACCTTGGTTTTCGCCCAATCTGGACGCTTGGCAAACCATTTTTCCGATTCGGTTTGTTCGTCATAGGGTTTGAGCAGCAATTTGAAAAGTTCGTCCACGACCGACTTATCGCCTGCGTCTGCCGCGTCAATTGCGAGCTGCGCCATATAATTTCGCAGAACGTATTTTGGATTGACGCGATTCATCGCTTCTCGCCTTTCAGCTTTTTCGCGGTTTTCGGCAAGGAGTTTTTGTGCGTAATTTGTCAGAAACTCCGTCCATTGCGGTTTGAATTTTTCGATTGTTTCGGAATAACTCGACTCTTCTATTTTTGTCCAAAACTCCTGCGGATTTTTCTCGTCAAAACGGCTCAAATTGCGGAAAAATATCGTCATATCCATTTCGGATTGATAGAGCAATCTTCCGAGTTCGGCGATGAATTCGACTTCTGCCGAAGCCAGCAAACCTAATTTATCGGACATCATTTTCAGGTGTTTCGGCAGATAGTCGGTTTGATAATTGTTCAGAATCGCTTCGAGCGGCTCGGCTTCTTCGACGAGCGGGTAAAGCGCGTTGCCGAGCTGCGCCAGATTCCAGACGCCGATTGCCGCTTGATTTCCGAAGCGGTAGCGGCGCTGTCCGGCGTCGGTCGTGTTCGGCGTCCACTCGGGGTCGTAATTTTCGAGCCAGCCGTAGGGTCCGTAATCAATCGTCAAGCCCAAAATGGACATATTATCCGTGTTCATCACGCCGTGGACGAAGCCGACGCGTTCCCATTCGATCATTAAGCGAAGCGTTCTCTCCGAAATTTCGCGGAAAAATTCGATGTAAGTTTCTTTGTTCGGTTCGCCTAAATGCGGGTAGAAATGGCGAATCGTGTAATCGGTCAGTTTTTTCAGATTCTCTATGTCCTGCCGCCAGGCAAAAATCTGGAAATTGCCGAAGCGAATGAACGTCGGCGCCACACGGCAGACGATTGCGCCCTTTTCGAGTTCGGCGTTGCCGTCGTAAAGCATATCGCGCAAAACTTCGTCGCCCGTTAAAACCAGCGAAAGGGCGCGCGTCGTCGGCACGCCCAGATGAAACATCGCCTCCGAGCACAAATATTCGCGAATCGAAGAGCGCAGCACCGCCAGCCCGTCCGCGCCGCGGGAATACGGCGTTTTGCCCGCGCCTTTGAGCTGCAAAGCCCAGCGCTTTTCGTTATTTTCAACCTCAAACAAATTGATCGCGCGACCGTCGCCTAATTGTCCCGCCCAATGTCCGAATTGATGCCCGCCGTAGCACATCGCGTAAGATTCTGTGTCGGGGTAAACTTCCGCGCCCGAAAAGATTTTTAGAAATTCTTCTCTGTGCGCGTCTTTTTCGGTCAGCCCGACTGCTTCGAGCATCTGCGGCGAAGCGTGAATTAGGGACGGCTTGCCCGGCGTTTTCGGCGTCACATAGGAAAAGGCGGCGTTCGGAACCTGCCGCACATAATTTTTTGTAATCGGGTCGGCGGGAAGCTCGCGATTGAAGCTATCGTTTAAATTCAGTTTCATTGTATTATTTTCGCAGTTTGACAGCGGAAATGTCTATGATGAAATTTCGGTTTCAACTTTTTTGTATTCGGTTAAATTATTGATTAAAATAAAATTATGCTGATCGGCGCGATAAATTCAGAAACTGCAAATCTAAAAATGGATATATTTACCGCCGGAATCCCGAACATCAGAATCAGCCTTTCTTTTTTTGACCGCGTTAATCTTACATACGGAAAATTATGAGACTATTTTATTCAATCGCAGCATTACTTATCTTTTGCCTTTCAGCGTATTCGTTCGATGAATCCCGCACTTCGACCCGAACCGGCTTAGAAACTAAAAAAATTATTACCGGAGCCGATCAGCCGGATGAATATTTGCCTTATTTGAAAGGAAAAAGAGTAGGAATTTTAGCTAATCAGACGACAATCGTCGGCGATAAGCATCTGGTAGATTTTCTATTGTCGAAAGGCGTTGATGTCATCAAAGTTTTCGGACCGGAACACGGATTTCGGGGCAACAAGAGCGCCGGAGATAAAGTCGCCGACGAGCGAGACCCGGCGACCGGAATAAAAATAATTTCATTATACGGCGCTAAAAGAAAGCCTTCGCACGGAGACCTCGCCGATGTTGATGTGATGATTTACGACGTTCAGGATGTCGGAGTCAGGTTTTATACCTACATCAATGTCTTAAGAGACGTAATGGAATCGTGCGCGGAATTTAAAAAGGAATTGCTCATTTTAGACCGCCCGAATCCGAACGGTTATTTGATAGACGGACCGATTTTGGATATGAGCCTGAAATCAGGCATCGGGCAGTTTCCGATTCCTATTGCGCACGGCTTGACGATTGCCGAATTCGCTCAAATGATAAACGGCGAAGGCTGGCTGCCGAATAAAGCGGTTGCCCAGTTGAAAATCGTCAAAGTTCTCAATTATAAACACGATATGGAATATGTCTTGCCCGTCAAACCATCGCCTAATCTCAATACGCAGCAAAGCATAGACCTTTATCCTTCGACCTGTTTGTTTGAAGGCACGAAACTTAATCACGGCAGAGGCACCTTTTCGCCGTTTACTGTAATAGGCAGCCCTTTGTTAAAAGGCAAATACGCTTTTTCTTTTACGCCTGTCAGCATTCCCGGTATGAGCGAAACGCCGCTCTATATGAACGAAGTTTGTTACGGCTTGGATTTGAGAAATTACGATACTAAACAGCTTCGCAAGTCGAAAAAACTCAATCTCAAGTGGATGATGGAGCTTTATAACGCGTATCCCGAAAAGGAAAAATTCTTTGACAAAAGCTTCAGCAAACAAATCAACGACATAGATAAATTAGCGGGCACGAGAGAATTTAAACAGCAGATTTTTGCCGGAAAAACGGAAGAAGAAATCAGAAAAAGCTGGGAACCGGGGCTGACAAACTACAAAAAGACGCGCAAAAAATATCTGCTGTATAAATAATCTCGTTAACCGCAATCTGCGATTTTGTTTCTATTTGATTCGCGGCAAAATAATCGCTTTGAGCTTTCAATAAAATATGAAAAAGTCGAGTCTGACTAAAGCAAACCCGGAACAAAAAAAACAAAAACCAATCGTTTCGGTAATTATGGGCAGCACATCTGATTGGGAAACGATGAAAAATGCTGCCGATGTTTTGAAAAATTTCGACGTTCCGCACGAATGCAGAGTTGTTTCCGCGCATCGGACGCCGAAATTAATGGCTGAATACGCCGAAACTGCCGAGTCTCGCGGAATCGAAGTTATTATTGCCGGCGCGGGCGGCGCGGCTCATTTGCCGGGAATGGTCGCGGCGCAAACGTGCGTTCCGGTTCTCGGCGTTCCGGTGCAAAGCAAAGCATTGAGCGGTCAGGATTCGCTGCTTTCGATTGTGCAAATGCCCGCCGGAATTCCGGTCGGGACTCTAGCGATTGGAAACGCCGGAGCGACAAACGCCGCGCTTTTAGCCGTCGCGATTTTGTCGAACACGCGTGAAGAATTGCGCGAAAAATTAAAAAAATTCAGAGAAGAACAGACAAAAAGGGTGTTGGAAAGCGCGCTCGATTGTAACCGGACATAAAACTAAACTACGAAAACGAGCCGGTTTATCCGTTTCCGGTAAAATTTCAATTCATTCTTATTTGTTCTTCATCTCCGATTCCGGCGATTTGTCCTTTTCGATGCTTGCAAAATCCCGTCACCAATTCTGCGAAAAGGTCTGATTTTTCTTCCTGCGGGACGTGACCGCAGTTTTTTAGGATAACAAAGCGCGAATTTAAGATTGAGCCGTAAAGTTTTTCGCCGCATTCGAGCGGAATCACCTGATCTTGTTCGCCCCAGACGATCAAAGTCGGCTGCTTAATGTATTGAGCGTCTTTTTCGATTCGATTCGCGTTCCAGTTGCGGCTGGTCTGCAAAACCGAACGATGAGCGTTTGCCGCGTTGAGCGGGCGAATTACGGAATCAATCCGGTCTTTTGTAATCAGATGATGATTGACCGGCGCGATTGTCGCCTGCATACGTTTTTTCAGAAATCGTTTGGAATCAACCAGAAACGGCGTCACGAGCTCACCGACGCCGGGAATCGAAGCGAGGCGCAGAACCGGATGACTTTTCGGATCATCATTGATAACCGCGTCAACGAGAACGAGTTTTTCGACTCTTTCGGGGTAATCGAGCGCGACCGTCGCAGCAACCGCGCCGCCGTAAGAGCTGCCGACAATCGTCGCCGTGCCGATGCCGAGACGATTCATCAGACGCGCGATCATCCGCGCTTGCGCTTCGATTGTGTATTCAAACGAAGCCGGCTTTTCCGAATATCCGAAACCGAGCAGGTCAACGGCAATAACGTGAAAACCTTCTCCGGCGAAACGCGGCGCGACAGAATGCCAGACGTAAGTCGAAGCCGTGAAACCGTGAATCAAAATCAGCGTCGGATTATTTTTTTCGCCGAATTCCTGGTAATGAATGGTCGCGCCGTCAACTTCTATAAAATGCGAATGTTCCGGATGATGAACTTTGTCGGCGACCTTTTCCCAGTTGACTTCGCTCGCGCGGGCTAAAAACTTCCAAGCCACTATCGCGCCGACCGCTCCGCCCAAACCCAATGCAAGATTTTTTTTGTTCATAAATTTCCTCGTTACGCGCCGATTTTACACCAAAACCAGCTTCGGCAGAATAACTTTTTCCGATGCGTCGTAAATTCCGATTGCCTGCAAATTGTCGTTTTCGTCAATCAGACGAATAAACTCTCGATTACTAATTACGTCTAAATTTTTATTAAGTTTTACGCCGTTTTTTATTTTTTCGATTTCTTCGACCGAAAGCCTCATTTCGTAAAGGTGCGAAACCGCATCGTTCATCGAAATCAAAGATCGGGCGAGGTTTTCTTCAGCGACGATCTTTTCTAATTCTTCGAGCGTTACGGAATTTTCAACGGCAAATTTTCCAGCTTTCGTTCGCCTGAGTTCCGCCAGATGCGCTCCGGTTCCGAGTTTTTTTCCGATGTCTTCGGCTAACGTGCGAATATAAGTTCCGGCAGAACACAAAACTTTTAGTCCGAAGTCAGAAGTCAGAAGTCCAAAGTCATTTTTTTGTTTTCGTAATTCGTAATTCGTAATTCGTAATTCGTAATTCGTCACTTTCACCGGCTCGCGCTCGATTTCCAAGCCTTTTCGCGCGAGCTGGTAAAGTTTTTTTCCTTCAACTTTTTTTGCCGAATACATCGGCGGCGTCTGCTCGATTTCGCCGCGGAAGTCTTCCAAAACGCTTTCAATTTCTTCGATTGAAACGTCGCGCCGTTCGCCGTTCGCAATTCGCGGTTCGCCCGTTCTGTCTCCCGTTTCGGTTTCGAATCCGAGCCGCACAATCGCTTCGTACTCCTTTGCGTCTTTATCGAGAAATTGAGCCAGACGCGTCGCTTTGCCGATTAAAATTACCATCACTCCGGTTGCAAACGGATCGAGCGTTCCGGTGTGCCCGATGCGCTTTGTCTGCAGAATCCGTCGGCAGCGCGCGACAACGTCGTGCGAAGTGATTCCTTCAGGTTTGTCTATGATTAAAATTCCGTTCATCGAATATTTGATTTTTCGATAGAAACAAAAATGTTTTCTATCGAAAGCAAAAACAGCATTTTTCCGGTTAAAAATCTGAAACTTACAATTCGTTTACATATCACTTGTTTCGTCCGCTTTGGATTTAATCATAAAAAACAGTCGTGATTCGAACAATGGCTGTTTTTTATTGAAACTTTGTAAAGACTTCTTCGTTTAATCAAGTATCTGATTCTCCTGAAGCAGATATTTGTTTTAATATGACTAAGGCAAAGCGCCCTGTGATTTTAGAAAATACGATCACAAGGCGCTTATTTATTACCTTTCGCTTGGTTTTTAATTAAATAGTCATAACTTCTGACCCGACCGGAGCTGGTTCTAAATTCGGGTATAAAAATTTCAAAACGTCGCCGAAACGCGCCGCCCAGGCTGATTCTTCGTGGCGCGCTTCGGGAAATTCGGCGTAAGCGAAATCCAGACCGGTCTGCCAGCCGTTTGCCAGCAGAATTTCTTTAAGAGCGCGAACTTGATGCTTGATTCGAGTTCCTTCTTTTTTTCCGATGTCGAGCCAGATGCGAAGCGGGAGGCGTTCGCCCGCCATAGCTATTTCGCGGATAATCTGATTGTTCGCCCACCAGACCGAGGGCGACATAACAATCAAACGGCTGAAAACTTCCGGGCGTTTGAAACCCAAATGAAGCGACACCAGACCGCCGAGCGATGAACCGCCGAGACCCGTGTATTCGCGTTCGGGTTTGGTGAGATATTCTTTGTCAATAAACGGTTTTAATTCTTCGATAATCATTCGCCCGTAAGCGTCGGCTTTGCCGCCGCGACCGCGCATTTTGCCGCCCGCGCTTTTAACGGGCGTGTATTCGTCAATGCGTTTTTCGCCGGAATTATAAATGCCGACGATAATCACCGGCTCGATTTGTTTCGTTAAAATTAATTCCTGAGCCTTTTCGTCAACGCCCCACACAATACCGCCGAAAGCGTCCTGCGGATTCATCAGATTTTGTCCGTCGTGCATATAAAGAACCGGATAACGCCGTTCGGGATTTGCGCCGTAGCCCGGCGGCAAATAAACCAGAACGTTGCGCGGAGCATCGAGATGGCTGGAGCCGAAATTTTCGTGTAGTTTTATTTGTTCAGTCAACATAATGTGAATCAAGTTTATGAAAAATTCCGTCTTTAACTCAAACCTCCGGCGCTTATTCTTTGCGTTCCTTACCGCATTTCGTAAAATTTAAAGATGTTCAAAAAAAGAAATTGGCGACCGAAACCGAATGAAGAGTCTGAAAATGAGCCGCGCGAAATCGTAGATGTAGAGAAGGCGCGCCGGCGAACGTTCGATCGCGCCGTTAATTTGCTGACGTACAAACCACGCTCGGAAAATGAGCTTCGCCAGCGTCTGCTCGAAAAAAACTGGACGAATGCGGAAATCGTCGAATCGGTTCTGGCAAAACTCAAAGAGTATAATTATTTAAACGACGAGCATTTCGCCAAAGAATTCGCCGCTTCGCGTCTGCGGCAGAAGCCAATCGGCAAGCGGGTTTTAAAGCAAAAACTGGCGCTCAAAAAATTAGACAAGGAAACGGTTGACGCGGCGCTCGAAAAAGCGTTTGAAGAAACGCCCGAAGAAGAAGTTATCGAACGGGCTATTGAGAAACGCCTGCGTTTAAAGGGAAAGCCCGAAACGCGCGAAGATTCAAAAAAGTTCTACGATTACCTGCTGCGGCAAGGATTCTCCTACGATCTGGTGAGCAGCAAAATGCGCGAGATTGCAGCTGGAAATTTCGATGAAGATTGATTGCAAATGTTTCAGATAAAGATCAGATTGTGAAGATTTTTCAAAAAAACTGCTAAATAAAAAAAGGACAAGGATGAAGAATTTCAAAGCCAAAGCAAAATTGAAATCTAACTGTTGAAATTTTACTTCATCCTTGTTTTACGATTACTGTTTAACGACTTTTATTTCTGTCGCCAAAATATCGCTTAAAGCCGCTACGGTAACCTTTTTCGGAGCTTTGGGTAATTGAATATTACTCAAATCGAAAGTTTTGTTTCCGACCATCGTCACCGTTCCGAGCGAAACGAAACCATCACCAAAGTCGAGATAGATCGGAACCGGCATTACAAAATTGTCCGAAACGCCCGACTGCGTGAGCTTGGCGTTTAAGACGGCTTTGTCGCCCGCTTTACTAACGCTGTATTCGAGTTTATAAGCCGGAACATCGGTGCCGTAAACCCATTGATCGAAAAACCAATCCATTTTTCCGTTTTTATCAATATCCATTTCCGGCGTGATGTGTTTTTCGACAATTGCCTTGAAATCTTCGGTCGAAACGTCTTTGTTGAA
>DASVQY010000003.1:0-5202 GCA_036388895.1 Pyrinomonadaceae bacterium | reverse complement strand
ACTGTCTGTTTTTATTCCCTTTACAAGAGGACTATTAATATCTTTATTTTCTAACCAAACCTCTGCTTTTGTTGTTGAACTCAAGTTACGCACTGCCTCCACTAAATCAATTTTACTTTGCCAGTTAAGATAACTAATCGGCAATCTGTATTCTTTCGCGTCGGAAACAATAATTATGTTATCTGCTGTTTCTTTGAAATAAACTTTTTGATAAGTAATCTCAATAAAATAATAATCTTCCAATCTAACGGGTGATTTGAAACTATAATAAGAAATAAGAAGAATGCTAACTAAAAGGTAAATACATCCAAAAGTGATAATTCGAGATGTTCTAGCTGTTATAAAAGATATAATGCCTTGCATATTTGGTATTTCAAAAAGGGTCGTTTATAACACAAATTATTATAAAACCAACAAATCAAGATATTAATTATTTTCTAAACCTTTGATCTTCTAGCTTTTATCAAAAATTCATTCGCTTTTTCGTAATCCGGTCTTTCCGGCAAACTTGTTTCGGCAAATGCTCGTTCAAATTCCTTGTGCAGATTGAGCCGCAGTTCGTTGACTTCTTTCCAATCGGTTTCGCCGCGCTTGATCGAAAGCAGAGTTTGGCGATTGGCTTCGACGCGAACGGTTAAATCGGAGTCGCGCAAAATTCCGATGCCCTGCAAAAGCAGACGGATTAAGTGCATCGCGTGTTTCCATTTGATCGCGCCGTTTGCGCGCAAATCCTGTTCGAGCTTTTTGAACTGCGACATCACATAGCCGTTGTAAGTTTGATAAACGAGCTTCGAGAGAAAATCGCGGCGCATTGCCAACAATTCTTCGGCAATTTCATTTTTGTATTCGACGAGCGGCGTATAGAGACATTCCAAAATGTTCGGGTTCGCCTTGAGCGCTAGAATCAGAAATTTTTGCAGTTCCCAGTAACATTCTTCTGTTTCACTGTTTTCGAGCTGTTCGGGAACGCCGAACATTGACCAGTGAATTTCTGCCGGCGGCAGATAAATTCCTCGAAAATCCGTGTCGGAATTCTCATCGTCCAGCCCGAACGCTCGTGAGCCGACGACGCAGCGGTAAATGACGAAATCGTAAAGCTCGAAATTTTCCAACTGCGAAACACTCCCGCTCTGTTCGTTTTGGAAATGTTTTTTGATCGAAAATTCTTTCCGATGAGCCAACGCTTCCGAACCGTCGAGAAACTTTATTCGATAAGCGTGCGCGGCATCCGTCGGCAAACCGGCAATCGCGCCGACCGTTCCTTTAGGTTGAAAACGATTTTCGTTCAGAATCTTCAAATCGTTCAGCAAAACAATCTGCGTTCCAGCCGGAACGATTAAATTGAAGCTGTTCATTTGTTTGTAATTTACTTAAATCATTCTTCGCCGATGTCTTCGTTCCAGATTTCGGGATTTTTCTCGATGTAATCGCCGAGCATTTCGATGCATTCCGGCGAAATCAAATCAATTACATTTACGCCATTTTCTCTCAGCCATTCGGCTCCGCCCTGAAAATTGACCGATTCGCCGACAACGACGGTTCCGATATTAAATTGCCGCACCAAACCCGAACAATACCAGCACGGCGCGAGCGTCGTGACCATTATCGTATTGCGATAATTTTGCTGTCTTCCGGCTTTTCGGAAAGCGTCGGTTTCGCCGTGAACTGACGGGTCGTTTTCCTGAACTCTGCGATTGTGCCCGCGACCGAGTAACTTTCCGTTTTCGTCGAACAAAGCCGCGCCGATTGGGATTCCGCCTTCCGCCAAACCGATGCGTGCTTCCTCGATTGCGACCTTCAACATCGCTTGATAATCGTGTTTATGTTCCATATTTTCGTGTGTTTATTTTGGTTTTGGTAAATCTAATCTAACCATATTTTAAGTGAGGGCGATTTTACAAACCGCAAATCCAAAACCTAGAATATTTTCATGTCACAAAATTTTCAGGCGGGCGATTTTTTAATCTTTCAACTCGAAAGCGGTTATGGGCTTTTGCGCATTTTGGCGATTGAGGAAATGCCGGAAGATACGGTTTGGCATCTCGCCGCTTATAACGAATTGTTTTTTGACATTGATTCGGCGGACGCAGCGATTGAAAATCCCGGTTCTTTAACGATCAACTACCCGCACATCGCTTTAACAAATCGTGCCTTTGAAAGCACTCAAGTTGCGCGAATGAGCAACCAACTGCTTCAACCGGAAGAATTAAGGGCATTTGAGCTTTGGAAACAAAATCCGAACGCGCAAATTTCCGACCGTTCGGTCAGATTGATGCTTGGTTTAAGATGATTTACGAGGCATTTTCTCCGACAGTTTTTTGGTTGTATTTTCAATTACGCTCGCCGAAATAACGTCTTCGAGGTTCGCTTCGTTCAATAATTCCTTTGTCGGCACAGATTGAAAAAAGTTTTCTGAAAATTGGTTTTGTGATTCAAGGTCTTCGTTTCTACGCCGGTTAAAAAGTTTTTTCAATTGAAAACTTCGCCATAAAGTCTGAATCTGCCACGCGCTCATCGCAATCAAAAATCCCGCCGTGATGTAAATCAAAACGGGAGTGTTTTCCTTGCCGAAAAAGAACGCAAACAACAAAATGGCTAAAGTAAGGCTGACGGCAATCGTCATTATATCGAGAACAATATTATATTTTATGTGTTCTTCCGGCGTGATTTTTCGTTTGCTTTCCTTTGTGAATTCGGGCAGAAACACGCCGCATTGACGACAATAAGTATTTTCTTTTTGATCGGATTTACCGCAATTCGGACAAAACATAATCATTTATCATTTATCATTTGACAAATACGGCTTGCGGGGCATAAATGTTCGATTTTCAATATTCAATGTTGTTTTTATGATAAATGCTGCGTTCGATATTGTTTCTACGCTAAATGCTAAATGTTAAATGTTGCGGCGTTTTAATTCCTTATCAATTAAATCCAGTTCGCGGCTCATTTGTCCCATTACGGAAGTGTTTTCCTGTGCCCGCCGAATCAAATACGGAACGGCGTCTTTTACCGGACCGTAAGGAACGTATTTTGAAACGTTATAACCGTTTTTCGCCAAAACGTAAGAAAGATTGTCGCTCATACCGTAGAGCTGCGAAAAATAAACGTGCGGATGATCGTTTGGAATTTCCAGTTCCGCCATTTTTTTTATCTGCAACTGAACGCTTCTTTCGTTATGAGTTCCGGCGACAAATGATATTTCTTCGATATTTTCCAGACAATACTCAACTGCCGCGTCGAATTGGCGGTCGGTAGCGGTTTTGTCAGAATTTATCGGTGAAGCATAACCCATTTCTTCGGCGCGTTCGCGCTCTTTTTCCATATAAGCGCCGCGAACTAATTTGACAGCCAGAAAATAGCCTCCAACTTTGGCTTTTTCGTGTGATTTTTTCAGGAATTCGAGCCGGTCGTGACGGTAAAGCTGAATCGTATTGTAAATTATCGGTTGCTCGCGATTGTATTTCTCCATCATTTCCGTTACCAGAACGTCAATCGCATCTTGTATCCAGCTTTCTTCGGCGTCTATAAAAACCGCTTGACCAATTGAATGCGCGTATTCGCAAAGCTCGACAACCCGCCGCCTTCCCTTTTCCCATTCAGATGCGTCACTTTTCAATAAATCCTTGCCGCTGCTCACCTTTTCAAGCACCTCGAATGACATAATGCCGGTTGGCTTGAAAACCGAAAACGGAACTAAGTCGTCTTGTTTGGCGCGCGTAATCGTCCGGCTAACTTCTGCTTTCGTCCTTTCAAAAACTTTATCATCGGATTTTCCTTCTACCGAATAATCCAAAATCGTCCCGATATGGGATTTTCCGAGCCGTTCAATCGTCGGCTGGCATTCCTCTATTGTTTCACCGCCGCAGAACTGCTTATAAAGCGTATCTTTTATCAACCCTTTGACCGGCAATCCCCATGCGAGAGCGAATTCAGTCACTTTCGTTCCGATATCCGTTAGAAAAGATGAATTCATCATCTTGAAAAGCCTGTATTTTTCCAACAGTTCCCGGTTTGTTTTGTCCGCAAAGGCTGTCGCCGTATCTTGAAAATTTAACCCGTTTTCACTCATTATGTTTAATTTATCACAAAGCCGGACGCAAAAGTGAGCGGGAATCCGTACTAAAATACTAATTTCTAAAATTGTTTCTTGAAGATTTTTACCGTATCATTTTTATTTTTGTCGAAGTTCAATATTTACCGATTTACAACATAAAAAATTATTTATGAGCAAAGGTTTACCGAAACGAAGCGAAAATTATTCAGAGTGGTATAACGAGATAGTCAAACGAGCCGGTTTGGCGGAAAACTCCGCCGTTCGAGGTTGTATGGTTATCAAACCGTACGGCTACGCGATTTGGGAAAAAATGCAGCGCGCTCTGGACGATATGTTCAAAGCGACCGGACATCAAAACGCGTATTTCCCGCTTTTCGTACCGAAATCATTTTTAGAAAAAGAAGAAGAACACGCCGAAGGTTTTGCTAAAGAATGCGCGGTTGTCACGCACTATCGTTTGAAAGCCAACCCCGATGGCAAAGGCTTGATCGTTGACCCGAACGCAAAACTAGAAGAAGAATTAATTATTCGCCCGACTTCGGAAACCGTTATCTGGAATGCTTACAAGGGCTGGATTCAATCTTGGCGCGACCTTCCCTTGCTGATAAATCAGTGGGCAAATGTCGTGCGCTGGGAAATGCGAACCAGAATTTTCCTGAGAACAGCCGAATTTTTATGGCAGGAAGGTCACACCGCTCACGCGACTGAAGCGGAAGCCGTCGCGGAAACAGAAACCATGCTCGCCGTTTACGCCGATTTCGCCGAAAACTGGATGGCGCTTCCGGTTATCAAAGGCTTAAAAACGCCTTCGGAGCGATTCGCCGGCGCCGTCGAAACTTACTGTATCGAAGCGTTAATGCAGGACGGAAAAGCGCTTCAATCAGGCACATCGCACTTTTTGGGACAAAATTTCGCTCGCAGCTTCGACGTGCAGTTTACAAATAAAGAAGGCGAACTAGAATACGCCTGGGCGACGAGCTGGGGAGTTTCGACGCGTTTGATGGGCGCGCTGATTATGGCGCACTCCGACGATAAGGGTCTGGTTTTGCCGCCGAAACTGGCGCCGATTCAAGTTGTCATCGTTCCGATTTACAAATCGCCCGAAGATTTAGCGACGATTTCCGAAAAGGTCAATCCGATTTTTG
>DASVQY010000002.1:0-316970 GCA_036388895.1 Pyrinomonadaceae bacterium | reverse complement strand
CGGCTGGCGGTCGGAGATTTTACAAAAAGCTGTCGCGGAAAACGTCGAAAAAAAAGCGATTATCGAAGCCGAAAGTTTTTTCATCGCGCGAACGCCGTTTGAAAATCTGAAAGCGAAAACTTCAGCGGAAATCGAAGATTTTCATAAAAAAGAGCCGCTTGCCCGCGGCATTCTGCGCGAAACCCTGCGCGAAAAAATTTTCGCACGTCTTCCGTTGGAGATTTTCAAAAGCGTTTTAACGCATCTGGAAAAAGAAAAGCGCATCGCGGCTGAAAAAGACGTCGTTCGCGCCGCCGAGCACAATCTGGAACTCTCAGCGGACGAAAAACTTTTGCGCGAAAGACTCGAAAATATTTATAAAACGGCGAAGTTGGAGGTTCCGAAGCTCGAAGACGCTTTGAATGAAGCGATAAAAAACACGAAATCAACGCGCGAAGCTGCGCGCAAAGTTTTTCAGTTGTTTTTGAATTCGGGTGAAATCGTTAAAATCACGGACGAATTCTATTTTTCAAAAACGGAAATCGAAGGTTTGATTAAAAAACTGCGGAATTTTGCCGCGCAGAGTTCGGATAAATTGATTGATGTGCCGCGTTTCAAAGACATCGCCGGAATTTCCCGAAAATACGCGATTCCGCTGCTCGAATATTTCGACCGCGAACGAATCACGCGGCGAGCGGGCGATAAGAGATTGATCTTATAGCTGATTTTATAATTGATTTAATAAATGCGAAAATTTTTGACAGCAAAATGGCACGATTTGGTGATGGCGAATTATGAAATAGCGCCGGAACTTCTTTTGGAACGCGTTCCGCCGGGAACTTCGCTCGATTTTCACAACGGAAAATGTTTTGCGAGCCTCGTCGCGTTTATGTTTCTCGACACGCGCGTTTTGGGCTTTCCCGTTCCTTTTCACATCAATTTCGAAGAAGTGAATTTGCGTTTTTACGTCGTGCGCGAAACACCGGGCGAGACGAAGCGCGGCGTGGTTTTCGTCAAAGAAATCGTTCCGCGTTTCGCCATCGCGACCGTCGCCCGCGTTTTCTACGGCGAGCCTTACGAGGCTTGGCGAATGAGCCACGAAAAAAACGGAAATAATTTAAATTACGCGTGGCGAAAAAACGGCTGCGAAAACCAAATTAAAGTCAAAATCGGCGAAAGCGCGGGCGTTCCGGCGGAAAATTCGCACGGCGAATTCATCATCGAGCATTATTGGGGCTACACGAAACGCGGCGAATCGAGAACCGACGAATACAAAGTCGAACATCCGAAATGGGAGCTTTTTTCGATTGACGATTACGAAATAAACGTTAATTTCGGAAACCTTTACGGCGAAAAGCTTGCATTTTTGTGCGATGAAAAACCTTATTCAATTTTTATGGCGAAAGGCTCGGAAATCGCCGTTTACAAAGGCGCACAATTAGTTTTGTAATTTCTATGGCAATAATCGGCATCGCAGCTATCGCGCGTAATTATGCAATCGGAAAAAACGGAAAATTGCCGTGGCATTCTCCGGCGGATTTGAAGTTTTTCAAAGAAACGACTTTGAATCACGCAGTCGTTATGGGATTTAATACCTGGCAATCTATCGGAAAGCCGTTGCCGAAACGCTTGAATACCGTTTTGAGCCGCACCGCGCAAATCGAAAATCAGCCGAATGTTTTGCTTTTCAGAAGCGTTAAGGAAGTTCTCGCATTATCAAAATATCTAAACTGCGATTTATTCATCATCGGCGGCGCACAAACATATCAAAATTTTGCGGATGTGATTGATAAATGGATTGTAACGGAAATTCCCGAAACTGTAGAAGACGCCGATACATTTATGCCGAAAGATTTTTTAAATAACTTTGAACTGAACGAAACTAAAGAGTTGGAAGACAATTTACGCGTAAAAATTTTTGAGAAAAAATAATTTCGTAGTAAAATCGCCGCAAAAGAGGAGAAAAAATCTATGATGGGCGGAAAATCCTGGGATGAATGGATTGACGAATACTCAGAATCACATCAGCATCCGGTAAATAAATTAACGCATAAAATCGGCATTCCGATGATCGCCGTTTCGATTTTGCTCGTGCCGCTCTCGTTTTTCGTCGCCGGAGTTTGGCGCATCGCGCTCGCACTGTTTGTCGTCGGCTGGATTTTCCAGTTCATCGGTCATTATTTTGAAGAAAAACCGCCGGAATTTTTGAAGGATTATCGTTTTCTGTTCGTCGGTTTGCGCTGGTGGATCAAGAAAACTTTCGGAAACACAAAAAAGGGTGAAGATGTTTAAGGTTTTCGCCTTTGTTTTTTGTCTGCTAAAATCTGCTGCAAATGAAAGCGTCTTACATTCTGGCTCTGGACATCGGCACTTCGAGCGTTCGTGCGGCGCTTTACGATTTTTCGGGCAATGTGTTGCCGGAAACATTTGTTAAAAATGAACGCCGATTGACCGTGACCGAAGACGGCGGCGCGGAAATTGACGCTTCGGAAGCTCTCGCACAAATTGAAAACGCGATTGAAGATGTTTTAAGTAAAGCAGAAAACATCGAAGGAGAAATAGAATACGCAGCCGCTTCTTCGTTCTGGCACAGCCTGGTCGGCGTTGATGAAAAAGGAAATCCGACGACAAAGGTTTTCGGCTGGGCGGATACGAGAAGCGCGGAATACGTGCGAATTCTGCGCGAAAACTTCGACGAAAGTGAAATTCATAACCGAACGGGGGCACGCTTTCATTCGAGCTATTGGACGGCAAAATTACTCTGGCTGCAAAACTCACAAAGAGAAACATTCATTAAAACCGATAAATGGCTTTCTTTCAGCGATTTCGTCGCACTAAATTTCTTCGGCGAAACCGTGACAAGCGTTTCGATGGCTTCGGGAACCGGAATTTTCGATGTTAGAAAATGCGTTTGGGATGAAAAACTGCGCGCTTTTTTAAATTTGACGCCGGAAAATCTTCCGCGCGTCGCTGCCGACAACGAAACGTTTGAATTAAATAAAAAATATGTGCGGCGCTGGAAAAGATTAAAAAACGCGAAATGGTTTGCGGCAATCGGCGACGGAGCGGCAAACAACATCGGCGCGGGCTGCACGGAAAAATCGAAAGCGGCGCTGATGATCGGAACTTCCGGCGCCATGCGCGTCGCTTACCGGGGCGAGCCGCCCGAAAAAATTCCGAACGGGCTTTGGTGCTACCGGATTGACCGTAAACGCGTCATCATCGGCGGCGCATTGAGCGACGGCGGCGGATTGTACCGCTGGTTAAAAGATAATTTCCGCCTTTGGGACAACGACGACTGCACCGAAGACGAAATCGAAAAACGCGCGCCCGACGCTCACGGATTGACTTTTTTGCCGTTTCTCGCCGGCGAACGCAGCACGGGCTATAATGAATCGGCGCACGGCGCGATTTTGGGATTGAAAACCGCAACCGACACGATTGACATCGTGCAAGCCGCTCTCGAAGCGGTCGCGTATCGTTTCGCGGAGATTTACGATCAGTTAAACGAAGTCGTAAAAATCGAAACGATCATCGCGTCCGGCGGCGCGCTGCGCGAATCACCCGTCTGGACGCAGATTATCGCCGACGTTCTCGGGCAAAATATGAGTTTGCCCGACGTGCGCGAAGCATCTTCACGCGGCGCGGTTTTGCTCGCGCTCGAAACAATTGGCAAAATAGAAAGCATCGAAAAACAAGAAACGCCGAAAGGTCGGGAATTCGAGTTTGATAAAAAACGGTACGTTATTTATAAAAGGGCGCGGGCGAGACAGCAATATTTTTACGGACTGCTATACAAATGAAATTGAAAAGTTTTGAAAGCGATGTCGAACGTAAAATAATTAAGCGCGGTTTAGACTATTACCGAAGCGGCGACGTGAAAAAGCTTGAAAATGTCGGTGAAAATGAATATAGAGCAGCGGTTTAAGGCGCAGAGAAATACAGTATTTACGTTAAAACAAACGGCGAAACGATTACCGAACACGAATGTGATTGTCCTTATGACTGGGGCGATGTTTGCAAGCATAAAGTAGCCGTTTTTTATGCGATTCGCAGCGGAAACTTCACCGATACGAGCGATAAATTAAATTCGCTTTTAACAAATCTGCACGAATCAGCGCTGAAAAGATTTGTTTCAAATTTGCTCGTAAAAGACCAGGATTTCAGACGCGAGTTTCTGCGCGAATTCGACGAGGATTTTGAAGAAGATGAATTTGATGAAGATTATTATTAAAATGGTATGAAAGCTATAATTTCCACTGCGGTTTTGATTTTAGTTTTTTGCTTTTCGACCTTTGCTCAAAAGGGATTTTTTTTCCTGTTAATACTTTTTTCTCTGAATTTGATGAAATAATGGTATTTGATTCCTTCAAGAATTTACCATTAAATGAAGAAAAGGCGAGATTTGACAATCTTTTTCATACTATTACAAACGATAAAACGTTGATTAGTTTTATAGAGTTTAGATTGAATAAAAATGAATCAAGAAAAAGAAAAATGGATCGCTTCAAAGCAATTTCCAAACATTTTGATAGTAGAAAAGTAGATAAAAGCCGTTTTACGTTAGTATTCATCGAAGATGAAGAGGAACGAACTACAATTTGGGTTCAACCGCAAGATGCTAAATTCGTTCCTCTTCTAATAGAAAAAACCGAGTCCTATTATTTAGTAAAGGCTGATAAACTCAAAGAAAGGATTAACGAATTGTTTCCAAACAAATAAAATTTATGACGACAGCAGCGAAAACACAAACCGATTTAGACCAACTTTGCATCAACACAATCCGAACTTTGTCGCTTGATGCGATTCAAAAAGCCGAATCCGGGCATCCGGGCTTGCCGCTCGGAATGGCTCCGGCGGCTTACGTTTTGTGGACGAAGTTTATGCGCTACAACCCGAAAAATCCGAAGTGGTTTAACCGCGATAGATTTTTGCTGAGCGCCGGGCACGGTTCAATGCTGATTTACAGCCTTTTGCATTTGACGGGTTACGATTTGCCGCTCGAAGAACTGAAAAATTTCCGCCAGCTTCATTCCAAAACGCCGGGGCATCCTGAAAATTATATGACTCCGGGCGTGGAAATTACGACCGGACCTTTGGGACAAGGTTTTGCCAACGGCGTCGGGATGGGAATCGCGGCGAAACATCTGGCGGCGCAGTTTAATCAGGACGGTTTTCCGATTGTTGACCATTTTATTTACTGCATCTGCTCGGACGGCGATTTGATGGAAGGCGTCAGTTACGAATCGGCGTCGCTTGCCGGTCATCTCCAGCTCGATAATTTGATTTATCTTTACGACGACAATCACATCACGATCGAAGGCGAAACGAATCTGGCGTTTACCGAAGATGTGACCGAGCGTTTTGAGGCTGCGGGCTGGCACGTTTCGGAAGTTGAGGACGGAAACGATCTTGAAGCAATCGAAAAAGCTATAGCCGAGGCGCAAAAAATCAACGGCAAGCCTAAACTGATTCGCATTAAAACCATAATCGGCTTTGGAATGCCGAAAGCCGGAACCAACAAAGCGCACTCGGACGCGCCCGGCGAAGAAGCCGTGCGCGAAACGAAACGCAATCTCGGCTGGGATGAAGACAAACATTTTTATATTCCCAAAGAAGCCTTGAATCATTTCCGCGAAGCCGTAAAACGCGGCGCGAAAGACGAAAAAGAGTGGGAAACGCTGGTTAAAAAATACGAAAAGACACACGGCGATTTAGGTAAAACCTTGCAGCAAACGCGCAGCAACGAACTGCCCGAAGATTGGGAAAAATTCCTGCCGAAATTCGATAACGTGGAAGCAAAGGCGACTCGCGCATATTCGGGCGAAGTCATCAATGCCATCGCCGATAAAATTCCGCAGCTTATCGGTGGTTCAGCCGATCTTGCGCCTTCAAACAACACAAATATAAAATCCGCCGAAAGTCTTGAGCCGAACAATTACACTGGGCGCAACATTCATTTCGGCATCCGCGAGCACGCGATGGGAGCGGCGATGAACGGAATGGCGCTTTACGGCAGCGTGATTCCTTACGGCGGCACGTTTTTAACTTTTAGCGATTATATGCGCCCGGCGATCCGCCTCGCCGCGCTCTCGCACGTTCAGACGCTTTTCGTTTTCACGCACGATTCAATCGGCTTGGGCGAAGACGGTCCGACGCATCAATCGGTCGAGCATCTCGCCGCGCTTCGCGCAATTCCGAATCTCGCCGTCATTCGCCCGTGCGACGCCTTTGAAACGCGCGAAGCCTGGCGCGCGGCTTTGAAAAGAATGCACGCGCCGACCGCTTTCGCTTTTTCGCGCCAGAAAGTTGATGTCATTGACCGTGTAAAATTCGCCGATGCCAGAGGCTTGCACAAAGGCGCATACGTTTTAGCCGAAGCTGAAACGAAAAAAGGTGAAACGTGCGAACCGAAATTAATTTTAATTGCCACCGGTTCGGAAGTCGGTCTGGCGATGAAGGCTCGCGAACAGTTAAATGCCAGCGGAACTCCGACGCGCGTTGTTTCAATGCCGTGCTGGGAATTTTTCGATGAGCAGTCGGCAAAATATAAAGAATCGGTTTTACCGTCAAATGTAAAAGCGCGACTGGCAATCGAAGCGGGCGTTTCGTTAGGCTGGGCGAAATATACGGGCGATGCCGGCGACACGCTTACGGTTGATAAATTCGGCACGAGCGCACCCGCCGCAGATGTCTTCCGCGATTATGGATTTACGGTTGAAAACGTAATAAAAATATCAAAGAAATTAATTAAATAGAAAAACCAATTAGAAAGACAGAAGAAACTTAGAACAATGCTGAATAAGTTTCTTCTATCCGTATGAGATGTGCGGAAAAACCGCTTTTATCTTTCGATTCAGTGATTAAATTGAAACAGCTTTAAGCCTCGGTGATCGAAGTTGAATCGGGATTTGCGGTTGTTGCCTTCCGTGAATCGTGCGTCGCCGGTCCGCCGGTCGGCGCGACTGTTTCTTCGATTCGTTCAAACACCTGGTGAATCGCTTCGTCTCCGGGAACTTTAAGCTCAGGCACGTTTTCCACTTCGCTTACGCCTTTTACGCGCATTCCCTGATCGTAAGATAACTTTCCACCGTACCAAGCGGAAACCAGAACACCGGCGGCGGTTGCCAGCGAAAGCGCGGCGGGTAATGCCCCGACGGGTTCGCGGCGGCGGCGGAGCAAAAGATTCAATCCGGTAAGCCCGAGCGCGGCAATGTTGAGCGTCGCGTGTAAATTAGCGGTTCGTTTCGTGTTGCTTTCGGGCGGAATAGTTAGATAATCGGCGGCTCCGGCTGCTCCGGCGGCGAGTCCTCCGATTAATCCGCCGACCATCGTGTAATAAGCGGCATCAGCGTAAGATTGGTCGCCGGTCGCTAAATGCATTGCATCCATAACCGAACTGAACGGCAGCAGTCCCGCCGGTAAAACGATTAGTTGCGGGTGCAGCGCGTGTCCGGCGAATGTTGTTTTTGGCATTTTATTTTCTCCTTTTACTCGATAATTGAATTGGGAACGACGAGTGCCATCGAGCGCGCAAAACAAAAGGTTCAGCAAATACGCTCCGCGTACAATTTATACCTGCCCATAATCACTCATATTCCGCCTTTAGATTATCATTTTGTACAGAAGCGCGAGAAGCGAGACGGAAAGATAAATCAACATACCCGTAAATGTCAGCGGCGAGTTTTAAAAATCCGCCCCGCAGAGTTTTCAAAAACCTCGCGCGATTTTCCAAATATAATAAATCGTATAAAATGCGCTTGCTATGAAAAAATTCCGGGTTTTTCTCTGTCTGATCGCTTTATTTTTCGCCAATCAAACATTGATTGCTCAAAAACTCGTTCCGAATAAAATCAGTTTAAAGAGCGGCTTAACTTTTTATCTGAATCTGCCCGCCGGTTATAAAATAATTCCCGCCACCGAAGGATTAAAGCGCGTTCGCTTTTTCGCCAAATCGCCTGACGGACGCATCTTTGTGACCGATATGCATGATTTGACCGACAACCGGAAAGGCGCGGTTTATATTTTAGAGGAATTTGATTTGGAATCAGGAAAATTTACTCGCGTCACGCCGTATCTGACGAATCTGAAAAATCCGAACAGCGCGGCTTTCTATACGGACGAAAGAGGACAGGATTGGTTTTATTTAGCTGAAACGGATAAATTGACGCGCCGCAGATTCACTCGCAACGAAACAAAGCCGACAGACTCGAAACCTGAAGTTCTGGCGACTTTTCCCGATTACGGTTTGAGTTATAAATACGGCGGCTGGCATCTGACCAGAACAATCGCTTTCGCGCCGAACGGAAAGCTTTACGTCTAGGTCGGTTCGAGCTGCAACGCCTGCGAAGAAAAAGAAAAGATTCGGGCGGCGGTTTTGGAAATGAACGCTGACGGAAGCAAGCAGCGAATTTTTGCAAAAGGCTTGCGCAACGCCGTCGGTCTTAAAATGATCGGCAAATACCTTTTCGCAACCAATCAGGGCGCAGACCATCTCGGGTTAAATAAACCGGACGAAACTTTCTACGCTTTGAAAGACGGAGCCGATTACGGCTGGGCTTCGTGTTACCAATCGAACGGTAAAATTTTCCGCGACGCCGAGCACGATCGTTTGAAAAACTGCGCCTCGGTTCCGAAATCTTACGCTTATTTTCCGGCGCACAGTTCGGCAATGGGTTTTGATTATTTCGACGCGACGACGGAAGACGACTTGATAAAAAACTCGTTTTTAGTCGCGCTTCACGGCTCGACGAATAAAGATTTGGCGAAAGGTTACGGCATCGTCATCGTTCGCAAAGGCGAGAAACTGCAGAATTTCATGACGGGCTTTCTGCAAAACAAAAAAGTCTTCGGTCGCCCGTGCGACATTATGCGTCTCAATGCCGATTCGTTTCTTTTTACCGACGATCATAACGGAGTCGTTTACTACGTCAGAAAGAAAGTTTAGCCATAAAAGGCGCAAAAAACGCAAAAAAGAAGAAGCGAAAAGCACGCGAAAGACGCAGATTTGTTTTTATCAAAAAATTATCCGCAACTTTCCGCTAAATTCGCTTTCACCTGTATCTCATTATAGTTTTTTGCGCCTTTTGTGCCTTTTGCGGCTATTCTGTCACGTCTTGCTTCTATCCGAAATTTGCGTTTAACTATTTGCTAATGAACATCGGCATCACGGTTTATCCTTCTTACGGCGGCAGCGGCATTGTCGGGTCGGAACTCGGGCGCGAGCTCGCGTTACGCGGTCATACGGTTCATTTCATTGCGTCGAGTTTGCCGACGCGTTTGATGGAACTAAATGACAAAATTCAGTTTCACGAAGTCGAAATGATGTCGTACCCGCTGTTCGAGCACCAGCCTTACGGACTTGCGCTAGCGACGAAAATGGCGACCGTCGCGCGTTCGGAAAATCTCGATTTACTGCACGTTCATTACGCGATTCCGCACTCGATCTCGGCGATTCTGGCGCGCGAATCTATCAAACATCTGCGTTATTTGCCGATCATTACGACGCTGCACGGAACGGATATAACACTCGTCGGCGCGGACAGAAGTTATATGCCGATCACGCGCTACGGCTTGCAGCAATCGGACGGGGTGACCGCAGTTTCCAAGTTTTTGAAACAGGCGACGATTGAAACTTTTGACTTTGATGAAGTTGAAGTAATTCCGAATTTTATCTGCGAAAAGCATTATCAAAAACTTCCCGATTCGCCTCTGCGAAACCAGCTCGCGCCGAACGGCGAGCGGATTCTTGTTCACGTCTCAAATTTCCGCGCAGTCAAACGTCCGGTTGACTGCGTCGAGATTTTAGCGAAAGTTTTGCAGAAAGGCGGCGACGCGCGACTCGTGATGGTCGGCGACGGACCGGAATATTCGGCGGTTCATCATCGCGCCCGCACTTTAAATGTTTTGGACAAAACCGAATTCGTCGGAAAACAGGCGAAAATCGCCGATTATCTGGGCGTATCCGACGTTTCGCTTTTACCGTCCGAACTCGAATCGTTTGGTCTCGCCGCGCTCGAAGCGCAAGCCTGCGAAGTTCCGGTCGTCGCTTCGCGCGTTGGCGGCATTCCCGAAGTCATAAACGACGGCGAAACCGGTTTTATGAGCGATGTCGGCGATACGGAAAAAATGAGCGATGATTGTTTGCGGTTATTAAGCGATGAAGAAATGCGCCGCGCGTTCGGCAGACGCGGGCGCGAGCTGGCGATTTCGCGTTACAGCTCCGAAAAAATCATTCCGCAATACATCGCTTTCTATGAAAAGGTTTTGCGTTCAAAATCAGCCGCGGCTTAAAAATTCATAATTGCTGAAGAAAAAGCATTTATCAAATATTTCTTTACCTGTTCATCGCTTCCGCTTCGTTTATTTTTCCTTGAATTTGCCAATCTCGGTTCATTTTCCTACCATAAATCCTTATGCTCAAACGATATATGCACCGGCGCGAACGCTATTTCGCTTATCTCAACGACAACCGCGTCGTGCATCCGTTCGGCTGGGGAGTAGAATTTATAGATGTAACCGCGAATGGCGTGAATCCGCGCGAGTTTTTCCGTCGCTATACGAAAAAAGTTTTAGAAAACAGCGACGAATTTTTCTTTTCGCCGGAGATAAAAGATTACAAATTAGAAAACAATCAACTCTCGTGGACGAGCGCGATTGAAACAACTTCAGTTGAAAACAACACGGTTCGCGCAAGATTTTTCCCGCACGCGGAAAATAAAAAATCGGCGGTCGTCGTTCTTCCGCACTGGAATGCAAAAGCCGGAACTTATTTCGATTTGTGCAAAGTTTTCAACCGCGTCGGCGTCTCGGCTTTGCGTCTAACCTTGCCGTATCACGAAGAGCGTATGCCGCCCGAACTCGAACGCGCCGATTATCTGGTCGCGCCGAACGTCGGGCGAACTTTGCAGAGCTTAAGGCAATCGGTCGTTGACACGCGCAGCGCGGTTCGCTGGCTGAAAGAACATGGCTACGAAAAAGTCGGCGTCGTCGGCACGAGCATCGGTTCGTGTGTCGGATTTTTCGCTTTCGCGCACGATCTGACGATTGACGCCGGAGTTTTCAACCACGTTTCCGGCTATGTCGCCGACGTCGTCTGGCAGGGACTTTCGACGTATCACGTCAAAGAAGGATTAATCGGCAATATTTCTCTGGATGAGCTGCGCGAATTCTGGCTGCCAATTTCGCCGATGGTTTATATGGAAAAGCTCGCCAAAATGCCGCCGCGCCCGCAACGCTACATTTACACGCTTTACGATTTAACTTTTCCCGTAGATTTATCGCGCGATATGATGCGAGCTTTACGCGAACACAAAATCGAACACGACGTTGTAAAAATTCCGTGCGGACACTACACGCTTGGTGAAAAACCGTGGGTTTATTTTGATGGTTGGAAGATTGTGAGTTATTTACGCAAGCATTTACGCTGAAACTTTACCGTTTGAATAAAATTTATATTCTAAAAAAGCAACAACAAAGATCGGTGGACCATTAATAAAGCTCGGGTAAAACTTTGTTTTTCGAGCGGCTTCAATCCCTGATATACGCAATAAAGGATTTCCCGAATCAGCTCTTGCGGAAATTACATCTCCGCTCGTATCAACTACAATCCTGACTTTTATAATTCCCTCGCAGCGACAACTTTTCGGGTAAATCGGTTCGGTTAAATATTTAGCTCTTTTATTAACTACGCGATTTATCACAATGCATTTTCGTTCGGGCACAAAGTTATAAACAAGAATTCCTTTTATTTTTTTTGGCGGGAGATCATCTATATGTTTGAATTTTGCTTTTTCAGCCGCTTTAATCGCCGATTTTCGCAAAAGCTCGTCGCCGGAAATCGCTTCGGCTGAAATCACATCGCCTTTTTCATCAATCAAAACTTCAACTTCAACTTTTCCGCTGGCGCAAAAATCTTTTGCTTCCTGCGGATATTCGGGTTTCGGTAAATATTTAGCTTTTCCGTTTACAATTCCGCCTTTTATAACTGTTTCCTTTTGCGCTAATGCGTTTACAAAAACCGCGAAAGCTAATATAAATAATAAAAATGTCCTCTTCATATTTATATTAGACACTGAATTTTCGTAAAGGTTCCGCGTTCATAATAAATCCTTTATTGTTCATAAAAGCGCGGGCAAAAACAGCGAATGTTATTTTCTTATTTCCTTCTGAATCTGCAAAATTTCTGTTATTGACCGAATCAATTTCTCTTTCAAATTTTTCGGTTTCGCCTTGTCGCCGGCGTGCATCCCGAGCAGAACGTGAATTACCTTGATCGTGCACAGCACGGTTTGATCAACGTCTTTTGTCGAATACCAGGGATTTATTGCGACGTGAACTTTGTTTTGTTCGTCGAGCCACGCTTCGATGTTTTCGGCATCAATCGCTCGCGCGATAAGTTTCGTATCGGTTTGTTCGGGCAAATCCAAGACCATCGAGCAGCGTCCACCGTCGGTGGAAAGCTCGCTTTCAACGCCGACGGTTTCGAGCAAACCGTTGCGCACATCGTCGGCGACAGCCGCTAAAACGTCATTCGTAGATTTTAGTAAAAGTTTCTGTTTTTGCGGCACGCTCGAACCTTCGGGAATCGGTAAATTGTTTTCCCGCAATGCGTTCCAAAGCGGCGGAATTCGCCACGCCGTTAATTTCGTCCCCCGAACCGGCGGACCGCCTTTTACGGCGAGTTCTCAGAAGTTTTCCCAACGCCCGCGCCAGCGACTCATAATACAATTATCTTCCTTAATCGAAAATCGAAATTTTTACTGTTCGTAATATTAACTTTAACAAATTCAATAATTAATAACGAAGGCGAAATATTTTCTAATTTATCAAAAGACGGAACTTCTAAAAAGTTCGCAATGTCTGTTAAACTCTGTTCGTTTGTGAATCCGGCAGTCGAAAAACAAATTGATGAATCAATCGAACGCCTCGTTTCGCGCGCTGAAAATTCGCGCGGATTAACGGCGCGCGATTTACGCCCGCGCGTCGCGGCGGCGCTCGAAAAATATCTTTTCAGCGACGATGAAAACGTTTCGGGCGCCGAGATAAAAGCGTTTGTTGACGAGATGCGCGCCGATGATTTGTGCTTGATTTTGGCTTGCGAACGCGGCGACGAAAAAGCCTGGAACGATTTGGTGAAAAATTTCGATTCGACCGTCAAATCGGCGGCGCGGAAAATTTCGCGCAGTAATGACGACGCCGAAGATTTGGCGAGTTCGATTTGGGCGGAGCTTTACGGGTTAAAACACGATAAAGAAGGAAAGCTAAAAACAAAGCTTTCGTATTATTCCGGGCGCGGAAGTCTCGCCGGATGGCTTCGCGCCATCGTTTCGCAGCTGGCGATTGACGCATACCGCAAACAATCGAAGTTCGTGCAAATCGAAGAAACCAGAGAATTCGAGAATCTGACGAACGAGTCTTCCGAAAAAAACGAAAACGCGAAAGTCGTCGCGCACGCGGACGATCCCGAACAGATTTTTTCCGAAAAACAGACGCAAAAAGACGTTGCCGAAGCGTTGAAACAAGCGATTGACGAACTTGAAGCGGAAGATAAATTAATCTTGAAACTTTATTATTTCGACGATTTGAAATTAAAAGACATCGGCGCGGCTCTGGGCTTTCACGAAGCGACGGCGAGCCGCAAACTGGTTCGCGTGCAGACGGAAATTCGCAAATCGGTCGAGAAAATTTTGAAAAACCGGCACGGCTGGAACGATGCGGAAATCAAACGATATTTGTCGGAAACGGCGTCTGAACTCGGCGTCAATCTGGAAAAAATGTTCGCCATTTTGCTCGTCGCGGCGCTCGTGCAAGAATTTTACAAATAAGGCGTTCTGATATTGAACATTCCTCATCGAACATAAAAAAGCGGCAGATGAGAAATGTTAACGGGTAAATGACAGAAGGATTCGACAAGGAAATAGACGCTCTTCTTCGTCAAACGGCGAAAGGCGAAACTGCGCTCGCGGCGAACAATTCCGAAGTCGGAAAAGCGAATCTTAAATTCGCTCACCTCGACGCCGATGAAATTTCCGCTTTCGCCGAAAATGCTTTGCCCGAAAAAACGCGGATTAAATATGTCGCGCATTTCGCCGATTGCGACCGCTGCCGAAAGATTCTTTCAAATGTAATTTCGCTCGATTCGGAAACGAAAGTTGTTACCGAACCTTCCGCCGTTTCGCCGAAAATCGTCGCGGCGGCGAATATTCCCTGGTACCGGCGGCTTTTCGCCTTTCCGAATCCGGCTTACGCTTTGGGCGCGCTCGTCGTTTTGTTGGGCGGTTTTCTCGCTTTTTCGATTATGCAAAACGGCGGCGATTCGCGCAGCGCCGAAATTTCGCAAGTTGCCGAGAATCAGCCGACGGCAAGCGGTCCGAGCGCCGGAATCGAACCGGAATTTACAATTTCCGAAACGATGCCGAATACGAATATGACGGCGGGAAATATGAACACGACCGCAACGTCGTCAAATTCCGCAGCAATTGGTTTATCAAACGCTTCGACGGCAGCGAGCGCGAATAACAGCGCGCAGCAAAGATTGAACGCTAATTCGAGCGGCGGCAACACGGCTTCGGAGAAAAAAGAGACGACATCAACCCAAACCGCTCGTGAAGCGCAAAAAACCGTGACCGAAAACGACGCGGAGACGCGGCAAACCGTCACAACGGCGGACAGCGCAACGGGAAATCAAGTTTTGAACAGTAAACAAACTGCCGAAGAAGCGGAAGACAGCGAAAAATTAAGAACTGCCGCCGCGCCGCCCGCCGCTTCACTCGCCAAGCCCGCATCGCCGGCAAAAGCCGATAATAAAGATAAACGCCTCGCCAAAAATTTGAACGCCGAATCATCGAACGAAGCGAACAAACAAATCGGCGGAAAAACTTTCAATCGCCGCGACGGAGTCTGGTACGATTCGGCTTACAGCGGTCAAAGCACAATAAACGTTTCGCGCGGTTCCGAAGAATATAAAAAATCGGATTCCGGTTTGCGTTCGATTGCCGACAATTTGGGCGGAACGGTTGTAGTGATCTGGAAAAACAAAGCGTATCGAATTCAGTGAAGTTTTATGAAAATTCTCGCTTCGATTGTTATTTTATTATTTGGAATTTCCGACGGTTTTGCTTGCACTTGTGCAAATATGGAAAATATTTCAGAGGCGGATCATAGCAAGTACCTAAAGGAAGTTAAGGCAATTTTTTATGGCGAAGTTATTGAAAAAGGTGAAAAGAGAGAAATAACTTGGAGTAAAGCAAGGATTACTGATGGCTTCCAAGCAATAAAATTCAAAGTTCTCCGTGCCTGGAAAGGGATTGAAAATTCGGAAATTATAGTGGAAACAAATATTTCATCCAGTTGTCAATACAATCCGGAAATCGGCAGCAAGGTTATGGTTTATGCTTATGAAAATAAAGAAGCAAAGATTCCGCTTTACATAAATTATTGCTCAATCGGAAAATTCAATCAGCAGAAAATGAAACGCGAATACGGCGAAGGAAAAGTTTTTGAAGAACCTGAACGACAAATTCCGAAAAATAATTCCTCAGAAAACTTTGTGTCAATGATTTGGCAAAAAATAATTTCTTTCTTCTCATAAAAACTTTTTCATTGTATCCGCATCACACGAAACGACACAAAAATTAGTGTTATTTCGTGTTTTTTGTGGATAATAAACGTATGAAAGTTTTCGTTTTACTTTTATGTCTTTTGTGTTTCTTTGCAGCTAATTCAAACGCTCAACCGGTTTGGCAAGCCAATCTCGATTCTAAAATTCAATTTTATCAAACCACCGATTTCGGAATCGTTTTAGCAGGAACCGATAATGCGCTTTACGCGATTGACGGGCAGACGGGCGAGCGGCTTTGGCGGAGAAATCATAAAGGTTTGGATGAAACTTCAATCACGCCGATTCCAGCGACCGATTTGATTCTGCTTTCCCTTGATTTAGGAAATAAATCGCGCGTCGAAGCGATTGACTTGCTTTCCGGCGCGAGCATCTGGCGAAGCGAAAAGGTAAAAGGCGACGTGATGCAGCTCGCGGTCGAGCCCGAACAGGATTTGCTCGCCGTCGTTCTGGTGAAAAAAGCGAAGGGCAGCATCGGCGAAGAATTGAAACGCGAGCCGGTCGTTCACGTTTTGCGACTTTCCGACGGCGAAGAGCTTTGGAAAAAACAACTCGAATCAGACGTTGAAATGATGCCCGCGCGTTTCGGCGAAAATCTCGGCGAAGTCGCTTTTACATTAGACAATTATCGCCCGCCTTTGATTCTCGACGGCAGACTTTATCTTTTTTACGAAGGCGCGACGAGCTTCGACGCCCAAACCGGAAAAGAAGGCGAGCGCGAAAAATTCAAAATAAACGAAGGCGGTCTCGCTTTGACTGAAGCCGATCCGGTTTTCGATGAAAAACACCTTTACACTTCCGGACGCGGAAAAGTTCGCGCCATTAATCGCCGCAGCGGAAAAATCGAGTGGGAAGCGAAAGATTTGGGCGTGACGCCGGAAATGGCGATTGTCGGAAACGTTTTGTACGTCAGAACCGGCGGGCAATTTACGCGCATTAAAGACGGCGAAACGGAAGAAAAAGGCTCGTTCGGAGTTTCGGCGATTGACACGGAAAACGGGAAAACTTTGTGGCGTTACAAAGGCGCGGACAAAGGTTTGACGAATTTCGTTTTCTCCGACCCAAACACGATTTTGATCGCTGACAAAGACGATTTGATAACGATTGACGCGAAGAACGGCAAAAGAATTGAAAAGTTTGAGCACGATGTTGAGCGAGCGCAATTCATTCTAATAAATGAAAGCGGCGAAGCAGTGATTGGTGGACGTGACGAAATAGCTGCTTTTCAGATTCAGGGTTCACGGGTTAAAGCTCAAAATGAATTCAAAATTCAAAATTCGTTTCTCGAAATCCAAAATCCAAAATCCAAAATCCAAAATCGAGAAGTTTGGCGCGTGAAACATAAAGCCCCGGGGCGCGGCGTTTTTCGCACGATTGCCGGAATTGCTCTGCGGGCGACGGCGCTTTATTTTCGATACGGCGGTTTGGCGACCTCGGCTTTGAATATCGCTCGCGGCGCGAGCTTGGCGCGGTCGGCTTTATCGCTACGCTGGTCGGGTTTGAAATCAATGCGCTTTTCTTCGTTTGATTTGACGACGCTGGCGAGCAATTCGGCGAAAAATTACGCGATAAACAAAATCAATGTTTACGGAATTTCAGCGAGAACGCCGAATCTTATTAATCGTTTGAACAGTTTGCAATCAACCGTTTCGAGCGGTTTACAGATAAATGTTCCGAATGTTTCAAATGTTCGCGGAAGAATCATCGGCAGCGCAATTGACCGAGCAACGCCTTCGCGCGCGGATTTGCAGGAAAGTTTGATTGACCGGATTGATCCCGTTCGACAAATCGAAAAACTTTCCAATTACTTTCTGCGCCGCAAACGTCTGGCTGAGTTTCGCGGAAATTATATGTATTTTTACACAGATTTGCCGCGCCCGTTCGACAAAAAAGGCTTGGTCGGCGTAAACGTTCACACCGGACAAGATGCTCGATTTGCGTTAATCTCCGAACCCGACCCGCGTTTTACAACCGATGAAACCGTCGGCTTGCTTTATTCGGCAGACGGCAATCGCTTGCAGGCGTTCGACGTTATGGGCAGATAATTCGCTTTGTATTCGCGCAGTTTTGTAAACGCAAGCAATTAAAAGCAGTTAAGCCGCTTATTTTATTAAGCGGTTTTTTCATTTTGCGCGCTTGACAGATTTTTTTTCTTCAATTAATATTTTTGCCACCTAAAAATAAACGATTTAACCCGGCAGTTTCAAACGCAAGTTTGACGCTTGGAATTTATTTCTGAAGATGATTAGAAAAACATCTTTTCTAATTCTTCACGGATTTTGTTGTATTTCGTAAAAACAAAATCCGCTCAAAACAATCATTCATCCGTTTGAAAATGCCAAGTTTATTATTCAGTTTTGAGTTTTTTATTAAACAGCAATCAGCCGAATTCATACAATAATGCGCTTTAAACTCTCTTCTTAAATGTATGAACAAGGCGAATGCGATTTATTTAAAAACTCAATCAAATCCAAATAGCCCCGGATTGGAAGTCCCACATTCCCAATTCAATAAACCGCCCCATTTGAGGTCAGGAAGGAGAAAAAATATGAAAAAGGTTTTTGAAACTATATTGATTGCGTCCACAACAGCAACAATGACATTTTTGTTTATTGTAGCATTTAGCGTAACTCAAACATTTGCCCAAGGAATAACAGTCTACAACAGTATTCCAAGTAATCTACCCGGTAATGTTATAAGTCAGCCATTTCAAGCTCAGCAAGCGTCAGAATTTGGTGATCGCGTTCAATTCTCCGCCGGGAGCGGACGCAATCTTTTAACAGTTAAACAAATTATGAGTAGCTGGGGATGCGAAAGCGGAGCTTGGTATAGTGGCGACTGTATCACCACTCCCGGAGCTACTTTTTCACATCCGATTACTCTGAATATTTATAACGTTGGCACTGGCAGCACTGTAGGCAGTTTGATAGGTTCGGTCACGCAAACATTTGCGATTCCATACCGCCCTTCGGCAGATAATGTTAATTGTACCGGCGGGCGATGGTATGACGGCACGAATTGCTATAACGGTTATGCTACGCCGATTACCTTTAATCTAGGGGGATTGACAGTGCCCAATGAAGTAATTTATGGAATTGCCTTCAATACAAGTAATTATGGAACCGCGCCAATCGGTCCAAGTGCGTGTAGTGAGACAGCAGCGGGTTGCGGTTATGACTCACTTAACGTGGGGTTAGACGGCGCGACACCACCTCTAGTTGGAGTAAATCCTGATCCGAATGATGCTTACTTAAACACGTTAACCGCAGGCTGGTATTGTGACCTCGGGGCTGGTGGTATTGGAACATTTCGTCGTGACAGTGGTTGTTGGACAGAGTATCAACCATCTGTTAAGTTCACTGCTGCAAATGCGCCAACTAATGCAGATCAATGTAAGAATGGAGGCTGGCAAGTTCGCACAAGACCGGATGGTTCATTATTTAAGAATCAGGGAGATTGCGTTCAGTATGTCAACACTAAAAAATAACTAAAATTAAAGCATTAAACCAAGTTGGCAAAACACAAAAAAAGCCGTTCTGATTGTTCAGGCGGCTTTTTCCTTGGTTTGGAAACTACGAATGAAGCTAAAATCTTATGTATAAAAAACGGAATGAAAAGAATGAAGAAATATATTATTCTGTATATCCGGTTTAATTAAATACTTGAGGCTAAGATGAAAACACGTCTGATTTTATTATTGCTGTTTGTTTCCGCCGTTCCTGTTTTTGCTCAAAAAGCTAAAAATGCGAAACCGAACGCTGAAATTCAAAAGATGCTGCGCGAGGTTTCCGCGAAAAATATTGAAAGTTATATTCGCAAGCTCGTTTCTTTCGGGACGCGAAACACTTTGTCGGAACAGGATAATCCGACGCGCGGGATCGGCGCGTCGCGCGATTGGATTTTTGGCGAAATGCAGAAAATCAGCGCTGAATGCGGCAATTGTCTGACGGTCGAAAAACAAACTTTTCTTCAGCCGAAAGCCAATCGAATTCCCGAACCGACTAATTTGACGAATGTCGTCGCGACGCTGCGCGGAACGAAAAATCCTGAAAGAGTTTACGTTGTTTCCGGTCACTACGATTCGATGTGTTCGTCGCCGACAGATGCGGAATGCGATGCGCCGGGCGCAAATGACGACGCATCGGGCACGGCGGCAGTGATTGAAATGGCGCGTGTGATGAGCAAAAGAAAATTCGACGCGACAATCGTTTTTATGACCGTTGCAGGCGAAGAACAAGGACTTTTAGGCGCGGCGCATTTCGCCGAACAGGCAAAACAAAACGCGATGAACATAGAGGCGATGTTTACCAATGACATTATCGGCGGCGTGACAAGTTATAAAAATTCGCCGACTCGCCAAACTGTGCGCGTATTTGCCGAAGGCGTTCCATCGAGCGAAACCGAACAGGAAGCTGCAACACGGCGCAGCGTCGGCGGCGAAAACGATTCTGCGGCAAGACAGCTTGCGCGTTATATCCAAGATGTCGGCAACGTGTATTCGCCTCGTTTTCGCGTTCAAGTGATTTATCGTCGTGATCGTTACGGTCGCGGTGGCGATCACATTCCTTTTTTAGAACGCGGATACGCAGCCGTTCGTTTCTCGGAACCGAACGAAGATTACACGCATCAACATCAAAACGTGCGAACCGAAAACGGTAAGTTTTACGGCGACACAATCGAATACGTTGACTTTGAATACGTTGCAAACGTCGCACGAGTCAACGCGGCGGCATTGGCGAGTCTCGCGCTCGCGCCGGCAAAACCGAAAAACGTCGGAATCGTTACGGGCAGATTGACCAACGATACGGATTTGAAATGGGATGCGAACACGGACGCTGATTTGACCGGGTACGAAATCGTTTGGCGGGATACCGATTCGCCGGTTTGGACGAATTCACAATTCGTCGGAACGGTGACGAACTTCACGATGAAGGAAATGTCAAAAGACAATTTCTTTTTCGGCGTCCGGGCGGTTGATAAAGACGGCAACAAAAGCCCCGTCGTATTTCCTCGTCCTGCTGCGCAGCAGAGACAAACTGCCCCGGCAAGATAAAAATGTGGTTTGAAACGGCAATCGTCGCAATTATTTTGCTAATCGGACAGGTTATGTTCGGGCATTTTGAAGAGCAAACACCGCGCTGGCGAATTTTATGCAAACACGCGATTGCCGTTGTTCTTTATACTTCGATTTCTTATTATTTCGGCAGATTCTGGTTCTGGATTTCTCTTGCCGCAACGTTCGTTCCGGTTTTAATAATTCATGCCTGGTGGCTGCCGAAACACGGCATCAACGGCTGGACGGGCGAACCGAAAGACAAATACTACGAATTGCGCGGCTGGAACAAACCCGAAAGCACTTGAAAATAGATGAGATGTAGAAATCTTTATACAACTCTTAATATAAAAAGCCATTCATAAGACTAAATTCTAATTCAATACGGGCGAAAGCGGATTATAAAATAAGAATCCAGACAAGTTTCCGCTAAATGAATTTGTTGATAAAAAGGGCTTAATAAAGGTTTATAAATGAAGATATTTTATTTTGTTTTAGCCGGTGTAATTTTGCTTGCCGCGTGTTGCTTCTCAGGTTTTGCGGCGTCAGCGAAGAAAATCGAAACAATCAAGCAAGCGAAAGTGGTTACTCTGGTTTCGCCGAATATCGTAATCAGTCAGGTATTCGGCGGCGGCGGCGTGGCATCGGCTTCGCCGTATCGTAATGATTTTATCGAAATTTTTAATCGCTCCAACTTGCCCGTTAATCTAAGCGGCTGGTCGGTTCAGTTTGCTTACGCCGGAAGCTCAAGCTGGCTGACGACCGCGCTGCCGAACGTCACGCTCGCGCCCGGTCAGTATTATTTAATTCAGCAGGCGGCAAGCTCAAACGGCAGCGGCGGCGCGCTTCCTTCGCCAGATTTGACGGGAAGCATCAATATGCATCCGACGGACGGAAAAGTCGCGCTCGTCAACAACACTGCGGCGCTTTCCGGCGCTTGCCCGACGAGCAATCCGAACATTGTTGATTTCGTCGGTTACGGAGCGGGCGGCTGTTTTGAAGGTTCGGCGCCGGTAACCGGAATGGGCATAACCGTTTCGGCTCAACGCGGCGGTTCGGGTTGTTTCGATTCGGATCAAAATTCAAGCGATTTTACAGTCACCGCGCCCGCGCCGCGCAATACTTCGACCGCTCCGACGCAGTGCGGAACGATAGCGTTCCCGCTTTCTGCCAGCGGCTCGGCTAATCCGAATGTGGCGACGCCCGGAGCCGCGGTTTTATTAACAGTTCGCGTAACGCCCGCCGACACGCCGCCGAGCACCGGAATTGCGGTTTCGGCGAACCTTTCGAACATCGGCGGCGCGGAAAATCAGACGTTTTACGACAACGGAACGAACGGCGACGCGACGGCGAACGATAATATTTTTTCTTTCGCTTACACGGTTCCCGAAAACATCACCGGCGGCACGCGAAACATCGTCGCGACCATCACCGACGCTCAAACGCGCGCGGCAACCACGGCGATTTTGCTGAACGTGAACGCTCCGTTTGGAACGGACAATCCGCTGCTGCTCGGCAATCCGTCAAACGCTACGCCGAACGTTAACAATGAAAACAATTATTTGATGTACAAGCCGCAGTATTCGCTCTCTTACAATCGAAGCAGGGGAACGGCAAACTGGGTTGCGTGGAGATTGGACAGCACTTGGCTCGGCTCGTCAGACCGGCAGGACGATTTTCGCCCCGATTCCGATCTGCCGAGCGGCTGGTATCAGGTCACCACTCAGGATTATTCCGGTTCCGGCTACGACCGCGGGCATATGACGCCTTCCGGCGACAGAACGCGCACTGATACCGACAATTCGGCGACTTTTCTGATGACGAATATCATTCCGCAGCTTCCCGCCAATAATCAGGGTCCTTGGGCTGACTTTGAAAACTATCTGCGCACGCTGGCGCAGCAGGGACAGGAAATTTATATTTACGCAGGCGGCGCCGGAACAGCCGGGACGATTGCTCTAGGCAAAGTCACAGTGCCGCAGGTGACTTGGAAAGTCGTGTTGATTTTGCCGAACGGCAGCAACGATTTGCAAAGAATCGGCAAAGGAACCCGTGCATTTGGTATTATTGTCCCGAACCAAGCGCCGCTTAGCCAGAACGCTCCGTGGCGACAATTCAGAGTAACGGTTGATGCGATTGAAAATTTAACCGGATTCAATTTTTTTACGGAAGTTCCCAAAAACACGCAGGAATTAATAGAGAGGAAGAGAGACAAAGAGTAAATGAAGTTCAAAATTCAAAATTCAAAATTTAAAGTCCGGCGCTCGTCCGGCAGCTCTTACTTACGCAGTTGTTTTTCAATTGCGGTTTTGTTGCTGCTCGCGGCTTATTGTTCGCTTTCAGACGTTTACGCGCAGAAAAATCGCACGATTGCCGAAATTCAGGGCGATAAAAACGTCTCGTCTTTCGAAAACGAATACGTGCGCGTAAACGGAATCGTAACGGCGCGGCTGCGCGGCGGTTTTTTTATTCAAACGCCGGACGATAAAACGGATGGAAATCCGAATACATCCGAAGGAATCTACGTTTTCACAAAAACCGAACCGTCGGTTGAAGCGACAATCGGCAATCTCGTTTCGGTAACCGGAACTGTCGAAGAATTTCGTCCGAAAGCTCAGCTTATGAGCTTACCTGTAACGGAAATTTCGATGCAGAAAGGCAGAGATTCGATACAGGTTGAATCGAAGGATAATCCTTTGCCGAAGCAGATTGCTTTATCGCCGAACGATTTCAAATCGAATGTGATTGACGCGCTCGAAAAATATGAAGGAATGCGCGTCGCCGTTGCCGAAATGACGGTCGTCGCGCCTACTGACGGGAGAGTTGATGACAAAAACGGAACGTCCGAATCGAACGGCGTTTTTTACGGCGTCGTCAAAGGCATCAACCGACCGTTTCGCGAACCCGGAATTGACGCCTACGATTACATTCTTTTGTCGAGCAAGGACAAAGAAAAAATGAAAAAGGATTACCCGAAAATTCCTCTTTTCGACAACAACCCGGAACGTCTTCGTGTAGAAAGCGCAACGCAGCTGGGCGCACAAGCTATTGACGTTACGGCTTATGCGGAAGTTAAAAATCTGACCGGAGTTTTGCATTATGCTTACCGCGCTTACGCGGTTCTGGTTGACGCAGGCAGTAAACCGGCGGTTTCCAATTTCGTCAAAGCACAGCCACTTCCCGCCCCTAACGAACGACAATTTTCCGTTGCCGGAATGAATCTGGAAAACTTTTTTGACGACGAAGACGATCCGGGAATAAAAGAAGACATCGTGACGAGCGAGGCATTTGAAAGACGCTTGAAAAAAATCTCTCTGGCGATTCGCGATTATTTGCAAACGCCCGATGTCATCGGCATCGTCGAAGCGGAAAATTTAGCAGTGCTGAAAAAACTCGCCGACCGCATCAACGCCGATGCGATTGCAGCCGGAAAGCCGAATCCGAAATACGAAGCGCATTTGATTGACGGCAACGACGGGCGCGGAATTGATTCGGGCTTTCTTGTAAAATCTTCGCGCGTCAAAGTTCTGGAAACGAAACAATACGGCAAAGACGAAAAGTTTGTAAATCCCGTATCGAAAAAAGAAGTCGCGCTGAACGACCGACCGCCGCTTCTCTTGAAAGCCTCGATTGACGACGCGAAAACCGGCAAGCCTTTCGAGTTCGCGGTTATCGTCAATCACTTAAAATCCTTCAACGGCTACAACGACGAAAAGGACGCGCCTTTTGTTAGGATGAAGAAAAAACTGCAAGCGGAATATCTGGCGAAAATCGTTCAGGAACGCTTGAAAGCTAATCCGAATGAACGCATCGCGCTCGTCGGCGATTTCAACGCGTACCAGTTTAACGACGGAATCGTTGACGTAATCGGAACAATCAGAGGCAAACCGGCGTCGAAGGAAGAAGTAATGAACGCTTCCGAAGATTTAATTGAAAAAGATTTGATTAATCTCGTTGATTTAATTAAAAACGATCAACGTTATTCGTACAGTTTCGACGGTAACGCTCAGGTGCTCGATCACATTATCGTCAGCGAAGCGTTCAAAAATCATATAAACGGTTTCGGTTACGCGCGAATAAATGCCGATTTTCCCGAGATTTACCGAAACGACGCGAACCGTATCGAACGGTTTTCAGATCATGATGCGGCAGTCGTGTACTTTACGTTTGATGATGTGACTGTACCGAAAGCAAAATAAAGAATCAGCCGCGAACAAACACGAAAGGACGCGAAATAGATTAAGAAAAGTTAGCCGCTGATTACACGAATAGCGCCAATAGAGAGTTATTTTTTATAACAATTCTTTTATTCGTGAAAATTCTTGTAATCAGCGGCTAAAAATTTTTCTTATTTTCGTGCTTTTTCGTGTTTGTTCGCGGCTAATTCTTCTCCAAAATTACCTGCGCGACGGCGTGCTCGGTCGTATGTGAAAGCGACAAGTGAATCTTGTTTGCGCCTGTGTTTTCCAAAATCGCTTGCGCTTCGCCGCGAATTTTCAGGCTCGGAACGCCCGTTTCGTCTGAAACGACCTCAATGTCGTGCCAAGTAATTTTTCCTCGCCAGCCGGTTTTCAGAGCTTTCAAAAACGCTTCTTTCGCAGCAAACCGAGCCGCATAGCTTTGCGCCGCCGCCGCGCCCTTTCTTTCGCAATATTCGCGCTCGCTTGCCGTGTAAACCCGCTCGACAAAACGCGGAGTTCTGGCGAGTGTTTCGCGAATGCGGTAAACTTCTACAATGTCTATGCCGATGGAAACGATCACTGATTCAGTTCAAAGTTCAAAGCCTAAAGTCGAAAGTCCGAAAACCGAAGAAGAAATTTTATCAGAAAACGGATTTTTCTGGCGCGAAAACGGCGGCGTGAAAATTCTCGTTTGTCGGGCGCTGGAAGAAAGCGGTTTCGCAAACGGCTTCTCGACACGCCTCGGCGGCGTTTCGCCGTTTCCTGAAAACGATTTGAATTTAGCCGGATTCGGCGAGGATACAGAAGAAAATATACGGGAAAATCGAAAACGCTTTTTGAGCCTTTTCGGTGACAAATCTACTTTAACGACCGTCTGGCAAATTCACAGCGACAAAATAAAAATCGTTAAAACCGAAACAGACGTAAAAAATACCGAAGAAAAATACGACGCTTTGATTTCTGCTTTGCCCAAAATTTTGATCGGCGTAAAAACCGCCGATTGCGTTCCTGTTCTGCTCGGCGACGTTAAAAACAAAGCATTCGCCGCCATCCACGCCGGTTGGCGCGGAACAGTCGAATCAATTGTCGTTAAAGCGATTGATAAAATGCGGGAAAATTTCGGAACAGAGCCAAAGGATTTGATTTGCGCGATTGGTCCGGCGGCGAGCTGCCGAAATTATGAAGTCGGACGAGATGTTATTGACGCCTTTGTTGAAAAGTTTTCCACCTGTGGAAAACTTTTTGTTGAAACTCGTAAAGACCACGCGCTGATAGATTTACATCTCGCTAATAAAGATCAATTAGTAAGTTCGGGCGTTCAGAAACAAAACATTTACACAGCGCCGCTGTGCACAATTGAAAGAACTGATTTGTTCTTTTCGTACAGAAAGGAAAAAAATCTTTATGGCAATACGGGGCGTTTGCTTTCTGTTATTGGAAGACGCTGAGATTAGAGAAAATCAGTTTCGATCAACAATCACTAAACTCTTTCGACACAGGGTTAAATGAAAGACTTTGAATAAGAAAAAGTCGCTGAAAGCGACAAAAGCCATAAAATTTTTCTTATATCAAAAGAACTTAAAATTATAATTCATTTCTCAACGATATTTTTCCCCCTTTTTCCTTTTCTCCGCGTTTCCCTTTTTATCTGACTGTCGCGGTTAAAGTAATTTCTTTGTTTTTCGGCGGGTAGCAAACTTCGTCGGTGCAAGCCTGATAGCGGACAACGGCGCGAACCCTTACGGTATTACCTTTATAATTAGCCGGCACGTTAACATTAAAATTAAAAACAGTTCGTCCTTCATAAACATTGATCGCGTCATCGGAAAACTGAAAACGACGGGTTTTGCCCCGCGGATAGCTGATGCCGCCGATTTTCACGCCCTGTCCGGTCGCGCGAATTGTTGTCGGAATGGCGTATTCGCTGTTCGGACGATTTGAATTAACGTGCAGACCGCCCGGAATGTCCATCACAATCGTGCCGCGCGCCGAACCGCCGCGCGTGACCGTTCCGTTTCCGATTGAACCGTTAATTGTTTGGGCGTTTATGCTATCTGCAGCAAATAAAAATGCAAAAGTGAAAATTGCGCCGAGAATGTATTTTTTCATAATGTAAAAAGATTATAGAACAAAGCGATGAAACTTATACGCGAAAATGTCTTTATAACAAGTTTTGTTTCCGCATTTCTTTTGAACTATTTTACCCTAAAACTTTCCAGCAACTCGCTGACTGCGGCTGAATAATTATCTTCGTAATCGCTTAAAACCGAAATTTTCAATTCGTAAATTTCGCGTCCGTTTTTGGTTTCGACTATTTTATAAAATGTTTCGATTTCGATTTCATTCTCTGTTCTTTTGTTTTTCAGGATACAGATTTTTTCATCGCCGCTTTTTGTCGTTTCTTCTGAAACAATTTTATCGTCCGCATGTTTAGCACTCCGGCAAACTTCATCGAAATCTTTGTCAACGTAAATGCGCAAATCAACCTGCGCTTGTCTCAATTCCTCAGCTCCACCGGTTCCGAAATCCTTTGAATAAGCGGCAAATACAAATTCTGATTTCTCGCCGACCGGATTAATAAAATTTTCCGGTTTAACGATAAAAAATTTTTCCGTTTCAATCGTTTCGCGTTCGTATGCGGTCGCCGCGCTATTTTTAACTCTGGTCGAAACGTAAACCATCAAAGCGACGAGCGCGCCGCCGATAATAAGAATTTCCATAAAATTTGAGCCGAAAAATAAAAGTTAAAAAGAAAACCGCGCGATTGAAAAACGAAATCCATTTTCACACTTTATCTTTTACTTTTTCTCGCTCTTCATCTTCCGATTTGAACTAAGTTCGCTCCTTCTTTTGCCGCAAGCTGTCCGCAAGCGGCGTAAATATCGCGTCCGCGCGGGCGGCGAACGTATGCGTCAACGCCTTTCGATTCCAAAATTTCTTTAAATCTTTCGACCTGCTGCGCGATTGGCGGACGATACACGAGCGGTTCGGCGGAATTATGCGGAATCAGATTGATTTTCACTTTTTCCAAACCGTAGCGATTCAACAGATTCGCGAGGTTCCGCGCGTGCTCGTCAGAATCGTTGACGCCGCCGAGCAAAACATACTCAAACGTAAAGCGCTCGCCGCGCCGCAGAGAATCCTGAAACTCTTTCGCCGCCGCAAAAAGCTCTTCGATGTTCCAGCGACGATTTATCGGCATCAATTTATCGCGCAATTCATCGTTCGGCGCGGAAAGCGAAATGGCGAGATGCGGACGATTTTCGAGCCTGGCGAATTCGCGGATTTTCGGAACGATTCCGGCGGTCGAAATCGTCACGCGGTTCGGCACGATGAAAAGCCCGTCTTCGGCACTCATTATTCCGAGCGCTTTTATCAAGTTTTCAAAATTCAAAAACGGCTCGCCGGCGCCCATTCCGACCAGATTCGTGCCGTGCGGCGTTTCGCCGCCGACGCCGTAAACGTCGTTCAGGACAATTATTATCTGCTCGACGATTTCTCCGGCGGTTAAATTTCGCAGCAGTCCGAGCTTCGCCGTCAAACAAAAATCGCATTTTAAGGGGCAGCCCGATTGCGAAGAAAAACAAATCGTATCGCGGTTTTCGGTCGGTATAAAAACCGTTTCGACCGGCAGATTATCGTGCGTTTTCATCAAAAAACGGCGCGTTCCGTCTTCGGAAACGTAGCGCGATTCGACTCTCAAAGTCGAAGCCGTCGCCGTTTCATTTAGCTTCTCGCGAAACGCTTTCGGCAAATCCGTCATTTCTTCAAAAGAACGAAGCCGCCGCGCGTGCAGACCTTTGAAAATCTGCTGAGCGCGAAACGAAGGCTCGCCCAAATCTTTGACGAAAGCTGCCAAGTCATTTTTTGAAAATCCGGTCAGATGAAGTTTTTCCATTTTTTTCATTTTAACTCACGATGCTTATTACAAAAAACCGGCACGGAATTTTCAGCTTTTCAATAGCGCCAGCCCTAAAAAACAGACTCGTTTTTAATTAATTTTACGCTGTGTTAAACTCCAAATTAATTTCCGCGTGTGAAACTTTATGAAAAACAAAGCTCTTATCGGCGGCTTAATTGCATTAGCAGTCATCGTTTTGATTATCGTTTTTTGCTTTTGGGTTGGAAAAAAAGGACTTGATAATTTTCGCGGCAATAATAATACAACCGTTACGAGACCGGACGGGCGGCGCGAACAGCCGCCGGTTCCGACGACCGCGCCGAATTCGCCGGAACAAGCCGCACAGGTTTATCTGGCTTTTGGAAATCCTTCAAATGCTTCGGCGTCGGACCCGAATAATTTTTTGCTTGTAAATAATTATTACGCGCTTTCTTACAACCGCGACAAAGGAATTCCGAATTGGGCGGCGTGGCGCATTTCACGCGCCGAACTCGGCGATTTTCCGCGTCCCGAACCCGATCCTTTCCGCCCGGATGATCGATTGCCGAGAGGCTGGACGCGAGTGACGCCTTCGGATTATACGGGAAGCGGTTTTGATCGCGGGCATTTGGCTCCGAGCGCCGACCGAAGCGGCTCGATTGAAGGAATGTCGGAGACTTTTTTGATGACGAATATGACTCCGCAAACGCCGGATTTAAATCGCGGACCGTGGCAGAAACTCGAAGGTTATCTGCGAACTTTAGTCACGCGCGGCAGCGATGTTTACATTTGCGCGGGCGTTTACGGAGAAAAAGGCAAATTAAAAAATAAAGTTTCGATTCCGACGAATGATTGGAAAGTCGCCGTCGTTGTTCCCGCAGGAACGCCGCTTTCCGCAATCAACGAAAATACGCGAGTCATCGCCGTTGATATGCCGAACATCAAAGGAATAAAAAACGCCGATTGGCAAATGTACCGCACGACCGTTCGCCATATTGAGCAAAATACAGGCTTAAATCTTCTCTCAAATTTGCCGCAAAATGTGCAAAACGCTTTGGAAACGAAAGTTGATAATATAAACGATTAGTATTTGGAGTTTTATAAGCAATACAGATTTTTATTTACCGGAACGGCTGAAACAATTTTTTTTGATTTTGATAAGCAATGATGAAAAAAATATTACTGCTCACATTACTTTTTATTTTTTCTGTTAATTTAATGGCTCAAACAACTGAAACCAAAGAAGCGAATCCGGCGGATGTCTCGTCTATTGACGCGATTATGAAAGCCGTTTACGACGTAATTTCCGGCGACGCCGGACAAAAGCGAGATTGGGACAGATTTCGCACGCTTTTTCACAAAGACGCGCGGATGATTCCGACCGGCGTAAATCCGAACACAAAAGTTGTCAGCGCAAGAGCTTTAACGCCCGAAGATTACATCAAACGCACCGAAACGGTTTTCGCGAAAGAAGGTTTTTACGAAAGAGAAAAAGCGCGCCGCATCGAAATTTTCGGTAACATCGCGCACGTTTTTTCAACCTACGAAGCCTTTCACAGTCTGTCGGACAAAAAACCTTTTCTTCGCGGCGTAAACAGCTTCCAACTTCTCAACGACGGGCAGCGCTGGTGGGTCGTGACAATTTATTGGCAAGCGGAAACGCCGGAAAATCAGATTCCGAAGAAGTATTTGAAGAATGGAGAATAGAAATTACGGAATAGTGGTCGAAAATTAGGTTATAAGGATCAAACATTACGATTAGAATTTCGAAATAACATTTAACCTGCTAATTAATCCCTCACTGCTATTTCCTGATCCCTAAATCTAACTATATGTCTGAGCATATACTGACGCGAAAATTGACTTTAGATTTGCCGCGCGAAAAAGTTTTCGACTTTTTTGCCGACGCCGTCAATCTTGAGCGAATTACGCCGCCCGAACTTAACTTTCAAATTATCACGGCGCAGCCGATTGATATTCGTAAAGGAACTTTAATTGATTACCGATTGAAACTTCGAGGCATTCCGCTAAAATGGAAAACGGAAATCTCCGTCTGGAACCCGCCGTACGAATTCGTTGACCGAGCCTTAAAAAGTCCTTACCGCCAGTGGATTCACCGTCATACTTTCACTGAAATCGAGAAGAACAAAACTTTGATCGAGGACGAAGTTCGATATCGTTTGCCGCTTGAGCCGCTCGGCGATTTGGCTCACTTTTTAGTTCGCAAAGAATTAAATTATATTTTCGATTTCAGGCAAAAAACCGTCGCTGAAATTCTGCAAAAATAAATTCAAATCATTATTTTCAAAACGAGAAATTAAAAAACGGCAAATCCTACGTGATCTGCCGTTTTCGTAAATACGCCTAAAATTTTAAATTTAGCCGTCGCCTTTTTTGCCTTTCCGCTTAGTTCCCTCGTCCGGTTTATCTTTTTCAGCAGGCGGATTTTCCGGTTTTTTAACGGGTGCCGGAGGCGGAGCGACCGGTTTGGTTACAGGCGAGTCATTTCCGCTCGGCGGACTACTCGGTTTTGGCGTTTCCGTGTCCGTCGTTACAGGTGCCGGAATGTCATTCGTATCGGTCGAAGTTGACGGCAAATCACCACCGCCGGTTGACGATCCAGAACTTGTCCTTCCGCTTCTGGTAATTTTTATGCCCGTTGTAAGAGCGATTTTTCTGCCTTCCTGTTCGGCTTTTTCAAGTTTCTCCATTTCCTCGCGTTTGCGCTGTTCAACGAGAGATTTGATCTCGCTCGGCATCGGCGGAGGTTCAGGGAACTTTTCTTTAGGTTTATCCTTCATAAAAGGATTCATAAAAGCGTTAAAATACGGCAGAGCGCCGCGCCCGCCTGTCATTCCGGCACCGAGCGATTCTTTCCTTTCAGGATTTCCCATCCAGACGCCGGTCACATAAGTCGGCGTATAACCGATAAACCAAACGTCGGTTTGATCGTTTACCGTACCGGTTTTGCCGGCAAGAGCGTGTCCGGCAGCGCTCGCGTTCGGAGCAGTTCCGCCGGCGCTCGTCACGCCGCGCATCATCTCGACCATCGTCAACGCGGCATATTCGCTGGTGACTTTTGATGTCGTCGTTTTTGTTTCTTCCAGAATCGTTCCGTCGCGGCTGACTACTTTGCGAATCAAATGCGGCGTCGCGCGAACGCCTTTGTTCGGAAAAGATGAATAAGCCGAAACCATTTCGATCAGCGAGGCTTCGCTAGCGCCGAGCGCCGACGGCAAACTCGGCGACATCGGATTGGTAATTCCGAAACGCCGAACCATCTGTGCGCCGGTTTGTACGCCAACTTGATCGAGCAAATGAACAGCCGCCAGATTATAAGATTTAGCCAGAGCCGTTTTCATCGGTACATTTCCGTGGCTGAGCGAGCCGTCGTAATTATGCGGCATCCAGTTGCCACGTTTTATAGGAGCGCCGCTGACGGTCATTTCAGGCGTCATTCCCCATTCGACTGCCGCCGTGTAAATAAACGGTTTGTAACACGATCCGGTTTGACGAAGTCCCTGCGTCGCGTTATTAAACCTATTCGTGTGATAATCGTAACCGCCGACCATCGAGATAATCTCACCGTTTTTGGCGTTAAGCGTCAGCATTGCCGCTTGCACTTCGGGCACTTGGCTTAGCTGCACTTCGAGCATCTGGTTTTCGTTATCAACCTTTTTAACTTCAAATTCGGGTAAAAATCCGACTTTTAGTTCAGCGCTCGGTTTTTTGCCGCTTCTGCCCATACTTTTGGCGGTGACAATCGCTTTATACTTGCCGAATCGAACTTCTGCTTCGTCGGTTGCAGGATTAACTTTTGTTACCAAACCCTTGATAAATTCGCCTTCGTCGTATTCATCGCCGTACCAGTCGGCGTGTTTATACGAGTTTAGTTTGCGGCTGATTTCCTTTTCGTCGGTCAAAGGCTCGTTATTTTCATCTACGAGAATGTTTTGATATTCAGAACGCCATTTGCGATTTCTATCGTATTCGCGCAATTTTTCGCGCACGGCTTTCGTCGCAATCTGCTGCGCTTCGACGTTGATGGTCGTGTAAACTTTCAAACCGCCCTGCGCCACACGCGTTGTATATTTTTCTTCCAAGTATTTGCGGACTTCTTCGACCGGATAATCCCAAGCGGTTGATTTCGGCAGCGATTGATAATAAGCCGTGTCGGCAAGTTTAATTGGTTTTGCCTGCGCCGCTTCGGCTTCTGCTTCGGAAATGTAGCCGTATTTCGCCATTTGGTCGAGCACAATATCGCGTCGGGTTTTCGCCTTTTCCATATTGCGCGTCGGCGAATATTCCGGCGATTTCGGAATTGCCGCCAGCAGCGCCGCTTCTTCCAAATTTAAATCTTTGAGAGATTTTCCGAAATACGTCCTCGAACCGGCTTCAAACCCGTAAGCACCTGCTCCGAGAAAAACGTAATTCATATACATTTCAAGGATTTGCCGCTTGGTATAGAGCCTCTCGATTTGCAGTGCAACCATCCATTCCGTAACTTTGCGCGTTATTGTCTGATCGCGATAAAGGAAAAGGTTTTTGGCGAGCTGCTGTGTTATCGTTGAAGCGCCTTCCATTTTGCCCGTTGTCACGTTTTTAACGACGGCACCGGCGATTCTGTACGGATCAATCCCGATATGATTGTAAAAACGGTAATCTTCAATAGCCAGCAAAGCGTTTTCGACGTTTTTCGGTATATCCTGCTCTTTGATCGGAATACGTTTTTCGAGCGCGAATTCCGACAAAATCGTTTCGCCGTCGTCGGCGTAAATCGTCGTCACCTGCGGCGGACGATACGTTGCGAGCGCCGAAACTTCGACCGAATAGCGCGAATTATTTAAGTAATAAGAAGCGAGAACGCCGGTCAGCCCGCCCGCTGAAAGCGCCAGAAGAAGCGCCGCCGGAAGCCATACGTATTTCCAGAAACCCCGCTTACTTGGTTCGAGCGACTCGACTTCTTTCGTTCTGATTTTACTTAATTCTCTAGCCATAAATACCTCTATAATTAGTCATTAGTCTGTTGAGTTCAGCGAGTCGTCAGTCAAAGAAGTTTTCTTATGACTCGCTCGGCTCGCGACTTTAATTAACAAACCGGCGCAGTTTAACGCTGATAACAAATCCGATGGCGATAAACGTCGCTAAAACTGCCGAAAGCCCCGCGCTCATCAGCGGCAGCGGAACCCCGATAACCGGCAAAAACCCTAAAACCATTCCGATATTAATAAACATCTGAAAAGCGAGCTCTCCGGTAATCGCCATTATAACAAGCATTCCGGGACGGTCGCCAGCTTGCCGCGCTCCTGCGACTAGCCGGGAGAGCAGCAGCGCATACGCCAAGAGAAGCGACACGCACCCGATAAATCCGGTATTTTCAGCAGTTACCGCGAAAATGAAATCGGTGTGCGGCTCGGGCAAAAATTTCAAAACGCTTTGCGATGTTTCCGTATCGCCTTTTATACCCGACAAGCCGCCTTTCCCGACCGTAATCATTGATTGAACGGTGTGATAACCGAAGCCGCGCGGATCGGCGCTTTCCGGGTCTAAAATAACGTTTACGCGCTCGATCTGATACTGTTTGATCTTGCCGGTCTCAACGCCGATCCAAAAGGCTAGCGGAACCATTACCAATCCGGCGATAATCGTCAATATAACGTATCTGATTTTGACCGCCGACAGAAACAGCATAACAGCCAGAATCGGGAAATACGTCATCGCTTGCCCGGCATCCGGTTCGAGCATAATCAAACCGACCGGAAGAGCTAAAATCGCGCCGCCGACAAAAATTTCTTTTAATCGAAGCGTTCCCGATTGTCGCGCGCCGAAATATTTGGCGAGCATTAATACAACCGGAATCTTGACGAACTCGGACGGTTGAAATTGCCCGATAAGCGGCAATTTCAACCACGCCTGTTGTCCGTTAACTTTAACTCCCAAAGGCGTCAAAACTAAAAGCAGCAAAATCAAACCGCCGATGTAAAAAACCGGCGCGGCATCAATAATGCGGCGGTAATCAGTAAAAGAGACGACAAGAAATGCGACCAGAGCGATACCCAAACCGATGATTTGCTTCGACCAGTAATTCATTTCGGGCTGCGCGTTATAAATTTGCCAGATGCCGAAACAAACGATGGAGACGGCGATCAGAGATGTCAGCCAATCAAAATCCCTCAAGTCGCGTTTTTCAATAATTGCTACCATAATTTTGGAGTTTATAGAGTTCATTGAGTTCGTTGAGTTCATTGAATAAAAGCATTTTCCTCTAACTCTACAAACTCTATAAACCCAACGAACTTTGTGAACTATCTTTTCGCTATTTCCTGCGTTTCGTGCGGAATGCCCTTTTTCTGCATGTATGCTTCGTAGACGCCCTTTGCCGCCGGTGCCGCGTGGCTTCCGCCGAAACCGACGTTTTCGATCAAGGCGATAACGGCGATTTCAGGTTTGAAAGCCGGCGCCCAACTGACGAACCAAGCGTGGTCTTTCAGCTTTCCTTTATCTTTACCGAGTTCGGTTACCTGCGCCGTGCCGGTTTTTCCGGCGATTTCAAAATTCGGAATTCTGATTCCCGCTCCGGTTCCCCCGCCGTTAACAACGCCCCACATTCCCTTCACCATTATTTCTTCTTGTTCGGGTGTCATCGGAATAAGTTTCGGTTCGGGATGTTGAAACCCAAAGCCCGGACGTTCCGGCGCGTAGCCGCTCGTGCCCGGCTCGCCGATTGCGCCGATTGGTTTGAATTCTTTCAAGAAATGTGGAACATACATTCTTCCCTTGACGCCGATGGATGAAATGGCGCGGAGCATAGAAATCGGCGTCGCGACCACCGTATCCTGTCCGATTGACGCGTAAACAGTGCGAATGTCGCTCCATTTGCCTTCGGTCTTCAAGATGTAAGGCATCCAGGACTTCGGCGTTTGAGTAATTTTTTCGTTCGGCAAATCAACGCCCGTTCGCTTATCGTAATCGAACATCTCAATCATTTCGATTAAGCCTTCGATTTTCATTTTCAAAGCCAGACGATAATAATATCCGTCGCAAGATTTGGTAATAGCGTAGGAAAGCGGCGGCGAGCCGTGACTTCCCATACAGCGGGTGAATTTGCTGCCGATGGTGATTCCTCCGCCGCACACCATATTCGAATCTTTCGGCGTAATCACGCCTTGCTGCAAGGCTCCGAGCGATTCGGGAATTTTCCAGGTCGAACCCGGCGGGTAACGACCTTGTATCGCGCGATTGTAAAGCGGTCTCGATTCGTCTTGCCAGTATGCCGCAATCTGCTTTCGACCTTCAGGAGTCGAACTTCCCTGAATAAAAATATTCGGATCGTACGACGGTTGCGAAGCCATTGCGAGAACTTCTCCGTTATTCGGATCAGTGGCGATAATAGTTCCGCGCTTTGTGGTGGAATTCGTCAGTTTATCTTCGGCGGCAAGCTGCAAATCGAGATCAATCGTCGTAATCAAATCCTGTCCGGCTTGCGGCGGCACGACTTCAATTTCGTTCTGAACACGCCCGCGACTATCAACGACGACCTTTCGGTAACCGGGCTTTCCGCGCAAAAACTCGTCGTAATATTGTTCAAGTCCGCCTTTGCCGACGATGTCTCCGGGTCGAAAACCTTTGGCTATAATTTCCGGTTTTTCAAGCTGCTTCGGACTGATTTCTCCGACGTATCCTAAAACGTGAGCCAGGATTGTGCCGTGCGGATAAAATCTCTGCGGTTGAAGTTCGACCCGCAGTTCCGGGTATTCCAGATAATGCGACTCTACCCAACTGATGTCTTGAATAGTCGCGTTCTCTTTCAAAACCATTGTCTCGAATTCCGGTTGTTTTTTAATTAAATTAAGCCGCTCGACAACGAATTGCGGTTCAAGATTTAACCCGGCGGCGTAATCTTCTACCCGGTCGTTAACATTGATTTTTTTAATCGGCTCATTGGAAAGCGTGACGTTATAGGTCGGACGCGAGTCAACCAGAATCTTGCCGTTTCGGTCAAAAATAGCGCCGCGCGGCGCAGGAATCGGAATCAAACGAATACGCTGGTTTTCCGCCTTCTCGCTGTAATACTCGCCTTTAACGATTTGCAAATAATAAAGCCGGACGCCGAGAATCGCCAGCAAAACAAAAGCAATTACTTGAATCGTGCCGATTCTGAGACTTAAATTTTGCGTGTAATCGTTTATCTTCATAAAAGTTTTCAAATAGTTTCAGAAGTTCCAGGCAGTTACAGGATGCTGCAGAAAGTACCAGGTAGTTACAGAAAGTTTCAAGTAGTTGTAAGAGCCGATTAATTTATCTTTTCAAATTTTTCAAACTATCTGGTACTATCTGCCAACTTTTCTACTTTCCTAAGCGAATCGGGTTGCGTCGCCGCGTTTGCCGGCGCGAAGGAAACATCTCGCGTTTTCGCCGCACCGGAGCTTCCAAAACAAATCTGTCCAAAAATAAATAAACAAGCGTTCCGACAATCGTCGTCCAAATAAGTGAGTAAGCTATTATCTCGACAACCTGCGCCGCCGGTTCCTGACCTAAAAGTCTGTGCATTCCGTAATAAACCAGATCGTCGAGAAAACAAGCACCTGCTATGACGGGGATTCTGAGCAGAAGGTTGTCCAGGTAGACGCGCCGCGCCAGCTCCGAAACCACATATGCTATCAATGTTTTAGAGAAACCGTTAGTGCCTAAAAGACCGCCGCTCAGAGCGTCGACGGCAATGCCGCCGAGCGTTCCGAAAATGAGTGCTCTGATGGCATTTCTCTGCAAAGCGGCGTAAACGATGATGATCAGAGGGAAATCAATATAAGCCAATGGTTCAGCGACGTTTCGCAGCGTCCACTGTAATAAAACGGCAACAATCAGAGCAATTGTGATTTTTACTTGTTCCATTGACGAAAAACTACTTTTTCTTTTCTTCGCTCAACGCGTTCGGCAATTTCTGCTCGTATTCGGGACGCGGCGGCGGCTCATAAAATAAAACCCCGACTTCCTGCATAGAATTAAGTCCGGCGCTCGGACGAATAAAAATCTGGTGCGGAACGGTCGCCGATCCCGAACGAACCTCAACAATTTCGCCGACTTTGAGCCCTGCCGGATAAATTCCGTCCTGTCCGGTTGTGTAGATTCCTTCGCCAACCGTTATTTCGACGCTTCCCGGAACGTAGCGCATTTCGAGAATTTCTTTTTTGCTCGTTCCGCTGACGACGCCGAGCGCATTAGAATTACCGATTTCACCGATCACCGCGCCCAATCCGGATTTGTCTCTGGTAATCAAATCAACCTGCGCCGTTAGAGGACTGACAGCCGTCACGCGCCCGACCAAGCCGCCATCGGTCACGACCGGCATATTCAGTTTTACGCCGTCCAGACTGCCGCGATTTATAATTGAAGAATCGAACCAGACAGACGGGTCGCGCCCGATGATTCTGGCGGGCAAAATTTTATATCTGCTTTGTTCCTTGAGATTGAGAAGATTTTTGAGCCGTTCGTTTTCCGCCGTTAATTCTTCGGTTTGCTTGATTTCGACTTCAAGTTCCTGTATGCGCTGCTTGAGAACGTCGTTTTCGGTTTGAGCCGTCCGCAAACTGGCGATGGACTGAAAATAGTTAGTAACGGCAGAGCTTACGGTAGTAACCGGCGATTGAACGAAATCCGCCATCACCTGCGCCCAGACGCGAATGACTCGCTGACCCGAGTTTATTTCGCGCGCGTCAAACGCCATTAAAATAAAATTAAGCAAAAGAAGAGCAATCATCAGCCAAGGCGTCAATCGCCATACTTCTTTTTGACTTCGCTCCGCCATCTTTTAAGTTTATAGAGTTTATAGAGTTCATTGAGTCCATTGAGTTAGAGGAAAATTTCTTTTACTCAATGGACTCAATGAACCCGAAAAACTCAATGAACTAACTTCCTGTCATCATCGAATTATCCCATTTGACGCGCTTCAGAAGTTCTATATCCGAAAGCATTTTTCCCGTTCCCAAAACGACCGATGAAAGCGGATCGTCGGCTATGACGACTGGCAAACCGGTTTCGATCATTAAGCGTTTATCGAGGTTTTTCAGCAGCGCGCCGCCGCCCGTCAGAACGATTCCGCGTTCGACAATATCGGCGGAAAGCTCCGGCGGCGTGCGTTCGAGCGCGACGCGCACGGCGTTGATAATTGTCGAAATAGAATCGGAGAGAGCTTCGCGAATCTCTTCGTCGGTGATAGTAATGGTTTTCGGAATGCCTTCGATTAAGTTTCGCCCGCGAACGTCCATCGAGAGCGGTTCTTCGAGCGGAAAAGCCGAACCTAGAGCAATTTTAATGGCTTCGGCGGTGCGCTCGCCGATTAATAAATTGTATTTTCGTTTGATAAACTGCGTGATAGCTTCGTCCATCTCGTTTCCGGCAACTCGTACGGCGCGCGAATAAACGATGCCGGAAAGCGAAATAACCGCGATGTCGGTCGTGCCGCCGCCGATATCAACGACCATATTCCCATGCGGTTCAGTGATCGGAAGTCCAGCGCCGATTGCCGCCGCCATCGCTTCTTCGACCAGATAAACTTCCGACGCTTTTGCGCGATAAGCAGAATCTTCGACCGCACGTCGCTCGACCTGCGTAATTTCAGACGGAATACCGATGACGACGCGCGGACGCACCCAGCTTTTGCCGTTGTGCGCTTTGCGTATAAAATGCTGAAGCATTTTTTCCGTTACCTCGAAATTCGCAATCACGCCGTCTTTCATCGGACGAATCGCCACGATGTTGCCCGGCGTACGCCCGAGCATCTCTTTGGCGTCGCGCCCGACCGCTTCGACCTGATTAGTCACTTTGTTAATCGCCACAATCGAAGGCTCACTGACGACGATGCCGCGCCCTTTCGCGTAAACGAGTGTGTTCGCCGTGCCGAGATCAATCGCTAAATCGCTCGAAAATAAACTGAATAAAGATTTAAAAGCCATTTTTTGTTAAGTTTGTTTGTTAAAAGTCAAATTTTATAAAATTTGGCGGGTCGGGATAACTGCTCCCAAAGTTTGCACATCAGGGGAAATTGGTTTGTCGCTCGGAGAAGGCAAATCACAACACGCACTAAACTATTTAGAATATACCGAATTTTGATTAATTTGCTAATGAAAAAATCAAAAATTTCGATATTTTTTTTTGAACTTTGAAAAAACAAAAGATAATGCGAACAAAACTTTAATATTTTAAGGTTTCGTTCACATTATCCGCTGAAGCAAAAGCGATCAAAAAATCTTTCTAACTTTTTTCTTTCGCAATTAAAGGCTCGGCATTCGCGCCGTCCGCCGCTCGTTCAACATTTGGCAGCGTATAATTTTTCGGCATCGGTTCGGTAACTTCCGATTCCAAAGCCGCGCTCAAAACGTCGCTGATGTATTTTGCCGGAATAATTTCCAGCTCGTTCCGCACGTCTTCGGGAATGTCCTCAATATCTGCTTCGTTGCGTTCAGGTAAAATAATTCGCCGAATGCCGGCGCGATGCGCCGCGAGAACCTTTTCCTTGATGCCGCCGACCGGAAAAACCAAACCGGACAAAGTTATCTCGCCGGTCATCGCCGTGTCAGAGCGAACTTTTCTGCCCGTGTAAAGCGACGCGAGAGCCGAAGCCATCGTGACGCCCGCACTCGGACCGTCTTTCGGAATCGCTCCTGCCGGAACGTGCAGATGAACTCCGTTGTTTTTGATGTTGTCGGGGTCAATATCAAATTCCCGCGCGTGCGACCACAAATAAGAACGCGCCGCCATAGCCGACTCCTTCATCACCTCGCCGAGTTGCCCGGTCAAGGTCAAACCGCCGCTGCCGGGAAGAGCCGTTGCTTCGATAAAAAGAACTTCGCCGCCCATTTCCGTCCAAGCCATTCCGGTCGCCACGCCTGCCGGAAGTTCGTTTCTCGCTTCTTCCGGGTAAAAACGCGGAGCGCCGAGATAGCCTTTTACGTCCTGCGCCGTAATTCTGACCTTTTCATTTTTGCCTTGCGCGACTCGCAATGCGACTTTGCGCGCCAGATTGCCGACGGTTCTTTCAAGCTGGCGAACGCCGGCTTCGCGCGTGTACCGCGCCGTCAAAAGATTTATCGCGTCGTCGGTTATTTCAATCTGATCGCCGGTCAAACCATTTTCTTTGATTTGGCGCGGGATTAAATATTGTTTCGCAATATTAAGTTTCTCAGCGTCCGAATAACCGGCGAGCTGAATAATTTCCATTCTATCGCGCAACGGCATCGGAATCGGACCGAGCTGGTTTGCCGTCGCGATAAAGAAAGTTTTCGATAAATCGAACGGCAAATCTAGATAATGATCGCGGAACGTATGATTCTGCGCCGGATCGAGAATTTCGAGCAGCGCCGCAGCCGGATCGCCGCGATAATCGTTGCCCATTTTATCAATTTCGTCGAGCATCAAAACCGGATTGTTGACGCCGACGCGACGGAAAGTTTGAATTATTCTGCCCGGCATCGCGCCGACGTATGTTCGGCGGTGACCGCGCAATTCGGCTTCGTCGCGCACGCCGCCCAAAGCGATGCGGTCGAATTCGCGCCCGAGAGCGCGGGCAATCGAGCGTCCAAGCGAAGTTTTGCCCACTCCGGGCGGTCCGACGAAAAGAATTATCGGACTTTTTGAATCAGGGCGCAGCTTGACGACGGCGAGCGATTCCAAAATTCTTTCCTTAATGTCTTCCAAGCCGTAGTGGTCTTCGTCGAGAATTTTTCTCGCTTCGTCGAGATCGAGTTTTTCTTCGCTCGACTTTTTCCAGGGCAGCTCAAGAACGTATTCGAGATACGTGCGAATAACGTGATAATCCGGCGCGGCTTGCGGCAGCTGCTCCATTCGGCGCAGCTCGCGGTCGGCTTCTTTGCGAACTTCTTCGGGCAAATCGGCGGTTTCCAACCTTTCCCGCAATTGCGCGGCTTCCGCTTTTTCGCCGTTTTCGTCGTCCTCGCCGAGTTCTTTTTGAATCGCCTTTAATTGCTGACGTAAAATGTAATCGCGCTGCGCTTTATCCATTTCGGTCTGAGCTTCGGTGGCGATTTTCGAGCGAATCTGCATAATTTCAAGTTCGCGCGCCAGCGCCGCGTGCGTTTGCTCGAGCAGTTCGTCAGTCGTATTGGCTTCGAGCATTTTCTGTTCGGTTTCAACGCCTAAATCCAGCACCGAAGCGAGAAAATAAGAAAGCTGAACGGCATCCGTTTGCGAGAGAACCGCCATACGAACTTCGGGCGGAACCTGCGGCAGCATCGCCAGCGCTCTCTGAATCATTCCCTGAATATTGCGTTTCAAAGCCTCGACCTCTTCATTGTCAACAATTTTCAGTTCCGGCAAAGTTTCGACCTTCGCCATTAAATAAGGCTCTTCCTGCACCCAGTAAAGAATACGAACGCGATCAACGCCCTGAACTATTAATTGCATCACGTCATCGCCGCGCATCATCCGCTTGATGTTGACGACCGCGCCGATTTCATATAAATCAATCGGGCGAGCGTCGCTGCCGTTCACGTCCGGCGTTTTTATCGTCACGCAGGCGATAAGTTTTTCTTCAGTCGCCAGCGCCGCCTCGACCGCTCTAACCGAACGCGGGCGTCCGACCGAAAGCGGAACGACTGTGTTCGGAAACATCGTCGTATTCTGCAAAGGTAAAACCGCGATTTCGTATTGCTGCCCTGTGTTCGATGTGTTTTGCGAATTATTTTGTGTATTTTCTTCAGCCATAAAATTTTACCCGAATTTTAGATGTTTTTGGGGCGTTTTGGGTTTCGTCTATTCTCCTTTTCTCAAATGAATAATCAGCAAACCGTTGTCGAAATTATGCTCGACACGCGCGCCGTCAATCGAAGCCGGAAACTGCAAAGTTTTTTCAAAACGGCTGTAAGTAATTTCCATCTGCCGGTACGTCATCCCGACGGCGCACGATTTATCTTTTCGGCAACCCGCGATATAAAGCTGATTGCCCTGAATGTCAATTTCAACGTCTTCCGCCGCGACTCCGGCGAGTTCGACTTTGACCAGCCACCCATACGGTGTTTCATAAACGTCTGCCGCCGGATACCAGAGCCTGCCCGAAGATTGAGCGTTTTTCGACGAGGCGAGAAAATGAAAGTAACGATTGATTGATTTAGCCATATTTCGATTTTTGGATTTCAGATTTCGGATTTTGGATCGGTAAGAAACTATCTGCCTTTACCGACCGCTCAACACAAAAAATAAAAAATCACAAATTTATTTTTTCCAGAAACTCGCGCCGCTCGAAATTTCTTCGAGCGTTGCCGCTATTTCGCGCTCGTCTTCCATTTCGAGCGCAACGTCCGCCATCGCGATAATTCCGACTAGCTCGCCCGTTTCCGAAACTACCGGAACGCGGCGAACTTGTCGGTCGCCCATCAAACGAATCGCTTCAAAAGCGAAATCATCGGGCTTGACCGAGTAAATTTCGGTCGTCATCACGTCGCCGACCGGCGCGTCCACATTTTTCCCTTCGGCAACGGCGCGAACGACAATATCGCGATCAGTGACGATTCCGACCAGCCTGGTGTTTTCTACAATTGGCATAACACCGACATCACCGTCTCGCATTAATGCGCCGATTTCACGCAGCGTCGTCGTTCGATTCGCCGTCTGCACGTTGCTTGTCATAATCTCGCGGCAGCGTCGGCGCACATTTTCCGAAAAAGTATTCTCCGCCATATATTTTTAATCTACATATATTTTGTGCGAGCCGGAACGATTTAGCAAGCCTGAATTTCGGCGCGCCGATTTGCCAATCGAAAATCCAAAATCTAAAATCCAAAATTGAAATGGGAAAGTATTACGAAAATAAACGCAAACCGAAACGCGAAGGCAAACTGCACACGGTCGGCAAAGTCGAAGCCGTTCCGCCCGGACGCGGCGCGACCGTCAAATTAAAAGACGGTTCGGAAATCGCGCTGTTCAACGTCAGCGGCAAATTTCACGCGATAGAAAATTTCTGCCCGCACAAAGCCTATCCGCTCGCCGATTCCCGGCTTTACGGAAACATCGTCGAATGCGATTTGCACAATTGGCGTTTCGATGTCAGAAACGGCGAATGTTTTACGAAAAAAGACTGTTCGATTGAGGCTTACGAAGTTGTCGTCGAAGACGGATGGATTAAAATTTTAGTCTAAAGTAATGTGCTAAAATCAACCCGGGCGCGAGATGAAATATGACAAAACGGTTAGCATTAACAAAGTCAACAATTCAATCGAAGTCGTGATCGAATTAACTAAAAACGGCGATGGAATCGTGATTGAAGAAAACGGCAAGCCGATAGCAAAAGTGACGCCGGTCATTGAAACGGAAAAACGCCCGCGCATTGCCGGTCGTAGTTCGGCAAAGGATATTTTATGAGCGAGGATTTCAATGACGAATTGCCCGATGAATTCTGGGGATTTGATAAAGAATTATGAATTTACTGCTCGACTCTCACACTTTCGTTTGGTGGCGCCAAGAAGAACGTAAACTATCAAAAACGGCATTTGCGGAAATTTCAAACTGAGCGAATGAAATATATTTAAGCTCAGCTTCGATCTGGGTGCTTCAAATCAAAATACAGAATGGAAAATTCAGTTTCAGCGACGCATTCGGAGATGTCAGCAGCGATGAACAAACGACAAACGGACTGCAAATTTTGCCAGTTGATCTTGCCCACGCTTTGTATTTAGAAAATCTATCGCTTTATCATAAAGATCCGTTCGACAGAATTTTGATCTCGCAGGCAATTGTGGAGAATATAGTTTTGGTTAGCGACGATGCGAAATTTTCGGCTTATGCAGTGAATTTGTTGTGGTGAAAATAATTTTCACTTTCCGTCATCGCCAATCGCCTCAACCGGGCAAGCCATCAAAGCTTCTTCGCAAAGTTCAAATTCTTCCAGCGTTTCAGGCTGTTTATGAACGAACGAATAACCGTTTTCGTCGTTGCGCGTGAAATTTTTCGGCGACGTGTCGCGGCACACGTCGCAGTCTATGCATTGCGAATCAACGTAGAATTTTCCGCGCACGTTTTCCGGCAATTTGTCTTCGATTTCCGCCATTTTCTTTTATTTTTTACTTTCTTTTTGTAATCTCAATCTGTTCGCCGTCGCTCGCGGCAATGGTGTTTTCGTGAACTTGCCTTGCTTCGTCGGCAAAATCTTCGATTCGATTATAACGCTGCGAAAAATGAGTTAAAACTAATTTTCCGGCGTTTGCCTCGCGCGCGATTTCGGCAGCTTGCCGTGCGGTCAGATGCCCGTTTTTCATTGCTTCGTCCGTTTCCGAAGCGAGATAAGTAGATTCGCAGACGAGAAAATCAACGTCTTTGGCGAGCTCAAAAGCGCCGTCGCAAAGCTTTGTGTCCATAACGAAAGCCGCGCTTTGTCCTTTTTTGAAACGGCTTACTTCTTCGCACAATATTATTTTTCCGTTAATTTCGATTTTGCCTTTTGTTTTCAATCTTCCGATGTCTTTTCCGAGAATGCCGAATTCTGTTAATTTTTCCGGCATCATCGTAACGCCATCAGGTTCTTGAAAACGGTAGCCCCACGATTCGAGCGAGTGTTCGAGCCGGCGCGTTTCTATCGTTAAATTACCGCTTTTGTAAATCGTGCCTTCCGCCGAAAAAGGTTTCTCGACGATGTCTGCAAAATTATGATAAACGGATGAATTCCTCAAATTTTCAACGTATTTTTCTCCGTAACGCGGGTAATGAATTTCAATCGCGTGCGAAACTCTATCAAGCGAAATCCTCTGCAAAACTCCGGCTAAACCGAGACAATGATCGCCGTGAAAATGCGTGATGAAAATCTTTGTGATCTGCGAAGCAGAAACGCCTGAGAAAATCATCTGCCGCTGCGTTCCTTCGCCAGGATCGAGCAAAAAACCTTCTTCATCCCAGCGTATGAAATAACCGTTGTGATTGCGCTCGCGCGTCGGAACCTGGCTTGCCGTTCCCAATGCAATGAATGTTCTGGCAGACACTTTTTTACTGGTATGTGAAAGTCAATAGCGGCAGGTAAAAGAAAAATGCTTTCACTTTTCACTATCCACTATTCACTTTTCGTTGCTTATCCTTTTCCTTGATTTTGTTCGGTCAGGCGAATCATTCTTTCGAGCGCGATCAGCGCGAAATGCTTCGTTTCTTCGTCAACGACGATTTCATTGACGACGTTTCCCGCCGCGAGATTTTCCATAGCCCAGGCGAGATTTTGCGGCGCGATGCGGTACATCGTTGCGCACATACAAAGATCGGGCGCGAGAAGGCGAATGTCTTTGTCGGGAAATTGTTTTTGCAAACGCAGAACAAGATTCAATTCCGTTCCAATTGCCCATTTTGAACCGCTCGGCGCGTTTTTTACAGTGTTGATGATGTATGAGGTCGAGCCGTTCAAATCCGATTTTTCGACGACTTCGCGCATGCATTCCGGGTGAACCAGAACTTTTATGTCGGGCACCTGTTGGCGAATATGGTCAACATGCCACGGCTTGAAACGCCCGTGAACCGAACAATGCCCGCGCCAGAGAATCAATTTCGCCGCTCGCAGTTCTTCTTCCGTGTTGCCGCCGAGTTCTTCGTGCGGGTTCCATAAAACCATTTTTTCTAATGGAATGCCGAATTTCGCGCCCGTGTTTCTGCCCAGATGCTGATCGGGAAAGAAAAACATCTTATCGAATTCTTTGAGATAAACGTCAAAAAGCGGAATGGCGTTTGACGAAGTGCAAACCACGCCCTCATTGCGCCCGCAAAACGCTTTGATCGCCGCCGAAGAGTTCATATAAGTTATCGGCGCGACCTTTTCCCGCAAAACGCCGATTTCGCGAAGCTGCTCCCACGCGTCTTCGACTTGTTCAATCGTCGCCATATCCGCCATTGAACAGCCCGCGCCCAAATCCGGCAAAACGACTCTCTGGTGCGGCTGCCCCAAAATATCAGCCGATTCCGCCATAAAATGCACGCCGCAGAAAACGATGTATTCCGCGTCTTTTCGCTGCGAGGCGAGAACCGAAAGCTGATAAGAATCTCCAGTCAAATCCGCGTGCTCGATCACATCGTTGCGCTGGTAATGATGACCTAAAATCACGACGCGTGAACCCAACTCTTCACGCGCCGCTTCGATGCGCTCGCGAATCTCTTCATCCAACATCGTCAAATAATCTTCCAACGGTCGTACGGCATCTAAAACTGCTGACATTCGTTAAAACTCCTTTTAGGATCTGACCTCAAAATAAACTTAAAATACTAAAGTTAAAAATATTTGCAAACTACCTCTTCTCAAAAATGGATTGAGATTTTCGATTGCTTCCTGTAATAAAAGATAAAATTTTTGATAAATCTTTACTAACAAACCAACACAAAAACACTCCGAAAATAAAGTATCCAAAAACTATTGTAAAAGAAGTTAAATCAAGACTTAAATCGCCCCGTACGCCGTTTATAATGATACCTTTTGCATCCGCAATCGCATTGATAAGTGCAGCTATATAAACAAAACCAAAAATCGTAACGGGAAAATACAAAAGAAAGACAATAAACAATTTTATAAACAATTCTCCGAATTTATCTTTTTTAAGAATTTTGAGGGTTCCTATAATTACTAAAGCGACGGGAACTAATCCAGCCAAAATAAACCAAATTATTGGAACATACTCAACAATTGTCATACTTTTTCCGCTCAATTATTAGATGACTTTTTGCACTAATTCGTAACCCGAAATCATTGCACTTTGAGAAATTTTTCGCAAGACTGAATTCTTTCAATTTTCTGCATAATTAACCGAACAGTTTTGCCATTTGAAGTCTCTTTATTTATGGAGGTCGCAGAAATGACCGATTCAAAGCGCGAGATTTTTTTAGTTTTGCGTTCGCAAGCCGGCGATAAAAATGCTTTCGATAAACTGCTGAAACTGATTCAGCAGCCGCTTTTTCGCTACATTTACAATCGTCACGCGCTGCGCATAATCAATGCGATTGAATCAATAGGAGAAAACAAAAGTTGAATTTAGACAAAAAAAGGAGAAGAAATTTTTCTTCTCCTTTTTATAATTATTCGGAATGAAAATTAAACGTCCAGATTTTTAACGTCCAACGCGTTGTCTTCAATAAACTTGCGCCGCGGTTCGACCTGATCGCCCATTAAAACCGTGAAAATGTCGTCGGTTTCAATCGCGTCTTCGATGCGGACTTGGAGCAAAGTGCGTTTTTCCGGGTCCATTGTCGTTTCCCAGAGCTGTTCCGGGTTCATTTCTCCGAGACCTTTGTAACGCTGAATTGACAAATCCTTTTTCGCCACGTTCATCAATTTTTCGAGCAATTCTTCGCGCGAAGGCACGTCTTCCGAACTTCCGTTCGTGCCTAAAACAAACGGCGCGGGAAAATCTTTTTCGAGCGTTCGTTTCAGGTCGACGGCTTTTTGAAACTCGACGTAGCTCGCCAAATTCCAGTCAAACAGAATCGTTTGTCCGTTCGCCAGAGTTATTTCTATTTCCGAAAGTCCGTGTTCTTCGTCGCTTAAAAGCTCGGTTTTATAACCGGCAGCCGCGACGATTCCTTCAACTTCCGCCATTAAATCCTCCTGCTCGAAAACTTTGCGGATTTTGACGTTTTTCGTCGTCATGACTCCGTTTTTGCCCGAAAAGGCTTCGAGCAAAACTTTGAGCAGTTTTTCCTCCCCGTTGATGCGGCGGGCGAACCGCGCAAAATAACGGTTGAATTCCGTAACCTGTTCGAGATTTTTCGTTATTTCCCGACCTTCATACTTTTTATCGGTCGTAACCGATCTGAGTTCGATGTCGCTGGTCGCCTGCCGCATCATATAACGAAGCATCGAAGCTTCGTCCTTGATGTATTCTTCTTTTTTGCCGCGTTTAACCTTGAAAAGCGGCGGCTGAGCGATGTAAATGTGTCCGCCCTCGACGAGTTCGGGCATTTGACGATAAAAGAACGTCAGAAGCAAGGTTCTGATGTGCGAACCGTCAACGTCCGCGTCGGTCATCAAAACGAGTTTGTGATAACGAAGTTTCTCCAGATCGAAATCGTCTTTGCCGATTCCGGTTCCGAGCGCCGTAATTAAAGCCTTGATTTCGCCGTGTCCGAGCATTTTATCGAAACGCGCTTTTTCGACGTTCAGAATCTTGCCTTTGAGCGGCAAAACGGCTTGATTTTTTCGGTCGCGTCCTTGCTTTGCCGAACCTCCGGCAGAATCGCCCTCGACCAGATAAAGTTCTGATTGCGCCGGGTCTTTTTCCTGACAATCGGCGAGTTTTCCGGGCAAAGTCGAGCCGCCGAGAACGCTTTTTCTGACGATTTCACGCGCCTTTCGCGCCGCTTCTCGCGCGCGCGCCGCGTCAACCGCTTTGCCGACGATTTTTCTGGCGACAACCGGATTCTGCTCGAAATATTCGGCAAGCCTTTCGTTCAGGAAAGATTCAACCGGACCTTTGACCGGCGAATTCAGTTTCCCTTTCGTTTGTCCTTCAAACTGCGGCTGCGGAATTTTTACGGAAATAACCGCCACCAAGCCTTCGCGCACGTCGTCGCCGGAAAGCGCGGTTTTGAAGTTTTTCGTTAAACCGGAACTTTCCGCGTAAGCGTTAATCGTTCTGGTAATCGCGCCGCGAAAACCCGAAAGATGCGTTCCGCCGTCAACCGTGTTGATGTTGTTGGCAAACGAGAAAATCTTTTCATCGTAAGAATCGTTGTACTGCATCGAAACTTCGCACGAAAATTCATCCGAAACCATTTCAAAATACAGCGGTTCGTCGTGCAGCGGCGATTTGTTTTTGTTCAAATGCTTAACGAATTCGGCGATGCCGCCTTTGTAATAAAATTCGTGCGATTTTTCTTCTTCTTCGCGCTCGTCCTTGATAAAAATACGAATGCCTTTGTTCAAAAACGCTTTTTCGCGCAGGCGCTCGGAAAGTTTCTCGAAACTATATGTCGTCGTTTCAAAAATATCCGAATCCGGCTTGAACGTAATTTTCGTTCCGCGCTTTGTAGTTTTGCCGGTTTGCTTGAGCGGCGCGACCGGAAAACCGACTTTGTACTCCTGCTCGTAAGTTTTGCCGTCGCGCCAAATTTCCAGCTTCAGCCACTCGGACAAAAAGTTTACGCAGGAAACGCCGACGCCGTGAAGACCGCCGGAAACCTTGTAAGAATTCGAGTCGAATTTGCCGCCGGCGTGCAGCACCGTGAGAACGACTTCCGCCGCCGAACGCCCTTCCTGTTTATGTATATCAACGGGAATTCCGCGTCCGTTATCTATTACCGTTATTGAATCGTCTATGTGAATGGCGACTTCAATCGTATCGCAGTAACCGGCGAGAGCTTCGTCCACGGAATTATCAACGACCTCGTAAACGAGGTGATGAAGCCCGATTTCGCTGGTCGAACCGATATACATCGCCGGACGCTTGCGAACCGCGTCGCGTCCTTCCAAAACCGTGATTGAATCTGCACCGTAATCTGTTTTTGCTTTAGCCAATTTATTTAACCTCTAATTTAGTTTTCAATCGTAATAATTTCCCCTGTTTCAATGTTTCCCAAAGCTCCTAATGCCTCACTTATCAAAGGCAAAAGCGATTCCAGCCGATTATTTCGCGCTGACAAAATCAGAATCGCCAAAGGCAGATTCGCTTTGTTTTGCTGATATTTGATGTTTTTATCAGCTATAACTAAAACTTTAAAGTCTGTTTCGGCTGCTAAACGAATCAACTTTCCATTTTACAAACCTTTAAAGCCGGCTTCATCAATCGTAGAAATTTCATATCCGGGAAACTCGCCTTTCAGTCTTTTCGGCAAACACTCATCAAGCAGCAATTTCATATTCCTGCAAAAGTTTGACTTTATATAACTCTAAAATGCCTACTGCCTGCTCGCGCGCAACGGTTGGAAAATCAGCGAGAAATTCATCCAAACAATCACCCGCTTCCAAATAATCGAATAAATTTTTCACCGGAACGCGAGTTCCGCGAAAAACAGGCGCGGCGCTTAATTTTTCCGCGTCGCTTTCGATATATTGATCAAGCAAGTTACTGTTCATATTTTTATCCTCGAAACCAACCTAAATTGTAACATATTTTTGCGAATTAAAACAGCGCGGAAAGCAATAAAAATCAGATTTATAATGTTTTTGCCGCGCCGTTTTCGACGGTAAAAATTTCAGCGTTCGTTCCGAATTTTTCGATGAAGCTTTCTTTCGATGTTGTAACAAAAGTCTGCGTTTTGTCGCTCAGAAATTCGAGCAATTGACCGATGCGTCTGTAATCGAGCTCGGCGTCAATATCGTCGAGCAAAAACAATGGATATTCCTGATTTTGCAAATAAAAAACCGATAAAGTGGCGAGCTGTAGAATCAGCAAAGCGCTGCGCTGCTGCCCGGAAGAACCGAACTTTCGCAAATCGTGCCCGTCAAAAAGAATGTCCAGATCGTCGCGGTGCGTGCCGATCAAAGAGTGTCCGGCGGCTAATTCGGCTTGCACGCGCAGTTTTAAGCGTTCTTTGAGCAAACCCGAGTAATCCGACAAATCGCCTTTGCCTTCGAGCGACGAAACGTAGCGGATGGAAACTTCTTCCTTGCCGAAAAGTTTTTTTTCGAGCACATCCTGCAACCGTTCGACGTAACGAATTCGCGCTTTGTGAATGCGCGTTGCGAGCGCTATTAGCTGTTCGTTCCAAGGCTCAAGAAGTTCGGCAGCCCTTTCGATGGAAAAACCGTTTTCCTGCGCCGATTGCAAAAGAGAATTTTTCTGCCGTATGACGCGATTGTAATCGGCGATAGTTTGCACGAAGGGCGGATAAATGGAAACAATGCCGCCGTCTAAAAATTTGCGCCGGGCTTCCGGCGTGCCGCGCACGATTTCGAGCTCGTCGGAATTAAAAACTACCGTGTGCAATTCTCCCAAATAGCGATTAATCGTTTCTTTTTTATTGTTGATCGAAAGCGTTTTTGAATTTCCCTGCAGCGCGACTTGCAAATTGCGATGAATTTCGGCACTCTGTTGTACAGAACCACGAACAATGGCGAGTTCCTCGCCGAAGCGAATCGCTTCTTGAAGCCTGACAGTTTTAAATGATTTGGTCGTTGCGAGCAAATAAATCGCTTCGAGCCAATTTGTTTTTCCCTGTCCGTTTTCACCGAAGATGATATTCAGGCTTTTTCCGCAATGTATTTTTCCGTTTAAATTTCGGAAATTTTGCGCGTCGAGCGATTCGAGAAGCATACTTTCAATTATAACATAAATAAGGTTTTAATCTGCCGATTCCGGTCTTTGGATTAAAAATTGGGACAATATTTTTCTTTCAAATAACTGCGGTTTATTACCGTTGATATTTAAGAACCGTAACTCCAAATAAAACAAAATATGAATTTCGCAAGGCTACTTGTCTGTTTAAGTTTCATTGCCGCATTTTCAGTCGGCATCTTCGGTCAAAGTCAAAAACCGGAAGCCGAAAATTTCAGCGCCGTTACAATGAACGGGCAACCGATTGAACTCGATTGTTTGCGCGGAAAAGTCGTCGTTTTGACGTTTTGGACGACGCGCTGCGCGGCTTGTCACAGCGCGATTCCGAAACTAAATCGGTTGACCGAGGAATACAAAGGACAAGACGTAGTTTTTATTGGCATTACGACCGACAACGCCGCCAAGGTGCAGAAATATTTAAGGAAGACCCGCTTTGATTTTAATATTTTAGCCGACAGATTCGACCTTTTATTGAAATACGCGCGTCACGACGGCACCGGCAACGTCGATATGGGTTTCCCGACTCATTTTCTCGTCAACCAGAATGGCGAGATCGAATTTAGAACAAGCGGCTTCGGTAAAATCAAGCAGCTCGATTCCGGCATCGAACAGCTTTTGAACACAAAACACGCGCGAGTAGAATAAAAATTCTAAAAACAAATATACAATTGCCGTTTTTCTTCGCTCGGTATCCAGTGATTTTTATTTCAGGTTGTAATCGCCCGAAATTTGCGTTATATTTTTTGTTTCCGCTTCGCTGCGGAGAGATAGCATAATTGGTAATGCAGTAGTCTTGAAAACTACCGCCCTTACGGGCTTGCAGGTTCGAGTCCTGTTCTCTCCGCCATTCAATTTTTTGATTTCAGACCTATGGATTTGCGACGAAAAATCGCAAATCCATTTTCGTTTTAGACGAATTTTAGAAAACCCGCAAAATAAATATTGATTTTTTCACCGATTCTGATATAGCCTGTTTAAAAATGAATGACTACTCATTCACTTAAGAGTTAGAAACTATACTGAAATTTCTTTCTAATGTTTCGTTTAGAAAATTTGTCTGTTTATGTCGAAACAAATTCGCTCAAATGCTGTTTCAACCGCCCGCGCCGTCGTCACGGACAAACGCGAAGCGATTTTGCGCGCTGCGGTAAAAGTTTTTGCGCGGAAAGGCTTTTTCAACTCGAAAGTCGCCGACATCGCCAAAGAAGCCGGAATCGCGGACGGAACGGTTTATTTATACTTTAAAAGTAAAGACGAAATTCTTCATTCTGTTTTCGACCGCGCGATGAGCGAATTCATCTCCGAGGGCAAACGCGAAATCGCCGACATTGACGAACCCGACGCGAAATTGCAAAAAATTGCCCGTTTGCATCTCGAACGTCTCAGCGCGGATCGCGATTTGGCGATTGTTTTTCAAGTCGAGTTGCGCGGTTCGACGAAGTTTATGGAAGAGTTTTCCGGTGGAGGCTTCGCCGAGTATCTCGACATAATCAGACAAACAATCATCGAAGGACAAAAACAAGGCATTTTCCGGCAGGATTTGAAACCGATTGTCTGCGCGAAGATTTTTTACGGCGCGCTCGACGAAATGGTGACGAATTGGATTTTGTCGAAAAAATCTTATCCGCTGACGCCGATGGCTGACGAGGTTTTGAAGGTGTTTTTCAACGGGACAAAAATTTAATGATTATCAAGCGATGAGCAATAAGCAGAAAATCAGAAAAGATTAATTATGAAAAGCTAAAAATTTCTTTCGGCTTTCAGCAGCCTGTTTACTGCTCTTTTGCTTGCCCCAAACGTATGACAAGTAAAGTGAGCAATCAAAATCAGCAATCCGCGATCAGCAGTCCGCAGTTAAAATATCGGGTTCCGCTTTACGGCGACGAACCGCAAACCCTTGCCGAACTGTTCGTCCGTTCATTCGAAAAACATCCGCGCAAAGATACTCTAAATTATAAAAAAGACGGCAAATGGCGGCAAATTTCATCCGATGAAATGCTTTCGCGGATTGAAAACATCGCGCTCGGTCTTTACGCGTTCGGTCTTCGCAAAAACGAAAAGATCGCAATCCTGGGGGCGAACTCGCCCGAGTGGACGCTGACCGACGCGGCTTGTCAGTTTGCCGGTTATATTAATGTGCCGATTTATACGACGCTCGCTCCTGCCTCGGTCGAATACATCGTCAAGGATTCCGGCGCGCAGATTTTCTTTCTACAGGACAATGATTGCCTGGAGCGAGTCAAAGAAAATCTCGAAAATTGTCCGACCTTAAAACACATTATTCTTTTTGACTCCGATGATACTAAAAACGAAAACGTATTTTCGCTCAATGAACTGGAAGAGAAGGGTGCAAAACTTAAAACAGAACAACCGGATTTGATCGAAAAACTGCGACAAGCGATTCAGCCGAGCGATGTAGCGACTTTGATTTACACTTCCGGCACGACGGGCGAGCCGAAAGGCGTGATGCTTTCGCACGCGAACATCGTCTCGAACGTGATTGACGCGGGAGAAAAATATAATTTTGACGAGCGCGACGTTCCTCTTTCGGTTTTACCGCTGTCGCACATTTTTGAGCGTTCGGCGATGTATCTTTACATTTACAATGGAATGGGTGTTTATTACGCCGAGTCAATCGAAAAAGCGGCGGATAATTTACAGGAAGTTCGCCCGACAATTTTCGTTGGCGTGCCGCGAATTTTCGAGAAAGTTTACGCCAAAGCAAAACTCAAAGCCGCGCAAACGAGTCGTTTGAAAGAGAAAATTTTCGATTGGGCAATCGAAATCGGAAAAGAATACGCTCGTCGAACGGAAGAAAGAAGAAATATCCCGTTCTTGCTCGGCGCGAAGCATACAATCGCCGACCGTATAATTTTCTCCAAATTCCGCCAGTTTTTCGGCGGGCGACTTCGCTTTTGCATTTGCGGCGGCGCGGCGCTTTCGGACGATATTTATTTAATATTTACCGGCGCGGGCGTTTCGATTATGCAGGGTTACGGATTAACAGAAACGTCGCCGGTGATTACGTCGAGCAATCCGATTAACGTGCGGCTCGGCGCGGTCGGAAAACCGATTCGCAACGTGCAGATTCGCATCGCCGAAGACGGCGAAATCGAAACAACGGGACCGAACGTAATGCTCGGCTACTATAACAAACCCGAAGCGACGAGCGACGCTTTTACCGGCGACGGGTGGTTTAAAACCGGCGACATCGGAAGAATTGACGGAGACGGATTTTTATACATTACCGACCGCAAAAAAGAGCTTTTCAAAACTTCGGGCGGAAAATACATCGCGCCTTCGCCGGTTGAGCAGGCGATAAAAACTTCCCGCTTCGTTAATCAAGTCGTTCTCGTAGGAAACGAACGAAAATTTCCCGCTGCGCTGATCGTGCCGAACTTCGAGCAGTTAAGCAATTATGCAAAATTAAAAAATTTAGACTTAAAAACGCCGAAAGAGTTTTGCGAAAATCCGCGCATCAACAATCTTTTTGAAAGAGAAATTGAGAAATTAACAAGCGATTTATCGCAATACGAAAAGGTTAAGAAAATCGTGCTATTGGAAAACGAATTAACAGTCGAAAGCGGAGAGTTGACGCCGACTCTTAAAGTTAAACGCCGCGTCGTGAACGAAAAGTATAAAAATACAATTGATAAGATTTACGCCGAGACAAAATAAAAAAGCCTGTCAGTTATTGATTAACTGACAGGTAAAAGATTTTTCGGTCAACTTTAAATATTTTGTGTATTTTTAATATGTGACTATTCTTGTAGGCACCGTGTTAGCGGTAGTTCTGATAGCGCCCGTTGCAATCTCAAGAACCGTTTGGGCAATGCTTTTCTTGGATTTTCCAACTTCGACAATATCGTTCGGTTCGAGAATTTGGTCTTTCTGCTGTCCCTTTCTGATCAAATCGTAGTTCGCAGAAATAATTTCTCTTTCTTTTGAATTCGGTTTCAACCGCCTGATTTTTATATCTTTAACTTTAGCTTCTCGGTTGACGCCGCCGGCTTGCGCAATTGCCTCAGACAAAGACAAACCATTTTCGGTCATATAAATTTCTTTAATTGCCAGGACTTCACCGACGACATAAACCGGAGGTGCTTTATCTACAACAACGACATCGCCCGGAAATATTTCAGGATTCGATTCTTCTCTGCCTTGTCGAACGCTGCTAAGATTATACATCTGCGAAGGAATTTCCGAACCGTCGGCAGTTCCGGCTTTATACTGAGCTAACTGCTCGGCATCAGCGCATAGCGGTGGCTGCGTGCGTAAAATTCTGATCGTTCCGCCTGCCTTTTCCGTCACGCCGCCAGACAGTGAAAGCAGTTCGAGCAATGTCAGTTTGCGCGTCAAAGTAACTTCCAAAGGTCTCCGAACCTCGCCGTAAAGCGATGCGGGTGGGCGGCTTTTTCTTTCAATTCGCAGATTGATTTGCGGACTTCGCAAATATTTAGAGATAAGTTTGCTCACATCTGCTTTTAATTCACGTTCAGTTCGGCACTGCGCCGTTATCGGCTGCTCGAAAAACGGAACTTCGATTTTGCCGTTTTCATCCACCGTTGCGATGAAATTAAAATCCGATTCGGTCATGACTTTCACTTCAACGACATCGCCCGGACCGATCAAATAACCGCGCGGCGTTTGTTCGGTTGTTCCCGAAGTTATTTGATTGGGAGTTTGTGCGAAAGAGAAAATGCAGAACGCACATATCAGGATGAAAAGGAACAAAACTTTTAATTTCATTTTATAAAACCTCGGGTGGAATTTTCCTGGATAAGAATAGCTTACAAACGCTTTTGATTCAACTTTTCGCTTTCTCGGTTGTCCGTGAAAAACTCCTAAAACAAACTACGGCAAGGATTTTTTTGGTTTGACAGCTACATATTCGGCAAGTTAATTTCAAACTGTATTTACATTAGATCTAGTTCAGATCGAATCACGTTTGGTATAATTTGAAATAAAGTAGTAGAAATGTTGGTTTTTAAGATTGTTTGAAGTTTAATTACCGTGACTTTATATTAATCTTAACAACCTGAATTCTATTTCTTTTCATCAATGTCTTACGGCTCAAATTACATTAACAAGTAAAAACAAAAAGTTTTGGAAAACAGCAATCAATTAGAGGAAAAAATGTGGTTTTTGCGGCGTCCTATGCAGTTTTTGGCGGACGTTGCCATATTGTGCTGCGCGTTTTTTCTTGCCTATCTGCCGACGTTGAACATTCAATTAGGCGATTTTTACTTTGACGCGGCGGTCAATCAACTTCCGTTTGTCGTTCTCGTTCAATTTTCTTCGCTTTTTCTTATCGGCGCGTATTCCATAATATGGCGCTACATCAGTCTCGAAGATATTAAAGCGTTCTTGAAAGCTGCCTTAATTTCAAGCGCAATTTTGCTCGCCGTCAGGTTTTTTCTGACTTTTACCAATTTTGATCGCTGGCAAGTTCCGATTTCGGTGATTTTGATTGACACGGCGCTGGCTTTCGGCGGACTTCTGGGATTGCGAATTTTGCGCCGTTTCGCTTATGAATTCGGCGAAAAGCGTGATTATGCTGGCGCTAAGCGGCGCATCAAACGCAAAAATGCGCTGCTTGTCGGAGCGGGCAGAGTCGGAGCTGCCGTTGCGAAGGAAATAATCGGACGCGCCGACGCCGAGCTTCAGATAAAAGGTTTTGTTGACGACGACCGCCGCAAAAAAGGCGGCAGCGTCGGCGGCGTAAAGGTTTTAGGAGCGACTGACGATCTGGCGCGTCTGGTTGACGAATTGAATATCGAAGAAGTCGTCATTGCCATTGATCAGGCGCAAGGCAAAAAAATTCGCCATATTCTCGACGTTTGCCGCGCCATTCCGGTCAAAGCGAAAATCGTTCCGAGCCTTAACGAAATCGCGCACGGTCGCGTTTCGGTCAGCCGCATCCGCGACGTGCAAATCGAAGATTTATTAGGACGCGAACCGGTTGACCTCGACAATAAAAACCTGCACGAATTTTTAAGCGGAAAAATCGTTCTCGTCACCGGCGCGGGCGGTTCTATAGGTTCCGAGCTTGTTCGACAAGTCACCAATTACCAGCCGAAATGCATTCTTTTGGTCGAACGAGCCGAGTTTTCGCTTTTTCAAATTGAGCGCGAGTTGGCGCGTGACTTTTCGGACGTAAATTATGTGCCGCTTATCGCCGACATCAACGACGAAGCGCGAATGCGCGAAATCTTTGAAGAATTTCGACCGGCAGTGATTTTTCACGCGGCGGCGCACAAACACGTTCCGCTGATGGAAGCCAACTGCACCGAGGCTATAAAAAACAATATTTTCGCGACGAAATTGATCGGCGAGCTCGCGGGAGAATACAAAACAGAGAATTTCGTTTTGATTTCGACCGATAAAGCCGTTAATCCGACCTCGATAATGGGTGCATCGAAGCGTATTTCAGAAATCGTTCTGCAAAATCTGAATCGAATTTACGCGACAAATTATATGGCGGTACGCTTCGGCAACGTGCTCGGCTCAGCCGGTTCGGTCGTGCCAATTTTCAGCGAACAAATTCGCAAAGGCGAACCGATAACCGTCACCGACCCGGAAATGACGCGTTATTTTATGACGATTCCCGAAGCGTCGAGCCTTGTTCTGCAGGCTGGCGCGCTCGGCGAAGGCGGCGAAATATTCATTCTCGATATGGGCGAACCGGTGAAAATTCTGGATTTGGCGGAAGATATGATTCGGCTTTCCGGTCTAAAGCCGTACGAAGACATAGACATTGTTTTTACCGGCATTCGCAAAGGCGAAAAGTTGTTTGAAGAACTGGAAATCCTCGGCGAGGATTTATTAAAAACGCAAAACCCCAAAATTTATATCGGGAAAATCGCCACATACGACGCTGAACAAGTAACGCAGATCATTCAACAATTTCGTCAAGCCGTCAGCGAAAACAACGAAGCGAAAATCCGCTCTCTGTTCAATAAATTTTTGCCCGAAGCGAAAATAACAGAAAAAGAAGAAGCCCCGGCTGAAGAATTCATAGAGAAAGAAAAGTTTTTCGCGCAAGCGCCTAATCTCGGCTTAGCGGAAAAATAACACAAATTCGACGAAATTTCTGTTTCGTTCAAAAGTCTTTTAATTTGTTCTGCAGAGCCTCTCAATAATTTCCTCAAATATAGAAAACTAAATATAAAAAACATAAAAGCAAATAATTCTGAACAAAGCGCTGATTTGTTTGGTGCATAACGGACAAACTATATTTCGTTGTGATTTAATAGAAAGCGTATGAACATTTTAGTTACGGGTGGTGCCGGATACATCGGAAGCGTTGTCGTTGAAGAATGCCTGCGCGACGGACACAAAACATTTGTTTACGACAATTTGGTGAAAGGTCACAGGGAAAACGTAGCGCCGGAAGCGACTTTTATCGAGGGCGATCTGCTCGACGGCGATTTGCTGAGAAAAGTTTTTCGCGAAAATGAAATCGAAGCCGTAATTCACATGGCGGCTTACTCGCTTGTCGGCGAATCTGTCGTCGAACCCGCTAAATATTACCACAATAATGTCGTTGCCGGTTTGTCTCTGCTCGACGCGATGCGCGATTGTGGCGTTCTAAAAATCGTTTTTTCTTCAACCGCTGCCGTTTACGGCGAACCGGAAAAACAGCCGATTGAAGAAATCGACCGTTTAGCGCCGACCAATCCATACGGCGAAACAAAGCTGGCTTTTGAACACGCTTTGCGCTGGTATGAAAATGCTTACGGTTTGCATTACGTCAGCCTTCGTTATTTTAACGCGGCAGGCGCGAGCGAAAGATGCGGCGAGCTTCACGACCCGGAAACGCACTTAATTCCGCTGGTTCTGCAGGCGGCAATCGGACAGCGTTCGCACGTTGAAATATTCGGCGAAGATTACCCGACGCGCGACGGAACGTGCGTTCGGGATTACATACACGTTATTGATTTGGCGCGCGCGCATATTCTCGCCTTAACAATTTTGGATGAAAGAAGCGCGATTTATAATCTCGGCTGCGGCGGCGCGGGTTACACGGTTCGCGAAGTCATTGACGCGGCGAGCGAAGTTACCGGTCTGGAAATTCCCGTTCGCATTGCGGCGCGACGAGCGGGCGACCCGGCGGTTTTGATTGCGGCATCAAACAAAATAAAAAATGAACTCGGCTGGGACCCCGAATTTCAGGATTTGCATCTGATTATAGTTTCGGCGTGGCAATGGTTGAGAAATCATATGCAAAGCGAAGCGGCGAAAAGCAAAACTTCTACGTAATATCGAAAATGAATTTCAGTTTATCGAGATTTATTTGTAAATAGAGGCAAAAAAGCACAAAACTCGCAAATGGTTTTACCGAAAGTTCTATTTTGCGAGTTTTGTGCTTTTTTCGCTTGATTCTTTCGTCCTTAACTCAATTTCCAAATCTTAAATCGAGAAATCTCAAATTGTTTTAATGCGAAATCATTTTCAATTCCCAAAATTCGCGGTGTTCAACTGATTCGCCCGGCGCGAGCCGCTGCAAAGGCGAGAGCGATTCGATTTCGACAAAAGAACCGGCAGTGTAAACTTCGGTATTTGAATTCAAATCGGGGTAAATTGCATTTTCTACGTATTCAAAACGCTTAACGAATTCCAGATTTTCAAAACGATACATCGCCCAGCCCTGTTTATTTTGAACTCCGATTTTTTGCGGCTCCGGCTTATTTTCGTCTACTTTTAACCGAATGAAATCCCTTTCAAACTGCCACCGAGAATCCGTAAAATCAGTGTAAGACCAACAAGTCAGATTTCTGACCGGCAGAAGCGTTTCTCCACTGTAAGGCGCAAAAGGCTCGTTCGGAACGAAAACTTCGCCGCCGCCGCGCATAATCGTCAGCGCCCATGCAGCGAGCTCGATTGAAGCTGCGCCGCGATTTGTAATTTTGTGGTTGATGCGAACGCCGCTGCCCGACTCGTTCAATGAAACCGAAATTTCTTTTTGAGTGTTTGTGACCGGTTCGACCGACTGAATCAATTTGACTGAATTGTTTTGCGAATCGAAAACATATTCCACCGGCGAATTGTCGGGCGCGTAACTGTTCGGCATATTTTCCGGCGCAATCCACAAACGGTGCCCGCCGTAAGGCTTCCACACGCCGAGATCGGTTTCGACTTTTGCTTGCGGGTGAAGACCTAAAATATTATCGCTGCCGCAGAAAGCGTAACCGACGATTCGCGGACCAACTTCTGTCGTTAAAAAAATCTCTATTTCACCGTTAGTCAGACGAAGGCAATTTGAAAAATCGTTATATTGAATCGTTTCCATAACCTAAGTTAACGATATTAAAGTTTTTGAAAAATATGTGCCAATCAAATAATTAAAAACTGCCTCGGGACTGTATTTGAAATTCATTGTATCAAGCGTATTTTGTTGAACAAACGTTTATAAATTCATAATTCTCAAAAATTTAATATCGCGGTTGTAAACTGTGCTTGAACGGTCGCCGGAACAAATAATATTTATGAAATATTACGCTACATAAAACAAAGTTTTCAGCTCGTTTGATGTTTTATTTTAGTGCAGAATTTTATGTTTTGTATCAGCCTGTATTTTTAGCCGAACTCAATGTTTTGTGTTTCGATGTTGATTTTATTGAGTAATAAAAATATTCTTTTATTTACATATTTATGGCACGAAAATTGATATCTCATAATTCGCTAAAGTTATTACAATATTTTTTTGTTTAGATTAATGCTATAACCGTATTAAGTATTGTTTAAGTGTGCAGAATATTTGAAACCGGAGTGATATGAATGAACGAAAAAGAAGGAAATCAAATTAATACAACTGATTCGTCAGATGTAATTTGCCTTTCACATCTGCGCTGGGATTTTGTTTATCAGCGCCCGCAGCACCTTTTGAGCCGCTTTGCTCGCGATTCTCGCGTTTTCTTTTTTGAAGAACCGATTTTTTCAGACGAACCTACGCGCCTCGATGTCAGCCGCCGCGAAGATAATTTATACGTCGCGGTACCGCGCATTTCAAATTCCGACCGTAAAAATCGTGACGTGAACGGCATTCAGCGCGAAATGCTTTCAGAATTAATTAACTCGAACGTCATAAACGATTATGTCTTGTGGTTTTATACGCCGATGGCGATGAATTTCGCCGACGAGCTGCAACCAACGGCAATTGTTTTCGATTGTATGGATGAATTGTCAGCTTTCAAGTTTGCGCCGCCCGAACTGTTAGAAAACGAACGACTGTTGTTGGAAAAAGCCGACGTGGTTTTCACCGGCGGGCAGAGCATTTACGAAGCAAAACGCGACCGGCATCACAATATTCACGCTTTTCCTTCGAGCATTGATACGAAACACTTCAATCAAGCGCGTAATATAACGGAAGAAAAGCCGGATCAATCTTCGATTCCGCATCCGCGCCTCGGCTTCTGCGGCGTGATTGACGAGCGAATGGACATCGAAATGCTCGGAAAAATGGCTGAGCTGCGCCCCGATTGGCAATTCGTAATGATCGGTCCGGTTGTAAAAATCAGCGATGAAGATTTGCCGCGCCGCAGTAATATTCATTATCTCGGCGGAAAGGATTACAAGGAACTTCCGGCTTACATCGCCGGGTGGGACGTTGCCATTATGCCTTTTGCGATGAACGAATCAACCAAATACATAAGTCCGACGAAAACGCCCGAATATTTGGCGGCGGGCAAACCCGTCGTTTCAACGCCGATTCGCGACGTTGTTCGACCTTATGGCGATCTTGGATTGGTTCAAATCGCTTCGACAGCCGAAGAATTTGTCTCCGCTTGTGAAAATGCGCTCAAGGACTCTTTGTCAGATAGAATACAGAAAGCCGACGAGTTTTTGTCGTATAATTCTTGGGATAAAACATATACGAAAATGAAAGGTTTGATTGATGAGGCGGTTGCCAAATCGGGTAAAGCGGCGGCGAATGCCGTGTAGTTTATAAAAAAGAAATTAAATTTAACGAATAAAGGGGAATTAAAAAGATGTTTGATTATTTGATTGTAGGAGCTGGTTTCGCCGGAAGTGTTCTGGCAGAAAGATTGGCAAATGGCTCCGGAAAAAAGGTCTTGATTTGCGATAAGCGCCCGCATATCGCGGGAAATGCTTACGATTATTACAATGACGAAGGCATTTTGATTCATAAATACGGACCGCATATTTTCCACACAAACTCGAAAGATGTTTTCGATTATCTTTCCAGATTTACCGAATGGCGCGAATACCAGCACAGAGTTTTAGCGTCGGTTGACGGAATGCTCGTCCCGATGCCGATAAATCTCGATACAATTAATAAACTATACGGCTTGAATTTAACGGCATTTGAAGTTGAGAAGTTTTTAGAATCGCTGGCGGAGAAAAAAGATCAGATAAAAACATCGGAAGATGTCGTTGTTTCAAAAGTAGGACGCGAACTTTACGAAAAATTCTTCCGCAACTACACGCGCAAACAATGGGGACTCGATCCGTCGGAACTCGACGCTTCGGTGACGGCGCGCGTTCCAACCCGCACGAACCGCGACGACCGCTATTTTACGGATTCATATCAGGCAATGCCGAAACATGGCTACACTCGGATGTTTGAAAATATGCTCGATAATCCGAATATCAAAATTATGCTTAATTGCGATTATCGCGAAATAGCAAATGATATTCCGTATCGCGAAATGGTTTACACCGGACCGGTTGACTCGTTTTTCAATTATCGTTACGGAAAATTGCCGTATCGTTCGCTCGAATTCAAACACGAAACGCACGATACAGAAAAATTCCAGAGTGCGCCGGTTGTCAATTATCCGAACGAACAGCCTTATACGCGAATCACGGAATTCAAGTATTTGACCGGACAGGAACACAAGAAAACGAGCATCGTTTACGAATATCCGCAAGCCGAAGGCGATCCTTATTATCCGATTCCGCGTTCGGAAAACGCTGAGTTGTATGCGAAATACAAAACGCTTGCTGAAGGACGACCGGACGTTCATTTTGTCGGACGCTTGGCGACTTATAAATATTACAATATGGATCAAATCGTCGCGCAGGCGTTAACCGTTTATGGCAAAATCGTTGGCAAAAAACGCAAAGAAGCGGCTGTGGTTGCTACAGCGACGAACAATAGCGCGAAAAGTGACGGTAAAGGAAATTTGCCCGCGAACATTAAAGTCAACGGTAATGCCGTTATGGTAAAATAAATATAAAAACAACTTGTTTTTGAAAATAAAGGCGGGTGATTCTACTCGTCTTTATTTTTTAGTGATATATTTTTCAAATCAAATAAACATTTTTGAGGAGAGAATTTGAGCGACATAATTCGTTTTGGAGTTAGCATTGCCCCGGACTTGCTGGAAAATTACGACCGTTTAATTGCTGAACGTGGTTACGCGACACGTTCAGAAGCGCTGCGCGATCTTATCCGCGATACTTTAATTCAACAAAAAATTGAAACGCAGCAAGACATACAGGCTTTGGGAAGTTTAACGCTCGTTTACGACCATCACGCTAAAAATCTGGCGCAGGAAATGGGCGCTTTGCAGCACGATTTTCACGATATTATTTTGTCTGTAATGCACCTGCACGTCAGTCATGACGATTGTATGGAAATTATCGCATTACGCGGAATTGTTTCGGAAATTGTCGAATTGGCGAATAGTCTTTTGAGCTTGAAAGGAATCAAAAACGGAAAGTTGTTTCTTACTCTCCCGTCATCTGGCATCACAAACTAAAATAGTTTGAATCCGTTTCTATTCTCGTAGCGAATTACTTTTTTACGCATTCGTGTTACGAATTTTAATTTTGTGACACGAATGTTAGAATAAAATTCTGTTTATAATAGTTTCCGCATTTACATTTTTATATTTAGAATATTTTATGAGAAAACTCCGTTTATTATCAATAAATTTCTCAATTAATTGGCTAAAAGCAATTTTTACGATTTTGTTTTTGTTGAATATAAGTCTGTTCGCGCAAAACACGCGAACGTTTTCAGGTACAGTTTTAACGCAGCAATTTGAACTCGTGCCGAAAGTAACCGTTGAGATTGAAACTTCAAACGGAAAAATCACCGCCATAAGTGATTCTGAAGGCGCGTTTACAGTTCAGGTTCCGACTGAAATTTTGTCGGTCAGATTTTCCGGGAATAATATCGAACCGGTTATGCGCGTTTTTTCTCCTGCCGATAAATTGGAAAATGTACAGATAAAAGTTTCGTTCGTCGTTCCGCCGATAAACGAATCGGTCGTTATTGAAGACGATGCACTCACTCCTGACATCGAACGCCGCAATCAATCTGTTTACAACAACACGCTTTTCGGGCGCGACGATCAATTAATCCAAACTCTGCACGCTGGAATAAACGCCGGACAGCACGAAGGCGGCGGAAAATCTCTGGAAATTCGGCGCTTCGGTTTCAACACGGATCACGGCGGAGTAAACGGCGGAGTAAAAATTCTGGTTGATAACGTTCAGCAAAATCAAGGAACGCAGGGACACGGACAAGGTTATCTGGGAAACTTGAAATCGCTTTCGCCCGAACTTGTTCAGGACGTTTCGATCATTAACGGACCCTTTTCAGCCGCTTACGGCGATTTTTCCGGTTTGGGTGTGGTACAAATTCGCCAGCGCGAGAGTTTGCCGAATCTTTTGACGGCGCGAATTCAAGGCGGAAGTTTTAATACGCTTCGCGGATTTTTCGCTTACAGCCCGAAAGTTAAAAACGTTGAGGCTTTCATCGCTTACGAACCGAGTTATACGGACGGACCTTTTGAAAATCCGCTGCGTTACAGGCGCGACAATGTAACGGGAAATTTCACTTATAAATTCAGCGACAAACAGGCTTTCGGCGTAAAAGTGAATTTCGGGCGCAACGATTTTTTCTCGTCGGGGCAGATTCCACTCGATTTGGTTGCGAGCGGCGAACTTGACCGTTTCGGTTTTATTGACCCGGAAAACGGGGGTAAAATCAAAATCGGAACGCTCGGAACTTACTTCCGTAAAGAATTCACCTCCGGCGCGACGCTGAAAGCCGACGCTTTTGTCTCGCGCTCGCTTTTCGATTTATTTTCAAATTTTACGTTCTTTACAGCCGACCCGATTTACGGCGACGAGATTCAGCAGCACGATTCACGATTACAAGAAGGCGCAAACGTTCAATTCTTTCAGCCTTATAAAATATTCGGCGTGCAGTCGCTTTTAACCGTCGGCGGAAACACTCATTTTAATCAAATCAACGTCGGTCTTTACCCCTCGATCAATCGAAATCCGAACCGTAAATTTTTGCCGGAAAACATTAACAATCCGAATGTGCTTTACACGAAAGCTGACGCAAAAGTGAATAACTATGCCGGTTACGTTCAAAATTCAATGAATTTTTTCAACGGGCATCTGCGCGTTGATTTAGGTTTGCGGTTCGATTATTTTACTTTTGACGTAAACGGCTTCGAACTTGGCGGCGCGGAAGAAATGAAAAGAAACGAGCAGAACAGCCTTAAATTTTCTTGTGCTCAGTTTTCCGATTTCGACACTTCCTGTTTGACTCTCGACGGAAAAGAAGGCGCGGGACGTTTTCAGCCGAAAGCCGCCGTCGCTCTGTCGCCGTTCGAGACTTTTCCGATGACGTTTTACTTAAATTACGGACGCGGAATTTCCTCGCAGGACGCGCGCGGCGTTGTCAGAAACCCGGATGCGCCGAAAATCTCAACGACCGATTTTTATCAAACCGGAACGAGCTATAATTCGCGCCGTTTTTCCGGTGTGGCGAGCTTCTTTTTTATTGATCGCTCGAACGAACAGGTTTATATTCCCGACGACGGTTCGATAGAATTTGCCGGTCTCTCGCGCTCATACGGATTCGAGCTGCGAAATTCGATTCGGTTCAATCGTTTTTTGAGTTTCAATGCCGGTTTGACTCAAGTTTTACGAGCATTTTATCCGGGCGAGTTTTATTTCGACAACAATGCGCGGCGGCGCGTCATCGTTGACAGCGCGCCGAAAACGGTTGCTAACGGCAGCATCGTTTTGTCTGAGCTGCGCGGTTTCAATTCCTCTTTAAGCTGGCGTCATATTTCGAGTTATCGTCTCGACGGCGAAAACGAAAACATACGAGCCGCCGGGCACGACGTTGTTGATTTCAGCCTGTCGAAACGCCTCAAAAAATGGGCTGATTTGAACTTTTCGATTGATAATCTTTTCAACAAACGTTATTACGAAACGCAGAACTATTTCGAATCGCGCGTTTCGCCGAACGCTGATGTTATTGAAAGAATTCACGCGACACCGGGCTATCCGTTCACGGTCAACATCGGTTTGACATTTCGCTTCGGCGCGAAAGAGTAAAATATTGATCACCGGAGAACGCAAGTAAATGTAGTTAGAAAATCTATTTTTTAACTGTGTTATTTGCGTGCATCTGTGGTTAAATTTTCTTATGACGCAAACGAAACAAATCAAGAATCGCATATCTAAGAAAGCCGCGAGTTTTACCGAATCCGTTATCCGTGAGATGACGCGCGAAGCCGTGAAATACGGCGCGGTCAATCTCGGACAGGGATTTCCCGATTTCGCCGCGCCGGAAAACGTTAAGCGCAAGGCGATGGAAGCGATTGCCGAAAATTACAATCAATACGCGATAACGTGGGGCGTCAAAAGTTTTCGTGACGCGATTGCCCGAAAAACGAAATGGTTTTTAGGTTTGGACGTTGATCCCGAAACCGAAATCACAGTGACGTGCGGTTCGACCGAAGGAATGATTGCCGGAATGCTAGCCGCGGTTGACGCGGGCGAAGAAGTCGTCGTTTTCGAGCCGTTTTACGAAAACTACGCGCCGGACGCGATTCTTTCCGATGCAAAACCCGTTCACGTTCCGCTTTATCAAACCTCAAACGGCTGGCATTTCGAAAAAGACGAGCTTCGCGCCGCTTTCAACGAAAAAACGAAAGCGATTATCATCTGCAACCCGAACAATCCGACCGGAAAAGTTTTCACGCGCGAAGAATTAGAATTTATAGCCGACTTATGCAAGGAATTCGACGCGATTTGTTTTACCGACGAAATTTACGAACACATTATTTACAAAAATGAATCACAAGAAAAAACCGACCACATTTGTATGGCAGCGCTTACCGGAATGCGCGAGCGAACGATCGTCGTTAATTCATTGTCGAAAACATATTCGGTTACGGGCTGGCGCGTCGGTTACGTAATCGCGCCGCCCGATATTACAAGCGCGATTCGCAAAGTTCACGATTTTTTGACCGTCGGCGCGGCAAATCCCTTACAGCACGCGGGCGCTTACGCTCTGAGCTTGCCGGAAAGTTATTACGCGGAGCTGCAAAGCGAATATCAGCAGAAACGCGATTACATCGTTCCTGTTTTGCAGAAAGCCGGATTAAAATGCGAAATGCCCGAAGGCGCTTATTATGTGATGACGGATATTTCCGATTTCGGATTTGCAAACGATGTCGAATTTACAAAATACCTGATTAGGGAAATCGGCGTTGCCGTTGTTCCCGGCTCGTCGTTTTATCACGATAAAAATTTGGGCGCGCAAAAAGTTCGGTTTTGTTTTTGCAAAAAGAACGAAACGCTCGAAGCGGCGGCTGAAAGGATGGAAAAATTAAAATCGAAGATTTAATTGATCAGTGAATAAAAAAAGAACCTGGTGATCCGCAAATAACAGGTTCTTTTTTTTATTTATACTTTTTTATCTACACAGAAGAATTATCTTCTGTTCGCGTTGGTATTGGCGTTGGTATTAGAGCGATTGGCATTACCGCTATTAGCATTCATATTGCCGCTCATATTGGCATTTGAATGCGTGTTCGTATTAAGCGTACCGGTTTCCATATTGTTTGTGTTGGTTACGACAATAGTGCTGTTAGCATTGCTGCTGCCACCCACATTTGTGTTCACTTTGATGTTGGCATTTGTGTTTGTGTTTGTGTTTGTAGCCGGCGTACAGCCGATTGAAGCAACCGCTAAAACGGCTGACATTGAAAATAAAGCAATTTTTTTCATAGTGATTCCTCTGTTTAAATAAGTTTTAAGCTAAAATAAAAAATCTTTAACGGTTATCTTATTATATTTAAGATACTTTTGACAATGTAAAACTAAGTTTCTAACATTCCAAGCATTTATTTCCTCTTTGATAAACAACATTTTCGCCCGCGTCACGATAAAAATTAGATTCGTAGAGGATTGGAAAAATTAATAACGAAATTTAATTAATCGTTAATAAAAAGCAACAAAAAAGGAATCCGTTATTTTGCGAATTAACCGATTCCTTTTTTATTTTAAATTTATAGACGCAAGAAATTATCTTTTGTTCGCGTTAGTATTGGTTGTACCGCCTGAAGTGGCTTGATTCGTCAGCGAATCGCTGGCTGAAACTTTCAAGTTATTGACAACGCTTTTCTTTCCTTCTATACCATTAGCGACTTCACCGGCTTTCGCCTTTTGCGCCGCGTTAGCAACTGTTCCGTTGAGCGTGATAATCTCGTTGTTCACGTCAACATTGATAGTTGAATCTCTTAAATCATTAGTTGTCATTAAAGCCGTGCGGGTTTTCGTCCAGAGCCATCCGTCATTAACGCCTGAACCGATATTGCCGCCTGTTCTTTTCGCTTCTTGAGACCAGCGATCTTTGTCTTTGTCATATTCCGCTCTGGTAATGTTGGCATTGTAATTCGCATTCGAATTAATCGTGCCGGTTTCCATATTGTTCGTGTTGACGACATACGCAGTGTTATTAGCATTCGTGTTAGTCGTCGTCACGTTTGCGTTCGCTCTTGTGTTCGTATTCGTATTCGTGTTCGTGTGGCTGTCCGACGAACAGCCGATTGATGCAACCGCTAAAACGGCTGACATCGAAAATAAAGCAATTTTTTTCATAGTGATTCCTCTGTTTAAATAAAATCCAAGTTACTAAGTAAAACTTTTAGCGTTTATTCTATTATATTTAAAGGCGCTTTGGCAAAACAAAATCCGAGCCAATAATATTTTAACCGCGTATTTTCGCCCAAACGAGCAACTTTTTGCGGCTCGGATGCAACTCTAAATTTGTATTTTTCGTAAATTCAATAAGGTAAAGTTTACAATTAATTTGGAGGTTTTATGTTACGTAAATTGTCTGTTTTTATTTTACTTTCGGCTGCGGCGGTCTTTTCCGTTTACGCGCAGCAATCGCCTGAAGCAAAGGAACCGGCGGAAAGAACTTTTCAACGTTTCTATTTCAACAACGATGACGGAGGCTATTTAGGCGTTCAAACGCAGGATGTTACAAAAGAAAATTTCAGCCGTTTCGGGCTTCGCGAAGTGCGCGGCGTAGCGGTAGAAAAGGTGATGGAAAATTCGCCCGCGGCTCAAGCCGGATTACAAGCCAACGATGTAATCGTTCGCTTTAACGGCGAGGAAGTGACCAGCGCGCGGAAGTTAAGCCGTTTAATTTCAGAAGTAGCGCCCGATCATCAAGTTAGGTTGACGGTTTTGCGCGGCGGAAGCGAACGCGAAATAGTCGCCACGCTCGGCAAACGTGAATTTCCGAAACTGCAAACGACAGGCGGCGCCTTGAAAGATTGGCAAGGGTTTCCGGGCATCCCCGAGTTTCCTGATTTTTCTAAAATTCCAGTTCCGTCCGTTCCCGAAGCGCCGATGAAGCCCGGCGAACCGAACGTCTTTGTTTATCCGGGAGGTTTATCGGGTCGTCAGATCGGCGCCAGCGTTTCTACTTTAACGAAACAGCTCGGCGATTATTTCGGCGTTGCCGAAGGCAAAGGACTTTTGATTAACAATGTCCGGGAAAACTCGCCCGCCGCGAAAGCCGGTTTGAGAGCGGGCGACGTTATCGTTCAAGTTGACGGAAAAGAGGTTAAAGGAAACCTGGATTTGATCAGAACGCTGAACGAGAAAAAAGAAGGCGACGTTACTTTAACAATTATCCGCGACCGCAACCGGCAAACAGTGCGCGTTACACCGGAAGTTTCCAAAGGCGAGCAGTTTAATTTCGGTGAGTATTTTGAAAAGGTAGGCGAGAACATAGCGCCTTTGAAACTCAAAATACAACCGATTTCTCCGGTCGCTCCGATTGCTCCAATTGCTCCGATTGAAGCGATTACTCTCGCGCCTTTTATTATGTAATTTGTTTACATATTTGAAATAAAAAAGACGGCGTTTAAGCCGTCTTTTTTATTGATGTGATGTTTTTATATTTACACAACTAAATTATAATTTCTCACCTATTTCGCTTTGTGCGCTCGCGCATTTAGCTCTAAAACGAACCTAAGAGATTTCCTCACCGCGCTTTTTCAACATTCTGCGCCACAGTTCGCGATACGAAGTAAAGCGCGAAACCAACGAGTTAAATTGATATCGCTGCGCATAAGTCAAATTCCGGTCGTCGGCTATACGCTTTAAATTCGATTCGAGCCGCGCCCGCGCTTCGAGCGGCGGTCGTTTTGCCGCGCCGTTAAAATAAATGTCGAAATCAATCTTCAGCTTGCGGATTTCTTCTTCCAGGCGGACGAACTGCTGATCAATCTGCGCCGATTCTTCAAGTTTCGTGTTTGTTTGCCGGTATAGTTTATCGCCTAAAATTGCCATTTGTTTAACTTTTGGTTGGTTTGTGAAAAGAAAGAAAAGACTCTCGTTTAATAAAAACATTTAAAGAACCGCGCATTCCTCATTTTTTTGTTTTTTCCGGTAAAATGCTTTTATGAGTGACGATTCAAAAATGAATCAAAACGATATTTTGCGGCTGCTGCCTTCAGTTGACGCGATAATGCATACGGCGACTGCGGAAAAGATCACCGCGCAAACCGGCACAAAATATTTAACCGAAACAGCACGAGCGGTATCTGACGAATTGCGGCGAGAGATTATAAAAAAACTAAGCGAAGATTCGACGGAGCGCGAAGATTATACGCGCGAGAGTTTGTTGAAAGAAGCCGCACGGCGAATCGAACAAACCTGGGTAAACGAACAAAATTTGAAGCTGCGAAGAGTGATAAACGCGACCGGCGTAGTCATTCACACAAATTTGGGGCGCGCGCCGCTGTCGGAAAAAGCGCGAAAAGCCATAGCCGAAGAAGCTGCCGGATATTGCACGCTCGAATACAATCTCGAAACCGGAAAACGCGGAAAACGCGGCGCGCGAGCCGAAAAACTGCTCGCCGAATTGACCGGAGCGGAAAGCGCACTGATTGTTAATAACTGCGCCGCCGCAGCTTTTCTGGTTTTAACTGTTTTGGCGTCGGGCAGCGAAGTCGTCATCTCGCGCGGAGAACTCGTCGAAATCGGCGGCGATTTTCGCGTACCCGACGTAATGACGCAATCCGGCGCGGTTCTCAAAGAAGTCGGAACGACGAATCGAACTCGCCTTTCCGATTACGAAAAAGCAATCAGCGAAAACACGCGCTTGTTTTTAAAGGTTCACCCGTCAAATTATCGAATCATCGGTTTTACGGCATCTCCGAATCTGAGCGAGCTTGCCGATCTAGCTCATCAAAATAACATTCTGCTTTACGAAGACGCCGGTTCCGGCGCGCTTTTGAATTTGAGCGAGTACGGTTTAACGGAGGAGCCGATTATTTCGCGTTCAATCGCTGACGGCGCCGATGTTGTGACGTTCAGCGGCGATAAACTTTTGGGCGGCGCGCAATCGGGATTGATTGTCGGACGGCGCGAAACGATTGATCGCATCAGAAAACATCCGCTTTATCGCGCGCTTCGCGTTGATAAATTAATTTATGCCGTACTCGAAGCGACGCTCGAAGCCTTTCGCCGCGAAACGGCTTTGCGCGAGATTCCCGTTCTGAAAATGCTCTCGATGACAAACGACGAACTCGCCGACCGAACTCGCCGCTTTGCCGAAAGGTTATGCGAAATGTCAGGCGAAAATAATAATTTGAAATACGATGTAATCGAAGGAAAATCCGCAATAGGCGGCGGTTCCGCGCCGAATGTTCAGCCGTTGACGTCTCTTCTGGTTTTAACGCACGCGCAAATGTCGGTCAGCCGTTTAGAGGAATTTTTACGTCTCTCAAATCCGCCTGTCATAACCAGAATTCTGGAAGACAAAGCGACGATTGATTTACGAACTGTTTCGGAAAGCGAAGAAGCGGAACTTTTGAAAATCTTAGCGGAAATAAAATAGCCACAAAAGGCACAAAAGACGCAAAAGAAAAACAAGAAAAAGATATAGAACAAAAATGACGCGAACCGAATAAGAATTAGCCCGAATAAATCTTTTCAAGTTGAATTTGTGTCAATTCGTTTTTTCCGTTAAATTCGCGTCTCGTTTCTTTTATCTTTTACCTTTATCTTTTATTTGTGCGAGTTTTGCGCTTTTTGCGGTTGTTTGGCTTTGGCTTTATCCGTTTTTTTGCGCGAAGTTTCGCATAAATTCAACGAGCTTTTCAACTCCTTCTTTCGGAAAAGCGTTATAAATCGAAGCGCGAATTCCGCCGACGCTTCTGTGTCCTTTCAATCCGTCCAAACCTTGCGCCGACGCTTCGCGGCAAAATACGTTTTCCAGTTCTTCCGACGGCAAACGAAAAGTCACGTTCATCAAAGACCGCGCCGATTTTTCGGCGTGACCGCGATAAAAACCGTCGCTTCGGTCAATCGCGTCGTAAAGAATTCGCGCCTTTTCTTCGTTCAATTTTTCCATCGCCGAAACTCCGCCCTGCTGCGCAAGCCATTCGCAAACCAGACTGATTATATAAATTCCCCAGGTGTTCGGCGTGTTGAGCATCGAATCGTTTTCGGCTATGGCGCGATAATCGAGAGTAGAATGTTGATTGACGGGAACTTTCGCAATCAAATCATCGCGGATTATTACAAGCGTGACGCCGCTCGGACCGATATTTTTCTGCGCTCCGGCATAAATCAAAGCGTATTTGGAAATGTCGAACGGTTTTGACAAAATATTCGATGAAGCGTCGCAAACGACGGGAATTCCTGCGCCGTCGAGTTCATACTTGAACTCGACGCCTTCAATCGTTTCATTCGACGTGTAATGAACGTAATTTGCATCGGCGCTGAAATTTAATTCTTCCTGTGCGGGAACCGATTTGAATCCTTCGTCTTCAGTTGAAAAAATCACGTGAGCATTTCCGCAGCGCGCGGCTTCTTTCACCGCCTTTTTTCCCCAGGCACCGGTGACGATGTAATCCGCCGTTTCATTTTTCGCCAGGAAATTGAGCGGAATCATCGAAAACTGCAACGAAGCGCCGCCTTGCAAAAACAAGACGCGATAATTTTCCGGCACATCGAGAAGGCGTCGAATTCCCTGTTCGGCAGCACGCAGAATCGGCTCGAAATGCTTCGAGCGGTGACTTACCTCCATCACGCTCATTCCGCTTCCGCCGAGCGACAGCAGCTCGCTTTGTGCCTTTTCCAAAACAGGCAGCGGCAAAACAGCTGGACCCGCGCTGAAATTGTATATTCTCTCCATCATTCTTCGCCTCGCTGAAAATCAATGCTTGCTGTAAAAGGCATAAGATAGCATAGCTTAAAATAATTATAAATTCTGCTTTAATTAAAACTTAATAAAGAAATTCGCGATGAAAATAATAAGTGTTTACACTTAATAGAAATAAGTGTTTTTATTGATTAAAAAACTGTTAGTCGCATTTACGATAACAATGTTTCTAAAGGAGGCGGGAAAATATTTGCTGAAATTCGGATGAACACTGACGAAAGGCATAACAAACCCGGCGAAGCGAAAACTGATGATGTTGCGGGTTTTTATTATCATCTTGCTGCACTGAATTTCCGGAGGTTTTTTTAATTGACGATTAGGGCAAGACTATTATGGCTTACTCTCGGGTTGTTAATTCCGCTCGTCGCAGTCGGATTTTTCAATCTCTGGGGTTTCTGACAAGTCGCACGCCGGCAGCTCGACGAATCGCTGGAACAACAGGCGGAGCTTGCGGCGAGCGTTTTTGAGCAGAGGCTTCTGGCACACCGCCAGACGCTTAATACGATTTCGATGCTCGCAAACCGCGATGAAAACAGTTTTACGCTGCAGGATTATCTCGACTCGGTTATAAAAACTCGCCCCGAATGGCTCGACGTGCAAATCATCAACCGCGACGGCACAATCGTTCTCTCGCAAACCAATAAGAATGTCAACTTACAGGCGTCTTCGGTTAAGACTCTTAAAGAGGAAGCGGAACGGCAAAATTCTTTCGTCATTTCGGCAGAACAATCCGCAGATCAAAAATTACGTCTTTTTTCGCTGGCACAGCCAACCGGCAACGGAAATTTCGTTGTAGCGCGGATTGACGGCGCGAATGCGAGCGAGGTTTTTGAAAATCTCGAATTGCCGGAAGACAACATCATCGCCGTGTTCGACAAAGATACTCGTTTGCTTTATCGCAGCCGCGTTTCGCCGGAACAAGTGTCGCTCGATGTCAGTGAAACGCCGTTTTTTAAGGCGCTCAAAGAAAAGCGCGAAGGAACTATCGAAATTGTCAGTCCGTACGACAAAATACCGCGAGTTTACGGCTTGGCGCGAGTGGAAACGGCAGACAGCATCGTCGCCGTCGCCATTCCGAGCGCAAAACTTTACGAGCCGGCGCGACGGCAATTTCTGCGACAACTGCTTTTCAGTCTGCCTATCGCGATTCTGGCTATCTTAGCGGCGTTCTTGATCTCGCGCAGCATTGCGCTGCCGTTGCGAATCTTAGCCGCTACGACGCGTAAGTTCGGCGCTGGCGACTTAACGGCACGCGCCGAACTTACGCAAGACGGCTCAATCGGCGAGCTTGCTTCGACCTTCAATCAAATGGCTGATGAAATCGCGCGGCGCGAAGAAGAATTAAAAACGCTTAACCGGATGAAATCAGAGTTCGTTAGCAACGTTTCGCACGAACTCAGAACGCCTTTGACGACTATAAAAACCTTTACGCGCGTTTTACAAAACGATAAAATTTCCGACGCTGAGCGCAAAGAATATCTGGAGACAATCGCTGCCGAATGCGACCGCCAGATTGATTTCGTGCAAAGCCTTCTTGATTTATCGCGCATTGAATCGGGCGCGTATAAAATTTCTCTCGTTCCGAACGATGTCGTAAAACTTTTGTGGGAATGCGTCGAATCGCAGCAGCCGACAGCAGTGACGCATAAACTCGGTCTTAAATTCAAAATGTCGGACGAAGGTACATTGCCGACCGCGCTGACCGATGCCGCAGCGTTTCGCCGGATCGTGTCGAGTCTCATCGAAAACGCGATAAAATACACGCCCGAAGGCGGAGAAATCTCGATTGCGGCAATCGAAAAAAACGAACGAATCGCTATCGAAATCACTGACAACGGCTGCGGCATCGCGGCGGAAGATTTGCCGCATATTTTTGAAAAGTTTTACCGAGGGCGACCGCTCCAAATCCCAAATTCACCGGATGAAAACGACGAGTTTTCCTACGAAATCGAATGTGCGGGAGTTAACGAAACCGCGGGCGTTGGCTTAGGACTATACCTCGTGCATAGCTTAGTCGAGCAGATCGGCGGCGAAATCATTGCCGAAAGCCCGGTTGACGATAAAAATCGCGGTACCAAATTCACCATTCTTCTTCCGATTGCGAAGTAGACTTTGAAAATTAATCTATACCTTTTTTGGATAATGCCGAAAAACCCCGGTCGCGCCGATTTCACGATTGGCGCTTTTTTTTATTTTCTTGACCTTGATCCGGCTTCAATGTGCTGAGTGAAAACACTTAGGCAAATTGAGTAATAACGCAGAAGTTAAACGCGAGCGAAAACTCCATAATTGAAGATAACGAGTTGCCGTAAGGGGGAATTAAGATGGGGAACAAAAAGGAAATTGATGTCGAACGCACGTACACGACGCAGACCGCCGACAAATTGCGGCGTATCGCCAACGCGCTCGAAGCGGGCGAATCCTTTCGGCTTCAAGTCGGAGGCAATCGTCTGCGCATTAGGTCTGACTGCAAAGTCGAAATAGAAATGCAAACGGACGGCAAAGACAAAGGCGAAATAGAAATAGAAATAAAGTGGAATCGCGGCTCGAATGATTAACATTTCATCTGAGCGGCGGTTCGACACGGTAAAGGAGGAAATAAGATGATTTGGACAATTATAGTAGTTTTGTTGGTTTTGTGGCTGCTCGGATTCATCGCGGATGTCGCCGGAGTCTTGATTCATCTGCTGCTGGTCGTTGCAGCCATCGTTTTGGTCGTAAAACTCGTTTCGGGACGAAATGCTACTTAATCGAAATGCGAGACTCGGACTAAACGAGGAAATTTGAAATGAGAGAAACCGGAGATTATCGAGAAAAACGAAATTTGGAATCCGAAATCGCTGAGCGGCGAAGCGGAAAGGAAATGTTAAAGCGCGTCGGAATTGTCGGCGGAATCGCGCTGATCGCGTTTCTGCTCGGTTTCGTTCCGATGTGGCTTTCGGCGCGCGACGTAAAAAACGATTGCGAATCGGCTCGCGGAACGCTTCGCTTGAGCGTGCTGCAAAACACTCTGGCGACAGCGGCAATCAACGCTTCCAGAGGCGAATTTGAACCGGCGCGACAGCAAGCGAGCGATTTTTTTACCGCTTTTCGCGCCGAACTTGATAGTGAAAACAGCGCTTTTAACGAGGAACAGCGCGACGCCGTACGACCGATTCTTCAGCAGCGCGACGAAATAATCACGCTTCTCGCCCGGAGCGACGCGGCGGCAGCCGACCGGCTCGCGGATTTATATTTCGCTTTTATGCAGACGAAAAATCCAATCGCTTCAAAAGCTCAAATGTTTTCAAAATCCGAAAACCGGCGAAAAACTTTAAACGGAATACAAGAAGGAGAGTTAAAGAGCAATGAATAAATTTAACTTAACGAACGAGATTTTCGGACTTCGGCTCTGCATTGTGCTTACGGCGGTAGTATTGTGTTTTGGGATGGCTTGCAACAGTAACCGCCCGGAAGACCAGTATGTATCCATACCGGAATCAGATATTAAGGTTGAAGACGTTGTGCAGGATCCTGGCAGATACATCGGAAAACAAGTGACGGTCGCCGGGAAAATCGAAGAAATGTTTGGCGAGCAGGCGTTTATGATTCACGGTGAAAAAATGGTTGACGGGTTGCTCGCCCTCGGCACAGACCCGTTCCCGGAAGCGCAGAATGAAAATTTGATTATCACTTACGCGTGACCGGAATCGAGCGGCTGTTCGATCCCGCCGTAGAACGCGAAACAGGAGTTCAATTGGCGGGCGATACGCGTCTTGCTCGTTTTGCGGGAAACCCCGTGATAGTCGTCAAATCGCTGCAAAAATCGGAGCCGTAACCAATTTTTATTAAAAAAACAGACGTTCGCACTTAAATATCTTGCTTAAATTCAGGCAAAAAGGGGAACCGCAAAATTTTTTACTGTGAATAACAAAGGAGATACGAAATTATGAAAAATACATTTAAAAAACTTATCACTGCCGCTTTCGCAACGGCTCTAATGCTTACATCTAACGTCACCGCGACGACGGCGCAGGATTTAACTGAAAATAAACAGCAGAAAATGGAAGCGCGGCGCGAAGCGCAGGAAGCGGCGCGAGTTTTATCCGCAATGATGAAAAAACCCGACGATTTTATTCCGCGCGAACTACTCGAACGAGCGCACGCCATCGCTATTATTCCCGATGTCGTTAAAGCCGCATTCATCGTCGGCGGACGCGGCGGTGACGGCGTAGTCGCGCGGCGAACAGCTAACGGCTGGAGCGTTCCGGTTTATTACGATATAGGCGGCGCGAGCTTCGGGGTGCAAATCGGCGCGAAAAAGACCGATTACATTATGTTGTTTATGAACGAAGGCTCGCTGCGCGACCTGCTCGATGAAAATGTCGAATTCGGCGGTGATGTGAGTTTTGCAGCGGGTCCGGTCGGACGCACTGCCGGAGTCGGAACAAACCCGACGCTTGACGTCGGAATTTTAATCTGGTCATTGAGTCAGGGAGCCTTCGTTGGCGCGTCCGTCAAAGGAGCGGTTTTGACTGCCGATAATGACGTGAACCGAGCCGTCTACGGAATGACGGCGGAAGAAGTTCTGGCAAATCCCGAAAAAGTGAAAATGAATGATTTGCCGAAGGAAATTAAGAAACTCTCCGAAACGGTTGCCCGTTACGCCGGAAACAAAACAATGACGGATTCAGCGATAAACCAATAAAACTAAGGCAATTTACATTTACCGGCGGACTTCATGTCAAACTCGCCACCGGTAAACCATCGAAGCGAGCCGAAAACGTAAAAACCCTTTAATTTTAAGATTCTTCACCTTTTCTTCGCTTCCACACAAGTTTTTATGCACCGCAGCAGACGCTGCAACAACGGCGCTTTAAGATAAATTGCAAATGAAGAAAAATTAAAGGAGGTTATCCAGAATGGGGTTACTAGAGTTGGGAATTATTGCGATTGTCGTTTCAGTTCTTGCCGGCGCGCTTGGATTTACCAGCATAGCGAGAGGCGCGGCATCAATAGCCAAGATATTATTCGGTATTTTTTTGGTGATAGCAATCATCCTGTTTGTGCTTTTCGCGCTCGGCGTATCTTTTGTATTTTAATAAAAATACGGACGCATCGCTTTCAGTTACGTTAAAACAAAAGCTTCGATATTTGATTATTGAACAATTTGTAGGGCGAGATTACAAAAACCGAGAAAAATTGTTTGGTGGAGGCGGCGGGAATCGAACCCGCATCCAAAGGTTGCGACCGAGGGAATCTACACGTTTAGTCGTGTTCACTTAAAAATCTCGCTTTTGATAAGCAGGTGAACCGACAAGACCTTACCAAAAGCCAGCCAGACTAAAATCTCGTTCGCACGCGCAGGCGGAGCGTGCAAACCAGCTTGAACTGAGTTATGCCTCGTTCGGTCGCTTCAAGCTGACTTCCGACGAGACACTTACATGGCTAGATTTAACTAGGCAGCAAGAGCCAATTCTTGGTTGGCGTTTGTTTTTTGCTTGGTGTTTTAACGAGCTAACAAGCAAGCCCGACGTGCATCCAAAGATCTATACAAGCCCCTGTCGAAGCCTGTCGCCCCCAAATTGAAGGAAAGCTATTTTACGTTATTTTGAAGCGAAAATACAATTTCGCGTTGTATTTATTATTGTTTTGACTTTAAACCTTCTTCAAATTTTCGCCGTTCGCGCCTTTTGAATTTGCGTCTGCATTTCCAGATAATCAACCAATTTCAAAAAATCCATTCGCGGATAGGAATAGCGTCCGACGGTTCGAAAGGCGAGCTGCGGTTTTGTTCCGTCAAACAAATGAAAGCCCCAGTACATCAACTGTTTGCTGAAACGAATCGCGCATTCCTGCGGGTCTATGTAGTGCACTCGCGAGTCGCGTTCGTTCATTTGTTTGAACTGCGTTTTCAAAACCTGATTCAAAAGCGTGTTACGGTTATCTTCGTCCGATTGAAGATTGTTTACCAGAACGTGCAGATGCGCTTTGCGGTTTTCGCGGCGAATTGCGCTGAAAGTTCGTTTGATAACGTCGGCGTTTTTGTTTATGCCGAGCGGATTCAAAGTCGTTGGAATCAGGCAGTAATCAAATTTGCGGATAAATTCGCTGGGATTTGCCTCAAATTCCGGGTTGCAGTCGCAGATGACTATTTTTGTGTCGCGATAATCGCCCTCGACCCATTCATCCTTGTTCAAAACCGATATGACCGAACCCAAACTTCCCTTTGTTCCAGGCAGATAAACGCCTTCGCCAAGTAATTTTCGCAAATTTTGCTGATGATCTAAATCAACCAGCGCCACGTCGTAACCGTTTAAGGCAAACGCTCCGGCGAGATGCGCGGAAATCGTTGTTTTGCCGACGCCGCCTTTGCAAGTAAAAACGCCGATATAAGTCGTTTTCTCGCGCTCTTCCGCAACGTCGAGTTTTTCGCAATCGAAAATCAAATCGTGATCGCGCATTATTGCAAGGCGCAGATTTTTGATTTTTTCTTCGCGCAGGTAAGCGTAAACTGACGGCGTAAAGCCGCTGGTCGAGATAATAATGCCGTTTGTAAAATTTTTGGCGTTCGCTTGTCCGAGAAAATCGAGAAATTTTTCGACTTGTCCGAGATGAACCTTAGCACGCTGATTGCGAATCTGAACGGCTTCTTTCGCGCCCGGCTTGAGAATTTCAACGTCGTATTCTTTCACGTCATTCGGCGAGATTTGCGCTGACCAACCCGCCCGCCGAAGCAGAAAAAGAGCCATCCGCTCGGTTTCCGTAGCTCTTTCGACGACAACTTCTCGTTTGCGGTCTGAATCCGTGAGAACGTCCAATAACTCAGCCCAGCGCATTCTTTCTTTCGGCATTTTAATAATTACAAAAAATTATCCGGCAAATCACACAAAAAACGCGAATTCAAAATCTAAACAAACAAAAACAAAAAAACTCAATCAGAAAATTTTTACGAAAGAAGTTTTTTCATTTGCCTTTTGCTCGCGTAAATTCATTAATCCGACAGCTAACTTTTATTTTCTCCGAACGCTTCTAAAACTTCCGACGCGTGCTCTTCGACCTTAACTTTTTTGAATATTTTCACGATTTTTCCGTTTTCATCAATCAAAAAAGTCGTCCGGTTGACGCCCATATACTTTTTACCGTAATTATTTTTCTCGCCGTAAACGCCGTAAGCGTTGACGATTTCCTTTTCCGTATCGGCGAGCAAATCAAACGGCAAAGCGTATTTCGAGATGAATTTTCGATGCGATTCTTCGCTGTCGGTCGAAACGCCGAAAACTTTAATTCCTTTTTCCCGAAATACATCGAACGAATCGCGCAAGCTGCAAGCCTGCTTCGTGCAGCCCGGCGTGTCGTCTTTCGGATAAAAATATAAAACGACGCGCCGCCCGCGAAAATCCGCTGAATTTACGCTTTCGCCGTTCTGATTTTTTGCGGTGAAAACGGGCGCCGCGTCGCCTTCCATTAACATAAATTTTAATTAAATGTTTTTCCGATTCGTCTTTTCGCACAATTACCTTCCGCAACAAACCCGCGCTTGCAAAAACGAATCGAAATTTCTATTTTCAATCTGAGTTTAATAAAATTGTAGCAAATGAAAACGCTTTCGGAAAAACAGGCATTGCTGAAATTGCACAAGCTGAAAAGCGAGCTTCAAGATTTCGTTCGTTGCAATTACGAGCAAAAGGCGAAAAGTTGTTTAACTTGCGACACCAAGGGCGCGTGTTGTCTGGATGCTCATTTCGTCAACGTTCACATCACCCGTCTCGAAGCCGTTTCGATCCGCAACGAACTCAACAAATTTTCAGTTGAAAGGCAAAGGGAAATTTACAGCCGGGTAGAAAAAACAATCGAAAGATACAATCTAGGTTCCACGGGCGATACTTTTCTAAAAGCCTTCGCCTGTCCGCTTTTTGAAAAAGAAGCAGGTTGTCTCGTCCATCTTTCCGGGAAACCTGCACCGTGCGTTTTACACGCCTGCTATGAAAATAAAGAAGATTTACCGCCCGATGAGCTGCAAACCGAAGCCGAATCGCAGATTGAAAAACTGAACGAGCAAACTTACAAAATTTTCCCGCAATGGCTTCCGCTTCCCGTCTGGCTCTCGCTTATGAATCCCTTTAAGCGAAATTAGTCGCCAATAAGCACAAAAAGCCACGAAAAGAATTATTTAAAGGCATACTCAGAATTTCGGGATTTTTGTTTTTTTCGTGTTCTTTCGTGCTTGTTCGCAGCTAATTTCGTTTGAGCGTTCCGCCGAGAATTGTCATAGGAACCAAAAGAAACAGAAACGAAATGTGATACCAGAGCGGCGCGTTGTTCCAGAAAATTGATTGAATGTAAATGCCGAAAAGAAGAAGCAAGATTCCGAGTCCGAGCGCCGATTGCGCGTTTTCTCGCGCAATCGGAGCCGCCAAAGAGCCTGAAACTATCGAAAAAATTGCGCTGCGGATCAAAGCGATGACTAAAATTACCGAATCAGACATAAAAGGCGTTTTATTCAGCGAAGCCGCTTCCAATTCCGTATGATGTTTGCCGTACCAATTCGGCGAAATTGCCGTCAAAACGAAATCGCTTCCGACCCAAAGCACCGACCAGACAATAAAACCAACAGCGATTCCTAAAATTACACGCACCATAAAACTCTCCTTTTGTTTACTTTAAAGTTGATTTAAAGACAAAAAGGACAAAAGAAATTTTCCCGAAACTTCCCTTGTCCTTTTTGTTTTCGTCTTTGCCCTTAGCAAACCCGTGTTTTAAGCGACTCTCTTTTTCGTAGTCGCTGCCGGTTTTTCTTCCGGCTTTTCTTCTGGTTTCTGCGCCTGCATTTTTTCGATGCGCGCCGTTATTCTTTTGTCCAAATCGGCGATTTGGTCAGAAGTCAAATGATAAATATTCGGCTGATTGTGATAGATTCTCGCGCCGGTCACGATGTCCGACTGTTTGAATCCATTTGCTTCCGCCTTTTTGATTAAATCTTCAATCGTCATTTCGTTTTTGACGAGCGTTAAAGGCTGACGTTCTTCGATGTATTCGGGGACTTCGGATTTCGTCGGCTGCTCAAACGCTAACTGCAAAGCCTGTTCGCCGCGCATATGATCGAGAAAATCTTTAAAGCTGATATTTCCGGTCATCTCAAAACCGACTTCAAACGCCGGAGAATTCGATTTGACGACCTGAAAAACCCGCGTAATTTCGCCGTCGCGCTCCTGCAAAGAAATTTCTAGCATCACGTCAACGAAATATTCGAGTCCCGAAGCCGTCATCGGCAGAACGCGCCCGACTTCATTGTCTTCCTTCGATTCTTTGCCGCGCGCCGGAATCTGGTCGGCGATGACGACGCTTTTTCCGCTTTCAAAACAAAGTTTTCGCAAAACCGACTGCAAAATCATCTGATCTGCCGCCAATTCTTCCGCCGAAGGCTGTGCCAGCGGATCGTCGGTTTTTTCCCGAACCGCTTCGAGCATTTCCGAATGCTTCGCGCTGAAATACGCCGCCCAACTGTCTAATGCGAAACAGCCGTAGTTCTGCTCGCGCCCTTCGCCGTTGATCGCCCAATCAATAAATTCGGGCAGTTCGTCGGTTTCTTCGATTTCGAGCGCGTCGAATTGTTCGCCGACACCGCGCAAAAGCCGCGCTTTGCGTTCCATATCGAAAATGCAAAGTTTTCCGAGTCCGGCTTCGCTCATCGAGCGGATAAAATGACTTTTGCCGACGCCCGCGCCGCCTCGTACCGCCATAATCAAGCGCTGCTGCCGCGGAATGCGGCTTAATGGATTGATTTTCGGTTTGTTTGGATTTTTCATTTTTACTTTCTCCACGTATTTAATGTTTATCTTTATTTTTTGTTAGTTAAATGCCTACCGTCAAAGGCATTGCGTTTCATTGATGCAACAAATCTAACACAAGTTGTTTCACGTTTCAAGAGTGAAACAATAAATTTATGAAAAAACTTCAAATCTTAGGCTTTTTATCGTTTGTGGCATGAAAAGTTTCTTGGTCTAAGAACTGGGAACTTTATAAAGAGGTTTGTAAATTTCAAAATAAAAGCGGCGAATTATAAAAACTCGCCGCTTTTATTTTTGTTTTCTAATTAATTTACTTAATTTCCAGTTCAAACGGCAACATCATCATCGCTTCGCCGCGTTTCATCTGATCGAGCATGGAAGCGTAGCGCAAAGTTTTACGAACGTCTTCAGGCAGCGATTGAATCAGCGCTTTCTGCGCTTTTTGTTCGCTGGTTTCCGTTGATGCAGAACCGCCGCCGAAAATTGTTTCAAAAAACGGGCGCGGTTCCGGGAAATTAACGCGGCGAACGTCTTTGTCAGCCGGTAGTTTCGCCAAATCTTTGGCGATTTCGATGGCTTTTTCCAAACCGCCGAATTCGTCAATCAAACCGTTTTGCTTCGCCTGCGCGCCTGTCCAAACGCGACCTTGACCGAGAGAATTTACTTCTTCCTGCGTTTTGCCGCGACCTTTGGCGACTTTCGGAACGAAGTTATTAAAATAAATCGTGTTTGTTTGTTCCCACATTTTGGCGAGCTCGTCGCCTTCCCATTTTTTTGTTTCGCGGAAAAGTCCGGCGTTTTTGCCGCGAGTCACGTATTCGGTTGTAACGCCGACCCAATCGTAAAAGCCGTTCATCACGCCTTTGCCCATAAAAACGCCGATTGAGCCTGTAACGGTCGAAGGTTCAGCGACAATTTTATTGGCGTTGCACGCAATATAGTAACCGCCGGAAGCAGCCACGTCGCCCATCGAAACGACGACCGGCTTTTTCGCTTTCGCGTTTTCGAGCGCGAACCACATCAAATCCGAAGCGAGAGCCGAACCGCCGGGCGAATCGACACGTAAAACAATTGCTTTTATCGAATCGTCATCCGCTGCTTTGTTGACGGCTTCGACGATAGTGTCCGAGCCGACCGTTTCGCCGCCGAACGGACTGCTGCTCGAACGACCGCTCATAATCGCGCCCGAAGCGTAAATTACTGCGACCCGTTCGCCGTTGTTTAAATTGAGCGAATCCGACGAAACTTCTCGATAATCCGCCCCGTCAATCGTGCGAAGTTTATCGTCAGCCCTGTAGCCGAGCCGGTTTTTTAGTTCTTCGTAAACTTCTTCGCGATAAAACGCTTCGTCAATCAAATTTTGCTGTTTCGCCTGCGGCGCGTTGTAAGGCGCGTTGTCAATAATCGCTTTTACGTCTTCGGGCGATTTTTTTCTGGCTTCGGCAATTGCATTGGTTACGCGTGCGTAATAATCATCGAGTATCGCGTTAATGACTTCGCGCTGCCCTTCGGACATTTCCTTTTCGGTGTACTGGTCGGGCGCGTTTTTGTATTTGCCGATTTTCAAAAACTGCGGCTCGATGCCGAGCTTGTCGAGCGAGCCGCGATAAAACGTCGCTTGCGCGGCAAAGCCGTTGATGAAAAGATCGCCCGGCGGCGGCAGAAAAATTTTATCGGCGGATGTAGCTATGTAATATTCTCTATTCGAGCCGCTTTCCATATAAGCGTAAACCGGTTTGCCCGAAACGCGAAAATCCTTGATCGCCGCGCGCAATTCGTCGGATTTTCCCCAACCGATACCCGACGATTCAATGTCGAGCAAAACCGCGCCGATGCGCGAATCAACCTTAGCTTTGCGAAGCTGCGTCAGAAGACTCGTAAAAGATTGCTTTTGCTCGATGCCGAACGCTTTCGCCATCTGATTTTCCGGCTCGTAATCGGGCAATTCGCCGGAAATCTTTAATACCAAAACGCTGTTTTCCGGCACGCTCGGCTTGCCGAGCGATTCCGCTAATAAAGCTATTCCGATGATTGCCACCAAAAAGACGGCGAAAACAAGTCCACCGACGATGAGAAGAACCTTTGCTGTTTTTGACATTGCCATAAATTAGTTAAATTAACTCCAAACTAAATTCACTTGTAATTCTACGCTTTAAATAAGGAAAAAGTTTTGTGGAAAGAAAATAGGACGCAAACCAAAGAAGATTTTACAGATTCTAACGAACCATTTACAGAAAAAAACAAAGCTTCATCTTTTCTACTTAATCTGTATTTATTTTAATCTGTATTTATTCTCTGTTCTTTTTCTTAGAGTTTCTCAAAATAATGAACCTTGATTTTCCAGAGTTTCTACATCAGTCGTTTCTTGACCGAATAATCTTTTAAGCTTATTGACGCTTTCAGGCGCGTGTCCTTCGTAAAAGTTGCTGAAATAAATGTAAACGGTTTTCGCTTTTATTTTTTCAATTTCGCTTTTCCACATTTGCAGATTCGCGTCGCCCGCTCGGTAAATTTTATCGAATCGCACCAAATCGCGCTCGCCCATAAAACGTATGTACGCGAAATCGTTTTCGGTTTTCCCGATTGATTCGAACATCATTTCGCGTGGGATCCAGTTGCCTTCGACCAAACACAGCGCGACATTATTTTTTTTCAATTCTTCAAACGTCCAATCAACCAGCCAATCGCGATGACGAAACTCGATTGAAAAACAAATGTCCTGCGGCAGCCACGCCAAGAAATTCTTCAAAGCCAGAGCGTTTTCTTTATTCGCCTCAAAATGCGGCGGTAGCTGAATCAAAACGACGGCGAGCTTTTCTTCGAGCAAACGAATTCTTTCGCAAAATTCCGTGACGATTGGAAACGAAGACTCACGCAAAAGATGCTCGTGCGTCACCGCCTGCGGCATTTTCAGCGAAAACGTGAAATTTTCCGGCGTTTTTTTATACCAGTTTTCTATCGTAGCAGCGGTAGGAACCGCGTAAAACGTCGAATCCACTTCAACCGTATCGAAAACTTCCGCATAAAGCGCGAGCATTTCGTTCGGCTTTGTTCCGCGCGGATAAAAAACTGTTTCGTCGCCTGCTTTTGTCACCCAATCAGGATAATTCCAACCTTGACAACCAATTTTAATTTTTAGTTTGTTGATCATTACACAACTGATTAATTTGTTACAGAACAAAAAGTCTGACCTTTCTTCCCGAAGCTAATTCAAGTTATAAATCTACAAATAAATATAGCAAAGTTTTTTTATGACAACGCAATTCAATTTATGCTGAAATATATTGAAAAATATTAAAAACACAATCAAATTTTTTATTATTTTTGATTTAGTGAAACTAATCCTAAATTTTGGATTTCTTGTCTAATTTTGTGGATTTAATTCAATTACCTAACCCAATACAAACAGTTATAAACCAATGATTTTCTACCATAGCTATAAGTGGAATAGTTTTTGTATGTAAATTAAATAATATCCCCTTAAAAATTGCTTTAAAGATTGTTTAAGAGAAATAAAAATTTGGAGAAGATATGAAAAGATTTACAATTTCGTTATTGACGATTCTGATAAGCGCTATTTTAGCGTTTGGTCAAACCACTACAGGTCGCCTTTCAGGTGTTATCTCTGGTCCTGATGGTGTTCTGCCCGGCGCTACAATTGTAGCAAGAGATAATAATACAGGAAAGGAATTGACCACTACTGCTAAAGAAGACGGCACGTTCCTTATTCCTCAATTAGAATTTGGCACATATACGGTAACAATAACATCCGCGGGCTTTAAAACATTTGTTGCCAACGAAGTAAAAATTGACGTAGGACGTGATTACAATCTTACGCCTGTACTTGAAATTGGCAGTATTCAAGAGAGTGTTACCGTTACAGCTGGCGCTGATGTAGTTACCGCAACTACAGCGCAAGTTAGTAATACCGTAAGTCAACAGCAAATTTTGTCACTTCCGCTACTTGCTCGTGAGCCTTTAGGCTTAACGACTCTGCAAAGCGGCGTGCAAAGCGCTCCCGGAAAAGCGACGACAGTTAACGGGATGCGAACGTCTTTTACCAATATCACTCGTGATGGTATTAACATTCAAGATAATTATATTCGAACGAACGCGACGGATTTTTCTCCGAACCGCCCTACAATAGATAACACGGCTGAGTTTACGGTTATCACGGGTAATCAAGAACCAGATCAAGGTTACGGCGGCGCACAAGTTCGCCTCGTTACGCCTCGCGGGACACAAGATTTTCATGGCGCTTTATATGCGTATAATCGTAACTCTGCTTTTGCTGCCAATAACTTCTTTAGTAATCGAGCTGGCAGATATATTGCAACGGACACAGAGGTTATTGCAGGAAGAAGAAATGTAGGAGATGAACGGTCACCAATTCCGTACCGTAATCGAAATCAGTTTGGAGGCAAAATAGGGGGACCGCTTCCGCTTCCGCGTTTTGGCGACGGCGGCGGTTCGGCGTTTATGAGAGACAAAGCCTTCTTTTTCTATAATTATGAAAAAACTATTGATCCTAATTCGGCTACAGCAACAAGAACTATTCTGACACCTACTGCTAGAACCGGACAATTTCAATACACCAGAGCAACTCCAGGTGCCGCAATAAACACGACAGTTGGTACAGCTACTGTTACCTGCCCTGCGACCACTGTTGCTAATACTGGTACCTGCGTTGTTTCAGATATACTTGGTTTTGCAAGAGGTCTCGGTTTTGCAAATATTCCGGCTTCAATCAATCCAATCATTCAGCAAAGAGTCATTTCGCGATTACCTACACAAGGCAACTTTACCGGTGGAGATAACCTGAATACTACGGGTTTTCGTTTTACGCGCGCAACCGATTTAGAACAAACACAGCACGCTGGGCGTATAGATTTCGAGCCTACAGAAAAAGATACAATCACCGGAGTTTATACCTGGAACCTTGAACAAACCTTGCGAACAGACTTAGATCCTACTTTTACGACAAGACCGGAAGGAACTTTAGACAGCAAGAATAAATTACTGTCTTTAACCTACCGCAGAATTATTAGTTCAAATTTGGTTAACGAACTTCGTGGCGGATTCTTCAACAGTGACGTTTTGTTCTTCAGAGGAAGTCAAGCTCCTGTTGACGTATTGAGTCTTCCTCTTGTTAGCAATCCTGAAAACACTGAATTTGATCAAGGACGTATTGTAAGAACCTACAATATCCAAGATAATGTTGATTGGGTTGTAGGAAAGCACAATGTCAGGTTCGGCGGACAAATGCAGTTTTTCAATATTGACGCCACCTCTGGTTTTGGTATCGCTCCGACTTTAGCGGTTGGTACCAATTCAAATAGTACTCCATTTTTTGCTACCACCAATTTCGCCAATATAGGTGGAATCAGCACTACGCAAGTAGGAACAGCAAACGGATTATTAGGCTTATTGGGAGGTATCGTTAGCGGTGTTAGTCAACAGTTTTACATAAACAGCCTTGACTCAAATACGTATACACCGAATGAACTTCAATTCCAACCATATGAGTATAGAAATCACTCTTTATTTGTTGCAGATCGCTGGCAAGTTACAAACAATTTAACTCTTACGCTTGGGCTTCGCTATGAACTGTTCACTCCACTGAAGCAGACGAATGGCGTTGGCTTAGAACCAATTCTCAATGCTGATGACCCTGTATCTTCATTGTTAGATCCTAATGGAAGACTTCAACTTATTGGCGGAAATGCCGGAGATGCAGGTGCTTTCTATAAACCCGATTACAATAACTTTGCACCCTCGATCGGTTTTGCATGGTCACCTAAATTTGACTCCGGAGTAGGTAAGTTTTTCCTTGACAAAACAGTTATTCGCGGAGGTTATAGCAGAGTTTTCGGTAATGACCAAATTGTTACGGCTATCAGTCAAGCCCCCGGTAACAATACTGGATTAGGAAGCGTTGTTTCGAACGTAACAAACGCGTCTGGACTAACTCCTCTAAATTTCCGTTTAGGAGATGCCATACCAAATCCTGCCGTACCGACTCGAGTTCCGATTGAACAACTTACGTTCTTGAGGAATACTACTCCTCCGATTGCCAACTTCGCCGGTGTGGTTTTTGGTATAGACCCGAAAATTCAAACACCCATGGTTGAGCAATATAGTTTCGGTATTCAACGGGAATTCTTTAACAACATGGCGATTGAGGTTCGTTATGTTGGTACGCGTAGTAACAACATCACTCGTGCTTATAACGTTAATGAAATTGATATTACAAGTAACGGGTTTCTTGCAGACTACAATCGTGCAAGAGCAAATTTCTTGGCAACAGGAAATGCTTTCTGTACTACAACAGGTTGTCAACCTTTGCAAATCTTGCAAAATGGCGGGACGGGAGGACCTGGCAGAATAGCTCTTCCAACAAGCTACATTCCAACCCTTAATTCATTCTTGACTGATGGACAGGTGGCTAATTTAGCTAATAGTATTATTAATAACGGCTTAAACAACCACCCAATAGTTTCTGCGCCCACACGTCAGCCTTTTGTTAATTTTCTGAGAAATCCTTCTGCCGGTACGACAGTAGCTTTGCTTACGAATGACGGTTTCTATGATTATAACTCTTTGCAAGTTGAGCTCCGCCGTCGTTTTGCACAAGGACTGTATTTCCAAGCTAACTATACGTTCTCGAAAAACTTAACAAACTCTGTTACTACAGGTCAGTTTCAGTTTGAACCGTATTTGCAAAATAATAATCCTGAATTGGACAAACAGCGCGCTGATTTTGACTTAACGCATGTCTTTAATTTCAACGCTGTTTACCAGTTTCCGTTCGGTAAGGGCAGAACGTTCTTCAACCAAGGCGGTATCGTTGACAAGATTATTGGTGGATGGGAAATTTCAGCAATTGTGCAGGCATTCTCAGGAACACCGATTACTTTTGTTGATCCGCGAGGAACTCTTAACACGTCAGGACGATCAGGTCGTCAAACGCCGCAGAGCACTTTAACGAACAGAGAAATCAGAAATCTGGGAGGAATTTATGAAGCTAACGGCAACATTTATTTCATTGATCCCAGCATCCTGAATGCTAATGGTCAAGCTTCTGCCGGATTCGGTTCAACTCCTTTTCAAGGACAAGTTTTCTTCAATAATGCACCTGGACAAGTTGGCGGAATAGGAAGAACTCTGGTCAACGGTCCTAGCTACTTCAATACTAATATGGGTTTGATTAAAAACATTGCTTTTACGGAATCAATGCGCGTACAGCTTCGCGCCGATGCATTTAACGTATTTAACAATGTAAACTTTAATGCAAACACCCAATTGCCGAGTATTACCAGTTCGACTTTTGGACAAATCACTAGTGCCGGATCTGCACGAATTCTTCAATTCGGTGCTCGATTTGAATTCTAATTTCGGTTAAAACCGATTCCTTGAGGCGTTGTCTAAATCAGGCAACGCCTTATTTTTGTTTTGTAACTAATACTTTTGTATATTTCAGTATTATGGCGAAAAAGGGTTCAGTTTTAATTTGTGATGACGAAGAGATTATGCGCGACGTGCTCGAAACTATTCTTTCGAGCGCAGGATATAAAGTTGATCTGGCAAAAAGAGGCGAAGAAGCAGTTGAAGCCTATGCGCAGAAATCTTACGACGTTGTTTTGATGGACGTTTCGATGCCCGGAATAGGCGGACTGACGGCGCTCGAAGAAATTATAAAGATTGACGCGGAAGCCGTCGTTCTGATGATTACGGCTTACGCGACTTTTGATACGGCAATTTCAGCCTGGGAAAAAGGCGCGACCGGAATCGTTCGTAAACCTTTTCAAAACGAGCAAATCATAGCTCTCGTCAATAAAGGCGTGAAAAAACGTCGTAATGAAGAAGAGCGGCAAACTCTGCGGCAAGCGATGACCCGTTCGGTAAAGCGCGACGCGATTATCGGGCGTTCCGATAAAATGGAAAATGTGTTTCGCCTCGTCGAAAGAGTCGCGCCGGCGCGCTCGACTGTTTTAATAACCGGAGAATCCGGCACCGGTAAAGAACTCGTCGCCAAAGCGATTCACGAAGCAAGTCCGCGCATCGAAATGCCTTTTGTTGCGGTGAACTGCTCGAACATTCCTTCGGATTTGCTCGAATCCGAACTTTTTGGACATACGAAAGGTGCTTTTACCGGCGCTATCGCCGTCAAAAAAGGACTTTTTGAAGTCGCTGACGGCGGCTCGATATTTTTGGATGAAATCGGTGATTTGCGCCCAGAAACGCAAGTTCGGCTTCTTCGCGTAATTCAGGAACGAGAATTTACGCCCATCGGAGAAACTTCGCCAACAAAGGTTGACGTCCGCATTATCGCCGCCACGAATGTTGATTTAAAGGATGCCGTCAGAACCGGCGTTTTTCGTGAAGATTTATATTATCGCTTATCGGTTGTGCCGATTGAACTTCCCGCGTTAAGAGAAAGAAGAGAGGATGTTCTGCCGCTCACGCAGCATTTCATTCAAAAATATAATGCGGAAAACGGTCGTCGAATTTCAGAGAATCTCTCGCCCGAAGTTCTCTCGCTGCTCGAAAATTACTATTATCCCGGAAACGTTCGTGAACTGGAAAACATTATTGAACGCGCCGTAGTTATCGCTCCGACCGACGAAATCACAGTCGAATGTCTGCGCCCGGAAGTCCGCAACCCCGAGCTTTTAGGACAAATTATAAAAGACAGCGAAGGCAGTTCCAGTGATATAGATTTAGCTCGTGGCGTAAATTTTTATGAAGAAGTCCGCCGTTTTGAGACCGATCTGATTCGCCGTGCCCTCGAACAAACTGGCGGTCATCAATCACGTGCGGCGCGGCTTTTAGGTTTGAATGCAACGACGCTCAACTCAAAAATCAAAACCTACAATATTCCGGCGCGTTTGTAAGATTTAATGGTTACAGCTAAGAATCTGAAATTCAAACGAATGCAGAAACCGAACGGCAGAGGTGATTACCTAATAGCTTGGTTTTCAGGCTAATTGTATTTAGATTTGTCGTAACTTCTCAAAAGGATTTAGGAGCTGAAGAATCGTAAATAAAATTCGTTCCGAATTTTACTAGGAAATTGAATTCCGATTTTTTCTGCTGATGGATATAAATGCTGAAAGGTTAGCTTTTCAATTGCATTTGCGATTTTACGATTGCGTTGTCGAAAATTGTCGTTAAGATTTTTATAGTATTTTTACAATGCTGCCCCTTTTTGTTGAATGAGTAACTATAATGGAATAATCCCTTCGACGATTGCTGCGCTCGGAGCAGGTGATTTGATTGACCGCGCCGTTCGATTTTACCGCAGTAATTTTTTGACGTTCGTGCTGGTCGCCGCGCCGCCGGTCGTTGCCGGAACTTTGATTTCGGTTAGCTGGACTTTGCTCGGGCGCGAGCTTTTTTCTATCGGTTCATATCAAAACACGTTTGATCGTTCGCTTTATTACCTTTTTTTATGGCTCGGAAACATCGTTATTTGGCTGGTTGAAACGGTCGCGGCGCTCGTTGTAATGGGCGGAGCGTCGCGCAATTTCGTTCGGCATTTGCTTTTCGGCGAACCGATTACTTTCAAGGAAATTTACAAAAACACCTGGAAAAGATTATCCGGTTTGATTTCCGCTTCTTTGATAATCACGATTTTGCTCGGATTTGCCGGGTTGTTTATTTTCTATTTCGGATTATTCGTCGGAATTTTAGTTGTAATGGCAGCCGTTTACGTTTTCAGCTTTTCTCCTTTCGTTGCGTTTATAGTGTCTCTCGGATTGAGTTTGGCGATTGTTTTCGGCACGCTCTGGCTTTTCTTTTTGCTGGCTTCGCGTTTCGCGTATGTTCCCCAAGTGATGCTCGTCGAAGGTCAAGGCGTATTCGCGGCAATCGGCAGGAGCGCGTCGCTTGCGAGCGGAAACGTCAAACGTCTCGCCGCGCTTTTCGTTTTCACGACAGCAGCGGCTTATTCGGCGCTTTTGCTTTTATACGTGCCTCTCGCCTGGTACGCTTGGGCAAACGGCGTTGAATTTTTCGCTTTTGACGCCGATTTAATACCCGCCTGGTACGAAATCGCCAATCAAGTTATCTCGCAGACGAGCTTAATTTTGCTGATGCCGGTCTGGATGATCGGTTTGTGTCTGCTTTACGTTGACGAGCGCGTTCGGCACGAAGGCTACGATATTGAATTGATGGCGGCGCAGCGTTTGGGCGAAATTCCGGCGGTTCCCGATTCTTTTGTCAATCCTCTGCAGCCCGCTCTGGCGAGGCAAACCGCTCCGATTCGAGATTCAAATCAACCGCGCAATTCACCTTTCACAACTCTTGGTTTAAAGTAGAATACGGAAAGAAATCTGATGCGTCCTCAAAAATTCATCGGCAGACTCACAAAAACTTTTCGCTCGCTAATGATTGCGTCGGCAATTTTCGTTTCGGTTTTTTCGGTTTCTGCCAAATCTTTATCCGATTATCAAAAAAGCGTTCGCCTGGCAAAAGATTCTGTGGACGAACTAAGCATTGTTTTTTCAAATGAAGACGACGAAACGATTCAAAAAAACGGCGAATACGAGCGCGAACTCGTCGCATTGATTCGCGAAAATATGCCGCCGCACGAGAAGGTCGAGTGGCAAGGCTCGTCAATCGAAACGAATAATATTTGGCTGAGCGACAAGCTCGATGCTTTCACGCGAGAAAAAAGCGCGACGAAACGCCTGGAGATTTTGACTAATATCGGAGAACGCCTCGCCGCATTGCACGAAAAGCTCGCCGAGCTTGAAAATCCTTCAGTGTCCGAGCGTCCGAAAGACGAAGACAAACAAAAATTAGCCGAAATTTTAAGGCGCGAAGATTACCGCAAACCTGAACAGCAGGAAGAAAGTCTTTTGCAAAAATGGTGGCGAGAGTTGTTGGAGTGGCTGGAAAACGTTTTTCCGCGACCGAATTTGCCCGACGGCGAACCGACCGGCTTTCAATCGTTTTCATATGTGATGCAAATTGCGCTTTACGTACTTGTCGCAGCCGTCGTCGGTTTTTTGTTGTACAAATTCGCGCCGCTTTTAATCGGCAATTACGCCCGTAGGGAAAAGCGCGAGAAAAAGGAACGCGTGATTTTGGGCGAGCGTATAGCGGCTGAAGATTCGGCGCAGAATCTTTTCGGCGAAGCTGAAGCGCTGGCGCGCGAAGGAAATCTGCGGGCGGCGATTCGTAAAGGCTACATCGCGGTTTTGTGCGATTTGAGCGACAAAAAAATCATATCCGCGGCACAGCACAAAACCAATCGCGATTATCTGCGCGACATGCGCAAAAACGGTGAGCTTTATAAAAATATGAGAGGTTTGACAAACAGTTTCGAGCGCCACTGGTACGGCTTTGAAGCGACGGATGAAAAAGATTGGAACGAATTTCGACAAGAATATGAAAGAGTTGTGAGTTCATAGAGTTCATAGAGTTTATAGAGTTCGTTGAGTAAAAAGATTTTCCTTTAACTCTTTGAACTCTTTGAACTAAAAAAGAGTGCGTCAAAAATTTTACATTTTCGGGGGTTTATTTTTTCTGGCGATTACGCTCGTCGGGCTGAATGCGGCGTCGTACGTGCAAAGAGAAAAAGAGCCGGACAGCGAATTGTTTCCGAATCGTTCGACCTATAACGCGGGCGCAACGGGAACGCGCGCTTTTTACGAACTGTTAAGCGAAACCGGAAGAAAAACAATGCGCTGGCAGGAACCGCCGAACGTGCTTTTATCAAATAAAAATGCGCCGCAAACTTTTGTCATAATCGGCACGGTCAAACGCGAATTTACCGATTCCGAAGCGAAAGACCTTTTGCAATGGGTTTCCGAGGGCGGCAAATTGGTGATAATTGACCGCGACCCGCCGCGAGATTTGCAGACGACGACTGCGAATTGGAGCCTTTCTTTGTCGGGCGAACCCGCCCCCGAACTTTTCGGAATTGATCCGTCGGACGCGCGGCAAATGACGGAGAAAGTATCGGCGGTGCCCCCCGCGCAGCCAACAGTTTACACAAAAAACGTCATCGCCGTTCAGCCTTCGAGGTTTTCTTCATCAGTGATTTTTGAACGCTTTTCTAACGGCGAGAAAAATTTAACCAAAACGCCTGAAAGCATCGGGATTGGTCCGGTTCCACCGCCTCCACCGCCGCCTGCAAGAATTTCACCGACGCCTTATCAGGAAGAATTTTTTAACGAAGAGCAATTAAAAGCAACGCCGACACCGCGTTACCAAAAACCGCCCACAGTTTTTCAGGAAAGCTCTGCCAATAAAGATTCTCAGCCAGTGTGGAATGACGAAGCGACGAAAAATATTCCTGCCAATCCGCCGGTTGAAATACAAGCATCAGACAATCCAATTTCGGAAATTGAAACGCCTGTGCCCGGCGCGCCTTTCGTTCATCTGGCAAATCGCGATAAGAATATTCTCGTTGACGTGCCGTTCGGCTCCGGTCAAATCGTTTACTTAGCCGATCCTTTTATCGTCTCAAACGCCGGGATAAGTCTGGTTGACAACGCGCAGACGGGCATAAATATTCTTGCGTCGCGCGGCGGCACAATCGCTTTTGACGAATATCATCAAGGCTACGGCACAAATAATAATCGTTTATTTCAGTATTTTGCCGGAACTCCGGTCGTGGCGATTTTTCTGCAAATAGCGCTCCTCGCCGGTCTGATTCTTTTTTCGCAAAGCCGACGCTTCGCTCGCCCTCTGCCCGAAAACGAACCGAATCGTCTATCCAAACTCGAATATATTTCAGCGATGGCTGAACTTCAGCGGCGAACAAAAGCATACGATTTAGCGATTGAAAACATTTATACGGATTTTAGGCGGCGCGCGGCAAAGCTTTTCGGCACTGATGTTCACGGTATCTCACGCACTGAATTTGCAAAGATGATTGCCGGACGAGCGAAATTGAACGAGTCCGAAACAGCCGAACTGTTGCGTAAATGCGAAGACATTATGCACGGCGAGCCGACAAATAAAAAGGAAGTTCTGCAAATTGCCAGCCGTTTGCGCGAAATTGAAGAAAAGTTAGGGTTGAAACGCGCGCGGAGACAAAATGGTGCATAATGAAATAAGAACTTATTTGTGAATACTTTGACTGCGCGAAAAGTCAGCGCCTGGTAAAGAAATGCCGATTTCCTCCTTGATTTTATTGATTATTCTGTTTTTTATTACCAGCGCAATCGGCGTGGTAACCGGCAGCAATTCTCTGATCACAGTTCCGGTGATGTTTCAATTCGGCATTGAACCGAAAGTCGCCGTAGCCACGAATATGTTCGGTTTGACGTTTATGGCAATCGGCGCGACGATTCCCTTTTTGCGGCAGGGAGTGATTGACAAAAAACGCGTTTCGCCGCTGATCGTTCTGACTTTAATCGGATCGGCTCTCGGCGCCGCGCTTGTGGGATTCATTTCGAGCAAAACGATTCCGATTATCGTTTCCGTTTCGATGATAATCGTCACGATTTTTACGCTTATCAAGCGCGATGCCGGCGTTGCAAAAACAGAAAATCCATCGTCATATTCGCTGATAATCACTTACGTTTTAACTTTTCTTCTCGGTATTTACGGCGGGCTTTACAGCGGCGGTTACGTTACGATGCTGACCGCCGCTTTCGTCGCGTTTTTCGGAATGACCTTTTCGGAATCGGTCGCCTCAACAAAATTAATCAACGTCTTTTCGTCGCTTATCGCTACGATCATTTTTATGTGGCAAGGCTTGGTTAATTATAAATTAGGCATGATTTTAGCAGTTGTGATGTTCGTCGGAGCTTACGCCGGCGCGCACGTCGTCACGAAATTAAATGATTTGTGGCTGAAAAGAATTTTTATCGCTACGGTTCTGATTTTAGCTTTGAAAACTATTACCGATTTTATATTAAAGTGATGAAAGAAGATGTTAGATGCTAGATTTCAGATACTAGTGAAAACAAGCTCCGGTTTCCTCTACTAACGTCTGACATCCGGCATCTGACATCTTACTTTACAATTATGTTGAATTACACCCCATCTACTATCGCCCACATCTTAAATGAGCTTCGCAAAGTTATTGTCGGGCAGGATGATATTATCGAACAAATCCTTGTCGCCGTTCTCGCCGAAGGACATGCTTTGCTTGAAGGCGTTCCGGGAACGGCGAAAACTCTAACTGTTAAAACGCTGGCGCAAATTATCGGCGCTGATTTTTCGCGAATTCAGTTTACGCCCGATTTGATGCCGTCCGACATCACGGGAACGAACGTCTTCAACATGCAGACTTCGCAATTCAGTCTGCGTCAGGGTCCGATTTTTACAGATATTCTTCTCGCCGACGAAATCAACCGAACGCCGCCGAAAACGCAAGCCGCGCTGCTCGAAGCGATGGAAGAACGCCAGACGACGATTGATGGCGAACGGCATCGCCTTTCACCGATTTTTACTGTTCTCGCGACGGAAAACCCGATTGAATACGAAGGAACTTACCCACTGCCCGAAGCGCAGCTCGACCGGTTTTTATTGAAAATTTTGATTGATTATCCGACCGCCGAAGCCGAACAGGAAATCATAATGCGCTGGGATTCGGGTTTTAATTCCCATCATCTGGAACAAATGAATATCGAGCCGCTGCCTGATTCAAGCTCGATTCAGCAATGTCGTTTTGAGGTAAAACAGATGCGAATGGAAGCGGGCGTGCAAAAATACATTGTGGACATTGTCAGAAAAACGCGTTCGCATCCGACGATTCTTTACGGCGCAAGCCCGCGCGCAGCAATCGCGCTTTTGCTCTGCTCAAAAGCGCTGGCGGCGATTCGCGGACGCGAATTTCCGACCCCCGATGACGTTCGAGATGTAGCCCTGCCCGTTTTGCGCCATCGCCTCGCTCTGCGCGCCGAAGCAGAACTAGACGGCGCGACGACCGATATGGTTATTTCCGATATTATAAAAACAATTGAAGTTCCGCGTTGATTAAAAGGAGAAGAATGGAGAATGAAAGAAAAAAAAGAAACAATTTAGAAAATTGAGCACTTTTTTCATCGAATAATAGTTGAAAGTTTCAATTTACTGAGAAAAGGAGTGATAATCAACACTCCTTTTCTCCTTTATTAATCTTGACTTTCCTGTTCGGTACCGCTCTGCGGTCGCTTTTCCGTAGCGGCAGGAGGTGAGGGTTTCGGCTGTTCAGCGGGTTTTGCGGGAGGTTTTTCGTTTTTTGGCGTAGGTTTAGTTTCCGGCGTGGTTTTCGGAACTGCATTCGTCGGCGTCGGCGATGGCACAGCAGTGGCATTCGCGTTATTGCCCTTCGGCGTCGGCGAGGGTTTCACGGCGGCATTAACGTTCGTGTTAGCCGGCACGGGAACTAAAATGACTTGTCCGTCCTGCGGAATGAATTGGCTCGGATTATTCGGGTCAATCGTGATTACCTGTCCGCCTGGCGGATAAGCCACCGGCGGCGCTCCCGGCGGCGGTCCGCTTCCGCCCCACGGATTATAGCCATCTCCGCCTGGAATAGTTCCGGGCGGCTGCGCCATAATATTCGCGTTGGTGATAACTTCAGCCGGCATCGTCGCTAAATTCGATAAAGATTGCTCGTCTAAACCGGTCGCCGGATTTATCGGTTGAACCGGTTGCCCGTTAGCGTCGGTTTGCAGTTGCGTCGCCGGATCGGTTTGCTTTACGGAAGTCGCGTAAATCATTCCGATTGCCAAAAGAGAAATTCCGGCTAAAACGACGAAAGCCGTTTTCCAGACGTTGTTGTTCGACGGTTCGCCTGCTGCTGCGCCCCTTGAAATAACAACTGTTTCCTGTCCATCGAAATTTCTCGAAACGCGGGCGAGAGCGTTTGCGAACTCATCAACCGTTTGAAAACGCATTTCGGGATTTTTTGCCATTGCCTGCAAAACCAAAGGCTCGATCTCCGGTGGCAAATCCTGCCTGAATGCGGAAAGCGGCGGCGGCGGTTCCTGTATATGCTTGAGCATTACATCGGTCGCTTTTGCGCCGGTAAACGGAACTTCGCCCGCCAGCATTTTATAAAAAATTACGCCTAAGCTGTAAATATCCGAACGGGAATCCGCTTCGTCGGCGCCCGAACATTGTTCGGGCGAAAGATACTCAGCCGACATAACGCTGATTTCTTCGTCAAATGTGTTTTGCGAGTCTAATTTAACCGAACCCAAATCCAGAACTTTGACCATTTCGGCATTGTTCGCCGTTCGTGTGAGCAGAATGTTTTCGCTGTTTAAGTTTAGGTGAACGACCCCGGCGGCATGAGCTGTTGAAAGCGCCGAAGCAATTTGGCGAATGACATTGACCGCCCGTTCAACTGAAAATCCGCCTTCTCTTTGAATGGCATCTTTAAGAGTTTCGCCTTCCGCACCTTCGTAAACGATGTAAACCGTGTTTTCTTTATCCGAGCCGAAATCCGTAACATTCAAGACGTTCGGGTGAGAAATTTGCGAAACCGTACGGGCTTCGTCAGAGAATCGTTTGACGATAGTGTCGTCAACGGCGAGCGCGGGCGCTAAAATTTTAACCGTTACGGGTTTGTCCATCGAAAGATGCGTTCCGCGATAAACCGCGCCCAGATCGCTCGCGCGCGAAAACGAATCAATTCGATATTTGTTTGCTAAAATTTGTCCGGTAAATTGATCAATCATTCTTCTATAATAAAACGCTCTAAAAGCTCGATTAGTTGCAATTTATGATTCAAAACAATTCTCAATAGTTGTAACACACAGCAAAAGGCGAGACAAATAAAATGCGGGCGAAGCCATTGTAAACTTCGCCCGCAAAACCAGCTTTTACGCTGTTTGTTATTAAGAAGCCGGTCTCAAAACAACGAATACGATAACCAGCGCGAACAGTACGAGCGACTCGATAAGCGCCAGACCGATAATCATCATCGTTTGAACAGTTCCGGCAGCGCCCGGGTTGCGAGCCGCGCCTTCTACCGCAGCGGCACCAATTTTACCTTGTCCCAAACCGCCCAAACCAGCAGCTAGACCAAAACCGAGACCTGCCGCCAAAGCTTTGTAAGCCTGAACGGTCGAATCGTTGTCAGCGCCGCCTGCTCCGCCCTGCGCCATAGCCGGAATTGCCAGCAAAGCTAAAGCGAGAACCGAAAAGAAAATCATTTTCAAATTTTTCATTATAATTTTGTCTCCTATATTTTATTTAATCAACGAAGATTTTTCGGCTGCATTCATCTAAAAACCGGCTTAGGGTATAAGTTCGCCTCGCTTCCGGTATGCGCTCGATTTCTACTCTCGTTGGAGTCGAGGCTCCTGTCGCGTGCGGGCATATTCGATATGAAAAGCAAGTTTTTTAATGAATATCGCTTAAAATCTCCAAAAAACTTTTTATAAATGAGAATTGATAAGTAAAAAGTAAGAATTGTTCTTAATCCTCATCTCTCATTTCTCACTTAGATATATATTGCGTTAATCCCAAAAGCTTAAACGTGTGCCGTAGCGATTGCTTCGCCGGTCACTTCCGAATGTTCTCCGCCGTGCGTATGTTCGTGCGGCGCGTGCGAGACTTCGCTCAAATAAATCATCGAAAGAAGCGTGAACACCAGCGTTTGAACGAAAGCGACGAATACGGCTAACGGCATCAAAACAACCGGCAGCAAAAATTGCGTGTACGGCGGCGCTAAATTAGAAATTTGTCCTGAAATCTGCTCATCGGCGAACATATTCGCAAAAAGTCGAAGTCCGAGCGTAAGCGGGCGAATCATGTTACTGACAAGCTCAATTCCGAAAATCAAAGGCGTGATGATTATCGTCATCAGCAGCGGCAATCTGGGTCCGGTCAAATGCCCGATATGCTTGATAAAACCGTTTTCTCTGATTCCGACATAGTTGTAATAAATAAACGAAGCGAGCCCTAGAGCGAAAGTTACGCTGACGTGCGCGGTCGGCGACATAAACAACGGGAAAAGTCCCATCAGATTCGAGATTAAAACCAGAATCGCGAACGTCGCTACGACCGGAAAATATTTAAACCCGTGTTCGCCGACGATATTGACGATCATATCTTTCAAAGACAGAAAACCGGCTTCGAGCGTTAATTGTCCCGGTTTCGGATCGTCTTGCGAAAGTTTTCCTTTCAAAATCCAAATCATCGTGATCGTCAAAAGACACGCGATGAAAAACATTACCGTGTACCACGGAATCGCGTTTTCGGGTGTATACTCTCCAAAAACGGCTTCAGGCGTCGTTCCGAATGTCGCTAAGATTGATTTCCAAATCGGTCGCGTATAGGTAACTTGAAAATGATGAACCGGTTCGCCCAGATAATGATTGATGAATTCGACGATTAAAGGCGTATGATGACCGCCTTCGGCTGCTAATAAAAACATTCTTAAATTTCCTTTTTATTAAAAAAACTCGAAAATAAGCGAATAAAAGCTTCGATAACAATAGCAAAAGCAAAGCTCGCCAATCCTAAAAGCACTGCGACGACCGGAACGGCTTTAGTCAAATAAACAACCGCTAAAATCGCGCCGAAAACCAAATAACGCAGAAAATATTTGGTCGCTAAAAATCGCGGCGGCTCGCTCGGATGCGCGGCGTCAAAAATGCGTCTGAGCGAATGCTTGAGCCAATAATAATTTATTAAAGATAAAATTCCGCCAACTATAACTCCGAAACCGAAAGCCGCCGATACGAAAATAAAACTTACCACGGCACTGACAACAACTACCGCCGCCATTTCCGCATAAATTCGTTTGTGCGAAAGCGGCTGAAGCGCTTCCTGCTGCTCTGTGACTGCCTGTTCGGAATTTTCGCTCATGGCGAAACTATGATTTTACAAGGGAAAAACGCAAAATTCAAAGCCAAAACTCGATTTTGTGCATTTTTTCTCAAATTAATCTTTTCTAATCCTTATTTTTCAAAATTTGCGAAGTCATACGAAAAAACTGTAAAAATCCGATTATCGATCCTAAAACGATACCGCCGAGCGTCGCCCAAGGGCTGGTTCCCAAAAGCAGATCAACGAACCATCCGATTAAAAGCAAAAAAGCGACTGAACCGAAAAGCGTGATTGCCGCCGCGTACGCCAGACCGCTTTTGCGAATCGTTTCGGCTTGCGTTTCCGGCACAAAATTAACGCTTTGCGGTGGCGCAATGTCGGATTGAAATAAAACTTTTTCCTGTTCTGGTCTTGATTGTTCGGGCTGCGGCTCGACGATTTGATGCTCGACGATTGTATGAAAATTCGGCGTGACAGCCGCCGCATCGTGTAATTCCGAAGCGTTTTCGAGATTCGAAACATTCTCAAATTTTGAGACGTTTTCCAAGTTTGAAAAACTCTCAAACTCTGAAGCGTTTTCGTATTCAGTATCTATTTCGGGAATTTCGAGAATATTTTCGTTTTCCGCCAATCTTTCTAACGGCGCGGCTTCGGAAAAGTTTTCAACGGGCGGAGGCGCGACGACGGTTTCCTCGATTATTACTTTTGTTCCCGGCGGCGGATCTTCGTCGGCGTCTAGCAAACTTTTAATCATATATATTCTCCCGCATAAAAGTTGTTTCGGAATTTCCGACAACCGTTTCTCGACTTATTTCAGAACAATTTTAACTCAAAGCCGTTGATACGCGAAAGACGCGATGATAATACAAAGAAAACAAAAATAAAAAGACAAAAGTAAACTAAAAACTTTTGCCTTCGGTAAAAAAAGAAAAAAATTTTATAAACCCTATTTCGCCGCCGTTATCGCGTTCACGCCAAGTATCGACAAAAGCTTATCCTGGATTTCGGGATTCGTAACCAATCTGTTGTGCGCCTCGCATTGATATAACTCTTCGGCGACGGGCAAAGCGGACGATTTCTTCGCTGTTTGATTTTTGAGCGAGCTGACGGTCACGACGCCGTCTCCCTGCGCGTAAATCAACTTTTTCAATTCGTCGGAAGTGACCTTTTCGCCGTCGCCGCGCTCGAACCCGCCAGCTTTGAATTGGGTTTCCCAGCGATTTTTTTTCGTGTTGCGTAAAAGCAAAAAGGCATTTTGCGTCTCTTTGCAATCGGCGCCCATCAAATAAAAAGTAACCGGCGTTTTTCCGCTCGAATTAACATTTAACGCTTCCTGAAAACGCTTTGCGCGATTTAGAACGACGTTGAAATAAGCCTTCGCCACACGCTGCTCCGCCGGACTGAATTTTTTGGCAAAATCTTCGTCTTCCCAAATTGCCCAATCATACCTTTCCCAGGTTTTCGGATCGTAAAGATCAATCGGCAAAGGCTTCAAATTTTCATCATAAGCCGTAAACGCATTCTGATGCGGCAAGAGTTGATAAACCGAAGGAATCGTAAAAACGTCGAATTTTGACAGATTTTGAACGAACGGTAAATTAATTCCGCCGCCGATAAAGGAAAAACCGTTTAGAATCGAGTCGAGCGCCTGAACGGAACCAGCATTAGGAGTTCCGAGCAAAAAAATCTTATTGAAATTTCTCGCGCCAGCCCACGTCGGGCGCAGTTTTCCGCGCGGAATATCGGCGTTGCCGTACATTGCGGCGTAACGCGCGATTAGACCGCCCATCGAATGAGCGATAACATTAAATTTTAAGTTCGGACGCTTCAATTTTCGCTTGAGAGCATCAATTTTTTGCATCAAAAGTCGCGCGTTTTCGACGTTATCAAGCCGCCAATCGTACGGAAAAACATAAAACGTATCTTCATAACCGGTCGCGGGAGGATTGTCTAACTTTCCTTCCGTGTAGCCGCCGCGTTTTTCCAAAGCGTCAATCAATTTTTGATAAATTTCGATTTCAGGCAGAAATCTTAAAAGCTCGACTTCTCGAATAACGTCTTTCGGTCGAAGGCTGTCTCGATTTTTGGACAGGTTCGGCGAAATCGGCAAACGCAAATCGTCTTCTTTCGCGCGTTGCGGCTTGAACCAAACTATTTCCTGATTTTTTTCATTGACGAGTTCCGAACCGGTCAAGCCGGGAATAATAATGATCGGTGTTTTTCCCTTTCTGACTTCCACTGCTTGCGCCGCATCTTTTTTATCTTCGGTTGAAGACTTCGCGTCCTGCGCGCGGGAAGCGGAAGCGGCGCCGGCGAAAATAAAAGCGAATGTAAATAAAAAACCGATTCGCTGAAAAAGATAGTGCATAAATTCCCCTGTTCAAAAACAAATTAAATAGCTTAAATTTGCAGCTTATTTTCATTAGAAAAGAAAGGCTTTATTTATCAAAACCGTTCTTTTCGCGTAATTATAGATGTCTCTTCGGGTGAATTTAGTTGGTATTTGATTCCTCGCCAGAGGATTTTACGCGAGAACAAAGCTGCCGCCGAATTATAAAAAAACAAAGCGGGCGATAAAATCCAAAGCGTGTTTTGCGTCCAAAACTGTTTATTTAATTCCATTTCGTAACGCTTTAAAACCAGCTTTGCCGCTTTTAATCTAAGATGCGCTTTTGCGGCGCTGAAAATAGAAATGGTGACCAAAGCGATAAAGGAAAACCAGAAGGAAAATGTGTTTATTGCACCGAGTATCAAAATCAAAATTCCCCAGACGAAAACCAGATTAAAGATAAATGAACCGATGAAAGAAGCAATCCACAGATTCGGCGCGTAAACGCGCGTGATTTTCATCTGACGCGTCGTAAACTCAAAAAGCTCGCTGAAAGTGCGGTCTTCAATCGAGGCGACGAGCACCTGCGGAACGAAATAAATCGGCAAATTCGCTTCTTTCATTCGTCGCGTCACGACGAAATCATCAGAGAGCGTGCCGCGCCAGCGCTCCGGAATATCGAGTTTTTCAAAAGTTTCGCGCCGAATCGCCATCGAACCGCCCCAGCAAAAATTACTGCGCGTATTCGCGCCCAAAGCGGAGGCAATCGAAGCGTTCCAAACGGCGAGCGTTTCAGAAGCAAACCCGCGCCGTTTTGAAATAAACCAGCGATAACCGGTCGCCGCGCCGATTTTTGCATCTTCGAGAGGCGCAATCAAACAGCGCAGCCAATTTTCCGCCGGGCGCGCGTCGGAGTCAACAAAAACGAAAACTTTCGATTCGTCGGCGACGTGCAAAACGGCTTCGCGCAAATTATGAACTTTCTGGCTCGAATTAGACGCTTTTCCGGCAACGATAAGTTTTGCTGTAATTTTTGCTGCGAGTTTTGCGTTTTCGCGTAAAATTTCTTCGATTATTTTCACCGATTCGTCCCTTTCGTCATCAACCGCAAAAATAACTTCATACCGAGGAAAATCCTGTCGGAAAAGCGCGGAAAGATTTTCTCGCAAATCAGCGTCAACCCCACGGCAAGGTGCGATTACAGAAACGAAAGGCGTAAAGCTCGATTTCGGTTTAGCGAGTTCGCGTTTGAAAAAATCGAGATAATCAACGCCGCCGCGCAGTGATTTATAACTTAAAAATATTAAAATAGCGGCGAAAAAGTAAAAAACGTAAATCATTTCCTTTTGTAAAACTAATTCAGAACGCGCAGAACAAAGTAAACTTGATAACGACGAAAAGGCAGGAAAACTACGAATCAATATTGCTTTTGATTTTTTCTTGCGCTTATGCGTCTTTTCGCGGCAACTATTTCTTAAACAGAACCGACATTTTTATAGGATTGAAGAATCGGCTTTAAATTTTCGATTGTTTTTTCCGTTGCGCCGCGATTCTTTTCGATCACGGCAAGCGCATTGCGAGCGAGCTTTTCCCGTTTTTCCGAATCGCGCAAAAGATATGCGAAGACTTCTGCGAGTTTGCCCGCGACGTTTTCTTCGCTGAGTTGCGGCAACTGAACAAGCGCGTTGTTAGCTGTAAACTCTTTAACGGCGACGGCGAAATTCATCGTGTAAAAACCCGTGACGATCGCTCGTCCGGCAATGGCGGGCTCCAAAATGCTCTGACCGCCGTGCGGAATTGTGCTTCCGCCGACGAAAACTATTTCGGCGAGCGGATAAACCGCGCGCAACTCGCCGATTGAATCGAGCAGAATTATTTCCGCCGTTTTATCGCTTTCCGATTCCTTTTCCGAACGACGAACCCAATCAAAACCGGTTTGTTTTATCAATTCCGCAACTTCGGTGAATCGTTCCGGGTGACGCGGCGCGATTAAAAGACGCGGCAGTTTTTCCGGCGCGCTTTTCCAAATTTGTTTAAAGGCTTCTGTAATCCAAGTTTCTTCGGGCGCGTGCGTGCTGGCGGCGACAATCAGCGGCGCGTCCGTCGTAACGCCGAACCGGCGTCTGAAAATTTCGGTCAATTCGCTTTTTTCGTAATTCTGATCAAACTTAATATTTCCCGTAACCTTTACTTTACCGGCAGGAATACCGAGTCGTATCAACCGTTCCGCGTCTGCGTCTGTCTGCATTAAAGCCAAATCAACGCCTGCTAAAACGCGCCGCATAAAACTTTTGATATACGAATAGTTTTTGAACGATTTTTCGCTCAATCTGCCGTTTATAATCGCTACAGTTGCGCCGCTTTTGCTCGATTCACGGATAAAGTTAAACCAGAGCTCTGTTTCCATTAACAAAACCGCCGCGGGCTGAAAATTACGCAATGCGCGGCGAACTGTGAAACGCCAATCGAACGGAAAATAAAATACGGTTTCGGCTGTACCGGCGAATATTTTGGCAGCTAGATTTTGTCCGGTTTTTGTGGTGGTAGAAACGATGAGACGATATTCGGGAAATTGTTTTTTGATTTCTTCGACTAAAGGCAGCGCCGCATTCGCCTCGCCGACCGAAACGCAGTGCAGCCAAACGACCGGCTTTTCCGTTTGTTCAAATTTCGGCAGAAATCCCCATCTTTGCCAGAATCCGGTGGCGTATTTTTCGCGCCTCAGCAAAAAAATCGGCGACAAAAGAAGGAAGGCGACGGTTAGAAGAAAGCTGTAAAGTGTGAACATAGTTCAAAGTCCAAAGTCCAAAGTCCAAAGTCGGAAAAGAATCAAAAAATTTAGACTTTAGACTTTGGACTTTGAACCATGAACCAGTGCGTTATTTGACGCGCTCCATATATCGCGCTTCCGCCGGATTGACGCGGATGCGCTCGCCTTCGACGATGAACGGCGGAACATAGAGAGTTACGCCGTTTTCCAATGTCGCCGGCTTATTGGAGTTTGACGCGGTCGCGCCTTTTAAGACCGGCTCGGTCGAGGTGACGGTCAATTCCATCGAAGACGGAAGCTGAACGCCGATTGGAGTTCCATTGTAAAACTCGACTTCGATTTTAATGCCCGGCATCAGCCACTGCGCCGCGTCGCCGAGTTCTTCTTCGGTCAGCGAAATCTGCTCGTAATTTTCCGAATTCATAAAATGATGATGCGAGCCGTCGGAATAAAGATATTCCATCGCGTGCTGTTCCAAAACTACACGGTCGAGCGAATCGTTCGAGCGAAAGCGATGCTCGAACGAGTTTCCGGTTAAAAGATTTCTCAGACGCGTCTGCACCATCGCGCGCAAATTTCCCGGCGTGTGATGACGAAAATCCATCACTTTGCACGGCACGCCTTCAAACAAAATAACCATTCCCTTTCTGATATCATTAGCCTGTAATGCCATAAAATTTTATATTTTCTCCGTTTTTTTCTCTGTTTAATAAATAATTATCCGATTTTATAAAGTTTCTAGTTTAATTTTTGACCTGGAGATTTGTCTAGTCATCAATCAAAATACGATTATGAAGTTTCCTGCCGCCGCACCGTCAATGTGCCCGCTTTGTTATAATTACGGAACAGCGATTCGGCGCCATTTTTTCAGGTAACCCAAAATATTTCGGTTTACTTTGCCTTGGCTAATAATTAGACTTTGTAATTATGGAATCGTTTTTCAAAATTCTAGCGGTGATCCTAATCGGAATTGCCGCGTTTTTCTTGTGGCAGGGAAATAATGACGGTTTGTTCGTTTCAGCGGTTTTCGGCGCCGTCGCGTTTTTTTTAAGCGTTCGTTTTCAGGTGAAAGAACGATTAAATCAGCGTGAAATCGAACGACAAAGCGAAGAAACGATGAAAACCGAATAGCGGAAAAGGTATTTTTCAAATTTTCATTATTGATTTTTTAATTATTGATTTTTCTTATTTACTCGCTTTTCACTGAAGCGTAAAATATGGCGAAAATTGTTATTTCTACGTTTGGCTCGCTCGGCGACACGCACCCGAAAATCGCGCTGGCGTTGGAATTGAGAAGACGCGGGCACGAAATCACATTCGCTTTGATGGAAGCGTACCGCGAAAAAATCGAAACGCTCGGTTTCCCTTTCCGACCGATGCGCCCAAATTTCGACCCGGAAGATAAAGATTTAGCCCGCCGCGTAATGGACGCCCGAACCGGAACCGAGCTGCTTTTAAAGGATATTCTGCTGCCGAACGTGCGTCCGCAGTATGAAGATTTGCTGGCGACGGTCAAGGGCGCGGATTTGCTCATTACCGGCGAAGTCGTTTTCGCAGCGAAATCCGTCGTCGAAAAAACCGGCATTTCCTGGGTAACGACGAGCCTCGCGCCGGCTTCGTTTCTATCGGCTTACGACCCGTTCGTTCCGCCGACGGCGCAATGGCTCAAACATTTTCGCTTTCTCGGCAACACGTTTCACTCGGCGATGTTCGGCATCGTTCGTCGTCTCGTTCGCTCGTGGCTCAAAGATTACCGCGAATTCAGGCGCGAACTCGCTTTGGATGAAAACCACGATCCGGTTTTCGACGATAAATTTTCCGATCTGCTTCATCTCGCGCTTTTTTCCAAAGTTCTCGGAAAGCCGCAGCCCGATTGGCATTCGCCGACTCTGCAAACCGGTTTTTGTTTTTACGACGGGCAAAACGATCTGGGAAAAATGCCCGAAGATTTAACGAAATTTCTGGAAAACGGCGAGCCGCCGATTGTATTTACTTTGGGCAGCGCCGCCGTGATGGACGCGCGCGATTTTTTTGAAGAAAGCGCGAAAGCGGCGAAAATGCTCGGGCGACGCGCGGTTTTGCTCTACGGCATTTTCAATGAACCGCCGAAAGGCACGAACGAAAACATAGTCGGTTTTGACTACGCGCCGTATTCTCTGGTTTTTCCAAAAGCGGCTTGCGTCGTTCATCAAGGCGGCGTCGGAACGACCGCGCAGGTCTTGCGCGCCGGAGTTCCGCATCTTTTTATGCCTTACTCGCACGATCAGCCCGATAATGCCGCTCGCTGTGAACGCATCGGCGTCGCCCGCGTAATTTCCAGAGAAAGTTATACGGCTGAAAATGCGGCGGGTCAGTTGCGTGTGTTGCTTGATGACGCGAGTTATAAAACGAAGGCTATGGAAACGAGCGAAATTGTTGCCGCTGAAGGCGGAACGGTGGCGGCTTGCGACGCGATTGAAAATGTTTTACGAAAATAATGTAGAATATTTCTTTGGTTATTTTTGAATCGAGTGCTCGAACAATCGTATTTCCGCCGGTACGACAATAAATCTAAAACCGAATGAGTTTTTCGCGCATCGAAAATATTTGACGATATTGCCGCGAATTTTGATGTGAGCTGATGATCGGCTGTTTAACTTGCCGTCAAAGCAACAAAAGAATGAATTTACAAACCGGCGGCGACAAGCCGGTTTTATAAAAAAGCGATGAGAAAGTTTCAATATATTTTATTAACCTTATTTTTATCGAGTTTGATCGTTTCGTTTGAAAGCGACATTTTCGGACAGACAGCTCGCAAACCTTCGCCGACGCGCGAACCGGCGGGCGCGATGCCGGACAAACCGGATTCAAAGAAAAACTCTCTTGCAAAAATCGAAACGCAAACGGATTTCGATTCGATTGCGCGGACTTATCATCAAGGCACGCCGTACGCGCTGCCGCACGCGATGTTCGTTATTGACCGCAAAAACAAAAATAAAATTTATTACGTCAATTCGCAAAAATATCGTTTTCACAAAGATTTTCTGCTCGCAAATTATCTTGTGCCGCGCGGCGGCGATGTTTTCAAACCGATTTATATAGACGAAGACCGCCGTTTTATCGTCGGGACAATCGCGTGGCAGAAACCGGTCGAGAAATTCACATGGGAACTTTGGGAAGGCGATCTGGCGACAGCCGAACTTATTAGGATTGCCGATGACACGATCAATCAATCGTTTTTCACGGACGTTTACTATAAACCGAATTCTATTCGGCAGGAAGACGTTTCCGCGACGCTCGGAATCGAACGCGTTCTGCAAAGCGATATCGCCAAAAACCAGGAATATCTGGCGCTAAACATCGGAAAATCGGTAGGCAGAATCCACATTATCGAAAAGCTCGACGATACGGTGGAAATCGGCGATAACGAAATTCTGGTGTTGAAGGAATTGCCGATCAGCTTGCCGCCGGTTCGCGGAATCATCGTCGCCAAACCGTCGAGTCCGCTTTCGCACATCAACATTCTGGCGAAAGGCTGGGGCATTCCGAACGTTTATATCAAAGACGCCGACAAACTTCTCAAAGAATTCGATACTTACTGGATCGAATTTGAAGCGACTTTCGCCGAGCCGAAGTTCAAGCGCGCTGACCGGGAAGCACTCGATAATGCCAAACCGCCCGACATTCAAATTCCGCCGGTGAATTTAACCGTCAAACAGTTAGCCGGACTGCGCGAAATGCGTAAAAGGGACAGCGTTCTGTACGGCGCGAAAGCGGCGAATTTAGGCGAAATGCTGAACGCCAAACTTCTGGGTTTCACAGTTCCCGACGGTTTCAGCATTCCGTTTTACTGGTATGACCGTTTTATGAAAGATAACGGATTCGATAAGGAAATCGAAGAGTTGCTGGACAATAACGATTTTATTCACAATCCTCGTTTTCGCCGCGAAAAACTCGAAGAGTTTCGCAAAAAAATTCAAAACGGCAAATTCGACGAAGAATTGCGGCGACAAATCATTCAAAAATGGAAAACACAATTAGGCGGTCGCTCGGTTTTCGTTCGCAGCTCATCGAATTCCGAAGATTTGCCGAACTTTTCCGGCGCCGGTCTTTATTCGAGCGTTCCGAACGTTACAAGGGAAAAGGAATTGATCGAAGCGGTAAAAAAGGTTTGGGCGTCGCTCTGGAAATCTGAAGCGTACGAAGCGCGCGTACGCAATTACGTCAGTCAAACCGACGTTTATATGTCGGCGCTCGTTCAGCTCAGCGTTGATATGCAGAAAGGCGGCGTGATGATCAGCAAAGACCCATTTGACGACGAAAACAAAAATGCGGTTTACATCAGCACGGTTTGCGGGCACAATTCAAAAATTCCCGACAACAACGGCATTCCCGAACAGATTTTATTCAATCCGAAATCCGATTCGGTTATTTTGATGACTATTTCGCAGCAGCAAAATTCGCTGGTTTTTGACGAAGAAGGCGGGCTGGTCGAGAAAACCGACCAATGCGCCGACCCTCAGTCAAAAAGAATTTTGACTGATTTGCAGGCGCGAAATTTAGCGAAAATCGCGCTCAACATTCGGCGCGTGTTCGGCGGAAAAAAAGAACAGGATATCGAATGGGGAATAATGAACAATCGAATTTACGTTGTGCAGGCGAGACCGTATATTGAAAAGAAATAGGAAAATAGTCACAAAAGGCGCAAAAGTAAAAATGCGAAAGTAAAAATGCGAAAGGTAAAAAAGTAAAAGAGCAAAATTTTAAGATGTTTTCTCTTTATTTTTGCGATTTTTGTGCATTTTCGCGGCTGATAATTTTATGAAAAAAATTGCAATTTTAAGTTTCGGTATTTTCAGTTTAATCGGGTGCGGCAACAGTGCGTCGCAAAGCGTGGCGGTGCAAAATTCCAATATTGCCGTTGTTAACCGTTCGCAGCCGCAAACCGTCGCTGCGCATTCGACGGAGAAATCGCTGCCGCCGACCCCTGCAAATTCGGCGAGCGGAGCGAACAAACCGAATTCCGCATCAACCGAATCGCCGATGGCGCGCGCGATTGACGTTTCAGCGCAAACGGCGAAAATCGAAGCGGCGGAAAAAGAATACAAAGCCAAACCGAGCGATGCGAAAGCGAAGGAAAATCTGGCGGCGGCGCGTTTTGAACGCGCATTTATGCTGACGGAAGCGGCGCAATACAGAGCCGCGCTCGGCGATTTTCGTAAAGGTTTGAAACTTGCCCCGAACGACGAGGACGCTAAAAAAATGCACGACGAAATTTTGCAAATTTTCGCTTCATTAAAACGCGAGCCGCCGAAAGAAGGCGAGGAGCCGCAGCCGATGCCGTTCGAAAAATAAATCCAGGAAAGCAGGTGGATGAAATTTTACCGCAAATTCCGAGCGATGATTCAGGGAAAATCTCGTTTGTCGGAAGCACAAATTTTGTGGACGTTTTTTTTTGCCTTTTTAATAGTCAGAACTTCGTTCGTTTTTTTCAGCGGCTACGACAGTTTTGAGCTTTTCGGCGACACGCCGCGATACGATCAGCAAAGCGACGCGATTTTGCGCGGTGAATTCAACCTTTTGTCGGAAAACCTCAACGAGCTTGAATCGCTGTTTGTCACCGCTCCTTTTTACCCGTATTTTCAGGCGCTTTTCAAATTGCTTTTCGGTTCTCACTGGATTTTTGCGCTGCAAACGACGCAAATCCTTTTATGTTCCCTTTCGGGCGTATTTTTATACAAAACTGCCCGATTAGTCTGGCGCAGAAACGACGCAGCTATTACGGCGGCGGCAATTTATTGCTTTTATCCTTTAACGCTCTGGTGGGTGCACACTTTCGGGCAGGACATGCCGTTTCAGTATCATTTCATTTTCACCGTATATTTTTTATTAAAAGCCGTTTACAAAAATCATTTTCCATCGCTCGTTTTGTCGGCAGTTTTATTCTCAATCACTTTTTTAACGAAATCTCACATATTGCTTTACGCTCCGTTTATTCCGCTGTTTATCTTTCTTTCAAAAAACAAAACCTTTCGGCAAAAACTCGCTTACAGCGCAACTTTTGCCCTGATTTGCTTTGTTTTTACGCTTCCCTACGGGCTTTATAATTTAAAGGTAAATAATACTTACGTGATTAGTTCGAGCGGCGAGGGAAGCTTTTTTCTCATCGGACATAATGACGATATGTACAAATCGCTCGTCACTCCGCCGCGCCGCGCGTCAATTATGGAGTATGAAGTCATCGAACGATTGAAACCGAAAAGAGAAGGTTTGACGCATTCCGAGATTCAAAAAATGTATTTTGCCGAAGGCGTCCGATGGTCTCTGGAAAATCCGCGCAAATATCTGCTGCTGAAAATCTATAATCTTTATTACTTTTTAATGCCGGGCGTAAATCCGAATTATTATTCTTTCAGGTTTTGGCTGGCTTCTCTGCTCATTTCCCTTCCCGTTTACCTTTTCGCTTATTTCGGAATTTTTACGTCTCTTCGGCGCAACTTCAGAAAACATTTCTGGATTTTCGGGCTTTTTCTGTCAATGTTTATATTTTCGGTAGGATTTTACGTTCAGAATCGTTTCAGAACTATAACGCTCGAACCGTTCTACATATTATATGTGGCTTTGCCAACGGCAGATTTATTTCGTTTTACAATCGCAAAGATTTGTAAAAACGGCGAAAACAACTAAGCATTGAAGCGAAATCCGATTCTAAAAGCATTTTAATTACCGCAAATTAACGCGCCGCTCCGCTAAAGCCCTTTCCGCCGAAAAATGTGCGGAGCGCATTAAATAAACGACGAACGGCGCGAAAAACTTTCGGAGCGAACCAAACGAAAAAGAGCGTGAAAACCAGCAAAACGAACGTGATCAAAACCGGAGCAAAAACAGCCAAAAACGTTCCGACAAACGCGATGATGTCTTCGACGATTGACAAAATCCAGTTTGAAACCGGTTCCGGCGAAAGATTCGCCCCGGCGCGCAGAGCGGCTTTTGTGCCGTGCGAAGAAAACGCTAAACCGCCGCCGAGCAAAGCTGCAATCGTCGCCACGCCCGCATCCATCTCGTTCGTCGCCGCGTAAGCGACAATCGCGCCCGCCGGAACGCGGATGAATGTGTGAACGGCGTCCCAAATGCTGTCCACATACGGAATTTTATCGGCGAAAAATTCAATCAAATACAAAAAAACGGCGACGCCGATAATCCACCAATTATCCAAAACCTCCAGACCGCCCGGCAGTTTCGTCGCTCCGAATCTTTGTAAAAGCCCCAAAACGGCGACTGTCGCATAAAGATTAATTCCCGAAGTCCAAGCCGTTCCAAGCGCCAAACTCAACGTCGAAAACCATTCCATTGCAATTTCTCCTTTTCAGAACGATTTTAACAAAACAAACACGTTGATAAATTTATTCATTTCGAATATCCGGTTTATCCTGTTCAAATTCCGTCACAGTTTACTACGCTTCCTGTTCGTCCTCGCTGCCGTCGCCGTCGCGCTTGATGCCGAATTTTTCTAAGCGATACTGCAGAGTTCTGAACGTCAAGCCTAGCAATTTCGCCGATTTCGTAATGTTGTAATCGGTGCGCTCCATCGCCTGCATAATCAAACTGCGCTCGACATCTTCAAAATTCACGCCTTCTGCGGGCAATTTGAAAAGATCGCCGGACGCAACGGCTTTCGCTGTATGCGACATTTCAGGCGGCAAGTCGTCGGGCGTAATCGTATCGTTTTCGCACAATAAAATAGCGCGTTCGAGCGCGAATTCCAGCTGACGAACGTTTCCCGGATACGAATAATTTTCCAGAATTCGTCTGGCTTCGGCATTTATTTTAACGTTCCGGTTCGTGCCGCCGGTATGTTTTTTGAGAAAATATTCGATTAAAACCTGCACGTCCGAACCGCGCTCGCGCAGCGGCGGAATTTCGATTGAAAGCACATTGAGACGATAATACAAATCTTCGCGAAAGCGTTTTTCCTCGACCATTTGCAGCAAATCGCGGTTCGTCGCCGCGACAACGCGCACGTCTACGTCGATTTCCCGCGTGCCGCCGACACGACGAATTTGCTTTTCCTGCAAAGCGCGCAGCATTTTAGCCTGCAAACTGACTTCGAGCTCGCCGATCTCATCTAAAAAAAGCGTTCCGTTATCGGCAACTTCAAACAAGCCTTTCTTTTCGCCGACAGCGCCCGTAAACGAGCCTTTTTCGTGTCCGAAAAGTTCGGATTCCAAAAGATTTTCGTTAATCGCGGCGCAGTTGACGGCTTGAAACGTCTCGCTCGAACGCAGAGAATTTTGATGAATCGCACGCGCTATCAATTCCTTACCCGTTCCCGATTCGCCGCGAATCAAAACGGTCGAATTCGACTTCGCCACTTTCAAAATCAGCTTTTTTACCTTATCCATTTCCGGCGAAGCCGATACAATTTCCGTATCTAAATTTGAAAGTTTGTTCAAAGCGCGACTTACGGTATCTAGCAATTTTTCGCTGTCGTAAGGCTTCTGTAAATAATCGAACGCGCCTAAACGCAGCGCATCAACTGCCGAATCAACTGAACCGTGAGCCGTCAGCAAAATGACGATTATTGATTTATCGAAATTGGTTAACTCCTTCAACAAATCTAGACCGCTCATTCCGGTCATTTTCAAATCGGTTAAAACCAGATCGAAACGCCGGTCGGCAACAAACTTCATCGCTGCCTCGCCCGAACTCGCCGTTGTCACATCGTAGCCTTCGCCCGACAAAATCATCTCCAAAATCTCACGCTGAGATTTTTCATCGTCTACTACTAAAATTGATTTTCTAGCCATAAAATTACTCAAATACAAAAACTATTGCGACTTGGTTTTAGCAAAATTCCCCTTATAATACTTAATAAATTCTTCAGTTACATCAGCATTATCAGATTTCGTAAGTATAAAGGATTCGTCTAATTTTGAAATATCTAAAATAAACAAATAACCTTTTTCCTTTGCAAACAAACTGGTGGCTTCAATTATTCTTTTATTTATGTCAGCAGTTAATTCAATTACGCGTTTTTCATAAAGAGATTTTACTTTCTCTTGCATGCTCTTAAAATTACTTACAGCGAGTTCATATTGTTTTATTCTGAAGTTTATTTCTTCATTTGTAGGTCCGCCCGCTCCTGTAAGAATTTTTAGTCAGTTCTCCCGTTTTTTTATTTCTTCAGCCATTAATTTTAATTCTTCCGATTGTGACTTAAGTTCGGTTTCAACTTTGTCGTAAGCATCACTCACTTCTTTGATTCCAGAATCTTTATTTCTAAAAATCTTACTGTTAATAATGGCAACTTTGCATAAGGAACCGGCATGTTCTTTTTCCATCTGAGCAGTTGCCGAAACTGCAAAGACTGAAATTAAAACAAAACTAAGGACAAAAAAGGAAAAACAATTCATAAATCAAGTCTCAACTCGGGGCAGTTTTACTGTAAATTTCGTTCCAACATTTGATGCCGATTCAACTTCAATCGTGCCGTTATGGTCGTCAATAATTTTTTTCACAATCGCTAAACCTAATCCAGTTCCTGTTTCTTTGGTTGAAAAATACGGCTCAAAGATTTTTGAGCGGTGTTCTTCTGTGATTCCGCAACCGGTATCGGAAATTTCGATTTTAACGTGATCTGTATCCGGCGAAATTGTAATATTTAAATTGCCGCCGTCTTTTTCCATCGCCTGTACCGCGTTGATGAAGAGATTATTGAAAACCGAGCGCAGAAATTCGGCGTCGCCGGAAATGCGCGGCACGTTTTCGCGCTCAATGACACTGATCTTGATGTTTTGATCTTCGGCTTGCGGTTCGACAATGTGCAGCGAGTCTTCGATGATTTCGCGCGTGTCGGTCGGCTGCAAATTCAAAGTGAGCGGGCGCGAGTAACGCAGAAAATCCGAAATTTGATTGTTGATTCTGCCGACTTCGGTTTTCAGCTGTGCGGTCAACTTCTCAAAAGTTTCCCGTTTTTGCTCATCTTCGGGTTTAAATTTGGAGCGCAAATGGTCAAGCGTTAAATTTATGTAATTAAGCGGGTTGCGGATTTCGTGCGCAATTGCCGACGCTAGCCTACCGACAACAGCCGATTTTTCCGCTTCCTGAACACGCGTTTCGAGTTCGCGCTTTTTGGCGAGTTCTGCCGTCATTTCATTGAATCGTGAAGATAATTCGCCCATTTCGTCTGTTCGGTCTGCGCCTTTAACCCGTACAGTCAAATCTCCTTCGGCGATGCGTCGGGCAGCATCGGATAAATTTGCAATTGGACGGGAAAATCGCCAAACGAGATAAAAAGTCGTTAAAGCTGAAAGCAGCAAAATCGCCAACGTGTAAATCAAGGGTCGAAGAGCACGAGCGTCAGCTTCCTTTGAATCGTTTTTCAGAATGACCATTACATAATAACGACCGTCGCTGGTCTCAACAGGAATAGCGTGTGCTTCGCCGTCAGTTTCTTCTTTGTTACCTACTCGCGCGTTCGGAAATTTCTCAAAATCTTCGCCCAGACGATTCTTTCCTTCCATGAGCGGCGGAAGATTTTTAATATCGCTTAAATTACGATACTTCGTTTGCCCATTTTCATCGAGAATCGGAACGTATTCCGGAGTTAGACTATCCGTAATCTGCCATGCCTGATTGATGACGATAATGTCTTTAATTCGTTGGGTGGTTTCTTCGTCGAAGAAAGTCTGACCTTCGCGTTTGACCAAATCCTCCAAATATTCTTCTCTGGAAGTAATAGTGTTGATTCCGAGCGCGAATCCGGCAACTAAAGCCTGTTCCTGCTTTTCGCGCAGACTGTTATTTTCTTCCTGCGTTCGCAGATTGAGATAATATTGAATGCCGAGAGTGGCAATGAGCAAAAGCGCCAGAATTACCAGCAGTCTTCCGCGAAATGTTTTAAAGAAATTCATCATTTGAGATTTCAAACTCTAAATTTTAGATTCCAAATCAGATAAAACCGAAAAATTCAAAATAATCTTGCTGTTTTTCAATTTGCAATGTTATAGTCTTGTTTAGCTTCTAAAAGCAATTCTTGTTTACCAACAAAAACTAAATAGTTAATTAGGAATTTTCGGCTCTCCTGGAAAATCTCCAATAAAAATCCCTTTAATCCGAGGTAAAAATGATGCTATTACGCCCCCGAATCGGTCATTTAAAGTTCTGTTCCGCGCTTTTTTTATTAATCTTTTTGTTTTCCGTAAACACCCAAGCCCAAACAAAAAAATCCGCCGGCAAAAACCAAACCGCCGATAAGAAGTCGGAAAAGACCGCTAAGGATGCCAAAAAAGAAAGCGCGTCGGCAAAGAAGGAGAAATCTTCGTCAAAAGATAAGGCTAAACAAGCCGAGTTAAAAAAAGCCGAAGCAAAGAAAAAGGAAAGCGACGATAAAAACGATAAAAATCGGCAAGCCGAGCTGAAAAAGAAAGATTCGGCGAAAGAAAAAGAATCGAAAAAGGCTGCAGAAGCGAGAAAAGTTGAAGAAGCACGCCAGCGCGCAGAAGAAATCGAACGCCAAAAAGCCGAAGAAGCTCGTCGTCAGGCGATTCTCGCCGAAAAACGCCGTCGCGAACAAGCCGCCCGCGAAGCCCGTGAACGCGCTCTGGCTTTCGAGCGCGGACTGCGCACCGAAACAATGGAGAATATCGCCAATGACAACACCGAAGGCGAGGACCCGCAAATTCGCCGAGCCGCAATCGCCGCGCTCGGCAATCACGCCGGAACGGTCGTCGTAATGGAAGCGCAGACCGGAAAAATTTTGACCGTGGTCAACCAGGAATGGGCTGTTCGCAACAGCTATCGTCCGTGTTCAACAATCAAGCTCGTGACGGGCGTTGCGGGCATCAACGAAAGCGTTATTGACAGCGAAGGATACGTCGGCAATTTTCGTATGAATCTCGACGATGCGCTCGCTTATTCTAATAATGTTTATTTTCAAAAAGTCGGCGTCAATATCGGCAACACCAAGATTATTTCTTACGCTCGCGCTTTGGGTTTGGGCGAGCCGACCGGCATAAATTACGAAGGCGAGGTCGGCGGAAAACTGCCGTACAACAACAGCAAAGCCTTGATTTATTCGCACGGCGACGATTTTGAAGTTTCGCCCGTGCAGTTAGCCGTCATGGTTTCGGCAATTTCCAACGGCGGGAAAATCGTCGTTCCGCAAGTTCCGCGCTCGCGCGTCGAACAAACGAGTTTTCGCGGATTTCTGCGCCGTCAGCTAAATCTGCCGATGACGAGCGTGACGGGCGTTATTCCGGGAATGGTCGGCGCGGCAGAATACGGAACGGCGCGGCGCGGCGTTGACGCGTCAATGGGCGTCGCCGGAAAAACCGGTTCGTGCATCGGAAAAGGCTCCTGGTTAGGACTTTTCGCGTCGGTCGCTCCGATTCAAAATCCGAAATACTCGGTCGTCGTCATCACGCGCGGGCAAGCCGAACGCGGAAAATACGCTGCGGCGGTTGCCGGAAAAGTGTATCAGGCGCTTCGCCCGCGTCTTCTCGAAAAAAATGACCGCAATTTAGCTTTGGCTCCGTTCAGAATTGCTCCGAAAACACATATCACTGCCAAAACTCCGGTTCCTTCGAGCGACGAAGATGACGAAGAAATTATCGAAGCGGAAGAAGGCGGCGACACCAACGAGAACGTAAAAAAAACGTCGGCTCCGAAAAAGGAAATGTCCACAAATATGCATATGCCGAATCCCGCCGTTAAAAAAGCCGAAAACGTCGCTGATATGTTTCCGCCGGTCGTTATAACCGTGAAAAAACGCGGAGATCAAGCAACGCGTCCGCGCATTGTTGATAAGTAATTGTCGAAAAATACGACCGACAAGTACTAGCGCGCCGAAGAATCGCTGAAAAGCGAACAATTTCGGCGCTTTTTTCTTTAAATTTAGCTTGACAAGAAAAATAAACTTACGTGATTATTTAGTTCTTGCGTCTTTCGGAATGTATTTGTTGCCGCCGCTGTTTCTCGCTTCGCGGATGAGAATGCTTTGCAACAAATTTTGCAACTCTTTTTTTTCGGTATTCATCAGAATGGACGCAAAACGCTGAAACTCTTAACAAGTTTCAAATAATAAAAAAAGAAGTTAGGTTTAAAGCCACCACGGAGGAAAATTTAATGAAATCAGTTTTTAGGTTTTTAGGTTTAGGAGTTTTGGCTGTGACTTTTACCGCCGTCGGCGCAAGTGAAAGTTTTGCTCAAGACGCTTGCGATAATGTCGAGGCGCAACAAGCCGTTTACAAAAGATTCACCGATAATTTCGACAAAGCGATTCCACAACGTAAAATTGCTGTTGAAGCCGCAAAGGAATATATTGAAAAATACGGTGCTTGTGCTGACGCCAAAGCGCAGGTTGATTACTTGAAAGGCTATATTCCGCCAACGGAAAAACTAATCAAAGATACTCAAGTAGCGGAAGATATGGAGAAACTTTACGCCCGTTTCAATAATTCGTTGCAAGCTAAAAATTGGGATGAAGTTTATGCTGCCGGCAAAGAAGTTCTGGCGGTTGAAAAGGACCCGAAGATTCAACTTGATGTTGCAATTTTGCTCGGTTCAATCGGACTCGACGAATCAATTAAGAACAACGACAAATTTAACGCCGATACCGTAAGATACGCACAGGAAGCGATTCAGAGAATCGAAGGCGGCGCAACTTCCGTCAATTACGGAGTTGCTTATAAAGGCGTAGGAATAAATTATAAAAATGCTAAATTTCCCGACGGTAAAAACAACGCTCTTGGTTGGTTGAACTATACAATCGGTTACATTAAATACTTCCGCGACAAAAACAAAAAAGACGCGTTGCCGTATTTTTACAAAGTGACTCAGTATAATTCGGCGCCGCAAAAATTCCCGGAAGTTTTCACCGCTATCGGTCAGTATTATCAGGATGAAGCCGTCAAGCTTGAAAACCAGCGAACCGAAAAGCTGAAAGCGGCGAACAACGTTGATACGGACGAAACGAAAGCGATTTACGCTTTGCAGAAAGGCTATGCCGACCGCGCGATTGACGCTTATGCGAGAGCTTACAAACTGTTTGGAAATACACCGGCGGAAAAAACTCAGAAAGATGCCGTTTACGCTTTGATCAAAGATTTTTACACGTTCCGCAATAACGGAAAAGCCGACGGAATGGACGCATATATCTCGTCAGTAACGGCGAAACCGATGCCGAATCCGACAAGCGAAGTTACTCCAGTTGTCGAAGCCGCTCCGGCGACTACATCAACAAACGGCACGACTTCCATGACAACTCCGACTACATCGGTTCCTGTAGTCAACACAAATACCCAGGCGGCAACCAAGCCAGCCAGCAGCGCTAACGGAACGGCTGCCGCAGAAGCGAAAACTGCGAAAACTCCGGCTAAAAAACCGGCTCCGAAAAAGAAAGGCACACGCTAATTACATTCGTATAAAAACCTAAAAATTAAAGTCGGACGCGAAATCATCAGCGTCCGACTTTCTTTTTTGTTTTGATATTCTTAAAATTATCCTCAATGTCGCAGAATATTGCCAAACTGGAAAACCTCATCGGTCACAAGTTCCAAAACGTTTCGCTGCTCGAACGCGCCGTAACGCATAGGTCGTGGGCGTACGAGAAACTACCCGAAGGAGAAGAAGAAGAAATTCGCGAACGACAAAACGAATCACTCGAATTTGTCGGCGACGCTGTGCTCGGTCTAGCGATTGCCGAGCAGCTTTATCTTCGTCACCCAAAACTGAGCGAGGGCGATTTAACGTTGATGAAGCATCATTTAGTCAGCACCGGAACGCTCGCTAAATTGGCGCAGAGTTTGAATTTAGGCGAATTTATGCGCGTCGGGCGCGGCGAAGAAAAAACCGGCGGCAGACGAAAACAGGCGCTGCTCGCCGACACGCTCGAAGCCGTTATCAGCGCAATCTTTTTTGACAGCGGTTATATATCGGCACGCGCTTTTGTCAATCGCATATATGCCGAAGAACTGCGTCACGCCACGCCGAAAAGCTCAGTTGATTATAAAACTCTGCTTCAGGAAACCTTGCAAGCCGAGAAACTTTCCGCTCCAGTCTATACGGTCGTCAGAAGCGAAGGTCCGCCGCACGATCCGACGTTTTTTGTTGAAGCCGTTTGGGATACGGGCAAGGTCGAAGGCAGCGGAAACTCGATAAAATCCGCCGAGATGATGGCGGCGAGTCTAGCTTTGGAAAAATTGAAAAAACCTGATCGCGCGAAACGGAAAACGTAAAATCAACGTATCTACATACAGCATTTATGATTAAAGAAGAAACGGAAATAAAACAAACCACCGAACCGAAGCCCGTCGGACCGCCGAAATCAACCGTGCGCGAGTATTTCGAATCGTTTGTCGTCACATTGATAATGGCGATTTTCGGAATGACTTTTATTCTGCAAGCCGTTACCGTTCCGACCGGTTCGATGCAAAATACGATTTTGATCGGTGATTATTTGCTCGTTAACAAATTCATTTTCGCGCCGAGCGGCAATCCGCTGCCGTTTTTGCCGCAACGCGAAATAAGACGCGGCGATATAATCGTTTTCAAATATCCGGGAAACAAAGTCAATCCCGAAAACGACCGTGCTCGCGGCATCGTTCCTTACCAAATCAATTACGTCAAGCGCGTCATAGCGCTGCCTGGCGAAACCGTCGAGTTTCGCAACAATCAGGTTTTCATCAACGGACAGCTTTTGCCCGAACATCGCGTCATCGGCGACGCCGATGATAACGAATCGGCGCTCGAAACAAAAGAATTCGAGCCGCGCCAGCCGAATGAAGATTACAATGTTTATTATTCGGAAAGAAGAATGAAATATCTTCAATCGGGACGCGATCTGCCGCGCGACGATTACGAGTTCGCCGTTCCCGGCAAGCCGATGGTCGTTCCCGAAAATCAATTTTTCGTGATGGGCGACAGTCGCGATAACAGCGAAGACAGCCGTTTCTGGGGATTTGTTCCGCGCGAGCTAATCGTCGGGCAAGCAATGTTCGTTTACTGGTCGTGCGACCGTGCGGCGTCAAACGGCAGTATGCTAGGCTGCCTGACAAATCCGCGCCTCGACCGGATCGGCAAAATGATCAAGTAATAATCAATTACGAATTTCAAATTACGAGTTAAAAGATGCTACTTTTTTTCTCGAAATTCGTAGTTTGAAATTCGTAATTCGTAGTTCTCAATGGTATTCAAGTACAACGAAGAAGTCGCTGCGGCTCTGGAAAATCAACAGCCGATTGTCGCGCTCGAATCAACGGTTATCGCTCACGGGCTGCCGTATCCGAAAAATCTCGAAACCGCTTTTAATTTAGAAAAAACAGTTCGTGAAAACGGCGCCACGCCAGCAACAATAGCCGTTTTTGACGGACGATTTCACGTCGGATTGAATCGAGAGCAAATCGAGCAACTCGCAACCGATAAAAACATACGCAAAATTTCGCGGCGCGATTTACCGATTGCCGTCGCCGGAAATTTAAACTGCGCGACGACGGTCGCAACCACAACTTTTATCGCGCACGAAGCGGGAATAGAAGTTTTCGCAACGGGCGGAATCGGCGGAATTCATCGAGGCTTTCGTGAAGATGTTTCGGCGGATTTACCGGAACTCGCGCAGACGCCGATAACGGTCGTTTGTTCCGGCGCGAAGATAGTTTTGGATTTACCCGCGACGCGCGAGTGGCTGGAAACTCACGGCGTGACGGTAGTCGGCTGGCAATGCGACGAAATGCCGGCGTTTTATTCGCGTCGCAGCAATCTTTATGTTGACGAGAAAATCGAAACTGTTGAAGAAGTAGCTGAAATCGTAAAGGCTCGGAATGAATTAAAGCTGAAAAACTCGATTCTTATAACGGTTCCGGTTCCGGCTGAATTTGAAATCGCTCTCGACGAACTGGAAAACATTCTGTCTGAATCCCTCGCGCTCGCCAACGAAAAAAACATCAAAGGCAAAGAAATAACACCGTTTCTGTTAGCGCAGATGGCAAAGAAAAGCGAAGGAAAAACTTTGACGGCGAATATTTCCCTTATCGAAAACAATGCAAAAATCGCCGCTTTGATTGCAGTTCAATTAAGCAAAAAATAACCAGACTCAGCCGCGAACAAACACAAAAATACACAAAAATAAGAAAAGAAATGTTTTAGCCATGTGCTACATGAATTCGCAAAAATAAAGAATCATTATTTGTTTTTTTATTTATGTCATTCGTGTAATTCGTGGCTGATTAACTTACATTTTTTCTACGTTTTCGTGTTTCTTCGCGGCTGAATCTTCTATTTAGCGTCGCGTTTTTCCAGTTTCTCTTTCAAAGAATCCAATCGTTTTTGTGCTTCGGCGGCTTCCGTCAATTTCGGGTATTTAGCGATTATTTCCCGCCAGCTCGCGCCGTCATAATGAAAATTTTTTGTGTTTGAATTGAACAAAAACACGATTCCGAGTTTGCGGTAGCGGTCGAGGCTGACGAAATTAAGATAAAAGCTGTGAAGCGGCGCGCCCGAAGCCGCCATCTCGCGGCGGTCTAAACGGCGCGTGGCATCGCGCGATATACGCGCGGCGGTTTCTTCCACTAAATCGCCGAAAAGCAGTAAAATAGCCGGTTTAAGCGGCGAGTCCGGGTACATTTCAAGGAATTTAGCCGCGATTTCAAGTTGATCGAATCCGCTTGAAGCCTGCACTAGTTTCGCCAAACGTTCATCGTCGCCGCGCCGGAACTTGCCGAAAACCGCTTCCGCCTGCACCCAGCCGGAATTAACGGGCGGAGCCGAAACGCGGAAAAAGGTTACGCCGTCGCTTTGTCGCTCATCTAGAATCTGCACTTTGCGCCCGCGCCGCATTCGCTGAACCGAATCGGCGAAAAGGCTCGGACGAACGCGCAAAACGGCTAGACTTTCGTCAATTACAACGCCTGAACTGCCAGCGGTTTTAGAAATTTGAGGTTTCGACGCGACGCTGGTTCTCGTAACAGGTCGGCGTTTTTGAGCCTCGATGGCTGTATTGAAAAAGAAGAAAGTGAGCAAAAAAATCAGAGAAAGCGGGAGTTTCATATTTTTCCTCTTTATTTTATTGAGTTTTCAAGTTGTTTTTACATAACTTATCCTAAAACCCCAATTTTTTAAAGCATTTTTTTCTTTATGTGTTTGCCGCTTAAATACCAAAAATATAGCGGCTGATGAATAGCCGCTATATTTTTGGTATTAAAAAATTGTTTTCTGAAAATCAAAATACCGGCGTGAAAGAATCAGCAGGTTCCAGCGCGATGCTAAAACGGCGCAACTGATTTTTAACAAAGTGGTATTCGGCTTTATACGAAGTAAAAAACGGCAACGCCGAATCCGTCGCTTTCGGAGATTTTAACGCCGCTTGTCTGAGGTTTGCTTTTCGCGTATCCGATTCGTTCGAGAAATCAATACGATAACGCAAAACTCTTGTCTTGCCGTCTTTTTCGTCTGCTTCCGGCGCGCCTTTCTTTTGAATTATTTCCTTTGGTTCGGTCATATTTGCGGCTCCGAATAACAAAGAAGTAGCCGATTGGCGCGTTCCGATGAAAAAGGCGGATTCGGTTTCAAAATAACTTTTGTTTTTCATCTGGTAATGTCTGTTTTGGTAAGAATTGCCGACGGCGAAAACTTCGATGGCGACAATTAAAAACGGGCGCTCTCTGGAAAAACCGGTAAGAGACATCACTTGGTTGCCGTATTCGTTATAAAACAGGTATTTCGGCTGCGCGCGTTCGTTATCGTAACGCGGCGAATAATTTTGCAGTAATTGTCTGGCATTTTCTTCGTCGCCGAGGCGAAAACCGCTGACGCTTAATTCAGGTTCCGGTCGCGCTGTTTGCGCCGAAATTGAAACGCCGAAGAAAGCCGAGAAAATGAAAAACGACAGCAGAATAAGGACGGATTTCAAGATTGTATTTTTCATAGGTAAATTTGGAAGGAGTTAAATTGAAAATTCGATTTGCAGGAAATTCGGGTAAGAAGCCGTTTCAGCTTTGTATCTATTTTAACAAACCGAAAAGAGGATTTTCAATCGTTTTTTTGAAGAATTATTGGTTCTTCGGCGAGCATTAAATTGTTCATTCAATTACTATTTATCGGCAAGCAACTTAAAAGAACGAACTTCAGCGAATTTTCAATTTCGCGTTGTTGATTTTATTTTGAACTCCGGCGTGATGAAAATGGCAAATCGCAATCGCCAGTGCGTCCGCCGCGTCGTGCGGCTGCGGAACGGTTTTCATACGCAAAAGCAGGCGCACCATTTCCTGAACCTGATGTTTTTCGGCGTTGCCGTAACCGACGACTGTTTGTTTGATGAGGCGCGGGCTGTATTCGCCGATTTCGAGATTGCTCTTTTCGCCTAAAAGCAAAACGACGCCGCGCACTTGTCCGAGTTTCAAAGCGACTTTGACGTTAACGGCGTAAAACGCTTCTTCGATAGAAATCGCGTCGGGCTTGTATTTTTCGATTACTGCTTCGACGCCTTCGTAAATTTTCAGCAAACGGCGCGAAAACTTTTCGCGCGAGGTTGATTTTACAGTTCCGAAATCAACCAGCGAGTATTTCAACCCGCTGCCTTCGACGACGCCCCAGCCGAGCGTTTCACTGCCCGGATCAATGCCCAAAACACGCATTATTTACACCATTTCCAACGCAAAATTGACTTGTGTCAGCCTCAAAGATAACCTATATTTTTTGCTTGAATTAAGCAAGTTTTCGTTTTTGATTATAATTCGCCGAAACAATAAACTACTCTTTTAGTTTCAATTAACCGAAATTAGCTAAAATGAACACTCAACAAACAACAGATTCCAAACCGAAAGAATCGGCGCGCGTTTTATTAGCTGAAATTGTTGATTATGCGGGACTTTTTCCGCCTTCGCAGATTTCGATGGCGGAAGCCGTCCGCAATTACGCGGCTTACAAAAAAAGCGCTTACAACTGGATGCTCGGGCGATTCGTCGTCGTCGTCGCGCGGCTCGACGAATTTATGGAATATGCCGACGAATACCTTTCGGGCGACGCGGAAAACGGCTGGCGTTTGAGCGTTCTTGCGGGCGAAGACGTTTACGACAGCATTCGGCGCGTTGACCGGTTCAACTCGCAAAACGCTTCGCGCGTTTTGTGCGACACGCTCGAAATAAAAGTAACGACCGCTTCGGAAATCGAAAATGCGGTCGGCATTCTGCCGAACTATCTGACGGCTTATTTTGAAATTCCGACCGATAAAACTTTGGCGGATACGATTTCGACGCTGGCGATTCGCGGACAGCGAGCGAAAATCCGAACTGGCGGTTTAACGGCTGACGCGTTTCCTTCGACCGCTGAAATAATCCGTTTTGTGCGCACTTGTCTGGCGGCGAACGTTCCGTTTAAAGCGACCGCCGGTCTGCATCATCCGCTGCGCTGTTTCAAGCCGCTGACTTATGCGCCCGACGCGCCTTCGGGAACGATGCACGGATTCTTGAATTTGTTTCTGGCAACCGGTTTCGCGCGGCAGGGCTATAAATCGAATATTCTCGAAGGCGTGCTCGAAGATGAGTTTTACGAAAGTTTCGAGTTTTCCGAGGGCGCCGTCACCTGGCACCGCGATTATATTTTGACGGTTCAGCAGATCGCCCTGATGCGCGAGCGAAGCCTGATTTCGTTCGGTTCGTGTTCTTTCGACGAACCCATCGAAGATTTGAAAGATATTGGGATTTTATAACATTTATCATTCGACATTTATCATTTATCGGGCGGACGAGGCTTTATAAAAATCGGTGAATGTAATGTTGAGTGATAAATGGTAAATAATAAATGAAATGATAAATGTAAATGAAACGCACGATCAAAACTTAAAAAGCTGGATCGAATCGGCGAATGCGCCTGATACGGATTTTCCGATTCAAAATCTGCCGTTCTGTGTTTTCACGCGCGCCTGCACGTATGAAAACGTCCGAATCGGCGTCGCCGTCGGCGATTTCGTTCTCGACGTTTACACCTGTTACGAATTGTGTCTGTTCGACGATGAATCTTTTGCCATCGCCGTGACCGCCGACAATTATTGTCTCGATCATTCGGTAATGCGAAAAAACACGAACGTGCAGACCGCATTTCGTCGTCGTTTGATGGAAATTTTGTCGGAAAATGCGGACGAGAAAACGCGAAAAACCGTGCAGAGAAATCTGGTTCCGATGGAAGAAGCGCAGTTTTATCTGCCCGCGCACATCGGAGATTACACCGATTTTTACTGCTCGATTTTTCACGCGACAAATGTCGGTTCGATGTTTCGTCCCGACGCGCCGCTTTTGCCGAATTATAAATACGTTCCAATCGGTTATCACGGTCGCGCCTCTTCAATCGTCGTTTCGGGAACGGAAATTGTGCGTCCGAAAGGTCAAAATCGAAGTAACGCGGAAGCGCCGCCCGAATACATTCCGTGCAAAAATCTCGACTACGAAATGGAAGTCGGATTTTTCGTCGGCAGAGGCAATGAATTAGGCGAAACTATCTCGATTGATAATGCGGAAGAACATATTTTCGGTTTGTGTCTCGTCAACGATTGGTCGGCGCGCGACATTCAAGCGTGGGAATATCAGCCGCTCGGACCGTTTCTCGCCAAAAATTTCGCCACATCAGTTTCGCCGTTCGTCGTCACGATGGAAGCGCTCGCGCCGTTCCGGATTCCGGCGTTTGAACGACCGGAAGGCGATCCGCAGCCGCTCGAGTATTTGTATTCGGAGGAAAATCAAAAATTCGGCGGTTTCGACATTAACCTTGAAGTTTACCTGCAAACGCAAAAAATGCGCGATGAAAGTGCCGAACCGTTTTTGCTTTCGCGCTCGAATATGAAGGATTTGTACTGGACAATCGGGCAAATGCTGACGCATCACGCATCGAATGGCTGCAACCTGCAAACCGGCGATTTAATGGCAACGGGCACGGTTTCCGGCGATTCAAAACAAGAACGCGGCTGTTTGCTGGAATTGACGTGGCGCGGAACCGACCCGCTTCAATTGCCGAACGGCGAAACTCGCCGGTTTTTGGAGGACGGCGACGAAGTGATTATGAAAGGTTTCTGCGAAAAAGAAGGTTTTCGACGCATCGGCTTCGGCGAATGTCGCGGGCGTATTGCGTCCGCCGAGTAAAAATTTTAGCTGCGAATTACACAAATTAATACGAATTATATTTCGTCTGGTTCGTGTTACTCCTGTAATTCGTGGCTAATTCTTTTTTGTGGCAAAATAAAAGTAATGAATCTAACCCTCGACAAATTTAGGGAAGAATGCGGCGTTTTCGGTATTTTCGGACACCCGGAAGCCTCGACTTTGACGCAGCTCGGGCTTTTCGCTTTGCAGCATCGCGGGCAGGAAGCGTGCGGCATCGTTTCGTCGGACGGCGCGGATTTGCATCAATTTCGCTCGATGGGTTTGGTCGCCGACGTTTTGACCGAAGACGTTTTGCGTAATTTGAGAGGTATGAGCGCTATCGGTCATACGCGCTATTCAACAGCCGGGAAAAATACGATCAAGGAAGTTCAGCCATTTTCTGTTGCCTGCCGACACGGAAAAATCGCCGTTTGTCATAACGGAAATCTGCCATATGCGCCGCAAAAACGCGCCGAACTAGAAGAAGCGGGCGCGATTTTTTCTTCGACTTCCGACACCGAAACGATCCTGCACGACATCGCCCGCTCTGAAGCGAAAAACGCCGTCGAAGCTGTCGCCAAAGTTTTGCAAAACACGGAAGGCGCGTTTTCGCTTTTGTTTCTGACGCCGAAAACTTTGATTGCCGTGCGGGACCCGCGCGGTTTTCGCCCGTTAAATCTAGGGAAATTAAAAAACGCCTGGTGCGTCGCGTCGGAAACGTGCGCGTTTGATTTGATTGACGCAGAATACGTGCGTGAAATCGAACCGGGCGAAATGCTTGTGATTGACGAAAACGGTTTGCATTCGTTTTTTCCGTTCAATGAAAAACCGAAATCCGTCTGCGCGTTTGAGCACGTTTATTTTTCGCGCCCCGATTCGACGATTTTCGGAAAATCCGTCAATCAATCGCGGCATCGAATGGGAAAACAGCTTGCGATTGAACACCCGGCGGAAGCCGATTTAATCGTTCCCGTGCCGGACTCGGGCGTCGCGGCGGCAATTGGTTACGCCCGGCAATCCGGGATTAATTACCGGCAGGCGATTATTAGAAATCATTATGTCGGGCGAACTTTTATCGAGCCGAGCCAGTCAATTCGCTCATTCGGCGTGCGCTTGAAGCTCAATCCGATCAAGGATTTGATAAAAGACCAGCGCGTCGTTCTGGTTGACGATTCGATTGTGCGCGGCACGACATCGAAAAAAATCGTGCAAATGGTGCGCGAAGCCGGTGCCAAAGAAGTACATATCCGAATAAGTTGCCCGCCGACGGCAAGTCCCTGTTATTACGGAGTTGACACACCGCGCAAAGCCGATTTGATCGCGGCGCAAATGTCAGTTGACGAAGTTTGCCGCTACATCGAAGCCGATTCTCTCGGCTATCTGTCGCTCGAAGGAATGCTCGATGCGATTAACATTGACGAAACTTCCGCCTGCGTCGCTTGCTGGACGGGAAAATATCCGACGCCGGTTGCGGGCGGCGAGCCGACTATTGATAATAGTTAGAGTAGATAAGTAGAAAATTGCGAATCGCGCGAGTAATCATAACTGTTATTCCCGATTTGCAGATAAAAATTAAGGAGGAAAAATGCGTTATTTTTTATCAACAACAATCGCTCTGGCGTTTGTCATAAGCCTTTCGACTGCGTGTCAAAACGCGGCGGCGCCGGTCAAAATCGAAACGGCTAAAACAAACGCGAATTCAGCCGCAACGCAGAAGGCGAGTGCGCCGAAAACCGACGAACATGGTCACGAGGATAACACGCCGCGAATCGCGCTGGCAGAAGCGAAAAAAGATTTCGACGCGGGAAATGCAGTTTTCGTAGACACGCGCGCCGAAGCCGCTTATAAACAGGAACATATCAAAGGTGCGATAAACATTTCGATGGATGCTCTCGAAGCAAAATATAAAGATATTCCGACAGGCAAAAAGATCATCGCCTACTGTTCCTGACCGAACGAACATACAAGCGCCGGTCTGGTTGCTAAATTAAAAGAAAAAGGAATTGAAAATGCGTATGCTTTAGTCGGCGGAACGAACGCGTGGAAAAGCGCGGGTTACCCGATGGAAAAAAGCGAGCAAAAATAGTGTTCGAAAACAAAGAAAGCTAAACTGCTTCAAAACCTGCTTTCGCCTTCACAGAACAAAAGATTCTTGAAAGTGAGAGCTTGTTCAGAAGCGTTTGGCTTTTCGTCTTTTCGTAATAAACTAAACCTGTCACATTGATAAAATTCTTATGCGAAAATTTAAAGAATTATCAATTTTGCTTTTGGAATCTGTTTCTTATGGCTTTCTCGGCACACTTTTTGTTTCGTGCGTGTTGCTGATCGAAGATTTTTATACAAGAATTTCGATTATGCCGGGTTTTTCATTAGATTATGGTGAACGCGGCATTCCACCTGGAGGTGTTCTAATTGGCGCAACAATTTCAGTTGTTTTTTGGAATTTACTTTTTGGCAGAATAATAAAATCCGCTTTGATTAGATGGAGTTTGATACTCGTAACTTCTTCAATTTCTGCTCTTTTGATACAGGTAACGGCTCTGATTTATCTAGACGATAACGCAATTGACCAATTAATAGCTGTATACGCGTTTGGCGGAGTTTTAGAACTGCTCGGCGTTTCACTGATGATTAAATTATTTATAATTCTCACGCCTTTTACAATTTTATTTGCAAGTTGTCATTGGTTAATTAGAAAGATACAGAAACGTAATGCTCTAAAATAATCTTAGATTATGTTCCAATCAATCCATTTCAACGCTAAACCACGCGCTACTACAAACGCTTCTAAGCCGGAAGTTCTCGAAAAATTAAAACAAATTGTCGGTGCGGAAAATGTTTTAGTCGAACCGGAAAAGGTCGAGCCTTACGGCGCGGACGCCGTAAAAGAAAAATTTCCGCCCGAAGCCGTCGTTTTTCCCGAAAGCACAGAAGAAATGTGCGAAATCCTTAAACTCGCCAACGAATATCTTTTTCCCGTTACTGCGCGCGGCGGCGGCGTCGGTTACACGGGCGGCGCGGTTCCGGTTGACGGCGGCATTGTCATCGGAACCGACCGGATGAAAAAAATCATCGAGATAAATGTTGACGATTTATATGTGATTTGCCAGCCAGGACTGACGACTTACGAATTGCAGCAAGCAGTTGAAAAACACGGTCTTCTCTTCCCGCCCGATCCGGCTTCTTACAAAGATTCTTACATCGGCGGCAACATCGCCGAAAACGCGGGCGGAATGCGAACACCGAAATACGGCGTGACGAAACATTCGGTTTTGGGTTTGGAAGTCGTCACCGCGACGGGCGAAATCATCCGCACAGGCGGGCGCACTGTGAAAAACGTCGTCGGTTTCGATCTGGTCGGTTTGATGTGCGGTTCGGAAGGAATGCTCGGCATCATCACCGAAGCGACTTTAAAACTTTTGCCGATGCCCGAAGCAACTTCGACCGTCCGCGCCAGTTTCAAAACGATGGAAGCGGCGTGCAAAGTTTTAACGAAATTTACGCCCGAAGGCTTGCTGCCGATGGCGATGGAAGTCATTGATAAAAACTGCATCGGCGCAATCGAGCAGAACTTCGCCTTCGGCTTGTCGCCCGACGCTGGAGCGATTTTAATCGTCGCCGTTGACGGTTTCCGCGAAGAAGTCGAGCGCAACGCGCAAACAATCGAACGCATTTTGCAGGAAAACGGCGGATTCGATGTGCTGCGGGCGAAATCGAAAGAGGAAGAAGACAAACTCTGGGACGTGCGCCGCGCCATTTCGCCAAGTTTGATGAAATACGGCACTTTAAAGATCAACGAAGATGTCGTCGTCCCGCGTTCGCGGGTTCCCGAACTCGTCGCTGAGGTCGAAGAAATCGGGCGCAAATACGACACTTTCGTCGCCAATTTCGGACACGCCGGAGACGGCAACATCCACGTCAATTTCCTCTGCGACCGCGATAACCCCGACTCGATCGCCCGCGCCCGCCAATGTGTCAAAGAAACCTTCGCTCTCTCGGTGAACTTAGGCGGCTCAATCTCCGGCGAACACGGCATCGGCTACGTCAAAGCAGCATATCTCGATATGGCAATTGACCAGCCGACGCTCGAAATTATGAAAGGCATCAAAAAAGTCTTCGACCCGAACGGCATTTTGAATCCGGGTAAGATGTTTGTTTAAAGATCAAAGCAAAAATAGTAATTTTTTCGGTCTATTCAATGGCTTTACAGGTGTTTTAGTGATTCATTATTCATCCTAAAAGCTCAATCAACTTCTAAAATAATTTCGGAGAAAAGCTAAATGCCACAGAGTTTCAGGTGTGATTCGTGCAGCGCGCCGATTGAATTTGCGGGCGGCAAGTCCGGATTTCAGCGGTGCGAGTTTTGCGGCAATCAGATTATCGTGCCGGCGGAAGTGCGCCAGGCGTTTGCTTCGCATTACAATTTCGGCGGAAATTTGATCGAGCAGTCGCGCAAATTAAAGGAAATAAAACAACTGGCAACGAGCGGCAATCAGATTCAAGCGGTAAAGCTTTACCGTGAAGCTTTCAATTGCGGGCTGAAGGAAGCGAAAGACGCGGTTGACGGGATTGTTGCGGGAAAGCCGCTAATTTTTACTGATTTTCAAACGGTTGATCCGACAAATTACATCGCTTCGTCGCTCGACGCGCAGAAGTTAGCCGAAGCCGAGCGGCTCATAATGGACGGCAATAAAATCGGCGGAATAAGTCATTTGCGCGAGAGTTTCGGACTTGGTTTGCAGGAAGCGAAAGACGTTGCCGACCGTCTCGCGGAGGGAAAAAGCGTTAATTTGCAAGCTTTGCGGGCGAGCGGCAATCAGGTTTATTCAAATCAGCAAAATGCGGGAAAATCGGGCGGATTATCTTTTCTGACGGCGTTTTTCGGAATCATTATCATCGCGGCTGTTACCGGCGTCGTTTTTCTCGCGGTGCGCCCGGCGCAGAAGAATGTGGAAATCGCTTCTCCAAACTATTCTTTGCCGGAGCCAAAGATTTCCGATATTTTTTTGAAAGATAAAAACGGCTCGAATGAAAATCAATTTGCCAATGAAATCTTAAAATTCGGCGGCGAAGGTTTGGGCGCGGGACAGTTTGACGATAACCGCGCGATTGCGATTGACAGCGAAGGGCGAATTTATTCGGGAAATTATTCGGACGGACGCATTCAGGTTTTCGACGCGAACGGCAAATTTTTAACGCAGTGGTCGGCTGGCGAAGATGTTTATTTAGGCAACTTCGCGGCTGACCGAAGCGGTAAAATTTTTATCCCGACGCCGCGCGGTATAAAGGTTTTTGAAGGCGCGAGCGGCAAGGAACTGCCGCCGATAAATCAAGGGTGGGTCGCGGGCATCGCGGTCGCGCTTGACGGAACGCTCTGGATAACGACTCAAAACAACGAAATTCTGCATCTTGCGAACGACGGCAAAAAGCTCGGCGCGATTAAAAACGCAGCGCAGCTTGCGGGCTTAAAAAATCCGAATTTCGGTTTGATTGCCGTTGACGGCGCGGATAACGTTTTTGTTGCCGACGAAGACAGCCATTTTATTGTGAAGTTTAATTCAAAAGGCGAATTTTTAAGTCGGTTCGGCGGGAAAAAAGATAAATTCAGCAAAGAAACGCCGCCGGGAAAATTCGACAGCGCGCCGATGTACGGTTTGGCGGTTGACAATAAAGGTCGCGTTTACGTCAGCCAGGTTTCCGACGTCAGCGTTTTCGACGGCGAAGGCGGATTTCTAAATATGTTCGAAACCGCTCAGGCTTTCGGCATGGCTTTCACGGATAAAAACGAACTCTGGATCGCTTCGCGCCCGTTTGTTGTGAAATATCAAATCAATGCCGAATAATCAAAAATGAGTTTTGTTAAACCTTGAATTCGGGAAAATTTGTGTGGGAGTTGTATTTCCGTTTATATCGCCAAGCTCGTCGCAGATGAGCTTGGCACGATGCGGCTTATGTTTTCCGGCGAGTAAAATTCCTGCACGGGAACCGTTCCAGCCACGGTTCCGAAAAATCTCGCAGTTTCCCTTTTATTTTCTCGTAAGGCGGCAAAAAGCATCTGCATTTCGGGCGGCGGGGCGGCAAGCTGAGCCAGTTGGCAAGTGTATTCAAACATCGGCATTATTTTTTCGTTTCGCCTTTGTTCGTAATCGGCGAGCGATTCTTCCAGCTCGCACACGCCGGAAAAGGCGTCATCAATTGCTTCCGCCAGCATTTCAGCGTGCGTGAAGCTGTCGGTTATTCCCTGCGCCGTTACCGGATCTTTGTGATAAGCGGCGTCGCCGACCAAAGCCCAGCCCGCACCGTAAGATTTGCGTATGAAATTCGGAATTATGCCGGTTCCGTAAAAAGGCTCTTCGCGCTTGCCTTCGCGGATGCGTTCGGCAAGATGCGGCGCTTGTTCGTCCAGGCTTTTCATAAAAGCGGCTTCGATGTTTGAACGGACGCGCTGAAATTCGCTTTGTTTCCAGATGCCGACGACCATCGTTAATCCGTCATTTGTCGAATCAGCGACAAAGCCGTGATCTGGGCGAACATAAAGCTCGGTTGCTTCGAGCGGAACATTGCTGAAATAAGAATAATAACTGCATGTAAAAAGCCCGCGATCAATTAGAATCGGTGCTTTCACGCTTTTGGCGACAAACGAATGCGCTCCGTCCGCGCCGATGACGATTTTTGCTTTTTCTGTAACAATCACGCCGTTTTTATCATGCCCGCGAATTCCCGCAACGCGGTCGCCGTTCCAGAGAAGTTCGGTTACGGTAAATCCGTCGCGAAATTCCGCACCGGCTTCGACCGCCGATTCGGCTAAAATCGTATCCAGAATTCTGCGGCGCGGAACATAGGATTCTTTAACTTCGCCCGCCGGTGTCGCGTCTCCCTTTAGCGCGAAAGGTCCGACATCGAACCGGTATTTCGTCATCGGCGGACAATTTGAAGCGCGCACTTTATCGAGAATGCCCCAGTCCTTTAATTTTTTTACTCCGGGTTGATGAATGTGATGCGTGGAAATTGTATCGCTTGGAAAAATCGCCTTATCAACAACCAAAACCCGATAGCCTTTGCGCGCCAGCAGCATCGCCAAGGGAGAACCCGCGCATCGTGCGCCAACTACAATCGCGTCGAACATATATAAAACCTCCGAAAAATTACAGAAAAACTTTTCCTGTAATTTAACGCGTAAAATTCAATAAAAATGTCACAAAGTTAAAAAATATCCTTTTGATTTTTTATTGAATTGTCTTAATTGTCGGCAATTCTAGGTTCTTTGCGGTTTTAATTTAGATGTCGGCTTGGCTTTAGGACGATTTGAAGCTCTGGTTTGTAGCTGATTAATCAAATGTTCTTCACGAGCACGACTCTTCAAGTTCGGTAAGAGATTAGTTCAGGATTTTTTAGGTTGATAAAAATTTCGTGCACGGAGCTTTTTCGTTCAATGCGTTAAGAAGAAAATTAGTGCCGGCTCCATTAATAATCCAGGTTTCGATATTTTCTCGCTGGCAGATGATTGCGGCTTCGAGTTTTGAATTCATTCCGCCGGTTCCCAAACCTGAATCGCGTTCTTCGACCAGATTTTTGGCTTCGCTGATGTTTTTGATTTCGGGAATCAGCCTTGCGTCGGCGTGCAGGTGCGGGTTTTTGTCGAAAACGCCGTCAATGTCGCTGGCGAGAACGAGCAGATCGGCGGAGATCAGCGCGGCGACGAGAGCGGAAAGTTTGTCGTTATCGCCTAAAATAATCTCTTCGACGGCGGTCGTGTCGTTTTCGTTGATAATCGGAACGTAATTGTATTTGAGCAGTTCGTTGATCGTGTTAAGCGTGTTTTTTCGAGAAGTTTCGTTTTCGAAATCGCGGTAAGTCATCAGGCACTGCGCCGTGCGGATGCCGAAATCGCTGAAAATTTCGTTGTAAATGCGCATTAAAAGCGGCTGCCCGATTGCCGCCATCGCCTGTTTCGAGGCGACCAGCTTTTCCGGGTCTGTGATATTAACGAATTGTTTGGCGGCGGCGATTGCGCCTGATGAAACGAGGATGATTTCGTATTCGTCGCGCAGAGCCAAAATTTGCCTTCCGATATCCTCAACCTTGCCGCGCGAAATCAATTTCGTGCCGTTTGTTAAAGTCGAAGTTCCGATCTTTAGAACAAGTCTTTTTTTCATTCGTTTATTTTCAGATCATTTATTTTCAGATCATTTATTCTCTGATTTGCCCGTCGCCGTAAACGAACCATTTGTTTGTTAAAAGGTGCTCGGCGCCGAGCGGTCCGCGAAAATGAAGTTTTTGCGTCGAAATGGCGATTTCCGCGCCCAAGCCGAATTCGCCGCCGTCGGTAAATCGGATCGAAGCGTTGTGATAAACCGCCGCGCAGTCAACTTCATTCAAAAAAGCTTCCGCCGTTTGCGCGTTTTTTGTAATAATCGTCGCCGAATGCCCGCCCGAATATTTATTAATCATCTCAATTGCTTCCGCCGCATTTGTAACTGTTCCAATGACAATTTTCGCCGCCAAAAATTCTTCGTACCAGATTTCTTCGTTTGTAATCGGCTGAACTTTTCGATTCGCCGATTTAATCACCGTTTCGTCACCGAAAATTTCAATATTTCGGTCGAGCAAAGCGGCGATTAATTTTTCGATTTTTCCTTCGAAATCCGGCAGATTTGTATCAACTAAAACTTTGTCGAGCGCATTACAGACGCTTAAACGCTGCTTGCCGTTCAAGATTATTTCCAACGCCTTTTCAAAATCCGCTTCGCGGTCAATGTATGCGAAATTATTGCCGCGACCGCTGACGATGACCGGAGCTCTTGAGTTTTTCAGGACGAAATCAATCAAATTTTCGCCGCCGCGCGGAATGACGACATCGAACTTTTCCCGGTCGCCTTGAATCAATTTCCGCGTTTCTTCGCGCGTAATGTCGAGATATTTGACGATATTTACATCTGCATCATTCTCTTCCAAAGCTTTGCGCCACAGAAAGGCGAGAAAAAGATTGGTGTTTCTCGCTTCTTTGCCGCCTTTCAGCAAAATTTTGTTTCCTGCCTTTAGCGCGATAATCGCCGCTTCGATTGACACGTCCGGGCGCGCTTCGTAAATGATTAGAATTGTTCCGAACGGAACGGTTCTATTTTCGATTCGCAAACCGTCGGCGCGAACGTTCGAGTAGATAGTTTTTCCCGCCGGATCGGGAGCCGCAATCACGCTTTTCACCGAAGCGATCATTTTATCAACTTTCGCGGCGTCAACCTTTAGGCGATCAAGAATCACTTCGTCTTCCCCCGAACAACCGGCAACGTCAAGTTTATTCGCTTCGATTATTTCCTGTTTGTTTTCAGCTAAAAGCCGTGCCAGCGATGCCAGAACGTTATTTTTTATATGTGCTTGAATCATCAGCAGATTTTCTAAATTTTAATTTTGTGTGCGTTCAGCCGCAAAATTATAAATCTTACCAGCATTTATTCAATCAAAGAAATTTGCATCATTCATTACCAGTAAAATCAATAAAAGCGGCGAATAATAAAATTATTACCCGCCGCTCTCTTTTTTCTTGTAACGTTTGTTATTGATTATTTGAAAACAATTCCGATGCCGAAACGAACGTTGTTGTCAAACGAACTGCTCGTGTAAACCGGATTGTAATCAACCTGTAGGGCGCGAAAATCAATGCGATTGTTGATTTTAACATCTAAACCGCCGCCAAAAGCGCCGCCGAAGCCCGTGTCGGAAAACGTCGAACCCAATACCGGGCAATTTGTTCCCTGACAAACTATGTCGCCGACTTTATTGCGCGTGTGCGCTACGCCGACGAGCGCGTGAGCGAACGGTTTGAATCTCGCCGTCGTCGCATTATCTTTGACCTGTACGCCGCCCAAAAAATTGTACAGCGAGCCGCTTTGTTTGGCAGTGAAATTTGTCGTAGTTGTTCCGGTAGTAACGCTAGATGTGAAATTTTGGCTTCTGTAAGCGCCGGAAACGTCGGCTTTGATGCCGAAAAACCGGTTGAAATTTCTGGTCGCTGACGCTTCGAAACCATTGAATGTAACGCGGTTTCCGCCGTCAATCTGTTGGTTCGAATAGCCGACGTAAAACTCGTTTTTTTTGTATTCGTCGTCTGCTGCTTGTGCGAAAACACAAACGCTTAAAATTGCCGAAAGGCAGATTGCCTTTATAAACTTAATCATAAATACTTTTTCTCCTTGGAAATTTTTATCCTGAATTTTGGACACAAAAATAGCCTTGCAGATAATCATAACTGCTAATTTCTACAAGGCTTTACGCGCTTTTCGCGCTCAGCAGAGTAGATGAGACGAGTGTTGAATTTAGTTGCTCTCAAGCAATTTTTTTTCGCGTGTCGTTTATTTCATTTTTTGGTCTTCAAATAATGAAATACGAATTTGAGATTAACAATCAAACGATAAAATTAAAGGCAAAAGTGACGTGCGGTATCGAGAATGATTTTAATTTCGGAATAAACCGGGACGAAGCGAAATTATTTGTCATTCGCCGTTTGAAATTAAACTTTTCGACTCAACTTAAAATGAAACCGGTAGCAGGTCTGCTGCGTAAAACCTTAAAAATAAAACGGCGCCATTCTTTTTCCATAAATCTAAAATTTTATTTAAACTATAAATTCTGAAATCTTTCCCGCAAACACTATGAAAATTTTTGTTTTCCTTTTTTTAGGCTTATTTTTATTAACTTTTTCTACAAACGAAGCTTTCGCGCAGAACAGAAAAATGACGATTATTTTGCTGAGGCACGCTGAAAAAGACACGTCCGACGGCGGAGAAAACCCGGACCCGGTTCTTTCGGCGGAGGGCGAGCAGAGAGCGCAACGTTTGGTGGAGACAATACAAAAATATAAGCCCGACGCGATTTATTCGACGAATTTCAAGCGCACGCGTTCGACCGTCAGACCGCTGGCGCAAAAAATAAGATTTCCGTACTGGCTTCAGATGCAATTTTACGATCACCGAAAACTCGACGAATTCGCCAATCGGCTGTTGAGTTCAAACGCGCGCACAATTGTCGTCGCCGGTCACAACACGACTACGCCGGGATTGGCAAATCTTTTGATAAAAGAAAATAAGTATAAACCTCTCGCTGAAAACGAATACAATAAAATATGGATTATCGAGGTTAAGAAAGGCAAAGCCACAGCCAAAGTCATCGAATACTAATTGGTTTTTGAGCACCGCCTTTTGTTCGATGTGCGAGGTTTGTTGAAATTTCTTTCCCGCGCGAAATATTCAAAAATCTCGAGACTTTAAATAGAATTTATACTATGCGAAACCGATTTGTTATCCACGAGCATCACGCGACGCGTTTGCATTTCGATTTACGCTTGGAAATCGGCGGAGTTTTGAAATCCTGGGCGGTGCCGAAAGGCGTTTCGATGAACCCGCGCGAAAAGAGACTGGCGGTTGCCGTTCCCGATCATTCGGTTAGTTATATCAATTTTGAAGGTCGTCTCGCCGAAGGAACATACGGCGCGGGCGAAGTACGAATCTGGGACAAGGGCGATTATGAAACGACGAGCGATGCAGAGGAAAGCTTAAGAAACGGAAAGTTGATTTTTACGTTCGACGGCGAAAAATTAAAAGGCGGATTTACGCTTTTGAAAATGTGGAATCAGGAAAAGAACTGGCTGATTATAAAAGCGAACGACGAATACGCCGATGCGAACTGGAAATTGGAAACCGTTTTGCCGTCGAAGCATTAAACAAGAACAAAAAGGGAAAAAACATGAAATAAGATAAAAATTTTAGCCACGCGCTTTCAGAGATTTTCGGGAACAAAGAATTATCTGTTTTAAGATCTTCTATTCTGATGATTCGTGAAGCTCGCGGCTACTTTTATTTTTCTATTTCGGGTCTTTAGGGTTTGTACGCGGCTGATTTTATTTCTTAGCTTCTGTTCGCGCGAAGTAACCTTCGCGATGAATAATCTTTACTTTTTGTTTCTGCAAATCGGCGTTTGTCATTTGGATTTCGATTTTACGATACGATCCGTCGCGTTTTTGATTGACCTGTTCGTAAGCGATCAAATATTGCGAGCGCATTTCTTCCTGAATCTGGCGAAATGCGTCGCGCAGCTCGGCTTCGTCGCGCGGGTAAAAAGCGCGTCCGCCCGTTCTTTCAGAAATTTTATTAAGAGTGCCTTTGTCAACGCCCGAATAAAAATTATCGCCGATGCCGATTGAATAAATAACCGCTTCGGCTTTTTGCGCGGCTTGCACGGCTTCATCCAATTTTTTCTGCCCGAAAGTGTTTACGCCGTCGGAAAGAAGAATAATCGCGCGCCGCGTTTTTTCCGGCGCAGGACCTAAAACTTCCGACGCTGTAACCCAGATCGCGTCCCAGATTGCGGTCGAGCCTTGAACGGCTTGGTTTCTTCCCGAAATCGGAGGCGTTCCGACGACTACGCCGCCGCCGATATAACCGGAAGGTCCGACGAACTGCACGCCGTCAATTGCCCGGCGTAAACGAGCGACATTATTCGTCATTCCCTGTTCGAGCGTTGCTTCGCCGGTAAAAGAAACGACGGAAACTTCGTCTTTTGCGGGGCGAATGACCGATTCGACGAACGAAATTGCTGCCAACTTTTCTTCCGGCAGCGTTCGCTCCTGCGAAGCGCTCGTATCAATTAAAATCGCAAGGCTGAGCGGCAAATCAACCTGCCGGGAAAAAGCGACGATTTCCTGCGGCTGCCCGTCTTCTAAAATACGCACGTCCGCTTGTTTCAAACTCGTCAAAAGACGACGGTTTTTGTCCTGCGCCGTGAAAAGCACGTTCACGACTTCCGTATCAATCTTAATGACTTCGTCGTCTTCAATCGGCGTTTGTTCAACCGGCGGAGTCGGACTCGGAGTAGGCGATTGCGTTTTCGGACTCGGCGGAATTTGCTGCGCTTTGGTGGTTTCGTATCCGAAAAGCGCGGCAGCGACGAAAAATAAACCGATTAACAATGCTCCGAATTTTCCGTAATTATTCATTTTCCAATTTCGGTTTTTCATTATTTTAAGCTGTCTCTGATTGCTCGGTAGCTGGTTTTCGAGCGAATTTTATACTTGTCCGCCTTTTCCCTATCGGTGAAACGAACTTCGATTTTGCGCTCTCTGCCGTCGTAATTCTGATTTACCGGACGATACGTGATGATGTATTGCGAGCGCAGTTCTTCGGAAATTTTCTTAAAAGCTTTTTCGAGTTCGAGCATATCGCCGGTGAAAAACGCTTCGCCGCCGGTTTGTTCGGCTAACTGCGTCAAATATTTATCGCCTTTATCCTTTACCGTTCCCGCTTCAACCCCGGGAACCGAGCCTAAAAATCCGGCTTTTGTCGAAATAGCGAAAATCGTCGTTTCGGTTCGCTGCGCGATGTCTACCGCGTCTTTCAGTTCGGCGCGAGAAAAAGTATCTTCACCATCAGTTATCAAAACGATTACGCGTCTGCCTGGCGCATTGCGAAGTTTTTCGTCGGAAAATTGCCACACCGCATCGTAAAGCGCGGTTTGCGAACCGGTTTTACTAACTTGTTCAACTGCTTTATCGAGCTTATCTGTTTTATCAGTAAAATCCTGAATGAGTTTGACTTCATGGTCGAAAGTCATAAAAGCGGCTTTATCTTTTCTAAGTTTCAACACGGTGTAAATAAAATTTCGCGCCGCTTCTTTGGAAAACTTCATTTTTCCTTTTGTCGAATCAGAAGTGTCCATCAAAACGCCGACGTAAACCGGCGGGTTGGTTTTTTCGTCGGTAAAAAACGTAACTTCCTGCTGAACGCCGTCTTCAAAAACAGCGAAATCGCCGCGCGTCAGTCCGGGAACAAGCGATTTTTTCTGCGTGACCGTAACCGGAAGACGAACCTCGAATGTTTTTGAAACGCCTGTGTCGTCAACGACGGGCGGTGTCGGCGATGTTCGCGGCGTTTGTGCTGAAACCGCCAGCGCCAGAAACACGAAGACAAATTGAAAGCTTATAAAACGAAACGTATTTTTCATATGGAAATGACGGAATAGGTGTCTACCAAAATTTTCGATGCCGTATAACAAGGGTCTGTTGCCCAAACATAAATTCGCAGTATAACAAAAATGGGGCGCTCAAGAGAAACTCAGTCGGAGAAGCAGGGCTTTTATTGGATTGATAAAGCATGGATTAAATCAAAATAAAGCATGCTCAAAATTTTGTTATCCGCGTCGATTCGCTTTTTTCGATTATCCGTATTCTATTCTTTTCTTCGCTTTGCGTTCTCTGCGGCGGTTTGCGAAACTTCTCTTTTATTTTATGAATGAAAACATTTTCAGAGAATACGACATTCGCGGCGTTGTCGAACGCGATCTAACCGATGAAACGGTTTATTTGATTTCGAAAGCCATCGGCACATTTTTCAATCGAAACGGCGCGAAACGCATCGCCGTCGGTTACGATGCGCGCGAAAGCGGAACCAGATTCAGAGATATACTCGTAAAAGGTTTCAACGAAACAGGCTGTGACGCTGTTCTAATCGGAAAAGTTCCGACGCCGGTTCTTTATCAAACGGTTTTCACGAAAAACGTTGACGGCGGCGTTATGATAACCGGTTCGCACAATCCGCCGAACCACAACGGTTTTAAGATTTGTCTCGGACGCCTGACGCTCTTCGGCTCGCAAATTCAGGAAATAAAAGAAATCGCGCTGTCCGATAATTTCGCTCAAGGCGCAGGCGGAATCGAAGAAATCGAAGTTCTGCCGGATTACGAAAACGATATTATATCGAGAATAAACACGGGCGACCGACGCCTGAAAGTCGTCGTGGACGGCGGTAACGGAATGGGCGGCGTAACCGCGGTTCCCGTTTATGAAAAATTGGGCTTTGATTTAATCAAACTTTTCACCGAACCGGATTCAAATTTTCCGAATCATCATCCTGACCCGACCGTTACGGAAAATTTGCAGGACGCCATTGCCGCCGTCAAAGAACACAAAGCGGATTTAGCAATTGCGTTCGACGGCGACGGCGACCGCATCGGCGTCGTTGACGAAAACGGTCGAATCATCTGGGGCGACGAGTTAATGATTTTGCTTTCCCGGGAAATCTTAAAAGCAAATCCGAATTCGACGATTATCGCCGAGGTAAAATGCTCGCAAAATCTGTTCAACGACATCGCCAAAAACGGCGGAAAACCGATAATGTGGAAAGCCGGACATTCGCTGATTAAAGCGAAAATGAAAGAAACCGGCGCGGCGCTCGCCGGAGAAATGAGCGGTCACATTTTTTTCGCCGACCGTTTTTACGGCTTTGACGACGCGACTTACGCGGGCGCGAGACTTTTGGAAATTTTATCGAAAACCGACAAAACTTTATCCGAATTGCTTTCCGATTTGCCTGAAGCATTTTCCACGCCCGAACTACGCGTCGAATGCACCGAAGAACAAAAATTCGCCGTTGTCGAACGTATCGCCGAAGAATTTTCAAAAACAAATGAAGTAATCACAATAGACGGGGCGAGAATCTTGTTTGAAAACGGCTGGGGCTTGGTCCGCGCTTCAAACACGCAGGCGATTCTGGTTTTAAGATTTGAAGCCGATTCGCGAGAAAACCTGGCAAAAATTCGCCAAACCGTAGAAAGCCGCGTGCAACATTTTATTAATTCCATCTAATTTTTTACGCCGGATTAAGTTTCTATTATCAAAACTCAATAAACCTTTTGGAATCAACCTTTTTACTGCATCAATAGTCACATTTTACAAACGTCTAAGCTGGTTAGATAACTAATAAATCATTGCCGCGATTTCATTTCAAAGATAAATTAAAAATCAACTTCGTTATTGAAAAATATTGTCAGTGATGAATTATTCGGATAAAATCGTTTCTCTTTAAGAAAATGGAAAAACAAAAGCGGTTTTCTCTCGTGCTCATTAAGCCGTCGCACTATGACGATGACGGTTATGTAATTCAATGGTTTCGCTCGGCGATTCCGTCGAATTCGCTCGCCGTGCTTTACGGTCTGGCGAAGGAATGCGCCGAAGAAAAGATTTTAGGCGAAAAGGTGGAGATTGAAATTCACGCTTATGATGAAACAAACACTCATATAAAACCTGAAAAAATTGCTTCGTTAATCGAAAAAGCCGACGGCGGAATGGTGATGCTCGTCGGCGTTCAGTCGAATCAGTTTCCCCGCGCTCTCGATATCGCAAAGCCTTTGCGCGAAAAAAACATTCAAGTTGCAATCGGCGGTTTTCACGTTTCCGGCACTTTTTCGATGCTCAAAGAACGTGAAGCAAATGTGCAGAAGGCTCTGGACATGGGCATTTCGCTTTTCGCGGGCGAAGCTGAAAATCGGCTTGGTCCGGTTTTGAAAGACGCTTTTTACCGCGACCTCAAGCCTGTTTACAACTATATGAACGATTTGCCAAACATAGAAAATGTGGCGACGCCATTGCTTCCGGCTGAAAGAGTTCATTTGACGGCGGGCGCAACGACGAGCTTCGACGCCGGACGAGGATGTCCGTTCACCTGTTCGTTTTGCACGATTATCAACGTTCAAGGTCGCAAATCGCGGCGGCGTTCGCCCGAAGACATCGAGCGAATCGTTCGCGCAAATGTCGCGCAGGGTCTTCATTCTTTTTTTATCACCGACGATAATTTCGCCCGCAACAAAGATTGGGAACAGATTTTAGATAAATTGATTTATCTGCGCGAAACAGAAAAATTTAAAATCAGCTTTATCATTCAAGTTGACACGCTTTGCCATAAACTTCCGAATTTTATCGAAAAATCGAAACGCGCCGGTGTCAAAAGAGTTTTCATCGGTTTGGAAAACATCAATCCCGACAGTCTTCTCGGCGCGAAAAAGCGGCAGAATAAAATAACCGATTACCGGCAAATGCTGCTCGAGTGGAAAAAAGCGGGAATCGTTACTTACTGCGGTTATATTTTGGGCTTTCCCGGCGACACGCAGGAATCTATTCTGCGCGACATTGAAATCATCAAAAAAGAATTGCCGGTTGATCTTTTGGAATTTTTCTATCTGACACCGCTTCCCGGCTCCGAAGACCATAAAAAATTGCACGAAGCGGGAATTGCGATGGACGCTGATTTAAATAAATACGACCTTAACCACGCGGTTACAGCGCATCCTAAAATGAGCCGCGAACAATGGGAAGAAACTTACCGGAAAGCATGGAAAACTTATTACACGCCCGAACACATTGAAACGGTTTTGCGGCGTGCTATCGCAACCGGAACCAGCCCAGGAAAAACGATGTTTTTTATTACGTGGTTTAACGGTTGCATTGACATCGAAAAAATTCATCCGCTCGAAGGCGGTTTTTTGCGCCGAAAACATAGAACAAATCGCCGTTCAAATATGCCGCTTGAAAATCCTTTGATTTTTTATCCGAAAAATTTCGTCGAAACCGTCTGGAAACAACTTCGCTGGATTACGCTTTACACGCGGCTCCGCCTCGTTTACCGAAACGTAAAAAAAGACCCGAACCGTTTCGCTTATATGGATTTGGCGCTTGAGCCGGTAACGGAAAACGAAACGGAAACGCGTGAATTGTTTCAGTCGGAAGCGGCGCATAATTATCTGGACATAGTTCACCGCAATGAAAAAATCAGGCAAGGTGAAGCAGCCTGATTTCAGATTTTAATACTTAGATTTTTCTGTTTATTTTAACCTTGCAAAAGCGACTGCGCTCCGTCAATCCATACTTCGGTTCCTGAAATATGCGAAGATGCGTCCGATGCGAGAAATAAAACCAGCTGCGCGACTTGCTCGGAACTCCCCGGTTCGCCGTCGGTTAAAGGAATTTCGCCTTCGGGGTATTCGACCGGCTCTTTTTCGCGTTCGATATCGCGCTTTTCCGTGTTTTCATCAATATCAGTTTCGATTGCGCCCGGACAAATAACATTGACGCGGATTTTATGTTTGGCGAGTTCGAGCGCCATCATTTTCGTAAAGGCGACCTGCGCAGCTTTTGTGCACGAGTAAGCCGTTGCTCCGGTGTTGCTGAAAATTCGCGTCCCGTTCACGCTCGACGTGACAATCACCGAACCGCCGCGTTTTTTTAAATGCGAAATCGCGTATTTCACCGTCAAAAATGTTCCGCGCAGATTAACGCTGATGGTCTTGTCCCATTCTTCGGGTTCGAGCTCTTCGAGCGGCGCCCAAACGCCGTTGATTCCAGCATTGGCAAAAACAACGTCCAGTTGTCCAAATTCCGTAATAGTCTGCTGAACAGCTTTTTGCATTTCCTCAGCGCTCGAAATATCTGCTGTAACTACAATAGCTTCGCCGCCCGCACGTTTGATTTCGTCAACTGTTTTTTGCAGTTCGCTTTCCGTATGACCGAGCGCCGCGATTCGCGCGCCTTCTTTGGCAAACAGCAAAGCCGTCGCTTTTCCAATTCCAGAGCCTGCTCCGGTGATAAGTGCTACTTTTCTTTCCAACTGCATTTTATAAATCTTCCCTTGAGTATGTATTTTATTGAGTCTAACATTTCAAGTGAAGTTTCTAAAAACAACGGCGAAAAAGTAAATATTGAATCCCGGTGTGTATAAGTGATAAATTGTCACCAGCCGATTATTTCACCTATTCAAATTAAATCTCAATAAAATCTATAAAATATTATGTTGGAAGCAACCATCGAAATCGAAGACAAACTCGCCGCGAAAGGTTACAAACGAGCCTTACAGGGCAAAGCACTCAGAGATATCGCTCACTATTATGCGACGAAATTAATTATCGTCTGGGTCGTCATCGCCGTCGCGGACGGTTTATACGGAGCGGGAAACCTGATTTTCACTCATTTAATTTTTATTTTCGGATTGTGGATCGTTGCGACGGTTTACGGTTACGCCGATTGGTCGCGAAGAATCGCGCAAACAAAAGGCTGGGCTTTTCGCGCCAGACTCGATGAACAAGGCGTTGTGACGAGCGCTTTTTCCAATGAAGAGAGAAAAAACTGGAATTATTATAAAAGTTACAAAGAATACGAAGATTATCTTCAAATCGAAAGCACGCAAGGCGAAATCACCTTTCTTCCGAAAACGCCCGAATTATTTGAAGTAGTAGAGTTCACAAAACAGAAAATTCCTCAAAAACGTTTATAGTTTTTTATTTTCCATTTTTAATTGATGCCGACGATTTTTTCACATGCTATTTTTGCGGCGGCGATGGGCAAAGCCTGCGTTTCAAAACCGGTTTCCGTACAGTTCTGGCTGCTCACGGCTTTGTGCGCAATGATTCCCGACGCGGACGTTATCGGGTTTTCTTTCGGCGTTGAATACGGCAGTATGTTCGGGCATCGCGGCTTTACTCATTCAATCTTATTTTCCATTTTATTCGGCAGCGCCGTTGCATTTTTCGCCCGCAAATACTTGCGAATCGAATTGACGCTGACGAAGCTCATCATTTATTTTTCACTTGTAACTTTTTCTCACGCTTTTCTGGATATGCTGACGAACGGCGGTTCGGGAGTGGCTTTATTCGCGCCGTTCAGCGCCGAGCGATATTTTTTTCCGTGGCGTCCGGTCGAAGTTTCGCCGATTGGAGTCAGATTTTTCGGCGGCAGAGGACTTGATGTAATCGAAAGCGAGATTATCTGGATATGGTTTCCGGCTTTTGTGATTTTATTATCGGCGACGCTTCTTCGCAAACTCAAGAAAATAAATTGATTATACGAGAAAACAATCATTAAATAATAAAATAAGTTAATGTCGAATAAAATAAATCGCCGCGCTTTTCTCAAAGTTTTAGGAGCAACTTCCGTCGGAATTTCGCTTTCGTCTGCAAATGTTTTCGCGCAAAAACCCAAAAAGTCTTGCGTGATAATCGGCGCGGGATTTGCCGGTTTAGCAGCCGCTTATAAATTAAAAAATGCCGGCTGGAACGTGACTATTTTAGAAGCACGTGACAGAATCGGCGGGCGTGTTTTCTCGTATTCTTTCCCTCAAAATAAAAATCTCGTCTGCGAGCTCGGCGCGGAGTGGGTCGGCGAAAGTCACGAGCGAATAAAAACTTTGTGCCGCGATTTCAACATTCCTTTGCAGAAACATCAATTTGAAGATTACCTGCTGCAAAACGGAAAAGTTTTGCGTCCCGGCGAATGGGGATTTTCGTCGCAGGCAAAAGCCGCGCTCGAAAAGTTATTTGCACAGTACAAAAAATTCACGCCGCTTCAACAATCGAAATTAGACAAATACGATTGGTGGACGTATCTCGAAAAAATCGGTTTTTCGGAAGACGATTTACGTCTTCGTGATTTGATGGACAGCACCGATTTCGGCGAATCAATTCGCCATGTTTCCGCCTACGCCGCAACCGCCGAATACGCCGAATCAAGTCCGAAAAACGAAATGGATTATAAAATGACCGGCGGAAATTCGCGGCTCGCGCAGGAATTTGCAAAAAGAATTGGCGCGGAAAACATCAGATTGAATACGTTTGTTACGCAAGTTAATCAGCGCGCTGGAAAAGTCACAGTGAAAACCGACGCCGAAACTTTTCTCGCCGACGCGTGTATCTGCACTGTGCCAACGCAAAGTTTACTGAAAATAAAGTTCAACCCGCCGTTGCTAGCGGTTCAAAGCGAAGCAGCCGAAAAATTGATTTACGCGCGAATCTGCAAAAACAGCGTTTTATTTGAAAACCGCTTTTGGAAGAACGAAAATTTTTCGATGGTTTCCGACGTTACGTCGCATTACTATTTTCACAGTACGCAGAATCAAGCTGGAAAAGAAGGAATTTTGACGAGCTACGCAATCGGCGAAAAAGCCGATGTTTTAGCTGCGCAAAGCGACGAACGGCGAATGAGAATCATCACGCGCGATTTAATTGATTACAACGAAAACGCGCCGAAACTCGCCGAAAACATCGCTTCTTACGCCTGGCAGAGAGACAAATACACGGATGGCGCGTACGCGCTTTACCGTCCCGGTCAATGGTTCGGCGTTCGCCCGATTTTGCAGCGACCGCACGGAAAAGTGTTGTTTGCGGGTGAACATCTCGCCGATTGGCAGGGCTTTATGGAAGGCGCAGTCGAAACGGGCGAAACGGCGGCGCAGACTTTGCTCAAGTGAGAAAACAAGTAAGAAATAAGAAGAAAAATTAAACAGGTATATTCAAAGCCTATCTCCAAGCTCATCCTTTAACCGATTAAACTTAACATTCATTTAACAACAATTTCACTCCTTTTTAACTTTCCGGGCTTATCCTGCGTCTTGCACATCCAAATTTTACATTTTAATTGCAAACCAGAATGCGGCTTGATTGACGAAAGGGCATCGAGACCGACGTGTATTTTATTTTGAGTTCCCCTTAGGAGTGAATATGCAATCCAATTTTATAACGAAATTTTTAACAGTAGTTTTAACGATTCTGTTTGCGCAGAATCTTTTTGCGCAAACCAATGCGGATTTAAGAGGCGTTGTAACGGATAAAAACGGCGCGGGTATCGCCGGGGCGACCGTCACGGCGGTCTCCGCCGAAACCGGTGCGGAGAGAACCGCCATCAGCAACGAAAGCGGTTCTTACACGATCTCACAGCTGACGCCCGGAACTTACAAAGTAACAATTTCTCAGCAAGGCTTTAAATCGGCGCAAATTGAAGCGCTGCCGATTTCCGTCGGGCAAAGCCGCGAATTAAATATGGTTTTAGAAATCGGGGAGGTGTCGGCGGTCATTAATATTACAACCAGCGAAGTCGAACCGGCTGCCATTGACCAGAGTTCGAATCGGCTCGGAGTTAATATTACCGCCAAAGAAGTCGAGCAGCTTCCGGTCAACGGACGAAATTATTCACAACTTTATTTGAACGCGCCCGGCGCGACCAATACGGGAACGGGAAATTTCGGCGATCTGCGCTTTAACGGTCGCGCCAATCAGCAGAATCAAACCAAACTCGACGGCATCGAATCCACCGCGATTTTCGACGCTTCGCCCGGTTATGTAACCGTTCAAGGCTCGCAATTCCGTTTGCAAACTTCCATCGAAAATATTCAGGAGTTTCGCGTTGATTCATCGAACTATCCGGCTGAATACGGCACCGGAACCGGCGGGCAGATTAACGTCATCGGCAAATCTGGCGGAAATGATTTCAAAGGCTCGCTTTTTTACTATATTCGCAACGACGCGCTCGACGCGCGCAACTTTTTCGACGGAGCGGAAAAATCGCCGCTCCGTTTGAATCAATTCGGCGGCTCTCTGGGCGGTCCGATTGTCAAAAATAAACTCTTCTTTTTCGGCAGCTACGAAGGTTTGAGACAGCGCGCCGGATTTAACATCATCGAATCAACGCCGTCGAATTTCGTGCGCGATTTTATCGCTTTCTACGGAACGGGCGTCGCGCGCGGCGAAGCGGCGAGAGTCGCTCTCGGATTAAGCGCAGCGGACGCGACGGCGGCGACCGCTAGAATAGCGGCGTTGCGGGCGACCGGAATCATCAACGCTTTCCCGGTCGGGACCGGACCGACCTTCAACATTGGAACCGTCACAAACGCCGCGCAGGTAATACAATTAAACCGCACGGCAAAACTCGATGAAGACGCCTTCAGCGGACGCATTGATTATAAAATCAACGACAATTTTACTTTTTACGGTCGTTACCAGCGAAGCCGCGGCGATTTGCTGTCGCCCGACGGCACGAGCGGGCGTTTTATTTCAGCCAAACAAGCTCCCGACAATTTCGTCGCGTCGCTTACCCAAATTTACGGAACATCAATCATCAACGAAACGAAATTCGGCATCAACCGCGCGCCGACCGATTTATTGACGGTGGTGCCTGAAGTTTCCGGTCTGAACGGTTTCGATTTGTCTCTCACCTCATTGCGCCTAACAGGAAATATCGTCAGCCCGGGTGTTAACGGCGGCGCGTCTACCGGTTTCACGGAACCGGGCGGCTTGACGCGGCAATCGTCAGCCGGAAACGGTCGCGCGCAGCCGATTCGCCCTTCAACTTATTCTTTTATAGATAATCTTTCGATTGCGAAAGGAAATCACAATATGAAATTCGGCGGCGAAGTTCGTCTTTTAAGAGTAAATTTCGACCAGCTCGGCGGAATCACATACAGCTACGGCAATTTGACGGATTTCCTGCTCAACCGAAACTTAACGGCGGCATTTATCGGCGATCTGTCGCAACCTGGCGATTTCAGCGTGGCGACCGCTCCAATTGCGACTATCAGCCGACCGACCGGCGGTTTAAGCCAGGGTCGTCAATATTATTTAATCGGCTACGGTCAGGATGAATGGCGCATTCGACCGAATATAACTTTGAATTACGGTTTGCGTTACGAGTTCTACTCGGTAAATCGCGAAAAGGATGATCGCGCTGTCATTTTCGATGCGGCAAGCGGAAGATTGCTGCCGAACGACACTGCTTTATACCAAAGCGCGAAAAACAACTTCGGACCGCGTTTGGGAATCACTTGGGCGCCGGAATTTCTGAAAGGCAAAACCGTAATTCGCGCCGGCGGCGGTCTTTATTACGGACCGGGACAGTACGAGGATTTGATTCAGCCGATTGAAAGCAACGTTTTCCGCAGCACGACGACGATTGCAAACGGTTTGACGACAACGACCGGCACAACCGTTTCGACCATCGGCGGAACGCAAACCAGATTTACGCCGAGAGCTTACGACGTAAACGGTTATCGCGTCCCGGAAAGAGTCGGACAATACGGCATTTCCGTTCAGCAGCAGCTTCCCGGCAATACTGTTTTAACCGTCGGTTACGTCGGTTCGCAAGGACGCAATTTATTTTTGCGAAGCATCACGAATCGAATCCTTCCGGGACAAACTTTGATCGGCGCGGGAAGCGCGCTCCCGACCGGAGTCGGCGTCATAAACGTTTGCAGTGTCGCTTTGACCAACGGAGCATGCACCGGCGGCGTAGTCAACCGCGTGGTTACGGTTCGTGAGTTCGATGTTGTGGGCAGAAGACTTGATTCGACGACCGGAGCAATCGTCAGCGACCCGACGGCGATTCTTCAACCGTTCGGCGAAATTGATTACAAAACCAGCGGCGGGCGCGACCGTTACGACAGTTTACAAATTCAGGTCAACCGACGTTTCGCGCAGGGGTTGACGCTCAATGCTCAGTATCAATTAGCCAAATCAGTCGGAAATACGCAAGGCTCAAACGAAGCGCAAACGGCGCAAAATCCGTTTAGCTTTGAACAAGAATTCGGCAATAATACTTTCGACATTCGCCACAGCGGAAATGTTACCGCGCTTTACGAGCTGCCGTTCGGCAAAGGCAGGCGATATGAACTCGGCGGATTCGCCGATGCTTTCCTCGGCAGCTGGCAGATCGGCGGAGTTTACAACGGTCGTTCGGGCACTCCGATCAACGTTTTCATCACCAGACCCGACTTGGTGGCAGTTTGCCAGAACGCGGCAGGCTGCGGAACGGGACAGCCGCAAGGTTTCGTTACGTCGCTTCCGAGCGGAGCGTTGCCCGCAGGCTATATTGCGGTCATTAATACGCCGGGCGGAAACGCGTCGCGTTCGACTCGACGTCCTGATTTGATTCCCGGCGTTAATCCATTTATCGAAATCAGCGGCGGAAATCTGCGTTACCTGAATCCGGCGGCATTCGCCACGCCCGCGCCGGGAACTTACGGTAATTTACCGCGCAACTTTTTGAAAGGTCCGGTATTTCATCAGTTCGATCTGACTTTGCAGAAACGCTTTCGCTTTACCGAAACAATGAATCTAGAATTTCGTTCGGAAATCTTTAATTTGTTCAACCGCGCGAATTTCGCCAACCCGCCCGCTGTTTTGCCGAACACTCTGAGCACCGGTTCTACTTCGCAGCAGCCGGGAACTCCGTTTGAGGAAAACCGCGTCGGACAATTCGGCGTAATCAATGCGACGGTCGGCAGAACGGTCGGGTTGGGAACGAACCGACAGATCCAATTCGCACTTCGTCTGAATTTCTAGAAAAGTGCCGAATACAGATTCTTTCAGGAAAGGCGTTCATAAATTTGAATGCCTTTCTTTTTGTAAAGAGCAAGCAGCTCTTGATGACTTAAAAAATCGGCATCCAGCTTTTGCGAAGTTCAAAAGCCGGATAAGCCGCTTGACTAAAATTAAAATTGGCAAAACGAAAAAGCGTAGGAAGTAAATATCCTACGCTTTTTCGTTTCGATTTTTATTTGATTTTTACTTGCTTTTTATTTTTATCTGACCGCCGTCGTTTGTTTTTCCTTCGGATCATACGGCGTCGCTTGATAGCGTTTGACGGCATCCTGCGCGTTATCGTAATTGTCGCCCAGGTTTTGCGCTCGCGTGTAAGCGGCTGTCGCGCGCGCCCGGTCGCCTTTCGCATCGTAAGCGTTGCCCATTTTTATATTCGACCAGACGGCGAGCCATTGCGGTTCGAGCCGTCCGCCGAGCGCGGCTTTGAAATTATCAATCGCCAGATCGTAATTGCGCTGCTGCAAAAAGAGCAAGCCCAAATGATAATAAATCCACGAATTCGAGCGGTCGAGTTTTAACGCCGCTTCAAATTGCTGCTGCGCTTCGACGTAATTACCTTCCTTAAACTGCTCTATTCCACGCCGGGCAATCGAAGAAATTCGCAAATCTGGCGAGATTCTGAGCAATTTATAATTCGGGTCAATGACGATGCCGAGCGGCTTGCCGTCGGATTCGATGTTAAAATCGGCAGTAGATTCATCAACATCAACTTTAACGGTTTTCAAACCGCCTTCGCCTTCGCTTCGAAGTTGAACTTCCACCGGAAGCCGCAAATTGTCGTAGTTTTGTTTAATGGTTCCGCGCGTCACGAATTTTCCGCCGCGCGTGCGAATAATCAAATAATCGGCGGTAAATTCCGGCACGCCCGTTCCTTCGACCCAGCGCGCGAAGAAATAGCGCATATTTTGTCCGGCGACTTCCGAAGCTAATTTCTCGAAATCATCTATCGAAGCGCTTTTTCCGCGATAGCGCTCCAAATACGTGCGGAGCAGTTGATTGAATTTTTGCTCGCCGAGCGTGTCTCTCAAAAGTTTATAAACGAACGCGCCTTTGGCGTACATTATGTATTGATAAGCGATTGATTGATCGTCGAGATTCGCCGGAGCGCGAGCCAAGGAAGCAGTTTGCTCGAAGGTAAGAGATTTTTCCAGCAATTCCCGTCTTAAATTTTCAAGCTGCGCGCCCGACATACGACTTTCGCGCAAAGTAAACGCGCTGTATTCCGCTAAGCCCTGCGAAAGCCACGCGTCATCGAACGATTTCAGACCGACCGTTAAACCCCACCACTGCAAAGCGGCTTCGCGCTGAAGACGTTCTTCGGTAATCTCGCGCGGTTGGTCGAACAAACGGCTCGACATAAAGATTATTCCCTGCCCTGAGTAAAAATCGAGGCTTTCGTCGTCAATCTGCGCGACGATCAGACGCTTTCCGCTGTCGGGCGCGCCGAATGTTTTCGTGTAAAATTCGAGCGCTCGTCCGAGCGTTTCGCCGTAAGCGGCGACTTGCGCGTCGGCTCCGGTTCGCGTGTAAAACTGCAATTCGTAATCGGCGAAACGCAGATTTTTATTGATATATTTAGCGTAAGCGAAATTTCCGATTAAATTTTCTTTCGTGCGAACGAAACGCTGCTTTCCTCCGGCGGAAGCGACCGGCGCATCGCTGAAACCGACTAAATTAAAGCCGCCCGGGACGGAAATCGAAATATCCGAAGTTGCTTGATCGGCGGCATAATCGTGAAACGGAAACCAGCGCGCCGCATACATCAAATAACCGTTATTGTTGCCAATGTAAGCGAGCCGTTTTGTCAGAAGCGGTCCGCCCGAAGGCGTCACCAAAACGCCGCTGTATTTGAAACGCAAAGTAACCGGCGTTCCCTTCGTCGCAACTTCGCCCAAATCAACTTTCACGCTCGGACCCAAATCCGAAACGCCGACTTGATCTTGAATAAAAGTAACTTGCGATTGAGTTTGCGGCGCGGGTTTCGCCGGAGTTTTTGTTTTCGGTGAAGCGCTCGGCGAGGTAGTAACCGGCAAATTCCCAACGCGGGCGACCGATTCTACTTTCAGCGAACCGTTCAGTTCAAACGTCACCGAACGAGTATCTTCGAGCGGCACAAAAGTCACGTCAACTGTCGCGTTTAACCTGTTTTCAGCCGGTTCGAGCACAACGTCCATCAAGTAATGTTTAACATCGAACGGCGTGCGCTGAATTTGCTGAGCGTAACTTGCGGAAGAAAAAAGCAGAACAATCCCAATTATTTGAAAAACGACTTTATTAAAATTTTTCATCAGTTTAAGGAAATCTAAAACTTATTGATTTGCTTTCATATGATGTTTGCAAATCACGTTCCGTTTGCCGGGCAAAAATAAGTTTGAGGCTGGAAATTGCTGAAAATTACGGGGTAAAAGAGCCATTACCGGACATAAATCGGGTTGGAAATTATCCAGGGCATTACATCAAACGGCGCGCCTAAAGAATCCAGATAAACTTCTGTTCGATACGCACCTTTTTCCCGCGCGTCGAAAACAATTTCCGTCGTTTCGCCCGATTCGTAAATCTTTTCGCCGTTGCGGAAAACGACAAAACGCGCCGGCTGCGGAGCAATAGCTTTTAATTTTACGCCGCCGCGCAAGCTTATTTCGTCGCCCTGAATTTTATTTTCAGCGCCGTTTTCCGCCGTAAAAGAAAACCCGCGCGAATTGCCCAAAACGTCGAAACCGATAAACGCGTGCCCGTTTTTCAACGCTTCGACAAGATTCTCCTGCGTTAATTGTTTGTTTTTTTCTATTAAAACGTGAGTTCGAACGAGACGAAAAATCGTCGCGTAATCGTCAAACTTCAACTTAATTATTTTATTGCCCGCGTCGTCGCCCAAAAGATGAAAACCGAGATTTGAATGCGCGTCGCTTCCGGCAAAAAGCGTAATTTTTCGATTCGCCGCAACTTCGTCGTATTTACGCAAATTTTCATCGGGACGCACGAAATAATTCGCCATTGTCAGTTCCGGGTAAGACCCGAAAGACCACAGCGCGTTGAAAAAAAATCCGATTGGATTCATTTTTTTCGCGTTCGTGTGCAGACTGAAAACCTCGATGCCGTCGAAATCTGAATTCCAAGATTTGAATTTTTCCGGGTAAGTTATAAAGGCGATTTGGTTTGCGGAATGAATTTTATCGAGAACTTCGTTTGTTTTTTGAGCGGCGAAATTTGCCGCTTCCGCGCTTCCGGGAATCATCAAAAAACGGTCGGAATCCGATGTGTCTATTTCGTTTCCGCCGACGAAAAGCGTCTTGCCGTAAACTCCGCGCAAAGTCAAAGCCGAAGTATCGAAAAGCGACGAATAATGCTCGGTCATTACAACGAAATCAAGCTCGTTTGCGTTTGCTCCGCCGATCAATTGGTCGAAATGCCCGGTGCTGTGCCCGCCTAAAGAAGTGTGCGCGTGAATAATTCCTTTGTATTCGTTGTAATCGGGATTGGTTAGATTCGTTCTGTTCGCTTGAAGCCCGCTAATCCGCGCCGAAAGTTTTCCCGTTCGATAGCGGTTGTAAACAAACGGTATCTGCGCCAAAAGAATGACGGCGAACAGAATCAAAAGAATTTTTTTCCAAAGCCTCATTTCGTTTAAGTTTCAGGTAGTTACTGGAAGTTCCAGATAGTTATAAATTATTTAAAACCTTTCTGTAACTACTTGAAACTTCCCGTAAACTACCTGGAACTATCTTTAAACTCTCCGCAGATTAATCTAAAAAATCAACCGATACGACTTTTTCGGCGATCTGTTTGCCTAAATTTGCAACCGCTTGATGTTCGGGGTGATCTGTATAAAAATCCAGAGCTGCGCGGTCGGGATAGACGGCGACCAGACCGGTGTCGAACGAGCGTTCGAGATGCAGAATGTCCGCGCCGACATTAAAACTCGTGATATTCGGAATCACGTTCGGCAAATTTTTTAGTTTCGCAATGTGTTCGGCGCGTTGCTCCGGCGTAATTTCCGGTTTGTATTTCCAGCAAACAATGTGTGTCAGCATAATTTCAAGACCAGATTTTTTCCATTTTCAGCGAAAAATTTTCGAGCAGCGGTTCGCCGCTGACTATTTCGGGATTTTCTAAAATTTCTATCTCGCCATTCGCCCAATAAACATGTACGCTTTTTTCAATCCGATCAATCACCCAGCCGAGCGACGCTTCGTTTTCGATGTATTCGGTCATTTTATACTGCAAATTTTTTAGCGAATCCGAAGGCGAGCGCAATTCTACGAGGAAATCCGGGCAAATCGGCGGAAACTTTTCCTGCTCTTCATCGGTCAACTTTTCCCAACGTTCCTTTCTTACCCACGCCAAATCCGGCGAGCGCTTCGCGCCGTTCGGCAAATTAAAGACGGTTGAAGAATCGAATGCGACTCCACCTTTGTTTCTTTCTGCCCAATTTCCAAATTCAACAATCAATGAAAAATTACGGATTCCTGTTTGTCCTCCAGCCGGCGGCATAATGACGAGTTCTCCTTCTTCGGTGAGTTCGATTTGCAAATCCGGGTTGTGACGACAAAGGTTTTCGAACTCATCGTTGCTGATTTCTTCCAGAACGTCTTGAAAATTCAGCACAATCGGTAAAAAATCATTTGCAATCGAGGCGGTTTCCGTTTGCATAAATTATTCTCCTTCGGTCTCGCACCATTTTCTCGTAACTTCGTGACGATACGCAAACATTTTTTCGAGTTTCGGCGTGATTGCAAACGGCGCGGCGAGCGAGCCGAAAACCGAAAAAGGCGGTTCGTATTCAATTTCGTCGCGCAAAATTGCGCCGTCGGCGTGCGGTTCAACGATGTGCTGGTGTCGCCAGCTTTTGAACGGACCGGAAATCTGCACGTCTTCAAACATTCGCGGCGGCTCGTATTTCGTGTGTTCGGCAACCCATCGAGAAGGAACGAGTCCGAAAATCTTCTGCTCGATAATCGCTTGCGAACCGACGCGCGAAATATCCGCTTTTTGTATGATTTTCGCATTTTCCCAGGGCGGAATCAGACGCTCGATGGCGTCCGGCAATTCGTGGAAAGCGAAAACCTTTTCAGGCGCGGCTTTGATGATTGATTGTTTGGAAAATTTCATTTGTAAACAGTTTCGCAAAGAAGCAAAGCGAATAAAAAATAATCATATTTTTGATTTTTCCGATTCGGTATTTACTCGTTTTTCAAAGAAGAACATTTACACCTCTAATTTTTAGCCGCCGCTTTGCGATTTTGCCGCCGCTGTCTTCTCATTCAGCAAATCCCAGACTTTACGCAAATGCCTTTCTTCGACGCGGATGCTGCCGACCGATAGTCTCAAAGTGTATTTCTCGTTTAATTTGGTGTGCGACAGATACGCTTCGCCCGAAGAATTGATTTCATTCATCAGTTTTTCGTTAAAAGCGTCGAAATCGGAAATGTTTTTCGAACACGCGCGAAAACAGACGAGAGCGAACGGAACCGGCGCGAGCAGCTCGAAATTTTCCGATTCTTCGACCCACGAAGCGAAAAGACGAGCGAGACGAACGTGTTCGCGCAAACGCTCGATCAAACCTTTTTGACCGAAATAACGCATGACGAACCAAAGTTTCAGCGAGCGAAAGCGGCGACCGAGCTGAATGCCGTAATCCATCTGATTTGTGACGGTTTCGGTAACTTTCAAATACTCTGGAACGAGCGAAAAAGTCTTTTTGAGTAAATCCAAATCTTTGACGTACAAAACCGACAAATCGAACGGCGTGAAAAGCCATTTATGCGGGTTCGTGACGATTGAATCCGTTCGTTCAGCGCCTTTGAAATGAAATTGTAATTCGGGAACGATCATCGCGCTGCCCGCGTAGGCGGCATCAACGTGCAGAAATAAATTGTTTTCCGCGCAAATATCGGCGATTTTTTCAACGTCATCAACACTCGTTGTTGAAGTCGTGCCGACAGTCGCGACAACGCAGAACGGCAAGAATCCGTTCGCTTTATCTTCGGCAATCGCCGCATTTAATTTACCCGTATCAATTTCAAAACGCTCGTTAGTCGGAATTTTTACAAGCGATTTACGTCCGAGTCCGAGCAGAATTACGGCTTTATCAATCGAAGAATGCGTCTGTTCCGAGCAATAAATCCGAAGCAGGGGCAAATCCTGCCGCCCGCTCATCCCGTCCTCGCGGATATTCAAATTTAGCTTTTCTCGCGCCATCGCAATCGCGTGCAGAGTCGAAACCGAAGCCGTATCATAAATTATTCCCTGAAAATCAGCCGGAAGATTCATCATCTGCCGCAGCCAATCGAGCACGACCGGTTCCAGTTCGGTCGAAGCCGGCGACGTGCGCCAGAGCATCGCTTTCATATCGAAAGCGGCGGCGAGCATTTCGCCGAAAACGCCGACCGACGAAGTCGAAGTCGAAAAAAGCCCGTGAAAATTCGGATGATTCCAGTGCGTTACGGCGGGCAAAATTAACCGTTCGACATCATCGAAAATCGCTTGAAAATCTTCGCCTTGTTCGGGCGCCGAGTTTGGCAGATTGTCTTTCAGCCAATTCGGTTCAATCTGTGAAAGAACAGGCAAATGTTCCATTCTCTCAAAATAATCGGCGATCCAATCAACGATTTCGTGTCCGAAACGGCGAAAATCCTCTTTCGGCATATCGCCTGTATTTTTTGTCGGTTCGTTCATTATTATCTCAATTATCTCAATATAATATTTTTTTAGTCTATAAACGAAAAAAAGTCTGCATTTACTCGACAGTTAGCTTTATAAAAGTATAATATGCCATACGTTTATCTCTCCAAAAGCATAATTTCTGAAGTTTTACGAAAAATTATTTTGTCTGAATAAAGTAACGGGCTTCGCCTGGTTTCAAAAAGTGTAAAGTAAAAATTTTATGGCAACAGAAGTTGCGACGAACGAACAAACAAACACAGGTTTCATTCGCGGTCTCGGACTGCTCGATTCGACGATGATTGTCGCCGGTTCGATGATTGGTTCGGGCATTTTTATTGTCTCGGCTGATATTGCGCGTCAGACAGGTTCGGCAGGCGGCTTGCTTCTAACGTGGATTATCACGGGAATCCTGACGATTTTTGCCGCACTTAGTTACGGCGAACTTGCTGCAATGATGCCGAAGGCGGGCGGACAATACGTTTACCTGCGCGAAAGTTACTCGCCGCTGTGGGGTTTTCTTTACGGCTGGACGCTTTTTCTGGTCATTCAAACCGGAACGATTGCAGCGGTCGCCGTCGCTTTTGCAAGATTTTTGGGCGTTTTATTTCCCTCGATTTCGCCGACAACCTGGATTATTCCGCCCGTAAATCTTACGTCCGGTTACGCCGTCTCACTTTCCGTTCAGCAGTTTGTTGCCGTTTTGCTGATTATTTTTCTGACAATCTTGAATACGCAGGGATTGAAGCTCGGAAAAATGATTCAAAACGTCTTCACGTCTGCGAAAACTTTATCGCTTCTCGTTTTGATTTTATTGGGAATCTTTATCGGCGGAGCGGCGGGCACGTTTTCAAATAATTTCGCAAATCTTTTTACGCCGGAAAACGCCGCCGTTATTAAGCCGGACTTCGGTTTTTTGCCGGAAGTGTCGGTGACGGGCAGCTTGTTCAGTTTGATTATCGTGTTCAGCGTCGCGCAGGTCGGTTCGCTTTTTTCCAGTGACGCGTGGAACAACATCACGTTTACGGCGGGCGAAGTAAAAGACCCGCAAAAAAATATTCCTTTATCGCTTGCGCTCGGAACCGGATTGGTAATCACGCTTTATATTTTGGCGAATTTCGCTTATCTTTCGACGCTTTCATTAGCCGAAATTCAAAATGCGCCCGAGGATAGAGTCGGAACTGCCGCTTTGCAGGTGATTTTCGGCGGCATCGGCGCGACTTTGATGGCGATTGCGATAATCGTTTCCACCTTCGGCTGCAACAACGGCTTAGTTTTAGCCGGCGCGCGCGTTTATTACGCGATGGCAAAAGATAATCTGTTTTTCAAATCAACCGCGCGGCTCAACAAAAATCACGTTCCAGCTTTTGCCTTGATTTTGCAGTGTTTCTGGGCATGCCTTTTGGTTTTGCCGCGAACGCGTTCAGGGAAATTTACGCCGGAAGGTTACGAGGATTACGGCAATCTATACGGAATGCTGCTCGATTACGTTGTTTTCGCCGTTTTGATTTTTTATATTTTGACGATTATCGGTTTGTTTGTTTTGAGGAAAACGCGCCCTGATGCCGAACGTCCGTATCGAGCCTTTGGTTATCCGGTTGTTCCTGCAATTTATATTGTCGCGGCAACCGTAATTTCGCTCGTGCTGTTATTTTACAAACCGCAAACATCTTTGCCGGGTTTGGCGATTGTTTTATCAGGCGTTCCCATTTATTTTATTTGGCGCAGCTTATCAGGAAAAGAAAAACCCGACGGCGGGTAACTAAAAAACTTGGATTTTTAAAATCACCTATGCTTTTATTAGATTTGTAATCATTTTCGGAATAAATTTAGGAGGCTCTAATGTCACTATTTGCGACAAAATCAATTGAAAAGATTATCGCCGAAGCCCAGGAAACAGGCGAGCACACATTAAAAAAGACGCTGAGCGCATTGGATTTAACAATGCTCGGAATCGGTGCGATTATCGGGACGGGAATTTTTGTTTTAACCGGGCAAGCGGCAGGAAAACACGCTGGACCTGCCGTAGTTATTTCGATGATTCTGGCAGGGATCGTCAGCGCGTTCGCCGCGCTTTGCTATTCGGAATTTGCGGCGAGCGTTCCGATTTCCGGCTCGGCTTACGCTTATGGCTACGGAACGCTCGGCGAATTTGTCGCGTGGATTATCGGCTGGGATTTGATTCTCGAATATGCTTTCGGCGCGGCAACGGTCGCCGTCGGATGGTCCGGATACGTTGTCAGTTTCTTAAAAGACCTCGGAATAAACTTTCCGCCGTCACTTGCTGCTCCGCCCGGGCAAACTGTACTACTCTCTGATGGCTCTACTACTGTAGGAATTTTTAATTTGCCCGCATTTTTAATTGCTATTGCCGTGACGTGGCTGTTGATTAAGGGAATTAAAGAATCCGCCAGTTTTAATTCGGTAATCGTGGTAATTAAGATTTTGGTGGTCGTTTTGTTCATCATCGCCGGAATCGGCTATGTCAATTCGGCTAATTTAGGAATCGGCTGTGCGGCAGGCAGCGCAGGTTGCGCTGAATTTATGCCTTTCGGATTTCCCGGCGTTGTTACCGGGGCGGCTGTAATCTTTTTCGCTTATATCGGTTTTGATGCAGTTTCGACTGCCGCACAGGAGGCAAGGAATCCGCAGCGCGATATGCCGATTGGCATTTTAGGATCGCTTGGAGTTTGTACGGTTCTTTATATTTTGGTTGCAGGAATTATGGTCGGATTGGTTGATTACAAACTCTTGACCAACGCCGCCGCCCCAATTGCCGTCGCAATTGATGCCGCGCTGCAAAAGGCACAGGGAACGACGATGGGCACGATTCTGTCGGTGTTTCCGATGATTATTAAGGTTGGCGCAGTTCTCGGTCTTAGTTCGACGATGGTCGTTATGGTGATGGGACAGCCGCGCGTTTTTTATTCGATGTCGAAAGACGGCTTGCTGCCGAAATGGGCGGCGAAAGTTCATCCGAAATACCAAACGCCGCATATTACGACGATGATTACCGGCGCTATCGTGGCAATCTTAGCAGGTTTTGTGCCGATTAACCTGCTCGGCGAACTGGTCAGTATCGGAACTTTATTTGCATTCGTTATTGTTGGAACGGGAATTATCATTTTACGCTCGTCAAATCCAGCGTTGAATCGCCCGTTCAAAGTTCCTCTTTCGCCATTTATTCCAATTGCTACAGTTGTTTCGGCAGCTTATTTGATGAACAGCTTACCGCTCGACACATGGATTCGTTTGATTGTCTGGATGTCTATCGGTTTGGTCATTTATTTTGCTTACAGCTATTCGCACAGCAATCTTCGTCATGTTACTGATGAGGTGGCAAATCAATCGGATTCGAGAAATTCTCCGCCGATTGCCGCAATTTTAGCGATAATATTTGCAATTGCTCTGACTTTATATCAGGTTCCGTATCTGATGGACTTGAGTTCGGAAGCTATTCCCATCAATCTCGGCATTCGCCTTTTTGCGTGGATTGTTACCGGAGTTTTAGTAGCGATGTTGATGTATGGCAAACAGGACAATCGCGGCGGAACCGATGACAAAATACAGAAAATCGGTTTGATTGCTTCAATAATTAATCTGGTAGTTTGGGGCGCTATTACTTACTGGTTCTTTATTCATTACGCTGAATTGCACAGTAAGTAAACTTGTAATTGAATATAATCAAACAAAAAAGGACGGGTTTTTCAAGCCCGTCCTTTTTTGTTTGATTAAAAACTTCTTTAGAAGTTGATAGTTTTTGTTCCTTCGGTCGCGTTTGTCGTTTGCGTGCTCGTGCTGTCAAATTTAGCCAACACTTGGTCGTAAATTTTTATATCTCCAGCCGCTTCCATTCTCTGGCGAACTGACGCGACATAATCGGAGAAAACCTCTCCGCGTTTTTGTTGAAGCATTGTTTGCATAAGCGAATCGCGTTCGGTTGCGAATGCGTCCATATTTGCTTCTTCGCGTTTTGTGACGCCGACAATATACCAATTATCGCCGACTTGTACGGGAGTTTTGGTAACATCGCCTTCCTTCATTGCGAAAATCGTGTCTTCAAGCGTTTCATTTGTCGAAGCGGAAGGTCCTTGCCCGACGGGCGTGCCGAGAATAAAGCCCTTCTGCTCCTGAGCTTTTAAGCCTTTAGAGCTCGCGACGGTATTCAAAGCGCCTGCCGAGTTAGCTTCGGAAGCGATCTGCTTGGCGATTTGTTCAACCTGAGTCATCGCTTTTTGAAGTTTCACGACTTCGGCTACTTTGTCTTTTGCTTCATCGAATTCGGCACTGCGCGGTTCTTTTTTATCAACCAAGATCGGGATGGCAAAACCGTTTTGAACCGGAACGCGGTCGCCGACATCATTCTGGTTTTCGAGCTTCGCGATGCCTTCTTCGAACTGCGGCGAAACGCCGATATTTTCAACGTCATCGCCCGGTTTGACATAACCGGTTTCGCGCACCATTTCTGCCGGAGTCATATTAGCCTGCGCGGCAAATTCTTCAGCGGTTTTCTGCACATCTTTTGTCTGGCGCAAACTTTCCGAAACTTTCTGCGCGAGTTCGGCGGCGGCGCCGTAAGCGCGGCGATTTCTCAAGCTCACTTCCAGTTCTTTTTTCGCGTCTTCAAACGATTTGGGAACGTCTTCGCCGCGACGCAGAATAAAAATTCTGCCTTGATAGGAAATCGGTTCCGTAACTTCGCCCGGCTGCATTGTCAAAAGCTGCTGATACGGATCGTCCGGCTTGTTCGGATTTTCTCTGACCAAGCCGGGAAGCTTTCCGCCGTTTCTAGCTGTCGCCGGATTTTCGGATTGACCTCTCGCGAGTTCGGTAAACGCTTCTTCGGAAATCTTGCCGCCGTCTTTTCTGGCGTTTTGCACAATTTCGTTGGCTTTTGCCATTATCTGCGCTTCTTGATCGGGTTTCGGCACGCGCAAGACGAGTTCTTGTCCGTTGACGCCGGCTTTTCTGCGTTCCGGCGGAAGTTTTTCGTATTCGGCTTTCAAATCTTCATCGGAAATATTAAGTTTTTCGCCGATTTTCGATGTGTTCAGAAACACGTAGCGAATTTTCCTTTGCGGGGCGTTGATGAAATAAGCCTGCTTGTTTTTCTCGAAATATTCTCTCAGCTCTTCGTCGCTCGGCTTGATGGTCTGAGCGAGATCGGCGCTGTTGACGGGAACATAAGTTAAATCAAAGCGCGTTCCTTTGCGTTTGTAGTCGTCGAGAACTTCTTCTTCGGAAACGGTAACGCCCGACGTAATAAATGCTTCGAGTTTTTTAGCGCTCACATCGTCGCGAACGGCTTGTTCGTAAGCGGCGACGCTGCCGAATTGATCGGTAACGTTTTGCTCGTAGCGTTTTTGATCGAAAGGCGTCGTGTCGGATTTAAGCTGTTCGCGGATTTCTGCGGCGACTTCGGCATCGGTCGCTCGCAAACCTAAACGGTCGGCTTCGATGCGCGCGATCCGATTGCGAATCATTCCGTCAAGCATAAATCGCGCCGGCAGAGTTTGCGAACCGAAGCGGCTGAAACTTTCTTTTTGCCGCGCGATTTCGCCCGCGGTCACGGTCGTATCGCCGACTTCCGCAACCGCCTCGTTGCTGAAAAGAGAAACGTTCGCTTGCGGATTTTTTTCAAACAGCGACGCTCCGATAAAAATCATACTGAAAATCAAAAGCAGCGCGAAAATCAAAATAATGAAATTGCGTGTTTTTTCCAAACGGTTGAAAAACTTTAACATCTTTTAATACCTGTATACTGAGATTTGAACTGAATTGTTATTAGGGAACAAACCGCGATTCTATCAGATTATCTCCCAAAGTCCAATGTCTAAAGGTCAAACCGGCGCGTTCGTTCAATGGCTTTGATGCGGCAAAATCGCAAAAGATAGCCAAATGAATCTGTAAAAGTCCTGTTTGTCCGCCAATTATTGATAATATGCTCACAATACATCGAAAGGATTCAACAAATTCTAATTAAATTTTTTCGCTTCGTGTTTTAATTTTTCGGCAACGGCTGCGTCTATTCCGAGTAATGTCTGATACTCTCTTTGTGCGCCTTTTTTATCGCCGATTTTGTATAGACAAAAACCGAGTTCGTAATGCGAGTCAGAGTCATCCGGCAAAATTTTTGCTGCCGTACGAAAAGCGTTTGCCGCCGAAGAATAATCTTCAAGTCCTTTGTGCGCCAAGCCGAGATTGTAAAAGGCGGAGTTCACATCGGGATTTTCGCGTGTTAACTCGGTAAATATTCGGCGAGCGTTCGAATATTTCTTCATCATAATGTAATTCATTCCGATGTATGTTCTCGCCGTAAAATTTTTCGAATCAATTTTAAGCGTTTGCTCGGATGTTTCGAGTGATTCTTCGTATCTTTTTTGTTCGTAAAGGACGGTGGCTAGACGGTTGATAATGTTTGGGTCGTTTGTGTTATATCGAAGAGCGAATTTTAATTTTTGTTCCGCTTTCAAATTGTCCGTAATAGATAAAGATTGATGATAAAGATCTGTCGCCAGTTTCTTTCGATAATGATCCGACATTTCTGCAATCCGGTCATCGGTAATATCTTCGGACAGGTCATAACCCGTATTTCCTGAACGCCCGGCAGATGTGTTTGAATCCACGCTGATAAGAGGCGGCTGCGCGCCTGCCGTTTTATAATCTGCAGTAGATGATGTGGGCGGTGGCGAAAGGTGGATTAGATTACCGAAAATCACCATAAAAAATGCTATGACAATCATTGTTATCATCGCCGGCGCTTTCAGTGCGACGGATGCGAAATCATTTTCGGCTTGGACGAGTTCTTTGGCAATTGTTTCGGCTTTTGCAGCGAGCTGTTGCTGTTCGCGCTGAACTTTAACCGAAGCTGAACGAAGCACAACGAGCAGTTTTCCGATTTCTTGTTCGATTCTTCGCCGCGCCTCGGAAAATTCCAGTTCGACTTGTTCCTGTTCCGCTTTTGATATTTCGGCATCTGGCACGTATTGAAAATTTTTCTCCAAATTCGTGCGCCATTCCAGCAGCTTTTGTGCAGTTACTTCGCCGGTTCCAGGAATAGAACGCAGGCGATTCACTTCAATATCAGCCGCCGTTTTCACGCCGAAATTTCTTAAAACACCGAGCCGTTTTTCGCCAATGCCGGGAATTTGATTATCGGTTAAACGAAATGAGCTTAGGTGATCGTTAAGTTCGCGCTGGAAACGAGTGTTGTAGAGAAGATTTATTTTCTGACGGCTTTCTTTGGGTAAATGCTGGTAATCGTAAATTTTTCTTTTTATTTGAGAGAGATTATTGTTTAATTCCGGCAATCCGGCGTTTGTCTTCCATTCTTTTTCAAATTTTTCCTGGTTACGTTTTGCAACATCTAAATTTACTTCCAAATCTATCAATTGTGAATGTGCAAAAGTATTGAACGAAGTAATGCACACAATCAATATCAGCATCGTAGGAATAAAAACCGTGCAGCCGCCGACAAGGTAAACGAAAAATGCCGTTACCAAAAACTGTGTTATCGCCAGAATAATAAATCTGCTTTGAATTCTTTTTTTTACGCTGTGCGCTTTGAATGAAGGTTCAGGCGGCAGCGCCGCAGGTTTTACGGGTAAAGCCGGAATGTTCCGTCGGACATCAAAACTCGCCACTAAATTTTCGACCGTGAAAATATTAAATGTTTCGCTATCGGACAAACGATTTGTGCTGCTGACGAACGGAAAAAGCATTAAACCGGTTTGCCCTTCGATTTCGCACCACGGGCACAAATGCAATTCTTTATAATAATGATGTCCGGGATGCATCGCGCACGATTTGAGATTGTTCGATAAATCTTCGAGCGCTTCTATCCATTCCCGCGGTTCGGGACGATTTTCGCTCAAAAAAGCTCGTTCAAAAAGCGCGGCGATTCGGGTTGAAACCGCGTCGAGCGAAAGAGTTCCCGGCGGTTGTTTGACATTTCGCAAAAGCGCGTCCTTTCCGTAAGCGAATCTATGTTCGCGGATGCAGTCTTCGAGCGATTTGTCTTCGCCGCCGACGTAATTTCCGGCGAACGGATGCCTGCCTAAGAAGAGCAATTGGAAAATGATAACCGCAAGACCGAAATTATCGTGCTTTTCATGTCTTTCAACATCGCGTAAATTGACGCCTTGAAGTTCCGGCGCGAGATGTGAGGAAACGCCGACCTCACACGGATAACGACGATTTTCGAGCTTGATGCTGTAACTGTCGCAATCAATCAATTTTACGGTCGCATCCGCGAGGACGACGCAGTTGCCGTGGTTAACGTCGCCCATTATATGTTCGTTTTTATGCAGGTTATAAAAAGCGCGGGCGAGATTTGCCGCCGTGTGAACGAGGAATTGCCACGTTGCTTCGGGAAAATAAACGCGTCGGCTTTTCAGCGAATAAAGCTCGTGAATTTCCTTTGCGCGAACGTTCGGCATCAGAAAACCGACGACTTTTCCGTTCGGCTCATCGTGCAGAGTATCAACGATCCAGGCGGCAGCTTTCAATAACTGCTCGTTTACGTTGCCCGCCATCCAGCGGAGCTTTTCCGCCTTTTCGTCAGTTATCGGCTCGTGATAGATTTTCGCAACCGTTTTATCGTTTGGGCACGAGTAAACTGTGCCTTCGCCGCCGCTACCGATTACATTTGTGAGAATGTAAGGTTGATTTTTGCTGTCGTAATAGGTAAGCATACTCTTCATAAAAAACGAGAAATGAAGAAGATTTGTTTATCTTTTTCGATGTTTTCACGCGCGCGACGCTAAAATTATCGTTTTATCGTCGTCGGTTCTTTCATTTACTTTCGCCGTTTGAAGAAAACTTTCGAGCTTTTCATTCAAACTTTCGAGCTTTTCATTCAAACTGATTGCGCCGCCGTTTCTTAACGGCGCGATCATCGGCAATAAAAAAGGCTCGTAAGGCTGATTTGTTTTATAATTAACGGCAATCGGAAAAATGCCGTCGGAAAATAAAATCAGGTCCTCGATTTCCTTATCAATCAATTCGAAACGCAGGCGCTCAGGCGCCGCATCGTCAGTCAAAAAATCGCTTGCGTTAACGTACTCGGATTCGTGCGGCGCGAGAGCGAAATGGTAACTTTCCTGCGCGCCCGAATCGGAAATAACGATTGCGCCGTCACCGACCTGAAAAAACGCGGCGCTTTCTTCGCCGACGACCGCGCCGAGAAACGTCGAAGCGTAATCACGAACGGTTTTTCCATTCGCCTGTGCTTCTGCACAGAGTTTTTGCTGAAAATATAAAATCCATCGTTTGCCGAAATCTCTGTTCAAAGATTTAATCGAAGCATTTTTCGATTCGAGAAAAGAAGCGATTTCATCTGTAAAAAGACGGCAGGCGAGTTCGGCGCCGTTGTGTCCGTCCGAAGTGCTTCCTGCGCCGTCGGCGATAAGTGCTATCAAAACTTTGCCGCTCGCCGTTTCGATTGTTCGGCACGAAAAGCGATCTTGACAGACGGTATTTTGAGCAAGATGCGCCGAGCCGATTACCGAAGCGTGCGCGTAACGCCAAATTTTTGAACCCATTAAACTTCCGCCCACCCGTAAGGTTTGTAATCAGGAATCGGAACGCTGTCGCCTGGATTAGACCGCGAAACATTTTTCAAAGATGCCGAAAGCCAGAGGAAAAATTCCTTGAAACGAACGCCGCTCAGTTTCATCGGTTCACGCACGGCAATTTGCCGCAAAACATCGAAATTCGCATTTTTTACGCCGAGCGCGAAAAACGAAAAAGATTTGTTTTCCTCGCCTTCACGAATAATTTGCGACAAATTTTCCCATCTGTCGGTCGGCTCTCCGTCGGTAATCAGAAAAATCCACGGTCGAAAAAGTTTGATTCCGTTGTCCCGCAGAATTTGCTTACGTGCTTTCAGCAACTTGAGTCCGCGAGTAACGGCAGCCGCCATCGGCGTATCGCCCGAAGCTTCAAGATGAGGCAAGCGAAACTGATCGGCTGTCGTAAATTCCTGCATTACGGAAACCGGACCAAACGAGACAACAGCGATTTCGACGCGTTTCATACTGAGCGAATCGTTGTAAAGTTCCTGACGAAACGCTTGTAAACCGCGATTGAGTTCATCAATCGGATCGCCCTGCATCGAGCCGGAAGTGTCGAGCAGAAGAATGCACGGACAGCGAGGCTCTGGATTTTCGGCAAACTCAGCCGCAGCGAAAGGCTGCTGTTCGTCATAATTATACGTGTGATTGTCCATAGGGTATTATTTAGAGATTCCTAATAATAAATCCGTTCCGACTTCTAAGGCAATGATTTTTCGTCAGACCGAAACGAATCCTCCGCTCGCCAATTTTTTGTTCTAAAATATCAACTTGCAGTTTGTTAACGTTTGGTTAATCATTTACCCGAATGGAGAATAAGGAAATAAAATGTGTCGGCGTCGTCGTAAAACCCAATCACGCCGAAGCTCTGAAAACGGCTTGCGATTTATCGGCTTGGCTTGAAAATCGCGGAATCGAATTGATCGGCAGACCGCACGAGCAAATCGAGCGTTTCGACGCAGATAAATGCGAAATTGATTTTACCGAAACGGAAAAATTTCAAAATCAGGCTGATTTGATCGTCGTTCTCGGCGGCGACGGAACGATGATTTCGACGGCGCGTTTGACCGGCAACCGTGAAATTCCGGTTCTCGGCATCAATTACGGCAGTCTCGGATATTTAACGGAATTTCGCATCGAGGAAATGTTCGCCGCGCTCCAAGCGATTCTCCGGGGCGAATATGAAATTGATTGTCGGGAAATGCTCGATGTCGAACATTTGCGCGACGGCGAAAAACTTTATTCGGGCAGAGTCTTAAACGATGTCGTTATCAACAAAGCCGTCTTAGCGCGCGTTATTGAAATCGAAGTCAATCTCAACAATCTTTTCGTCAACTCGTTTCGCGCCGACGGATTGATTGTCGCTACGCCGACAGGCTCGACCGCTTACAATCTTTCCGCCGGCGGTCCGATTGTTTATCCTTCGATGAACGCGATTGTTCTGACGCCGATTTGCCCGTTCACGCTGACGAATCGCCCGATTGTCGTGCCCGATGATGCGGAAATCGAGTTGAAGCTGAAAAACGAAAACGAAGGCGTCGTTTTAACTCTGGACGGTCAAATCGGACATCATATGCAGGTTCAGGACCGCGTTCTGATTCGCAAAAGCCGGACGAATTTCAATCTCGTCCAGCCGCCGAACCGTAATTATTTCGACGTGTTGCGAAATAAATTAAAATGGGGTAGATAATTTGAAGCGAAATTTAGAAATAAAATTTAATTTCAGTAAAAAATGACAAAAATGAATCTGAAAAGCGCACTTATTATTACGACAATAGCGATTTTTTGCGGCTTTAACTTCGGATGCAATTCCAATCTGACCGCCGAAACTACAGGCGAAATCACTCGCGTTGTCATTGACCGCGACACGAAAACAAAAAAACGAAAAACCAGCTCGAACAAAACGAAAAGAAAAACCACGACAACAGTTGAAACCGAAATTGATTACCGCTATTCGGTCGCGGGCAAAAGCTACCAAGGATATTCGGAAAAAGACGGCGACGTGCAAAGAGATTTTCAGACAGGCGCTCAGGTTGTTGTTTGTTATAATCCTGCAAACCCGGATGAATCCGATGTTTTCGCCGCCGGGTATAAATGCGGCAGCTAGACTGATTCGTCTTAACAAAATTTATTGAATATTGTTTCCTGTTGCTTTTGCAATTCTTCACTTTGAAATGAAAAAACTTTACACCAGCGTCGGATTTATCGAAAATAAAGAAAAAGGATGACTGAAATGATGAAGTCCGTAATAGCATTCACCTTGTTTTTATTAGTGTTCGCCGGTGCCGCAGGTGCGCAACAGAAAACTACAAGCGCCGAGCCTGAAAAACCGGCGGCGCAAAACCCGAAAAAGACGAACGCGCGCCCGGTTAATAATATAAAAGCGGCGCTTGCCGATCCGTTCGATAAAGCGTCCGTCGAAACGATGGCGGCGCAGTGCGTCAAGTTTGAAACCGACGCGGGTAACATCGAATTTGAAATGTTTCCCGAAAGCGCCCCCGAATCGGTTCGCAATTTCCTGAATCTGGTCGCTACCAAATCGCTCGACACGACCACGTTTAATCGCGTCGTCCCCGGTTTCATCATTCAGGGCGGCAATCTCGGTACACACGAAAAATACAGTCACGAGCTGGCAAAACGCGCCGCGCGAACCGTTCCCGACGAGCCGAGCCAAATAAAACACGAACGCGGAATTCTTTCGATGGCGCGCGCTGACACGCCGAACAGCGCGACGACGAATTTCTTCGTTCTGGTCGGACCCGCGACGCATCTCGACGGCACATTCGCCGCCTTCGGTCGCGTCGTGAACGGTATGGAAACCGTCGAAGCGATAAACAAAGCGCCGGTTGACGGCGAAAAACCGAAAAATCCCGTTCGCATCAAACGCGCCACCATCACTGCCTGCGCAAAGGGCGAAAAAGCGGTTTCGATTGTTGTCAACGGATGATTTTTTCGGTAGAAACTAATTTTGATAACGGAAATCTTAAACGGATTGAGGAGAAGCGAATGCACCACGAGGAAAATGCGAATAAAACAAATTCCGACGAAAAAACGAAAGATGAAACGCCGGAAAATTTGAATTTTGAAGATTCAGCCGGACAAATTGTTTCCGAAGAAGTTGACAATCTGCCGACTGAAAGCATCGGTTCTTACGGCAGAATAGAGCCGCTTATGAACGACGAAACGGATTATCCCGAAGAAGGCGATGTTGATAGATAAAAATATTCTTTCTGTCTTAAAAATTAAGATAAACAGTTTGAAAAGCTATTTACCAACAGAAAACTACAAAATCAGAGTTAAATAGTTAATATAATTGGCTTCATTTTACCCGAACAAACTCGGCTGTTCTTCGTGTTCATCTTCAATACCTTCTGGAAACCACCGATATTTATTCAAATCACATTTACCTTTTTCGTTGAACACGACGCCTTCGTCTTCGAGCATTTTTTGCTGTAAATTGATCGGAATCGTCATCTTTCCGGTCGAGCACGCGCCTTGCGAATTGATAACTCTCTGCCACGGAACATTTGCCGTGTCAGCGGCGTGCATCACGTAACCGACCGTCCGCGCCGTGTAGCCTTCGCCTAAAATATCGGCGATTTGTCCGTAGGTCATCACGCGCCCGACCGGTATTTCATTTACGATGCGGTAAACTTTTTCTCGATAGCTTTGCTCATCAACATTCATAAATTTTAATTTATAATTCAATATTAGATAAGAATTAAAGACAAACACCGGAACAATCGTTTTGAAGTTCAGACTTAACAATGGCTTTCCCTTCCAATTGAAAACAACGGATCCACGCCGCCGGATTGACTAAAAATTTCAAGCAAAAATCTATCAAACAATTTACGGAAAACATCAATTTCATAAAAAGTAGTAAAGTCCCCTTTAATGAAAAACCTTCTAAATAAAATGTTCTGTGAACAAAGCCATCTTACGTATAAAGGTGGGTTTTTCCATCTTTTACTACTTTATGTTAGCGTTATTTGTCTTTTTCTTTTAACTACTTTGCTGCAGCACTTCTTTTTATACTAACGAACAAAAGATGACGGTAAAGGCAAATCAGTGCTTATTCCAAACTGTCTTGCCCTTTGCTGACCAGCAGCAGAACTCGCCGCATACCACCAGTCCCTTGTAGACGGACGATAAATTGCAACGTCGGTTTTTCCGTCTCCATCGTAATCGGCGGGTGTCGGAATATCACCAGCAACACCGAATTTCGTTGTATAAGAGCTTTGATTTTCGCTTCTGACGATAAACCAATCATTAGTCACAGTGTCATAAAGCGCAATGTCAGCTTTACCATCACCGGTATAATCGGCAGGAACGGGTTTGTTCGCGTTCGCTCTAAAAACAGACAGCTCCAATCCGCCGAAATCGTATTTTACTCTCCAACTTCCCGTTGAACTGTTGTAAACAGCAAGATCGGTTATTCCGTCACCATTATAATCAGCCGGAACCGGCGCGTCGCCACTGCTGCCGTATTGCTGAATAGTTACTCCGCCGGTTGATTTCAAGACGTACCAAACGTTTGTTGAAGGACGAAAGACCGCCGCATCCGCACGACCATCACCGTCGTAATCAGCCGGAACAGGAACGTCTTCGGCTAATCCGAAAGGAAAAGCGTAATAACTGAAATCTTCGCTTCTCAAAACATACCATTCGCCTTTTTCCGGACGATAAAAAGCAAAATCTGCTTTTCCGTCTCCAGTGTAATCAGCCGGAACTACTTTGTCTGAAGCTGTTCCAAATTGAGCAGCAACATTACTGGAGTCAGAGCTTTTCAAATACCACCATTCACCTGCTTCGGGTCGGTAAATCGAAAAGTCTGATTTGCCGTCTCCGTCAAAATCAAATTTCGGACGGTTGGCGTTATTAGTAACCGAAAGACATTTGCCCACTGCATCAGCCTCAGTCATTCCGGCATTGTATATAGCTTTTATTTCAGATTGTGAAAGGGCGCGATTGTAAACCGAAAGCTCGTCGGTAACTCCATTCAGATTACCGACTCTAATTACCGCCCTGGTTAATGAGTTTGGACGCCTTCCGTCAATGCGTTCTCCGACCATAATACCGTTCATATAAAGTCTAAGTTGACCTGTCGCGTCGTCGCGCGTAGCGGCAAAATGTACAAATTCATTGAGTGGTATATTATTGAAACTGGTAATGCCGGATGATTGCTCATTGTTATGGAAAATAGTGAAGCCTAATTTACCGGTCGCCGATACTCGGTAGGAACCGAATGAGTTTACATCCGTCGTTCTTTCAATTATTGTCCCGCCAGTTAATGTCCCGCCGGTCGCAGCATTTATTTTTATCCAGCCTTCAAAAGTCATAGATTCAGTCAATGCCAGTGATGGCGAATCGGGTATCGATACAAATCTTCCGCTCTCATAATTGTACTGAGGTCTGGTGTTACTGTAGAAGCCGCCGCCGATTTTGCCGCCTCTGAATGAAATACCATTAACAAGCGTTCCGTGATTTACGCCTGTTTGATCCAAAGCATTTCCCTCGCCTCTCCACCAGGCGACTAATCCCGCAGGTGAAGGAAAACAAGAAGTTTCTGCCGCCGCTGATTGATGTACGATAAAAGTTTGCCCGCCTACATTAAGAGTTCCGGTGCGTGGTTGAGAAGTGTAATTTGCCGCGACGACGTAATACTGCTTTATGATTCCCGCATCATCTTCGACAAATCCGGGCGTTACCCACTCATCGAAACTTTCAGCCGAATGACTGCAACCGCTTTGCATATTGACGGTAATAGCTCCTTCTCCTCCGGCGGCTGAAAAGTTCTGGCTTGTCTGCCCTATGCTGAAGGTGCATCCGACATTGAAATCAACTTGCACGTCTAAACTTTCAGGGGTTGTGGCTCCTTTTCCCAAAATAGTGATTTTCACTCGACTGCCTTCATCCAAAAAACTTTGACCGATCAAAAGCGGAGCATCCGACGAACTATTCGTGCCCGGCGTCATATCCAGCAACTGCGTTTGATTAAAATTTGGTTTTTCCCATCGAATGGTAGCTCCATTCATAATATTCGGATTGCCGGTTATTAATTGTCGAAATTCAACCCAGTAATTTTTTGTATTGTCTTTTCTGATTTTTAATACCCGAATCCCGGCGGGTACGGTCGAATCGTGCGCAAAGACCCGATAAACGCCGCTTTCACTCACGGTTTGCACATTCTTATCGGTTAGCCAATCCAAATACCGTTTGTATCGAGCATTGAAATGGAATCTAAAATCCTCTCCTCCGCCCATTTTGTCATAAAAATCACCGCCGTCAACATCGTTACCTTGTCCGATAACCGTATTGTCAACCGTTCTCCATAGATTGGCGTGACTCAACCCGTAATTGTGCCCCAGTTCGTGCGAGAAAACCCCTGAATTAAAATAACCAAGCGCCAGAAGTCCTTTTCCGCCAATCGCGCCCAATCCGGCGAAAGGGATACCCGTATTGACCGAAGCGATAATATCCAGATTGTAATCGTCGGTTTCAAACCCTGCCGTGCGCGCGGCGCTTCGAGCTTCGGTCATCATTTCGGAAAGATGTTCTTCATCATAATAGTTACTATTATGTGTAAGCCGAACAACGGGCGTTACCGTCACGGATTGAAACGAGGTTTTACCGTAGGAGTTGCTCACGAAAAAAGGATTAACGTCGGTTATAATATCTTGCGCTCGTTGAATGGTAAGCGGCAATCCTGTCCAATTGTCTACCGGCTCGCCCGGTTTGTCGGGAAAATCAATACGAATTATAAGAACTGTTTTTGCACCCTCAGTCCATAAAGAACTCGGTTGTGTCGCCACGGCATCTTTTTTTGGTCGCACCGGTTCGATTTTCGATTCCCATTCAGTTTGCTTGCTAACAAAATTATTAAAGTCTTGATAATCGAGAAAATGCGATTTTACCGCCTACTTCCGCTGCAATACCGCCATCGTCGAATTTCGATTTAATGGTTTTACGGGTTTTGTACTCGAACGAATCCACTTTACGTGTAAAGTTTTCATCAACTGCCATGATGCCGTCAATAATTATGCCTTGAAGCGGAATATTAAGCTTAGTGGTCATAGCTTCTCTTCTGCCATAAACAAAAGCTTCGTATCTGCTATCACCGACAACAACTTCACGTCTCGTTAACGAACCATTTATCTTTCCGGTTGACTGATCTATTTTATGCACCGCGTAAACATGAAAATCTCCGGTTACGCTAAATCGTTTTTCCAAATGTTTAGTCACGAATGAAGGCAAAAAATTATATTTTTCTACAGAAATGGATTTTTCCAGCGCCAATTTAGGATCAAATTGAATTAACTCTTTAAGAATTTCGCTTCTTTTAGCGGCAAGATTCTCCGCTCTGTTTTTGAACTCATTTTCATCAACTAAATTTTTATCAGAAAACTGTTCAACCAAAATATTAAATTCTTCCCAAACAGGAGAATTGTTGAGTTGAACGACTTTATCCTGATAAAAGTTTGTGTTAATGCGTAGGTCTGACGGGTATTTTTCAGAAGCAATACTTATAAATGATTTAGGAAATGTCCAAATTATTAGAATTGAAATTGACAAAATCGTTAATGGAGCAATCAACGGGTGATAAATTTTTTGCTTTTGAACTTTAAAGTCGCTTTTTATGTATTGAGGTGTTTTCATTGAATTACATTTCTTTCTGCGACATCTTATATAGTTCAAAATAGGCGTTCGGCTTCCGTTTATGGAATTTAGTCTCTTTTGCTTTTTAAGTTTGGTTTAAATTTAAATGTACTTTCACGGTTTCGGAATTTTGCCTTTGCCCAAAACTTTCAAGTCGGCTTTGGCTTCGGAAACGCCTGCGGTTCTGGTGCAAAGATTTGTTTGTAAGTTGTTCGTACCATAATCTTGCGCGTAAATCAGGTAACTTTTTCCGACTTCAAAATTGTAGCCGCACAAAGCGCTGTTGGACGCGGTCACAATCGTAATTTGTCTGGAAACGCTTCCTTTCCAGGATTTTTCCGCTTTCAATTTGACGATGATTTGATGTTTTTCCGGTTTTTGAATTACTTCCAGAACTCGTCCGGTGAAGACAGCCTGCGAATCATTTTTAGCTTTGTTAACTTTCTGCGTTAAAGTTTCGTTGTCTGGATTAAAACAACTGCAGGCGTGAATTTCCGTGTTTGTAAATATCAAAAATGCTAGAACGGCAAATATATAAAATATGATTTTGTTCATTTTTCTCTCCCGAATTACAGATGAATAACTGCGATTTTTTGTTTGTCGGAAAATAAATATATTTTCCGACATTATTTTTTGGCGTTATTTTTCGGATTATTTTTTACATTATCTTCTGCTACATTTCTTCTTTTTAGCCTTTTCTTGTATTTTCCTTCTCTTTGTTTGAGCCAGAGCCGCCATTGTTCGATTGCGGCTTCGCGTTCCGCCCGCGAACTCGCGGGTTTGAAATCGAGTCACGTCGAAGTCGCGTCGCGCAGGCACATTTCGGCGAAAAATCTGGTTTGCAAATCTTCGCTCGAAAGCGTTTCGATTAATTCTTCGATTGATTTTTTCGACATTTCGCGCCGTTTTTCGACGTATTCTTCACGATTCATAAATTCTTAAAAATTCCGGCGGTACACTTTCGACGAGCCAGACACCGTTTGCCGAAACGAAAAATTCAAATCCTTCTTTTTGCATCGCGGCTGCGTCAACGACGAAAATTACCGGTTTTCCGCGCCGATTGCCGACGGCTCGCGCGGTTTTCGCGTCGACGGATAGATGAACGTGATGCCGCGCCATTTTCAAAATTCCGTGCTTTAAGATCGCCGAAACGCTTTTTTCGTTTGTTCCGTGATAAAGAATTTGCGGCGGCGCGGCGGGCAAAAGCTGCAAATCAATTTTTATCGAATGTCCTTGATTAGCACGAATTTTCGTTTTGCTTTCGTCGAACGAAAACCGCTGTTTGTCGTTTTTCTCGACGACTTCTTCTAATTCTTCGCGCGAAATCGGAAAATTATTGCGGCGACATGCCGTTAACAAATCCTCGACATTCGTCCAGCCGCCCGTTTCCAGTTTCAAACCGAGGCGTTCGGGTTGATGACGCAAATGCTTGCTCAAATATTTGCTGATTTTTACGAGCGATTTTTCGTTCACTTTTTATAAATTGCTTTGCGGCGAATTTCAAACCGAAAATTATTCCGCTTTTTATTTTCGCCTCAAAATCGTTCGCGCCGGCGCTCCGTCGCCCGCACCGCCGATGTATTTGAGCGGCAGACAAATCAATTCATAGTCGCCCGCCGGAACTTCGCGCAAATCCAAACCTTCGATGATTACTACTTCCTTTTCAAGCAAAATGATGTGCGTTGCGAAATCTTCCGAACCGAATTTTTCGACCGACAGATAATCAATTCCGACTAAAAAGACGTCTTTCTCGACCAAAACGCGCGCCGCTTCAGGCGAAATATACGTAAAATCTGTGCGAAAGCCTTTTTCCGGCTCGTTCCAGAATGTGGAATTGCGTGTTTTGAAAAGAATGCGCTTAAACTCTCCGATATTTTCGAGATGCTTCGGTTCAATCGCCGTTACGCTTTCATTTATTTCGACGACGCTGCAATCGCCGATCAATTTTTCAAGTTCCAATTCGTGGACTTTTCTTTTTCCTTCAATAAAATGATTCGGCGCGTCAACGTGCGTCGCCGTATGAACGCCGCAGCAAATGTGCGAAACGTTTGCCGCGTCTCCATTTTCGAGCGAATTGGCGATTTCTATTTTCACTTTCGGATCGCCTTCGTAAATCGGCGTTTCGGCGGAAACGGGAAAAGTTACGTCGTAGATTTTCATAAGAGATTTTGAAAAACGAGTGAATAAAAATTGAATAAGTATTCGATGTCCGTAAACTCAAAGCATAAGGGAAAACAAATTTTCAAACAAGATTTGCATTTCGGGAAAGTTTCTTTGTAGGCTACAGATATGATGGAAATTCAAAGAGATGAACACGGAAAGAAAGGCGCGTTTTATATCGAAAAAGACGGTGAATGGATAGCCGAATTAACTTATACCAGAACCGGTGACCGAGAAATTACGATTGACCATACGGAAGTTGACGAATCTTTGCGCGGCGATGGCATCGGCGAGCGTCTTGTGGCTGAAGGCGTAAAATTTGCCCGCGAAAATGATTTGAGAGTTGTGGCGACTTGTCCTTTCGCCCGGAAAGTTATTAACGAAACGCCGGAATATCACGACGTTTTGGCAGATTAAGATTAACGGTAAATAGCCCGCCGAACGCCCGGAAGTGACGAAAATTAATTTCGCATTAGTTTTCGGTACTTCTGCGCTTTGCGGGCAATATTTTTATAAATGCAGGAACTGCGAATTTCCGCTTCGAGTTATTCAAATACGGCGCCTTTGATTTGGTCTTTTCTTTACGGAACAAATCGCGGAAAAGTCGAGATCATACTCGACACCGCGCCGGCGCGTTCGGCTGAACTGCTCGCGCAAAACAGAGTTGACGCGGCGCTCGTTCCGATAATCGAATATCAAAGAATAGAAAATTCGCGGCTCGTTCCGAAAGTTTGCGTCGGCGCGAAAGAAAAAGTGAGAAGCGTTTGTCTTGTCACGAAAGGCGAAGATTTAAGCGATGTAAAAACGGGTTCGCTCGACGTTTCCTCGAGAACATCGGTCGCGCTTTCAAAAATTATTTTTCGAGAATTTCTAATCTCAGAGCCGATCTGGAAAACAGCTCGACCGAACTTGAACGCGATGCTCAGCGAGTCCGATTGCGCGCTTTTGATCGGCGATCCGGCTTTAACAATTGACGAAACTGTTTACCGTAAATTCGATCTGGCAGAAGTTTGGAAAAATTACACCGGATTCGGTTTCGTTTTTGCGATGTGGATGACTCTCAAAGAAAAAACGGAAGCGGCAAAAAAAATTGATTTCGCCGCAGCTAGAGACGAAGGCTTGCAGCATCTGCACGAAATAATCTCGAATTACGAAAACGAAATTCCGCTCAGTCGGAAAGATTTTTACGCTTATCTTTCCGAAAATATCTCTTATACCGTAGATGAAAATATGCGGAGAGGATTAAAACTTTTTTACGATTTGGCGCATAAACACAATTTGATTGAAAAAAGAAAAGCGCCGGTTTACATCAATGAGTAATCTTAAAGCAAAAAGACTTATTTCAGCTAATGCGAAATAAGTCTTTTGAGTGTTGAAATTCTTTGAAGTAAACTTACACAAATTAAAAAATAATTATTGAAATAAATTCGAGTAAAACAGCAACAGCCAGCCCGCGACGACGACAAATACGATCAATCCCAAATCTCTCGTTTCAAATTGATTTTCTCGGTTATGCATATCATTACCACCTCAATAATTTTCCCCTTCCTACATCTAACGCGTTCTTTTTAGATGAAAAATATCAAACCGATGGCACAAAATTTGTAAAACAATATTTTGTGTTAACTGAAATTCGTAATAACGGCGATTTCAGTTTCGATTTCAGGAAATTTCTGGCAAAATGCGATTTCCTTTTGCAAAATGAGGAAAAAAATCAGCCGCAGGGGCGCGAAAACGCACGAATGGGAAATACAAAAATATAAATTTTGATTTTTTGTCCGTGTTCTTTTGTGTTTGTTCGTGGCTAATCTTTCTCCATGATAAAATAGTTTTGAGCTATGAGTGATATTCAACCGATTTTAGATAAAGTTTTGAGCGGCGAAAGAATGACCGCCGAAGAATGCACGACGCTTTTGGAGTCGAACGATTTCGTGCGCATCGGACTTGCCGCGCACGAATTTCGGATGCGGAAAAACCCGACCGACATTGTTACTTATATTATTGACCGAAATATAAATTACACGAACGTCTGCAACGTCGTCTGCACGTTTTGCGCGTTTTATCGCCGCCCGGGAAAACCGGAAACCTACGTTCATTCGATTGAAGAAATCTGCAAACGAATTGACGAAACAATCGCTCTCGGCGGAACCGGAGTTTTGATGCAGGGCGGTCTTCACCCGGATTTCAATATCGAATGGTATGAAAATTTGCTTTCGACTTTGCACGCGAAATACCCGACTTTTCAACTGCACTGTTTCTCTCCGCCGGAAATTCACAATATCTCTTTGATTTCCAAACTCGATTACGAAACGATTTTGCGCAGATTAAAAGCCGCCGGTTTGTATTCGATGCCGGGCGGCGGCGGAGAAATTCTCGATGACGAAGTGCGCAAGCGCGTTTCGACGAAATGCTCGACGCAGGAATGGCTCGACGTCATGCGCGCCGTTCACAAAGTCGGACTTCGTTCGACGGCGACGATGATGTTCGGCATCGGCGATAAAATCGAGCATCGTGTTCGGCATCTGCAAAGAATACGCGATTTACAGGACGAAACCGGCGGTTTTACGGCGTTTATTCCGTGGACTTTTCAACGCGAAAACACGGCGCTCGGGCGTAAAATCACGGAAGAGCCGACCGGCATTGATTACCTGAAAATGCTTTCGGTTTCGCGCCTTTTTTTAGATAACGTCCAGCACATTCAAGCGTCTTGGCTGACGCAGGGATTGCGGCTCGGGCAAACGGCGCTTCGATTCGGCGCAGACGATATGGGTTCGATTATGATCGAAGAAAACGTCGTTTCCGCCGCCGGCGCGGACACGCAGGCGAACGAAAAAGAGCTGCGCTATCAAATCTCGGAAGCGGGTTTCGTTCCGCAACAGCGCGATATTTTGTATGAATACGTTTATCGTGAAAAAGTTGACGAATTGGACGCGAGAAAATCAATGCCGCTCAAACAATTAAGCGTCGCTTTTGCGGATTAAACCCGGCGATTTGCATTGAAGGTCATTTTTCGCTTTTAGTTGATGAATTGTTGCGGGTAAAGTCATAAGACGTACATCGCTGCGGCAGTTTTTCCGAACGAAATTATTTGCTTAAATTTTTATTTTTCGCGTCTGTTCCGACTAAAAACAGATACGAATACATCGCAATTCCGGTCGTAATTCCGGTGCCGAATTTTACAATCGGCGGCATTGACGACGGAGAAAGAAACCCCTCGATAATTCCCGCGATCACCAGAAAACAGGCGCAGCCGATAACAATCTGCGCGGCTTCGATTCCCTTTTTTTTCAACGCTTGCGCCCGAGTTAAATCGCCCGGATTTATCATCGCGTAGCCAATCATCATTCCCGCGCCGCCACAGAAAAATATGGTCGAAAGCTCGATGACACCGTGACCGACGACAAAGCTCGCAAGCTGATTGCCGAACGGCGGATTCAGCTTGTAACAAGCAGCAAAAATGCTTCCGAAACGGGCGCCTTCAAACGCCAAATCGTAAAACGCGCCGACTCCGAGCAGCGCGCCCATCGCAAAAACGCGAAACGTCACTAAAATATTGTTCGTCAAAATCCGGCTCGAACCGACCTGATTGGCTTCGTTTAAGCCGAGCCACCATTGTTCGTTCGATTTGATTTGCTCGGTGACGCCGGAAAGCGCGACGAAATGCGTAAAATCCGTGTCGAGCCAAGTTGCGATAAAACCGAGAATCACGAATAAAGCGAACGTGCCGAAGGCAACTGCCATATAACGCGAATTTCGGCGAAAAGTCTGCGGAAAATCGCGAGCGAAAAATTGCCAGACCAAATTCGCGCCCTGACTTTCGGCGCGATAAATCTTGCCGTGAGCGCGGATGACTAGGCTGTTGAGATAATTTATCAATTTCGGATCGCGCGTTTCGGCGCGCGCGATTGCCAAATCGGAGGCGGCGCGGCGATAAAGCTCGCCGAACTCGCGCACTTCTGCCCGCGAAAGACCGCGCAGCGAATTTCCGCGCAGCAGCGAAAGCAAATCTTCGAGACGCTGCCAGTTGTCTTTATGTTCGTTGATAAAACGATTCATCGCGATTTTAGATTTTAGATTTTGGATTTTGGATTGGCAATGTAGATTCGGAAAATTTATGCGATAATCAAAGTTTCGGAAAATAAAATCCAAAATCCAAAATCCGAAATCCAAAATTGAAGTGTCCGAAGAAGCGAAAAAATTTCACGAAGAAGAAGAAATCGGCAAAACATACGATTTGCGAATTGCCAGACGTTTGTTGAGTTATCTTAAACCGTACTGGTACTTGGCGGCACTTGCACTAATTTTAACCCTTTTAACCAATATTTTGGGCAATCTTCAACCATATTTTACAAAAATGGCGGTTGATGATTATATTACGCCGAAAAACCTCGATGGATTGTGGCTTTTTGCATTTGCATTTTTTTGCTTGTTTCTTTTTAAATTTATCTCTGGTTATGTGCAGGAAATTCTGCTTAATAATGTCGGTCAGAAGGTGATGTTCGACATCCGCACGCAGATTTACACAAAACTACAGCATCAAGAAATAGCATATTACGACAAACATCCAGTAGGACGTATCATTACGCGCATTACATCTGACGTTGATGCACTAAACGAACTCTTTACTTCAGGTGTAATTGATGTTCTTGGCGATTTGGTCAGCATCTTTACTATTGTAGTAATAATGTTCTTCCTCGATTGGAAGCTTGCACTTGTTTCTTTAATCACGATTCCGCTTCTTTTTGCCGCGACTAACTGGTTTCGCAAACGAGCGCGAACGGGTTTTGATAAAGTTCGCACGCGCAATGCGAAACTCAACGCTTTTTTGCAGGAATATATTTCCGGCGCGCAAACCGTTCAGCTTTTTAACGCCGAACGAAAAGCGCAAAATCGCTTCGGCGATATCAACGACGATTACCGCAACGCCAACATCGAAACGATTTATTACTACGCGATTTTTTATCCGCTCGTTGATTTTATCGGCGCAATCGGCATCGCGCTCGTTTTATGGTTCGGCGGTTACGAAATTTTAACCGGTTTGTCGGCAGCCGGAAACGCTTTGACCATCGGTATCGTTATCGCTTTTATTCAATACTCGCAGCAGCTTTTTCAACCGATTCGCGATCTTTCCGATAAATTCAACGTCCTTCAAGCGGCGATTGTCGCTTCGCACCGAATTTTTATTTTATTGGATTTGCCGGTAGCGATTGAGACGCCCGACGTTCCGAAGAAAACCGGAAAGGCAGTCGGAAAAATAGAATTTCGCAATGTCTGGTTCGCTTATAAAGAAAACGAATGGGTCTTAAAAGATATTTCTTTTACGATAAATCCCGGCGAATCAATCGCCCTGGTCGGTCATACGGGGTCGGGCAAAACGACGGTGACCAATCTTTTAATGCGCTTTTATGACGTGCAGAAAGGCAAGATTTTCCTTGACGGCGTTGACGTGCGCGATTGGGATTTGCAGGATTTGCGGGAAAATTTCGCCGTCGTTTTGCAGGACGTTTTTCTGTTCAGCGGTTCGATCAAAGAAAACATTCAGCTCGGAAACAGTGAAATAAACGACGAAAAAATTCGCTGGGCTTCACGCGAAGTTCACGCCGACGAATTCGTGCAAAAATTGGAAAACGGTTACGAATCGCTGGTCAAAGAGCGTGGCGCCGGGCTTTCCGTCGGGCAGAAACAATTGATTTCGTTCGCGCGGGCGTTGGCGTTCGATCCGGTAATTTTGATTCTCGACGAAGCGACCAGCTCGATTGACACGGAAACCGAACAGCTCATTCAGCAGGCGGTTGACCGCGTGATGCAGGCGAGAACTTCGCTCGTCATAGCGCATCGCCTTTCAACGATTCAGAAATGCGACCGTATTTTAGTTTTTCATCACGGCGAACTGCGCGAAAGCGGCACGCATAACGAGCTTTTGGGGTTACGCGGGCTTTACTGGCGTTTGTACCGGCTGCAATATGTTGACGAAAAAATCGAGAATCAGCCGCCGAATCTGCCGCCGCAAAATTTGAGTTTGGAAACGAATATTCGCAGTTAAAGTTTGCTTATTCATTATTTCTTACTCATTGCTTGTTAGACTTTCAAAAAATCGCAGCGGAAAAACCAAGTTAATAATGAATAAAAAAGCAAAAAATAAAACTTTTGCTTTCGTAAAAGTTAGTTGAAAATCAAATTGCTCATCCGAGAACATTCGGTTCGCTGCCCGCTAGAATATACATCGCCAGGATAATTCTGCCCGAAGCGCCGCAGGCGTATGTATCAACCGTAACTTTTTTGTTTCTGGCAACGAGCGTCGGCAGTTTCGCCGCATCGTTCGCTTTTATTCTCTGCTCGTAAAGGCGTGGTGAAAGATTGATTTTCACCACGCCTTTGTTTGTTTTCAGCGTAAAACTTTTGATTTTTGTGCCGCCGGAATATTGTATCGCGGTGATGGTTCCGAGATAACGACGGGCTTCGCAATCCTGCATTTCCTCGTAAGACAAAAGATCGGAGATTTCAATCATTGTTCCGTTTTTGTATCGAGCATCGGCTTGCGCGAAAGTGTCGGCATTAAAGAAAAGAATGACGAAAATTACAGTTAATAAAAAAGCTGTTCGTTTCATTTTGATTTTCATCCGGTTTTAAATTTACAAACACATTATAGAACGAAGCAAAATATAGAACGAAGCAAAATGCGTTCTTGAATTATTTCTGGCATTTCGGGCAGAAATAGGTCGAGCGACCGGCTTGTTTTAATCTTTTTATTTCGGTCTGACAACTCGTGCACGGAGAGTTTTCCTGATCGTAAACCAGCCAGCGGTTTTCGTATCCGCCGCCATAATAACTGCCGTCAATATTTTCCGGATCAAAATTCAAAGTCGAGCCGTGGGCGATGGATTCGCGCAGGACTTCGAGAATTTTTTCGCGTAAAACAACGGCTTTTCGCGCTGAAACTTTGTCGGCGGAAATTTGCGGGTTGATGCGCGCCAGATGCATCGCTTCCGAAGCGTATATGTTGCCGAGACCGCAAACTTTTGTCTGGTCGAGCAGAAATTCCTTCAAGCTGCGTTTTGAAGTTTTCAGTGCGGCGCGAAAATATTTCAAATCAAAGTCGTCGGAAAAAGGTTCGGGCGCGAGCTTTTTTATTTCTTTCGCTTCGTTTAATTCATCGCTCCCGACGATTTTCATTAAGCCGAAATGTCTCTGGTCTTGAAAAATGAGGCGCGTTTCGTCATTGAAATATAAAACGGCGTGTGTGTATTTCGGCAATTCGCGCTCAAACGGCAAAAGCATAAAACGACCGCTCATTCGCAGATGCGTGATTAAAGTATTGCCGTTATCGAAATCGAACAGAACGTGTTTGCCGCGCCGGTTAACTCGATTTATCAGAGAATTGCCGAGCCTTTCGGCGAAATCCGGCGGCGGATTTTCCGGCGCGAGCCGTTCTCTGAGAAGCTCGGCGGCAACGACGCGGCGATTTGAAACGAGTTTGTTTAGAGCTTGCGCGACAAGTTCGACTTCGGGCAATTCAGGCATATTTAAATTCAATTACAACTAAAGACAATTTGAATTACAAACTTTGATGATAAATCAACAGCCGGTAATTTTATTGTAAGCAAAACACTTTCTTTCCGTTCGCTTTTAGCCGACGATTATTCGTAATTGATTTCAGACTTTCGTGTAATCGGTCAGAGAAGTTTTATCGCCTAAGACCGCGCCGTTTGAAACCGAGACGTTTTTGCCGAGATAGCAGCTTCGCCCGACAATCGCATCGCGGATCTCCGTTCCGCTCGAAATTCGGGCGTGCGACCAGATCACCGAATTCTCTATGATCGCTCTTTCTTCGACGTGAACGCCCGCGCCGAGTATCGAATTGAAGACGCGCGCGTTCGGTTTGATAATGCAGTCATCGCCGATAACCGAGTTTTTATCAACGATTGCGGCGGTCGCCACGTCAGCGTTGTTTTTTCTTTCAATCTCAAAACCCTTTATTTTGCCTTTTGTAAAATCGTGATGAAGCTCCAGATAACTCGCCGGCGTTCCGATGTCGCGCCAATAGTTATTTTCAATAATATAGGCGTAGAAAGGTTTTTGATTACTTAAAATATCGGGAAAGACATTGTATTCAAACGAACGATTTTCGCCTTTTGGAATCAAATCGAGAATGCTCGGTTCGAGAACGTAAATGCCCGCATTGATGTTGTTCGTCGTTAGCTCGGCGATTTCCTCCGGCTTCGGTTTTTCCCGGAACCGCGTAACGCGTCCCTCGGCATCGGTTTCGACCAAACCGTAAACAGAAGGATTTTCGACCGGAACGAGCGCAATCGTCGCTTCCGCCTGTTTTTCTTTGTGCAGTTCGATGACTTTTGAAATGTCCAGATCGGTTATAATATCGCCGTTAAAAACAATCGTCGTCTCGCGAATTTCGGCGGCAGCGTATTTATACGCGCCGCCCGTTCCCATCGGCGACGGCTCTGTAACGAATCGCAGATTCACGCCGTATTCCGCACCGTCGCCCAAAAGATGCTCGATTTTGTCCGGCTGGTAACTGAGCGAGAGCGTTATGTCTTTGATTCCGGCGCGCCGCAAAATTTCGATTTGATAAAGCAAAAATGGTTTGTTCAAAACCGGAACTATCGGTTTCGGTGTATAAACGGTCAGCGGGCGCAAACGCGTGCCTTTGCCGCCAGCCAAAATAAGTGCCTGCATAAATTCTGTTTGTAAAACTCCGGTAAATAATAAACTGTTTAATATTTTATGTGAATCAATAGCCGAAAGGCAGTCAGCACGAATTCGGTAAAATGGATTTGTAGAAAACAAACCGGCAAACTATTATTCGAGTTATTTTTATTACATTCTTACTTTCGATTCGCATACGTTATTTATAGCATTTTATTAATAGCTAGTGTAAAAATGTAAATTTGTTTATAATACAAAACAAAATGCTGCCCGAAACCGCCATAAATAAAGATTTAATCAGCGCCTGCGACGCGACGATGGATGATATGTTCGCGCGCTGCGAGGCAAACGCGCCGAATTTCGGCGTTCGAGTTGAATGCTTTAAGGATTCGCTGCGGAAAACAGTCCAAAAATATCTTTCCGCCGCGCTGCCCGAACAACCGGATATCGAAGAACTAAAAGAGTTTCTGAGCCAGATTCAAGCGGACGATTTATTTCTCGCCGTCGCCTGCGCGAACGGAAGCGAACGCGCCTGGTGGGAATTTGACCAGCAGCATCGTTCTTATCTCGAAAGAGTGGCGCGGCATCTGGCGAAAACGGAAATTGACGCGCAGGAAGTGATTGATACGGTTTACGTCGAGCTTTACGGGACGCGCGTCGTGGACGGCGAGCGCGTTTCAAAATTTGCTACTTACAGTGGACGCGGAAGTTTGCGCGGCTGGCTGCGAACGGTTATCTGGCATTCTTTGGTTGATTTGCACCGTGCTTCACACGACGAAGTTTCGCTCGACGAAATGACCGAAACCGTTGGCGAAGGTTCGGCGCAGGCAAGTTTCGCAGAGCCCCCGCGCGGCGGCGAAAGCGAAATGATTGATTATATTTCCAAAGATCGCTACCGGAAAGCGACGCTTTCGGGAATAGAAACGGCATTTGCAAGTTTGGACGATCACGAAAAACTTCTGCTGCTTTATTACCACGTTGAAAACTTAAAATTGCGCGAAATCGCCCGGCTCGTCGAAAATGAATCATCGCCGCTGCGCGGTTGGTTTCAAAGAAAATCGGCGACGCGCCAAAAAGAACCTTCCAGCCGCATACACGAATCAACCATTATGCGCTGGCTGGAAAAATGTTACGCGAAAGTTTTACAAAATTTTCGCAGCGAGCTTCAAACAAAACACAATTTGAAAAGTGAAGAAATCGAAATTTGCTTGTCGCTGGCAACGGAAGACCTCGCCGGAACGAGTATTTACCGCAATTTGATGACGACTTGAGCGTCTGAATTCCTTTTCGTAAAATTTAATTTCGGCGCATAAATATTTCTTATGCAAATATCGAACAGAATTTGCGTCTTCTGTTCGGAGGCTGGTATTAAAATGGAAAATAAAGGCAAAACTTCTTCTCAGGATGCGCAGATTCAAAAGTTGCTCGGCAGCTTTTTGCCTGTACGTTCATCAATCGGCAGTTTTGAAACACAAAACGAAACGCATTTAAACGAAGACTCGCTCGCTGCCTTTGTCGAAGGAAATTTAAACAAACGCGAATCGCAACCAATCTTAAAACATCTCGTTGGTTGTTCTTTTTGCCGTCATATCACCGCAGAACTCGTCAAGCTGGATTACGCTTTCGCCGAAATGGACGAACCGCAAAAAGTTGGTTTCGTAAAAGAAGCTGAACCTTCGAAAATTTCAGAGGTCTTAAATGGTCTTTTATCGCGTATATTCGGAGCAAATGACGGCGCCGTTTTCGCACACCAGGAAACTGGTAAAGAACCCGAAGACGCGGAAAATTCTAAAGAAGATAAATAACAAATACTTTAAACCGACTATCGAATTAATATTCGGGCGGCTGTTACGTTCAAGATTTAATCTTCAGCGTGCAGCCTTTTTTCTTTTTGACACTATCAAAAATAGATTGCGTTTTTTATTTGAAAAAACCGCTTAAATTGAATTTCAGGTATATGTATTTTGTAAATTTAGAGTTATAATTTTCACACACAATTTAATTTCGTCGCTTTGGAGATTCATAATTTGACAGCCGATATTAGTAATAATTGTCAGCCTAGAAGCCGAAGTATTTCAGTAGAAAGAGTGGCTACTGCTAATCTACCGACGGTAACCGGCGAGTTTAAACTCGCCGGTTACCGTTCATTGAACAGTAGTGAAGAATTCGTTGTTCTTTACAAAGGAGAAATGCGCAAGGACATTCCGACCCTTGTGCGAATTCATTCGCAGTGTTTGACCGGAGACGTCTTCGGTTCAATAAAATGCGATTGCGGTCCGCAATTACACAAAGCGATGGAGATGATCGAAACCGAAGGTCGCGGCGCTATTGTTTACCAGCAGCAAGAAGGTCGCGGCATCGGCATTATCAATAAAATTCGCGCTTACGCTCTTCAAGATGAGGGCGCCGATACGGTTGAAGCTAACGAAAGATTGGGATTCGAAGTTGATTCGAGAAATTATCAACAATGCGCCGAAGTTCTTTTCGATTTAGGTTTGTGCAAAGTACGCGTATTGTCTAATAATCCCGACAAAATAAAAGCCCTAGAAAAAGCTGGATTAAAGATTATAGAACGAGTACCAATCGAGATAGAAACTCAAGAACCTGCCGCACATTATTTAAAGACGAAAAAGGAAAAAATGGGACATCTCATAAAATTTGAACTTTAAAATCCAAAATCATGAATTATTTCCAATTAATTGAAATTAATATTCTATATTAATCATTTTTATTCTGCCCTAAATCACTACTAACTTCCAGCATTTTCAACACTTAACCCATTAATAATTCTAAAAAGTGTTAATGGCTTTATATTTGCTTGAAACATATTGGAGTTACTATAAGCAGTTTACCCTCAGAAGTTTTTAGAAGCTTCAAACTGCAAAATAAAAATCCCAATTTTTATAGGAGATTAGAAATGAGTAAGAACTTTAAACTTTTATCTTTGGTTATGTCCTTTTTGCTTTGCTTTACAGTAGCCGCATTAGGACAAGAAACCACAGGTAGTATTCAAGGGACCGTTAAAGATCCAAGCGGAGCTGTTGTTCCGGGAGTAACGGTCAATGTTGTAGCTACCGGAAACACAGCTGGTTTTAATCAATCAGTTACTACTAACAATGAAGGTTTCTTTTTGATACCTAGAGTTCCGGCTGGAACTTTTAACTTAACGACTACAGCGGTACAAGGTTTTTCTGCTAAAACCATCAACAATTTGGCTGTGAATATTGGTCAAGCTACCGTTATTACTGTTGAATTGACTACTGGTGGCGTAGAAGCAGTCGTTGACGTTAGAGATGCTGATGCACAAATTGATTTGGCTGATACCAAATTAAACACTAATATTACGCAACAAGTTTTTGAAGCGCTGCCGAGAGGTACGCAATTTACAAGCTTGCTTAAAACCGCCCCGCAAGTACGTCCGGAACCACTTGCAGGCGGCTTCCAAATTGACGGTGCATCGGGTGCAGAAAACGTTTTCGTTATTGACGGTCAAGAGGTTACTAACTTCCGTACCGGACAATTAAATGCAAATAACAATCTTCCCTTTGAACTTCTTCAAGAAGTCCAAATTAAATCAACCGGTTATGAAGCTGAGTACGGTGGTGCAACCGGCGGCGTTATTAACGTTGTAAGCGCTGGTGGTAATGATCAATTCCGTGGAAACTTCGGTGTTTCATTTGCTCCATCTACATTGCAGGGTGGTGCCAGACCGTTCTTGAACAGGTTCACCAATGAAAGCACCGGTTTCACAACCAATAATACGAGACAAGGTTTTGAATACTTACCGATCCAGAAAAACGGCGGTACGAATTTCTTCCCAGTCGCTAAGCTTACCGGACCAGTTGTAAAAGGAAAATTATGGTTTTCGGCTATTTATGCGCCGCAAATCTTTGAAATTTCTCAAAACGTTCCGTATTTTGTTGATCCGAATGCAACTGACGTTCTCGGGCGCAACCTTCCCAGTTCAGACCCAAGCGTAAGACGCGTTGGAAGTACGCAATCATTTAACTTCAATCGTAAAATTGAAGAGGCGTTTGTTCGTTTAGATGCACAACCTACTCAAAACTTACGCATATTCGGAACGTTTCTCTGGAATCCGATCATTGACAGAGGTGCGTTACCTGGTTATACATATGGGTTGTCAAACTTCCCTACCGTTAATCCTTTCGGTCCGCAAATTGCAAACGAAGAGTTTTTTGCAAACCAAGGCGGACGGCAAAATTCGAACAATGTCAACGGTCAAGTAACTTGGAATCCGACAAACAGCATTGTGTTTAATGTTCGCGGAGGACGTAGTTTCTTGAACGAAAAACTCGGCTCCTATGGTGTTCCGCGTGCGACAAGATATCTTTGCTCGACTTCAGGTAATCCGGCATCTATTCCGGGTGGTGCAGCGGCAGCTGGTTGTAGCCGAGGATTTACCAACTTCCCGAGTAATTTCCAGGTTGATTACGACGTTTCAACTCGTACTACACTTGATGCTGATACAGCTGTTTTCGTCAACAAATTGGGCGGACGTCATAACTTCAAATTCGGCTATCAGTTGAATCGTCTTTCTAACAAAACAAGCCAAGGATATGCTGACACCGGTATTGTTGTGCTTTTCTATGGCTTAGATATTGCGAATTCTCTTGGTACTCCGGCAACCGGATCGTTATGTACTGCCGGACAAACGACAAATTGTAATTTGGGTTCTGGATATTATCAGAGATTTGGAACTATTGGCGAAGCCAGCAGCTCAAGTAATGCTGTTTACGCTCAGGATTCTTGGCAAATTGGCAATCGTTTGACCTTAAACCTTGGTATCAGAGCTGAAAAAGAAGATGTGCCGAGTTTCAACCCCAAAAATCCGGGTATCACCTTTGGCTGGGGAGACAAAATTGCCCCGCGTTTGGGCGCAGCATTTGACCTGACTGGTGATGGCAAAACCAAACTCTTTGCTAGTTATGGTTGGTTCTATGACCGTTTCAAATATGAATTGCCTCGCGGTTCATTTGGAGGCGATTTTTACCGTCGTGACTATTTTGAAATTCTTCCGTCCCGCGGTGTTGCATTCACGAATTATACACCGGCTAGAATTCGCGGCACTGTTGCCGATGTTCCGGGCGGTCAGTGTACAGAAACTACTGCATCAATTGGAAATGGTTTTTCAGTTTGCCAACTCGACTTCCGCATTCCATCAAACTCCGGTGCGGGTATTGATGTTGGTGGTGCTGTTGACCCGAATTTAAAGGCAGCTCGTCAAAGTGAATATACTATAGGTCTTGAACGTCAACTCTTCGAAAGTTTCTTAGTCAGCGCTCGTTTCACGCACAAAAAACTTGACCGTGCCATCGAAGACATTGGTATTCCGACGCCTGCGGGCAGTGAAGCCTATGTTATCGGTAATCCTGGACTTGGTTTAGCCTGCGAAACTTTAACACAGTACAAGTATCCGTGTGCAAAAGCACAGCGCGATTACAAAGCGTTTGAAGTACGTCTTGATAAACGTTTCTCAAACAACTGGTTCGCAAACGCAAGCTATACCTACAGCCGGTTGTTTGGTAACTATTCAGGTTTGGCAAGTTCCGACGAAGCTGGTCGTTCCAGTCCGAACGTAAACCGCTTCTTCGACCTCCCGTTCCTGGGCTTTACGGCTAACGGTGAACCCGATAACGGGCTGCTTGCAACAGATCGTCCCCATGTCTTCAAAGGATATGCTGGTTATAGCTTTGACTGGTTTGGCAGCAAAACCAATTCGACTGATGTTTCATTCTTCGGTACTGTTCAATCAGGAACACCGTTGACGACGACTTACCAGTTTTATAGCATTACCTCGGCAGTTCTTTATAAACGTGGTGATTTAGGACGTACAGAAATGTTCTCTTCATTCGACTTGAATGTTAGTCACAAATACAGATTTGGAAGAGATGCTCGTTTCACGTTTGAACCTTTCTTGAACATAATCAATCTTTTTGATCAAGATCAAGAATTAACACGTCAAACGCAGTTAACAATTTCAAATCTTAGTGCGAGTTCTTTGAGAACCGGTGGATGTGCGGCAACTGTTTGTACATCAGAAGTAACGGCTATTCAAAGAATATTCAATGGCGGTATTCGTGATTACGTATTGAATTTTACCAATGCAAATCGCTTTGTTAGAGAATTCAACAACTTTAATCAACCGACCAGTTTCCAAGCACCTCGTGAAGTTAGATTTGGTGCTCGTTTATTCTTCTAATTAATATTAGAGGAAATTAAAAAGCCCGTCTAAAAAGACGGGCTTTTTTTTTGAATAATGTTTATTTGTCTAGAGAAGTTTACAGAGGATTTTCTCTCAATAATTTCAACAATTCAAGTTACAAATTTTTTGAGCAATTATTAAAACGCCATTCGCACTCTTTCAGGTGCAGATAGAAAGTTTCTTTCGAGACGCCGTTGAACTTTTGCAGGCGACGTTTGGCATACGACCAGAAACTTTCAATGCCGTTAATGTGCGAATCGCCGGTGACGAATTCATTGTTTGAATGATTGACGCGATAATGTTTGTCAAAGCCGACATCAACCAGTCGCGCGCCTGCCATCCGAATGAATGATCGAATCAAGAGAAACACGTCCGCGAATAATGGCTTGCAGCGTTTTTCTCTGAACATCCTTCACGATTTCAGTAAAAACAAAGCGCCTCGCGTTTATAAATACCAAAGACAATGTGTTTACTGAAGGCGCCGCGATCACATTTTCCAAGCTCGGTGTGCAACGAAGTAAGATTCGTCAACTTCGACTTACGATCAACGAACGGCGATTGGCAGAAAGCCAAGAAACGAATGCGAATTTTCAGAAAGATGAAATTATCAGTGCGGTTTGCGAAGCACTCAAATCCATCGCAAAGTAACGAATGAGAAGTCGAAACTGCTTCTCTGTAATATGGGAGTGACGGTAATAACGTTTTAACTCGGACATACCAGAAGTTTAGCGTTAACAATTATTTTCTAAACTTCTTTAGACCCATGTTTATTTTAGCCGCTAGATGATTTTGCCTTTTCCCGAAAATCCTTAATTAGCTTCTTTATTTTTTCAGTATCTTTTGCATCGGGTCTTGCTTTAAGAAAAGCCTCCAATTCATTTGCTGCTTGATCATATTTTTTTAAGTTTTGACCATATAACTGCGCAAGTTGCCAATGTATTTCTGGATTGCTAATTCTTGAAAGTTTCTCGGCTTGCTTGAGATTTTTCTCTGCCTCTAAGTAAACTCCTTCCTGTCTTTGAGCAGTTCCCAGTGATAAGAGCACTTGAGAAGAAGCCGGAATAAGTGTGTGTGCCTGATTTAAAGCGACAATTGCCGCTTTATTGTATCCCAGCCGTCTGAGCGCATCACCCAGTAAAAAGAAACTCATCGCGCTTTTATTATTAATATCTCCCGCTTTAATTAAATATTGGCTTGCTGTTCCATATTCACCTTTAAAGAAATATACTTTTCCTAATTGAAATAGAGCTTGAAAATAACTCGGAAATTTTGCTACGGCATCCTTTAAAGCCGAGACCGCTTCATCATTCCTTTTTTTTGAAAAGCTTACAATTGCCAGTTCGTAAGATTTTTTTGCCTCTAAAGGAATGTCTTGTACGAAAACCACCTTTGTTTCATAATCTATTAAACTTCCCTTTCTGGGAGCTAAATAGAAATCTTGTATGATAGTGTCGTTTGTCTGACCGCCCGTTAAACTAACGGTTTGAATATAGATCGTTTGCGATTGCTCTTCATAATCGTAACGAAACGGTAAAACTCTAACCGTAAAATATCCTTCTCCGAGTCCTGAAATCTGATATTTTCCAGTAGAATCAGTTCGAACATGATTGCGAAACGCTCCAGTATTTCCCTCTAATTCGATATCCACATCAGGAAGAGTGTTTCTTTGATGATCATAAACAATTCCCGTTAGGGTAGTTGCAAATGCATTTCCAGATAGAATGAAAAAACAAAAAAGAAAAATACAACTTGAAATAATATGCCTATCAAGCTTTTTCATAAACGCCTCCAAAATTGAAAGAAAGTTCCGTGCTAATCGCGGGCTTATCCGAAATTATATCATTTAACCAATTTTTTGGTTAGAATTTTTATCAAGTTTACTTGAAAAAAACCAACCTGGAATTCAGAATTAAATTAATTCATTGAGGAGAAGTTTTGTTCGAAAAAATATATCGCGATTCGGTTCATAATATTATTCGTCTGAAAACCGAAGACGATGCGGGAAAATTGCTTGTCAATCTGGTTGATACGGCGGAATTTCAGCGTTTGCGGCGGATTAGGCAGCTCGGGCTGGCGCACTACGCCTATCAGGCTGCCGAGCATTCCCGTTTTACGCATAGCCTCGGCGCGCTTCATCTTGCGACACGGATTCTGGCGAAACTCGGTTTGCGATACAAAATTTCGGATGAATCGAAAACGGCGGTTTCCTGCGCCGCCCTTTTGCACGACATCGGGCACGGGGCGTTTTCTCACGTTCTCGAATCCATACTCGAATTTCACCACGAGAATTTCACGATTGAAGCTGTTTTAAGCGATGAAACTCAAGTCGGACAAATGCTCAAAAATTTTTCAGCCGAACTGCCGGAAAATGTCGCCGGAATTATTCGCGGCACGTTTCGACCGCTCGCTCTGGCGCAGCTGGTTTCTTCGCAGCTCGACGTTGACCGGATGGATTATCTTTTGCGCGACTCGCTGATGACCGGCGCCAAATACGGAATTTACGATCTCGAATGGATTATAAAATCGCTCGAAATAGACGAGGAAAACGACCGGCTATACGTTTCGGCGCGCGGAATTTATGCCGTCGAAGATTATTTGCAGGCGCGTTATTATATGTTTCGTCAGGTTTATTTTCACCGCACGCTTCGTTCAGCCGAAAACATTCTTCGGTCGCTTTTTCGGCGCGCGTTGCGGCTTTTTCAGAGCGGTGAATACGTCTGGCACGCAGGCGGAACGCCGTTTGAAAAAATACTTAAAAACGAAAAATTGACGTTGCGCGAACATTTGGAATTAGACGATTCGGACGTGATATTTCATATAAAACAGTGGGAAAAATCAGAGGACGCGATTTTATCGGATTTATCGAAGCGTTTTTTGCACAGAAGGCTTTTCAAAGCTTTCAATCTCGATATGTCCGAAGACGAGCGACAACAATTTCTCGAGCAGGCGAGAAAAATCGTCGAAGCCGCTGGTTTCGATACCGAATATTATTTTATCGAAGACAAAGCGGGCGACGTGCCGTATTATTTTTACACGAAAGAACGAAGCGATCCGAAAAATTTGATTTATGTAGAGGAGGGATTTTCGCATCCTCAAATCAAAGAAATTTCCGAGGTGAGCGCGGCTGTTCGCGGCTTGCAGAAAGGTTATCAAATGCACCGGGTTTGTTTCCCGGCAGAGCTGAAAAATGAAATTGCGAAAATTTATCACAAAAAGTGGGCGACGCGCCATCAGCAGTAAGCGGTTTTGTTTTCCGTTCGTTTTTTTCTTTCCCAAATCTGATTTGCCGCTTCGCGCGAGTTTTCTGCTGCTCATCATTCACAACCTTCTTTTCGCTCAGCCGGCGCAAAGAATCGCCGTTTTGGTTCCTGAAAAACTTTCGCCGAGCCGAAGCTTCGCCGCGAAATTAGAAAGCTCTCTCCGCACAAAATTCGATGTTCTCGACGGTTCACTCAGCGAAACCGCTTTTCGCTCGACCGTTTACGAAAATCCGTTTAATCTTTCGATTGAAGAATCGAAGAACATCGGCGCGGCAATCGGCTGTCGTTATTTTTTGCTGATAAAATCGGAAACGCAGCGACGCAGCGCGTTTCAGAGAGAAGAGTTTTACGAATCGTTCGCTGCCGTTTACGTCGTCAGCGCGAAAACGGGAAAGCTCGTTTTTTGGAAACTGCAATCATTTGAAGCGTTAAAACCGAGCGAATCGGAAAAACTTTTGCTCGATTCGACCGATGCTCTAGCTTTGGAAATCGCCGGTAAATTGAAAATCAAAACGAAAGAAGAAACGATTGAAAAATTAAACGAAAAAACGGCGGGAAAAATAGAAGAAGTGCCTGATGAAAGCGATCCGGAAGCGAAGAATTTTCGCCCGCCGCTGCCTTACAAACGCTTTAAGCCCGAATACACGCGTCTCGCTTATATTTATGATATAAAGGCGACTGTTGACGTTTCGGTTGATTTAGACGAAACCGGTGCGATACTACAAACTGAGATCGTGCGTTGGGCGGGCTACGGTTTGGACGAATCGGTAATCGAAACCGTTCGGCGAATGAACTGGCGACCGGCGACGCTGAACGGAAAAACATTGCCGATGCGCGTTTTGTTGCGCTACAATTTCAAAAAAATCGAAAAAGAAGAACAATAAAATAAAGGGCAAAAGTAAAAAGTAAAAAGTTCATCCCAGATTTCTACAATTTTTATATTACTGCTTTGCGAATTAGCATAATCAAAACGATTGACGGATTCGTTCCGTAATTTTTTATGAAAAACATTCGCGCCGCCGTGCGCTACGTTTTATTTGTAATTTCTACGCTCGGATTATACGCGATATGGTTCGTCGGCAATATCTTTATTCCGAACAAACAATTGTGGCGACAGGTGATTTTTCATAAATGGGCGAGAAGTTTCGTCAGGATCTCGCAGATGAAAATCGAAGTCATCGGAAATAAGCCGCAAGTTCCATTTTTTCTGGTCTGCAATCATCTTAGTTACACGGACGTTCCCGCATTAAGAACGGTTGTCGAAGGCGTTTTCGTAGCGAAAGGCGAAATCGAAAGTTGGTTTTTAGCGGGCAAAATCGTACGAGATATGGGCACGATTTTTATAAACCGGCAGAATCGCCGCGACATTCCGCGTGCCGGACGCGAAATCATCAAAAGACTTAATGGCGGCGAAGGCGTCATCGTTTTTCCCGAAGGAACGAGCACGAAGGGCGAAGAAATTCTGCCGTTTAATTCATCGTTTCTGGAATTCGCCGCGCAGACTGATCTGCCGGTTTCTTACGCTTCGATTATGTACAAAACTCCGATAAATGAACCGACGGCGAGCGAATCGGTTTGCTGGTGGGACGAAAAAAGTTTCGGCGAACATCTCTGGTACTTATTTCAACTAAAGGAATACACGGCGATTATAAATTTCGGCGATGAACCGATTCAAAACCCGAATAGAAAGATTCTAGCCAGGGAATTACGCGAAAAAGTAAAAGAAAAATTTATACCTGTGGTTTAAGTCAATTACGAAAAGATAAAGATGAAGAGATAAAAATACTAATAAGATAAATACTTTTTGGTTTTATTTTATTCTTCAATTTATGTGTTTAGTTTCAAAATCAATTCGTAATTTACTTATTGTGTTTCTTAATTGGAAAGATTTTTGTCTTTCAATCACATTTATATTCGTTTCATCATTTTTTTCTTCATACTTTTAGTATAATTGTCTAAACTTTTAGTACAACGAATCAATTGCATTTCAAAAATATTTTTAGGAGAAAGAATGTTTAAATATAATTTTCGCTTTATGGCGATTTTGACCGTTTTGCTGTCGGTTTGCGCAGCGGCTATGGCTCAGGGCAAAGGTTTTGACACGAGCCGAATGGACAAATCGGTTGACGCCTGCAACGATTTTTTTCAATACGCTAACGGAACATGGCTTAAAAGCACGGAAATTCCCGCATCGCAATCGCGCTGGGGGACTTTCAATATTCTCGGCGACAACAATAACAATATTCTCAGAGCAGTTTTAGAATCGTCTTCCAAAACAAAATCGGTTGCGGGCAGCGACGCTCAGCTTATCGGCGATTTTTATGCTTCGTGTATGGACGAAGCGGCAATCGAAAAAGCCGGTGTGAAACCGCTCGAACCCTACCTCAAACAAATTGACAAAATCAAATCAATCGGAGATTTACAGCGACAGGTCGCTTTGATGCACAACAGCGGTTTGCCCGCTCTTTTCAGCTTCGGCGGCGGACCGGATTTGAAAAATTCGACAATGGTTATCGTCAACGCCGGTCAAGGCGGTTTGAGTTTGCCGAACCGCAATTATTACACGGAAACCGACGAAAAATCGGTAGAAGTTCGGCAAAAATTCGTCGAATATATGACGAATATGTTCAAGCTTCTCGGCGATTCACCGACAAAAGCGGCGGCTAACGCGAAAACGGTGATGGACATGCAAATGCGCCTCGCCAAAGCATCGCTTTCGCCGGTTGATTTGAGAAACCCGGACAATCGCTACAATAAAATGGCTTTGACTGCCGCGCAGGAAATTACCCCGAACTGGTCCTGGACGACTTATATGAACGAACGCGGCGTTCCGACGGTTTCCGAAATCAATTTCGCTCAATCGGGTTTCTTTAAAGAAGTAAACGCGATGCTCAAAGAAATTCCGATGGAAGATTGGAAAACTTATCTGCGTTTTATGACTATAAATTCCGCTGCATCGACGCTCTCAAAAGCTTTCGTGGACGAGAATTTTAATTTTTATTCCAGATATTTGAGCGGTACAAAAGAGCAACAGCCGCGCTGGAAAGTTTGCGTCCAGGCGACCGACAATTTCCTCGGCGAATCGCTCGGACAAGAATTCGTCAAAAAAGCCTTTACGCCTGAATCTAAAGCGCGAATGAACGTTTTAATTGATAATTTGCTCGCGGCGATGAAAGATCGCGTGAGCGATCTTGAATGGATGAGCGATGAAACCAGAAAGCAGGCACAGGTTAAACTCTCAACCTTCAAGCGAAAAATCGGTTACCCGGACGTTCTGCGCGGCTATAAGGGTTTGGCGATTGACCGCAATTCTTATTCGGGCAATGTACAGCGTTCCAGTCAATTTCAAACTCGGCGCAACCTCGAAGATATAAACAAACCGGTTGACCGGACGCGCTGGTATTTCACCGCGCCGACGGTTAACGCTTCGTATTCGGGTTTGAACAACGAAATCACGTTTCCCGCCGGAATTTTGCAGCCGCCGTTTTTCAATTTCGAGGCTGACGACGCGATTAACTATGGCGCAATCGGCGGCGTTATCGGTCACGAAATTACGCACGGTTTTGACGATCAAGGCAGCCGCTTCGACGCCGAAGGAAATTTAAAGATGTGGTGGACTGCAGAAGACCGCGCGAAATTTGAAGAGCGCGCTTCTTGCGTGATCAAACAGTTCAATGAATACGAAGTTCAGCCGGGACTCTTTATTGACGGAAAATTAACGCTCGGTGAAAACATCGGCGACTTTGCCGGTTTAACGGTCGCTTACGACGCTTATATGAAATCTCTCGAAGGCAAACCGCGTCCGGCAAACATTGACGGTTTTACGCCCGAACAAAGATTTTTCCTCGGATGGGCACAAGTTTGGGCTGGCAAATACACGCCCGAAGCCGAACGCCAGCAAGTAAAAAGCAACGTTCACTCGCTTCCGCGCTGGCGCGTCAACGGACCGCTTTCGAATATGCCGCAGTTTGCCAAAGCCTTCGGTTGCAAACAAGGACAACCAATGGTCAGAGAAACTTACTGCAAAATCTGGTAAAGATAAATCAAGCAAAATAAAAAGCCGGAGGATTTGAAACTTCCGGCTTTTTATTTCACAAAGTCAATTTCAAAATATTATTTGTTAGCCGCCGCAATTTGTTTTAATCAATTGCTTGAAAAATTTTTCAGGTCAATAATGTCCTGCTCATTTTTGTACTCTTTGTAAGTATAAATAAATATAACTTTCTCGCGCACTCTTATTGCTGATATTCCCATAAGCAATGTCCGCACCTGTTCTGTCTCACCGATTTTTGTCTTTACTTGTGATAGAACGACACTTCCGTAAGAGTTACGTTCTTTAACAATTTCACCAAGATTCTGAGGTTTATCAATGAAAACAGCAGTTTTTTCTTGGTTGAAACCGCTTAGGTTTTCCGAAATTCTATTAAGTATTTTTTTCATTTCACTTCCTTTCGGATCGCTGAATGTCGGAAAATTCTTTTCAAAAGCTTCTATAATATTTGCAAAATTAGTCTCGCTTACGGTTTCGTCTTTTAATTTCTTAGAAACAGAAACCTTTGTGTAAAATGTTAGATCGACCAATCTGCCTTTTTTAAGAAACTGATAATCATCATTCGGTATATGAACTGCCAATAAATCATTGCCTGCTGCTTCCGTTACGGTGAAACGGTCTCTGATTACCTGAATTTGAGAGGAAGCTTCGGTGAATCCTACAGGATTGGGGATAACAATTTGTTTATTCCCGATTCGAAAAGTGTCATAAGCACTTTGCGCTTGCACGCAAACGCCTGAACCAAACAAAATTGCGGTTAGAGCAAGAAAAAGAACAATTAATTTCATAAAAAGATTTTATTTTAAGATTTGAGATTTATCCGAGTATTTATTTGATGTGAGCAAATATTGCCGAAATATTTATACATTACCTTAACTGATTATGCAAAAATTTCTCGTGTTCTATCTCGAAAGGTATTGCTTGAATAGAAAGAAAATAAAAAGGCTGGAAACTAAAAAACTTCCAGCCTTTCTTCGTGTTAGCGATTGATGATTAATTAAAAATCATCATCAATTTCGTCTATAACAAGGTCTGCCGAATCATCAAAAACTTCTTCGTTTTCCAGACTTAACTCATCGAGAGTTTCTTCGGCTTCGTCATAACCTTCGTTCGTATCTTCAGGTTCAACGCCGGGAATATCGAAGTGCGGCAGCTCGATTCCTCCGCGAATATCGGCGAGTTCATCGAATTCGTCCTCTTCTTTGCGGTTGACTGTCGCGTCTTCGGCGACTTTGACGTTGCGGTAATATTTCATACCGGTTCCCGCCGGAATAAGTCGTCCCATAATGACGTTTTCTTTCAATCCGCGCAGGTAGTCAATTCGACCGGAAATCGCCGCTTCGGTTAAAACGCGAGTCGTTTCCTGGAACGATGCCGCCGAAATAAACGAATCGGTTGAAAGCGACGCTTTCGTGATTCCTAAAAGCAGCGGTTCTGCGCTCGAAGGCTGCCCGTCGGCTTCTATCACGCGACGGTTTTCGTCTTCGTAGCGGAAACGATCAACCTGTTCTTCCAAAAGGAAATCAGTGTCGCCGACATCTTTGATTTTGACCCAGCGAAGCATCTGTCGAACGATGACTTCGATGTGTTTGTCATTGATGTTTACGCCTTGTAAACGATAAACTTCCTGAATTTCGTTTACCAGATATTCCTGCAAAGCAACCGTTCCGAGAACGCGGAGAATATCGTGCGGATTGAGCGGTCCGTCCATAAGCGGTTCGCCCGCCCTAACGTGATCGCCTTCCTGCACGTTGATGTGCGTTCCGCGCGGAATATCGTATTCGCGTTCGGCGTTGTCTTCGCCCGTAATGATAATTTTGCGCTTACCTTTCGAGATCGGACCGAATTTAACGATTCCGTCAATTTCCGACATAACGGCTGTTTCCGACGGACGACGTGCTTCGAAAAGCTCGACGACGCGCGGCAAACCGCCCACGATGTCTTTCGTCTTCGTCGTTTCGCGCGGAATCTTGGCGATAATGTCGCCGGGTTCGACTTCCTGCCCATCTTCGACGTGCAGGTTAGCACGAATCGGCATTTGGTAAGTTTTCAGAACTTTGTTTCCGTCGCGCATTTCCAGACGCGGTTGGTTTTTCTCGTCCGAATCTCTGACCACGAGACGTTTTTGTCCCGAAACTTTATCAATTTCTTCATCAACCGTTTTGCCTTCTTTAAGGTCCTGGTATTTAACCGTTCCTTTAACTTCGGTCAAAATAGCGAAGGTAAACGGATCCCACGTTACGAGCAAATCGTCTTCTTTAACCTTCTGACCGTCTTTGACGTGAATATGTGCTCCGTAAACGACTTGGTAACGCGCGACTTCGCGTCCGCGCTCATCGAGCAGAGCAATTTCCGACTGGCGCTTCATTGAAATGATTTCGCCCGCACGGTTCGTAATCGTTTTCAAATCACTCAGATATTTAACGGTTCCGTCCATTGCCGCGACGTGCTTGGTTTCCTGCTCCAATCGTGCCGTCCCGCCGACGTGGAAAGTTCTCATCGTAAGCTGAGTTCCCGGCTCGCCGATTGACTGCGCGGCGATGACGCCGACTGCTTCGCCGATTTCCACCGTTTTGCCGGTTGCAAGGTTGCGACCGTAACATTTAACGCAGATTCCGCGGCGCGACTCGCAAGTCAGCGGCGAGCGAATTTTTACTTTCTGCAAGCCGGAAAGCTGAACCTGTGCCGCCAAATCTTCGTTGATTTCCGTATTGGCTTCGACGATTCTGGTGCCGTCAACCGGATCGAAAATGTCATCGAGCGACGTGCAGCCGACAATTCTATCGCGTAAAGATTCGACTTCTTCCCCGTTGCGAATAATAGCTTCCGCCCAGATTCCGCGAATCGTTCCGCAATCGAGCTCGGAAACGATAACGTCCTGCGCTACGTCCACTAAACGACGGGTCAAGTAGCCCGAGTCAGCGGTTTTCAAAGCCGTATCAGCCAAACCTTTGCGCGCGCCGTGCGTTGAAATAAAGTATTGCAGCACGTTCAAGCCTTCACGGAAGTTTGCGACAATCGGCGTTTCGATGATTTCGCCGGACGGTTTCGCCATCAGTCCGCGCATACCGGCAAGCTGACGAATCTGTGCTTCGGAGCCGCGAGCGCCGGAATCAGCCATTACGAGAATCGGATTAAGCTCATTGCGTTTCTTTTCGCGCTCGTCCATCGCCTTGAACATTTCTTTCGCAACGCGGTCGGTCACATCAGACCAGATCGCCGTTACTTTATTTGTGCGTTCAAGATCAGTCATTGTCGCATCTTCATACTGTTGCTGCAGCTTATTGACCTGTTCATTTGCTTCTTCGATAATCCCTTTTTTGCTCGGCGGCGTTACCATGTCGTCAATGCCGATTGATACACCCGCTTTGGTCGCGTAAAGGAATCCCATCGTTTTCAAATCATCGAGCAGAACAACCGTTTGATCGTGTCCGAGACGCAGGTGCGAAAAGTTTACGAGCGACTGCAAACCTTTTTTCTTGAGCGTTCCATTAACGAACGGCAAACCGTCCCTCGTCAGACGCTCGTTGAAAATAACCCGTCCCACTGTCGTGTCGAGAATAATATCAACATTTTCCCGTACACTTGCGCGCATTACGTCTTGCGTATTGTGCTCCTGCGTTAAATCCACCAAATCGCCTTTCCAGCGAAGTTTGATTTTCGTCTGCGTTTCTACGGCTTTCGCATCGAGCGCGAGCAAAACATCATCCATAGAATTGAAGATTTTATTTTCGCCCTTCATCCCGTCACGCGCCAAAGTCAAATAGTAGCAACCCAAAACGATGTCCTGCGTCGGAACCGTAATCGGCTGTCCGCTCGCCGGTGAAAGCAAATTGTTCGATGCGAGCATCAATACAGTCGCTTCGATTTGCGCTTCCGCCGAAAGCGGAATGTGAACCGCCATCTGGTCGCCGTCGAAGTCAGCGTTGAACGCCGAGCAAACGAGCGGGTGAATCTTAATCGCTTTGCCTTCGACCAAAACCGGCTCGAACGCTTGAATTCCCAAACGGTGAAGCGTCGGCGCGCGGTTCAGCAGAACCGGATGCTCGCGGATGACTTCTTCCAAAATGTCCCAAACAATCGGCTCTTGACGCTCGACCATTTCGCGCGCCTGCTTTATCGTCGCGGCGTGCGCGTCTTTTTCGAGCTTGTTGTAAATAAACGGCTTGAACAATTCCAGAGCCATTTTCTTCGGCAAACCGCATTGATGCAGTTTGAGTTCCGGTCCGACGACGATTACTGAACGTCCCGAATAGTCAACACGTTTTCCGAGCAAGTTTTGGCGAAAACGTCCCTGTTTTCCTTTCAGTGTTCCCGAAAGCGACTTTAATGGACGATTATTCGCTCCGCGCAGAACGCGACCGCGACGACCGTTGTCGAACAGCGCGTCAACTGCTTCCTGCAGCATTCGTTTTTCGTTGCGGACAATGACTTCCGGCGCACGCAGTTCAATCAGTTTCTTCAAACGATTATTGCGGTTGATAACGCGGCGATAAAGATCGTTCAAGTCCGATGTCGCAAAACGTCCGCCGTCGAGCGGCACGAGCGGGCGAAGTTCTGGTGGGATTACCGGAATCACGTCCAAAATCATCCACTCCGGGTTGTTCTGCGAGCGCAAAAATGAATTTGAAACTTTCAGGCGCTTGGAATACTTGAGCTTCTTCTGCTGCGAATTTTCCTCTTTCATTTTTTGACGTAAATCGGTAACTAACTCTTCAACGTCAATTTTCATCAAGAGTTCCTTGATGGCTTCAGCGCCCATTTTGGCGACGAATTGCCCCGGATACTCGCGTGAAAGTTCGCGGTAACGATCATCGTTGAGTAAATCTTTTTCCTTTAAGTCCGGCACGTCGCCCGCGTCAACGACAATGTAGGTTTCAAAATAAAGAATTTTTTCCAGATCACGCAGAGTAATATCTAAAAGGTGACCGATACGCGACGGCAAGCCTTTGAAAAACCAGACGTGCGAACACGGACTGGCAAGCTCGATGTGTCCGAGCCGCTCGCGCCGAACTTTCGACTGCGTGACTTCGACGCCGCATTTGTCGCACACGACGCCGCGATGTTTCATTCTTTTATATTTTCCGCAAAGGCACTCCCAATCCGACACCGGACCGAAAATGCGAGCGCAGAAAAGACCGTCGCGTTCCGGTTTGAAAGTGCGGTAATTAATCGTTTCCGGCTTGGTGACTTCACCGTGCGACCAGGAACGAATTTTTTCCGGCGAGGCAAGGCTGATTCGAATCGCCTCATAATTTGTGGTCAATTGCGTTTTGTTATCGTTATTTAATCGAAACATAATTCTCCAAGTAAGTTCATTGAGTTCATTGAGTTCGTTGGGTTTATTGAGTTCATTGAGAGAAAAAGAAAATCCTCCAGCTCAACGAACTCAATGAACTCTACAAACTCAACAAACTTGATTAGTCCGCTCCTACTACTTCGCCGACGCCCGCTAATGCTTCTTCGGGGTCAATTTCGTCTTCGGTGATAAGTTCCACGTCGAGACACAACGATTGCAACTCGCGCACGAGAACGTTAAACGATTCGGGAATTCCCGGCTCAAAATTAGAAACGCCTTTGACAATGGTTTCGTAAATTTTTGAACGTCCCGCCACGTCGTCAGATTTGCAAGTTAGAAGTTCCTGCAAAATATGAGCTGCGCCGTAGGCTTCGAGCGCCCAAACTTCCATCTCTCCGAAACGCTGTCCGCCGAATTGCGCTTTACCGCCCAAAGGCTGCTGCGTGATCAAGCTGTACGGTCCGATTGAACGAGCATGAATCTTATCGTCAACAAGGTGCGAAAGTTTGAGCATATAAATGTAACCGACCGTTACTTTCTGCTCGAACTGTTCTCCGGTCAAACCGTCGTACAGACGGGTTTTGCCCGAAGGTCCGACCGACGGCGGTATGCCGAGTTCGTCAAACCGATTGTTCGCGTTGCCGATAAATTTCTTGATTTCCGTTTCGCTCGCGCCGTCGAAAACCGGCGTTGCGAAATGAAGTCCGAGAACTTTTCCAGCCCAGCCCAGATGCGTTTCCAAAATCTGACCGACGTTCATACGCGAAGGGACGCCGAGCGGATTGAGAACGATTTCAACCGGAGTCCCGTCCGGCAAATACGGCATATCTTCTTCCGGCAGAATTCGAGCGATAACACCTTTGTTACCGTGACGACCAGCCATTTTATCGCCAACTGAAAGCTTACGTTTCATTGCAACGAAAACTTTTACCATTTTGATAACGCCCGGAGGTAATTCATCACCTTGCTTGAGTTTGGTGATTTTTTCCTCGTAAATGTCACTCAAAATGTTAATTTGACGATCTGTACGCTGCTCGTATTCTTTGATTTCGCCGGCGACATCAATCGTTCCGGCTGTCACTTCGGCTTTGCGAAGAATTTTCGTATCAATGTCCTTCAACGTTTCGCGGTCGAGCGTTTCGCCTTTTTTGGCGATAACATCTTTCCCGTCAGTTAAATCTTTCGTTAGCTTTCTACCTTCAAAAAGTTCAAAGATTCGCTGGTCGCGCTGTTCGGTCAAAATACGAATTTCGTCCTCTAGGTTGCGGCGCAAATCTTCTTCTTCCATCGCTTCGATGTCGAGCGAACGTTCGTCCTTATCCTGCCCCTTTCGGGTGAAAACCTGAACGTCAACGACCGTTCCGTCAATTCCCGGCGGGCAAGTCAATGACGCGTCTTTTACGTCTCCGGCTTTTTCGCCGAAGATTGCGCGAAGAAGTTTCTCTTCCGCAGTCAGTTGCGTTTCGCCTTTCGGCGTTACTTTTCCGACGAGAATCGAACCCGGGCGAACTTGCGCTCCGATACGAATGATGCCGGATTCGTCTAAATCGCGCAGCATATTTTCGCCGATATTCGGTATATCGCGCGTGATTTCTTCGGGTCCCAATTTCGTGTCTCGCGCCTCGATTTCTAGTTCTTCAATGTGAATCGAAGTGTAATAATCTTCTTTTACGAGACGTTCCGAAACCAAAATCGCGTCCTCGAAGTTGTAACCGCGCCAAGGCATAAACGCCACGAGAACGTTTCTTCCGAGAGCGAGTTCGCCGCGATCTGTACAAGGTCCGTCAGCAATTACCTGACCTTTTTTCACTCTTTCGCCAACTTCGACAATCGGACGCTGATTGATACAAGTGTTTTGATTCGAGCGCGTAAATTTAACGAGCGAATAAATATCCGCCGTTACTTCACGCGAAATCGTTCCGTCAACGCGGTGATCCGCTTTGACGATGATACGTTCCGAATCGACATAATCAATCACACCGTCACGTTTTGCGATAACAACCGCGCCGGAATCACGCGCCGCGACGCGTTCCATTCCAGTTCCGACAAACGGCGATTCGGCGCGAAGAAGCGGAACCGATTGACGTTGCATGTTCGATCCCATCAAAGCGCGGTTCGCGTCGTCGTTTTCCAAAAACGGAATCAAACTCGCCGCAACCGACACGAGCTGTTTTGGCGAAACGTCCATATACTGTATGTTTTCGCGCTCAGCGGTCGTAAATTCCCCTTTGATTCGAACAGCATTTCGCTCGTTGATTAGATTACCGTTTTCGTCTAAAGGAATATTCGCCTGTCCGATGACGTATTTGTCTTCTTCCCAAGCAGTTAGATAAAACGGTTCCGGCTCGAAATCCGCTTTGCGCCGATCATCTTTCAAGTTTCCGTTAGCCGCTTCGACATCTTCGAGCGGAACGTGCTGGTTCGGCTTAAACTCTGTGTCACCGCCGTTTATAACTTTGACGTATTCGACGACGCGCCCGTTTTCGACTTTGCGATACGGAGATTCGATGAATCCGAACTCGTTGATTCGCGCGAAACACGAAAGCGATGAAATCAAACCGATGTTCGGACCTTCCGGCGTTTCAATCGGACAGATACGTCCGTAGTGCGTCGGGTGAACGTCGCGAACTTCAAACCCTGCGCGCTCGCGTGACAATCCGCCCGGACCCAAAGCCGAAAGACGACGCTTGTGCGTAATTTCCGAAAGTGGATTTGTTTGGTCCATAAACTGCGACAACTGCGATGAACCGAAAAATTCTCGCACTGCTGCCGTGACTGGCTTCGCGTTTACAAGATCGCGCGGCATCGTAGTAAACATATCCTGCTGAATGGACATTTTTTCCTTGATGGCGCGTTCCATTCTTTCAAGTCCGATGCGGAACTGATTTTCCAGTAGTTCGCCGACGGCGCGTACTCGGCGGTTGCCCAAATGATCAATATCATCTTGGAAATAGTTGTCGCTGTCTCTTTTCATTCTCAAAAGATAAGAAACGACTTCGACAAAATCCTTCGCGTCCAGAAGCGGATCGTTGATTCGGTCGCGTTCCGGTCTGCCCATCTTAATGTTGAATTTCAAACGACCGACGCGTGATAAATCAAAACGACGCGCGTCGAAAAACATTCCTTCAAGCAATCGATAAGCCGTCGGAACGGTCGGCGGATCGCCGGGGCGCATCTTGCGGTAAATTTCCAGAAGCGCGTCAACCGGTTTCGTAATCGTATCTTTTTTCAAAGTTTGCGAAATGATTTCGCCGATGGAGTCTTTTTTCGGAAAATAAATCGAAAAACTTTTGACGCCTTCCTCGATAATCTGCTGCAACTTGGCGGCTGTAATTTCGCTTCCCGATTCTATTACAACTTCGCCGGTTTCGGTATTGATTACGTCGTCCAGCGCAACGGCGCCTTCAAAATCAGCGGTCGAAACTTCGACTCGTTCGATTCCGAGTTTTCTCAATTCTCGCAAACCCGAATTTGTAATCTTTTTGCCGACGCGAACGACATCCTCATTATCTTTGTCCTTGATGTCTTCCTCGGCGCGCATTCCGGTCAGATTGGTTTCGCCTTCTGATTTGATGCGCACGTACAATTTTCCTTTTTCAACGCTCGCTTCATCGGTCGTATAAAAAAGACGCAAAATATCGGCATTCGTGTATTCAGCATTTTTAACGACTTCTTCGAGAATCGAATCCGAAACCGTTTTCATATCAATCTGCGGATTAAGCCACAAACCGAGAGCGCGCAGAAAGATGGTCGCCAGAATTTTGCGCTTGCCAAGGCGAGCGTGCAAAATGCCTTTCTGGTCGTATTCAAATTCGACCCAAGAGCCGCGATACGGAATTATTTTCGCCAAATATTCATCGCGGTCGCCTTTGAAAAATACGCCCGGCGAGCGGTGGAGCTGTGAAACGATAACGCGCTCGGTTCCGTTAATAATAAACGTTCCGTTGTCGGTCATCAGCGGAATTTCGCCGAAGAAAACATCTTCTTCCTTTATGTCGCGAATCGTCGAAACGCCGGTTTCCGGGTCTTTGTCATAGACAGTCAAACGAATTTTAACTTTCAGCGGCACTGAATAACTCATTCCGCGCTCCTGACATTCCTGCTGATCGTGTTTGTGTTTGAGTCCGACCGGTTCGCCGCAATTCGGGCACAACTTCGGACGAACCGAGTTAAAAGTTCCGCAGTTATTACAAAGAACTTCAGCCGGATTGAACGGGTCAACCTTGATTTTTGAACCGCATTCCTTACAGTTGGCGCGCAGATGTTCGAGTCCTTCCAGATTTCCGCATTTACACTGCCAGTTTCCGATCTGGTATTCGACGAATTCGAGCGTCGCCGTTTCGCGAAAATCCGAAACCGGAAATATTGATTGAAAAACGGTCTGCAAACCGACCAAATCGCGCTCTTCGGGAATCAAATCCATTTGCAGAAAACGGTTATACGATTCGCGCTGCACTTCGATAAGATTCGGAATGCGCGCGGACGTATAAATTTTTGAAAAATCCACGCGTTCCGGCGCCTGACTCGTGCGGCGTCCGAGTCCGTTTGTATTATTTTGAAGCGGATTGTTAATCATAATTTTATAAAAACAGGTCTAGAGAAAAAATGTGTTGATTAAATAATCTTTTGTTGATAGGATGCTTTTAGCATAAGTCTCCCTTATAAAATATCAACAAAAGACGGCAAATGCGGTCGAGAGAAAAGTATTCCCTGACCGCTTATTTCAGCAGTTGTTCGCTGTTATTGATTTTTTTGAGAGTGCCGAAAAAGACACCAACTCTCCACTTTTATTTGCGAAAAAATCGCTCTGAAACCAAAAGAAACAAGGCTTTACACAGCCGTAAATTTCAAATCCGATAAAATGCGGCAAGCGCTGAAAACTTTTACAGTTTCAAACGCTTGCCTTTTAGTCTAACAACTTAATTGCCGAACTTCAACCGAATGCTGATTTAAGATGCAGCCGGACGAATTTTAGTTGGCAAAAATTATTTGACTTCGACCGTCGCGCCCGCGTCGGTCAATTTGGTTTTGATTTCTTCGGCTTCGTCTTTGGATACGCCTTCTTTGATCGGTTTCGGTGCGCCGTCAACCAATTCTTTGGCTTCTTTCAAACCGAGACCGGCAACGACTTCACGGACGACTTTAATAACGGCAATTTTGTTGCCGCCAGCTGCCGTCAACACGACATCAAAAGCGTCTTTTTCTTCCGCCGCAGGGGCGGCGTCGCCGCCGCCGGCAGCAGCAGGCGCAGCTGCAACAGCCGCTGCTGCTGCTGAAACGCCAAAGGTATCTTCCAATCTCTTTACTAGTTCGGAAGCCTCAAGCAATGTCATACTTTTAAAGTGTTCTACGATTTCATCTTGTGTTATTGCCATAACTTTATATTAATCCTCCAATAGGGTTCTGTGTTTTATTTATAAATCGTTAATATTGAATATTAACGGCTTTGTTTGTGTCAGCCGCGAGAACCCACGGGACGCGTTTATTCCGGTTGCATCTCCATCACAAAAAGCGTCTGAGCCGCAAAGCAACCTGACAATTGCTTCGCTCGTTTTCCTTGAGTACGGCTTTTGTTATTTTCGGACTCAGATATTGTGTAAAACTCTACCCTCATCCAAAACAAAAATTATTGATCTTCTTTTTTATCTCCGATTTGTTTGATTACTACTGCAAGGTTACGCGGAACGGCATTGATAACCGTTGCAATGCGTTGCGCTTGAGCATTGATAACAAACAAAAGTTTGGAGATAAGTTCTTCTTTTGAAGGCAAGCTCGCGATTGCTTCAACCTGCGATAAATTTACGACTTTGCCTTCGACAACGCCAGCTTTGAACGTGTAAATGTCGGCGTTGTCCTTCACGAACTTTGAAACCGCTTTCGACAAAACAACCGGATCGTTTTCAGTCCAGGCAATTGCCGTGACGCCTTTGAAATATTCGCTTGCGCCTTCGTACGGCGTTCCTTTTACGGCAATGCGCGCAATCGTATTTTTAACGACTTGATAATTTGCTCCAGCATCGCGCAGTTGATTGCGAAACTCCTGATCTTTATTAACGGTCAGTTTGTTAAAACCGACGACCATCGCCGATTTTGAATTGTTCAACTGCTCCGTGAGGGCGTTCAAATCTTCTTGTTTTCTTTCTCTGGTTTTCATAAATATTCTTTTAGCACCTCACTCTTAAACGTAAGATAACTCATCGAGCAAAACGCCCGGGCTCATTGTTGCCGCAACGTTAATTTTTTTCAAATAACGTCCTTTTGCCGTCGTCGGTTTCGCCTTAATTACAGCGTTGATTAAAGTTCTGGTATTTTCCAGAAGTTTCGCGTCGTCAAAAGAAACTTTTCCGACCGGGCTATGGATAACGCCCGTCTTGTCAACGCGATATTCAACTTTACCGGCTTTCGTTTCCTGAATCGCCGTTCGCACGTCCATTGTTACCGTTCCGGTTTTCGGATTCGGCATCAGCCCGCGAGGACCTAAGATTTTTCCGAGCTGACCGACTTTACCCATCATATCAGGCGTCGCAATCAAAGCGTCGAAATCGAGCCAGCCGCCTTTAATTCTGTCAACAATGTCATCTCCGCCCGCTAAATCCGCTCCTGCTTCTTCGGCTTCTCTGATTTTATCGCCTTGTGCGATAACGACGACTGTTTTGGTTTTTCCGCCTAGACCGTGAGGAAGAACGATTGTTCCTCTAACGAGCTGATCGGCTTTGCGGGGGTCAACGCCGAGCCACATTGTCAGTTCGACTGTTTCGTCAAAGTTTGCAAATTTGATTTCTTTTAATTTACTAATCGCATCTTCGAGCGTATATTTTTTGCCCGGCTCAATTTTTTCCAGTGCCGCGCGGTATTTCTTTCCACTTTTAGCCATTTTACCTCCAAGGTCTTAACGAATTGCTTTTGCAATTCTCCCATTTTATAAAGGTTGTAGGCGCAACGATAAAGATTAAAAATATTTTTTACTTTATCCGTTAGCCTTATTCTTTATCCTTCAATTGTCAGTCCCATGCTTTTAGCCGTTCCTTCAATTGTTTTAACTGCCGATTCAATATTCGTTGTGTTCAAATCCGGCATTTTCTTTCTGGCGATTTCTTCAATTTGTCCGCGTGAAATTGTTCCGATTTTTTCTTTATTCGGTTTTCCCGAACCTTTCGGAATTCCAGACGCTTTGCGAATCAAGTCAGCCGCCGGCGGAGTTTTTGTTTCAAACGTAAAAGAGCGGTCACCGTAAACCGTAATAACAACCGGAACTTTCATATCCGGATCATCATTAGCAGTTTTTGCGTTGAACGCCTTACAAAACTCCATAATATTCACGCCGTGTTGACCGAGTGCCGGTCCAATCGGCGGAGCCGGATTTGCTTTACCGGCAGGGATTTGCAACTTAATGTAACCTGTAATTTTTTTAGCCATTCTTAGATTTACGATTTTGAGTTTTTATTTGTAATAAACTCAAAAATGTCCTCTTAATTTTTTATAAACGTAAATTTGATTCTCTTTATTTATTAAAGCAAATCAAAATTACAAAATCCTTTTATTCTTCTTCTGCAAAAGTAACTTTTTCAACGTCTAAAAAGTTCAGTTCATAAGGCGTTGATCGTCCGAAAATTGTAATCGAAACTTTCAAAGTAGATTTCTCTTCGTTTATCTCTTCTACTTTGCCGGTAAAACTTGCGAACGGTCCCGACTTGATGCGAACGACTTCGCCGACTTCGTAAGAAAATTTCGGTTTCGGTTTTTCCGTCGCAACCTCTATGTTGTGAACAATCTGATCTACTTCCGACTGCGTCAGCGGCGTAGGATTCTTTCCGCCCAAAAAACCCGTAACTTTCGGCGTTGATTTAATCGCGTGGAAAACATTGTCGGGAATTTTTCCTTTATCGTCGCATTCAATTTCAACCAGAACATAGCCCGGGTAAAACATACGCGACGATTCGATGCGCTTGTTCCCGCGCATTTCGACAACCGTTTCCTTCGGCAGTAAAACTTCCGTGATTTGCTCGCCCAGTTCCATATCGCGTATGCGCGCGTTAAGGCTTTCGACCACTTTGTTTTCATGCCCAGAATATGTGTGGATAAAATACCACTGCCTCATTATTTAATCCTTATTAACCGACAATGCTGTTAACCAACCACGTCAAACCGTCTAAAAGATACGTCCAGGCGTGATCAACTAAAAATAAATAAAGAGCAAAGAAAATGACGCTAACAATAACAATAATTGTCGTATTTTTTACGTCTTCCGAAGAAGGAAAAGTTGTTTTATCCAACTCTTCACGCGTATGACGTATAAAATCGCCGACGCCTTCTTTTTCTTTATTCTGATTGTCTAAGGTGTCAACTGCTTCTGACACTTGTTTTTCTCCTAAAATTTATTATGGCAGGGGTACCAGGACTCGAACCCGGACCTAAGGTTTTGGAGACCTCCATGCTAACCATTGACACCATACCCCTGTAAACTCGTTTGAGAGTAGTGAAGGAGAGTGGCGAGTAAAAATTCCAACTCGCCACTCTCCACCTTTTACTTTCAAGCTAAATTATTTATTTTCCTTGTGCGGCGTATGACAACGACAGCGACGGCAATATTTTTTGAATTCAAGCCTTTCCGGCGTTGTTTTCTTATTTTTCGTCGTGACGTAATTGCGCTCTTTGCACTCGGTACACTGTAAAATAATGTTATCTCTTGGCATAACTACAACCTAATTTTTCTTTACTCAACAATTTCAGAAACTGTGCCTGCTCCGACTGTTCTGCCGCCTTCTCTGATAGCGAATCTCAATCCTTTTTCCATTGCAATCGGTGCAATCAATTCGATTTCCATTGCAATGTTATCGCCCGGCATGACCATTTCTACTCCCGACGGCAAATGCGCTACTCCCGTTACATCCGTTGTTCTGAAATAAAACTGCGGTCGGTATCCGGTAAAGAAAGGTGTGTGTCGTCCGCCTTCTTCTTTCGTCAAAACATATGCTTCGGCTTTGAATTTCGTGTGCGGAGTAATCGTTCCCGGTTTTGCTATTACCTGTCCGCGTTCGATTTCTTTTCTTTCAACGCCTCTGAGCAACAAACCGACGTTGTCTCCGGCGCGTCCTTCGTCGAGGAGTTTTTTGAACATCTCAACGCCCGTGCAAACCGACTGGCGCGTGTCCTTGATGCCGACGATTTCGACCGCTTCATTGACTCTGACAATGCCGCGTTCGATTCTACCGGTGGCGACCGTTCCGCGTCCCTGAATGGTGAAGATGTCTTCAACCGGCATTAGGAAAGGCTGGTCAACCGCGCGTTCCGGCGTCGGAATGTAATCGTCAACTGACTGCATCAGCTCTTCTACGGTCGCTTCCCATTTCGGGTCGCCTTCTAAGGCTTTGAGCGCCGATCCTTTGACGACAGGAATATCGTCGCCGGGAAATTCGTAACTGGAGAGCAGTTCTCTGACTTCGAGTTCGACCAGTTCAAGAAGCTCTTCGTCATCGACCATATCGACTTTGTTCATAAACACAACCATCGCCGGAATGCCGACCTGACGACCAAGCAGAATGTGTTCTCTGGTTTGCGGCATCGGTCCGTCCGTTGCTGCTACGACCAGAATAGCTCCGTCCATCTGAGCAGCACCGGTAATCATGTTTTTCACGTAGTCGGCGTGTCCCGGACAATCGACGTGCGCGTAGTGACGACTCGCCGTTTCGTATTCGACGTGCGAGGTGGCAATCGTAATGCCGCGCGCTTTTTCTTCCGGCGCATTATCGATCGAATCAAACGATCTGAATGCCAGCTTCGGATTGTTCTTCGCCATTACTTTCGTAATGGCGGCGGTCAATGTCGTTTTGCCGTGGTCGACGTGTCCGATTGTTCCGATATTCACGTGCGGTTTACTTCTATCAAACTTCTCTTTACTCATTTTTTATTTATGTCTCCAGTCGAACTTATAAAATTATTGTAAATTATATGGAGCCCAAGACGGGATTTGAACCCGTGACCTCATCCTTACCAAGGATGCGCTCTACCCCTGAGCTACTCGGGCTTGGCTCTTCAAAATTTAACAAACTCGCTAAAAAATTTGGAGCGGGAGACGAGACTCGAACTCGCGACATTCAGCTTGGAAGGCTGACGCTCTACCAACTGAGCTACTCCCGCTTATGGTGCATGGGGTAGGATTTGAACCTACGTAGGAAATTAATCCGTCGGGTTTACAGCCCGATGCCATTGACCGCTCGACCACCCATGCTTCTAATTTATTATCAATGCTACCAACTTTCTGAGCCGTTTAGCAAATTTCACATATTATCTAAGATTTGGCTAACATGCAAGTCACGAAAGTGGCTGTTAATCAGTTTCATCGGTTTTTACACCGGCGCGAGCTCGCGGATGAAATTTTTCGTACGTTTTTCGCAAATGCGCGTCAGTGATATGCGTGTAAACCTGCGTCGTTGAAATATCGGCGTGACCGAGCATTTGCTGAACCGAACGGATGTCCGCGCTGTTTTGAACCAGATGCGTGGCGAAGCTGTGTCTGATCGTATGCGGCGAAACGTCGGGCAACCCAATTTTTTCGGCATATTCTTTTACGAAAAGAAAAATTGTCTGCCGGTTGATCGGGGTTCCCAAAAAGCTGACAAATATATTTTGAATTTCGATATTTTCTTTCTTCCGGCGCAAAATCATATAACTTTTCAGCCACTCAATAGCGCTTTTGCCGATTGGAACGCGTCGCATTTTGCTGCCCTTTCCTTTACACGTTAAAATGCCCGCATCTAAATCAATGTCTTTGTATTGTAAATCGCAGACTTCGGAAACGCGCAGACCGCAAGCGTACATCAATTCCAAAATCGCCCGGTCGCGCAAACCGATTTCCGTTGAAACATCCGGCACGGCGAGCAGATTTTCAATTTCAGCTCGGTTCAAAAATTTCGGTAAATACGAACCTTTCTGCGGCGCATCCAAATCTTCTGCCGGATTTTTTGCGATATGTCCGTCGAATTGCAAAAACTTATAAAAGCCGCGCAGCGCACTGATCATTCTACGCTTTGAATTCTCAGAAAGATTTTCTCCCGCGAGATCTATTAACCATTCACGCAGATCTTTTCGCGAAAGTTCCGTTAAAACATAGTTATTTTTCTCCGCCCAGAGTTCCAGCCGCGACAAATCGCGTTCGTAGCTTTCGACCGAATTTTTTGCTAAACCTTTTTCAACCTGTAAATAAGAAAGATACTCGCGTATAAAATCACGATTTTTCGGAGAGTTTTCTGACATTCTGTTTCGATTGATAAAATTAGATGCTGTTTTACACAAAAATGAATGCACGTTTTTGTCGCGCATTCATATAAAAAAACTACAAACGAAACTAAAAAGCAAGGAAATTGCAGTGCTAAATCAAAAATTAACTGTAATAAGATTTTTCAAATCGTTTCTCTTTTTTAGAAGTCGTTTGAATAAAATCTTTTCGTTTCCGCCGGGCAGTCTGTTGTGTCAAAACTTTCGACGTTTTCGTTCATCAATGCGCGCGCGCGTTGGCGCGAAAAATTCCAACTGCGAAAATCGGTTTCACCGCGCGCTTTTTCTAATCGCTGCGCGAGTTTATTTTTAATGGCGCATTGATCTTGAAAGTTCATTTGCGGAATTGTTTCAATCAAAACAGGAACAGCGTCGTCGCTCAGAGAGGAATTGTACAAGGCATCGAAGTCGCGATTTTCCTGCATTAAATTGACGTTTGTGCGAACAATGTATTCGTCGGGATTGAAAACGTGCAGCGTGCCCATAACGAAAATCGCCAGCCACAGCGAACCCCAGGCAAATTGTTCGCGCGCGCCGCGCAAAACCGTCAAAGCAAACCACACGAAAACGAGCGAGATCCAGATCATAAAAGCCATCGGATAGAATCGAATAGTCGTCAACCCGTAGCCTAAATTTCCGGTCAAAAGAAACAATCTTTGTGCCGCCGAAATCATTATGACGAACAGTAAAATGATTTGGATTCCGGCTAAAACGCGGTAAATTTTTTCGTTTATCGGTTTGTCTTTTCGCAAAAGCCAGTGCGAAACGAGTAAGAGCGGTAAAACCAGCGCGGCGACCGTGACGAGTTCGCCGAATCCCCGACGCGCGTATTCGGCGAGTTTGAAATCGGGCGTATTTTGCACGAGCTCCATTCCGCCGAAAAGATAAGGAATCTGCACGATTACGAAACTCAAAAACAAAAGATTTATCAAACCTAAAACGATAGAAGTTTCTATCACGCCGAACGTGAAAAAAGGCGGCAAAACCGAATTGTCAAAATTTTTCCAATCCCAGCTTTTCTCGTCTGGTTTCGTTTTTTCTTTTGATTTGTATTCTTTTTTGTTTTCCTCGCTACTATCTGCTTCGTTTTCGCTTCGGACTTCTTCCGTAACGCTCAAATTAAAAGGTTTTATTTCCGCTTCGGTTTTATCCTTCGCCTCGTCTGAAAAAAATCCGATCAACGAACCACGCAAATAACCGGCAGTAATCCAGGACAAAAATCCGGCGAGAATTACGTGTCCGATTATCACATCAGGCTGAATATTAAGAGTTTGCTCGACGATTCCTTGAAAAACCGCGTCGGCTGCGACAAACAACGCGCCGAAAATCAAGAGCAGCGGAGCGGCAATCGCCAAACCGCGCAAAACGTCTATCAGATGTTTCGACCAGCCTTTTTGCGGAACGGTTTTCCAACTGATGTCTCCGAAAACCAAAAGAAACGGAGCAAAAACGGCGCTGATTCCTGACCACAAGAAACCAACGAAATAATGAAAAACGCCCGCAATTTGAGTTTTTATTTTCAATGCGGGCAAAATAAGAACGGCTAAAATTGTCAAAATGGCGAGCGAATCGAAAATTTTCAGCTCCGCCGAATCGCGCCAGGCGAACATTGCCGCAAAGAAAACCAAAGCGCCGTGCAGCGCCGCTGACTGTCTGCTCCAAAATTCGCTTTTTCGGCGCAACACGAGCATTATCATTGCGGCGGTTAAAGCGCCGATGAAAAGAAGCACGTTCAACCCCCAGGGAGTTTCGCGCAACAAAACATCTCCCAGGATGCCGAGCAAAACGGCTGCCTGCAAAATCTCTAATCCGATTCGTGTTTTTTCGTTCATATTTTTGCCTCGATTGATTTCTTACGCGAGCCAAACCAAAGGTTTTTATTCAATTTGTTTTGTTATGCGTTATTTTGTTCTGCGTAAAATATTAACGGCTCGCGATTTGTTCGCTCTCTAATTTGAAATATCTTCGCTTATGAAAAATACTGTCTTCATCGCCGATTAAAATCGATTCGATGACTTTATCAATTCCGATTCCTTCGGAAACGTCCAAACGCGGATTTTTCACATCAACCGGCAAATCGAAAACAACTTCGCTCTCGAAATCACTGCCTGCGGGGACTTTCCGCTCAAAATCATCGCCGGGCGGCGTTAATTTTTTTACCGGTTCGTATCGTTCGCCGTTTTCGTTAACTACTTCAAACTTCGGCGCGTATAGATTTAGTTCGGCTCGTTTGGCGTCGCTCAAAACTTTTACTTTGACAACATAAAATTCTCCGTTCGCCTCTGTGCCGCCAATCGTTTTCGTTTTTCTCAAACCGCTGACCGCCGTGTGCATATGACAGTCAAAATAAAATCCGCAAAATGCTTTCGGCTCGTTAAACCCGAGCGTTTTTTCTTCGCTCAAAAAAGAAACTCCGAAAAGCATCACAAAGTAAAAAGCAAACCAGACCGTAATGCCGCCGAGAATGAAATTTCTCAGCCAGATTTTCCGTGTCAGAAGCGAGAAAACCAACAGCAGAAAAGCTATGATTGAACCGCCGACTGTCATCAACATCAAAAGCATTCCCATAACTCTCCTAATTTATTTTCCTTTCATCGCATTGATTAGTGCTTCCATATGATTCAAATAACGATTCAAGGCTTCGCGCCCGTCATTTGTAATTCGGTATTCGGTCAACGGAACGCGTCCTTTGAAAGACTTTTCGCAAGTCAGATATCCGGCTTCTTCCAATTTGCGCGCGTGAACGCTGATGTTTCCGTCGGTCGTGTTTAAGAGATTTTTCAAATCCGTAAAAGATAAACTTTCGTTTGCCGCAAGCGCGCTGATAATTCCCAATCGCATTCGCTCGTGAATAACTTTATCCAGTTCACCGGAAATTTTTTCCGCGGCTTTTTCAACCTTCAGAACTTTCGGTTTTGTTGTCTCGACTTCAAAATCTTCTTGTTTTAATGCTAGTTTTTTGGTTGCCATAAACTTAAAATTTTTCAACTTCCAATCTCATAATTACGGGTTTGAGTTGTTGAAAGTTATCTGTTTGCCTTAGCAAGTGCGGGCTGAATATTAATAAACCAATTACTACTGAACCAATTGCCGTAATCAGAACGGCTCCGGCTGAAACGTCTTTCGCTTTTGCCGCCAAAGGATGAAATGACGGTGAAGCAACATCAGTTAAATACTCAAAAGCGGTATTGAGCGCTTCTGCGGTCCAAACGGACATTATAGCCAAAACCAGCCAACACCACTCAGCATTTGTTAAATTGAAAAAGACTCCTAAAACAACAACTAAAATTGTTGCAATGCTGTGAATCCAGGCGTTATGTTGCGAAAAAATCATAATTTTTATGCCTGTTAAGGCACATCTGATGCTTCGTATTCTGCCGGAGAAGTTTAATTCAGTGTTGTTATTCATAAAACAATCTACCCGCCGAATTTTCTTGCGATAATAAATCCGAAAATAATATGTAAAACACCGAAGCTAATTGCCATCAGCCAATTTCCGAATCCAGCAGGGATAAAAAATGCTATTGCGCCGAGCGCGATAAAACACCAACCCATAATTGGAACCGCTTTTACGGAAAATGCGCCGCCGCAAACGATTGCCGCACCATATAAAAGAATCCAAATGGGAATCATTACTTCATAATTTTCGTATCGCCATAATCCGAGCGTGATGACAACTCCGCATACGAGCGGCGGCAGAAAGCTCAGTGCGAATTTTCTCGCCGGTGCAGACGTTAAAGAAACATTGGCAATCTTCGATTTCTGCCACATTGCCAGCAATCCGATTGCAAATGCTAAAACCGCTTCGATGAGCCAAACAATCAGCCCATCTCTGAGATAAGTCTGCCCGTTGGCTATATATGCCGCGCCGATTGCCGTCGCGCCCATCAAAATGCCGCCGTAGCCCGGAACAGCCGTAAAATGGGTTGAGCGTTCCATCGTTTCACGGATAAACTGCAAATTATCAAATGCTCTGTCGCCGAGACTGATCGGCTTATTTATTTCGCTTTCTTCTTTTTTTACAGCCTGCATCTTCGCCATATTGTTTTGAAATTTAAATCAAGTTGTTTTATTTGTCAAGAACTTTATAACACAAAGCATCAAAACACACGTTATTTCAAAAATAAAAAAGCTTCCTTTCGGAAGCTTCCGTTCGACCGCCTTTTTAATTGTTTTTCCTATTCAGTTGTCTTGTATGATTTTAATTTACTCTTCGATACTTGAGGTTTTCTTGAGAATTGTTTCAAAAGTTTATACAGCAATTATTAAATTCAGTGCGTATTAGACTCAAACGGCAACCGGAGCGGAAATCGGCGGATGATGTTGATAATTTTTTAGTTCAAAATCTTCATAACTGTAATCGAAAATCGAATCAGGTTTTCTTTTTATTGTTAAAGTCGGAAGCGGAAAAGGCTCGCGCGCGCAAAGTTTTTCGACTTGTTCGAGATGATTCGAATAAATATGCAAATCGCCGAAAGTGTGAATAAACTCACCGACTTGCAGATCGCAGACGTGCGCGATCATATGTGTTAAAAGTCCATATGAACTGATATTGAACGGAACTCCTAGAAACGCATCGGCGCTGCGCTGATAAAGCTGGCAATGCAGAATCTTTTCGTTTTCTACTTTCAAATGCCAGAACGTGTGACACGGCGGTAAATCAACCTGCGACGCCTGTTTGGGGTTCCAGCCCGAAACGATTAAACGGCGCGAATTCGGATTCGTTTTTATCTCGTTCATCAACCAGCTAATCTGATCGAAACCGTTTCTTTCCGGGTAATCGCCGCCGAAGCTTCGCCACAAATAACCGTAAACCGGTCCCAAATCGCCTTCTTCGCGTCCGAATCTTGAAGTATGAGCTTCGTCCGCCCATTCCGCCCAAATGTCAACGCCGCGCGCGCGAAGATTTTTTTCGTTTGTGTCGCCCGACAAAAACCAAAGCAATTCTTCGGCGACCCATCGAAACGGAACGCGTTTCGTCGTTACAATCGGAAAACCTTCGCGCAGATCGAAGCGGGTTTGATAACCGAAAACCGAAATCGTTCCGACGCCCGTTCTGTCATCGTGGCGCGTTCCGTTTTGCAAAATATGTCGAAGAAGTTCCTGGTATTGACGCATCTTTGTTTGTGGAAATTTTCTCTTAAAGTTACCATAAAGTAAACGTGAATCATAAGTTGCAAGCGATTTAATTTGCTATACAAATCTGCATCTCAGATTTAAGATTCACCTCCGATTTATGCAGAATAATCTTGAAGTCAGTTTCAATTCGCCGCAGTGCGGATGGATGTCAATCGGTTTAAGCGACGGATTATCAGAGTTTCACACTACAACGGCGCACGCGCCGCACGAGCACGCTTTGTCTGAGCTTTTACGAATTTTGAACGATTTGCTCGAAGAAAATTCAATCAACCGAGAATACTTGCTGCAATGGAACCGCAATCCCGAAGAATTCGACTTTCTTTTTGCGCGAAACGGCGAAAATCTGCTTTTGGAAATTTATCAATATCCGACCGGCAGCCGCGAAACGGATGAATCGGAAAAGGTCTTCTCGCATCGAGGCAACACAAAAGAAGTCTGCGCAGCATTTTATCAAACCTTCGCGCAACTTTACGAAGACCGCAATACCGACGAATTCGAATTTCACTGGCGCCAGCCCTTTCCGTACGAAGATTTCACGAAATTTGAAAATAAAATAAAAAGCTATGGACAATAAAATTCGCTGTCAAAGTTGCGGAATGCCGCTTTCAAAGGAATTTGGTAATTTGGGTACAAATGCTGACGGAACAACGACCGAAGAATATTGCTCTTTTTGTTTTAGAAACGGTGAATACACAAATCCGAATCAAACTTTAGAAGAAATGATAAACAGTTCGATTGAAAATATGACGGCGGATTTGAATATGCCTTTTGAAAAAGCTTCGGAACTGGCAAATTCGTTTATTCCGAAGCTGCGACGCTGGCAATAAATCTGTAAAAGCAGCAATAAATTATCTTGTTTAACTTCTTTCGCAACGATCATTTCTACTAAAACTATAAATCCTGAATGTAAAATTACGTTTTGCTCGTTGAGTTACTCGAAAAATCGTAATTAAGAAATGAGCAAAGGGTGTTAAAATAAATTTCACTGTTTGAAGGTCTTCACAATTCTAAAAAATAGAATAAAACAAACCTTTATTTCATACTCTGATTTTATGAAATTTTGCGAGGCAATAATGCACAAGAAATACAATCTGATATTTATACTCATTTTCTTTCTCACCCTATCAGTCAGAATTCCGGCGCAAAGCCAACCGCAGACGGCAAAAGAATTCTTCGACAAAGGCGTGCAATTGATGAAAGAGAAAAAATTCAATGAAGCTCTTGAAGTATTTAGACAAAGCGCGCGTCTCGATGCGACACAACCAGCGACTCAAGCCAATATGGGAGCGGTTTTATTTGCACTTAATCGAATAGAAGAATCAATTGCTCCGTTTCGTGAAGCAGTGCGTATTATACCAAACGAAGCATCGTTTAGGCTTTCTCTGTGTCAATCACTCAGTTTAACCGGAAATCATTCTGAAGCGATTACCCAGTGTGAAGAAGGCGTTCGTTTGAAAAATGACTCGTTCGAATCTCACGCGGCTTTGATCGCTGCCCTACGAACTGCGAAGCGCAGCGAGGACGCTTTGCAAAAAGCGGAAGCTGCTCTACAGAAATTCGCTGACAACGAGCTTCTACTCAATTTTTCAGCTGAAATGAACAAACAAGTCGGCAATTACAATCGTTCGCTTGAGCTTTATGAAAAATTAGTTCGTTTGCGTCCAAACTCGGCAATTTATCAGATTAATTCGGCTGAAGAGTATCTGCGTGCGGAACGCGATTCAGAAGCGATTGCGGCGGCGCTAAAAGCTATAGAACTCGAACCCAGACAGGCTTTAGCACATTTTTATCTCGGCAGAGTTTTTTTTGAACTCGCACAGAATGAAGAAGCCGCGCAAAGTTTTCAAAAAGCGATGGAACTTAATTCTAAGTTTCCAGAAGCTTTTTATAATTTCGGTTTGGCACAGATACGGCTCAACAATTTCGACAAAGCGATTCCCGCACTAAAGCAGGCAACGGATCTCGCGCCCGGCAATTTCGAGTTTAATCGGGTGTTAGGCAAAAGTTTAAGTGAAGATAAGCGTTTTGAAGAGGCACTGGAGTTCTTGCGAAAAGCGGACAAAATAAACTCGAAAGATTTTGAAACAAAAGTCGCGCTCGGATTAACTCTAACAACTTTGGCAAGATTTGACGAAGCACTGGAAAAACTGTCGGAAGCTGATCGGCTAAAGCCAGGCAATCACGTCGTTCAAATGTTTTTCAATGTAACGAGAGCACGGCAGCAAGGCGCATCGCAAATCGCAGCAATGAAGCAAGAAATCGCGCAGAATCCGAAGAATCTCGAAGTTCGCCAGTCATTAACGGAAATGCTTGTTTTCCTGAGGAGGAAAGAAGCCGAAACTGCTTTGAACGAATTGATTCCGCTTTTGCCGCAAACGAACAAAAATTTAACCCTCATCGGTGTGCTTTACAGCGATTTGGGAATGGACGAAAAAGCAGTAGAATTTCACCAAAAAGCTATTGAAGCGGAGCCGCATTATGTGATTTATTTGAGTTTGGCAGGCAATTTACGAAAACTTGGTCGCGCCGCGGAAGTTCTTGAAGCCTACAAAAAAGCGCTTGAATTAAAACCTGATTCTATCAACGTTTTGAAAGTATATGCTGATTTTCTTCGCGATCAGGGTAAGCGACGCGAAGCTATAGAAATGTATAAACGCGCCGTTTCCGTCGAGCCGACAAATTCCCCTTCATTATTTAATCTTTCAATTTTATACGTTAAGACCGGAAACCTCGAATTGGCGAAACAGTATTATGAAATGCTGAGAACAATAGATCCGACACAGGCAAAAATATTAAATCGTTTAATGCGTTTGAAATAGACTTGCATTACCCGAGGAATTTTCCAAAAAGCTAAAACGGTTTTGCAATCGAATAAACTGAAAACTGTCCGCCTTCATCATACTCAAATCGTTTTAGCTTCATTCCGGCTTTTTCCAAAACGCGAATCGAAGCCGTATGATCGTCATCAACCGTTGCAAAAACTTCGGGCAAATTTAACTCTTCAAAGCCAAATTCAATAACTCTCTTGGCAATTTCGGTCGCATATCCTTTGCCCCAAGCTTGTCTATTTAAAAAATAAACAAATTCCCAATCTTCTTTTTTTGTTGGACGCGGATAGATTCCGGCGTGTCCGACGTATTGAGATTCTGCCTTTTCAAAAACCGCCCAGATGTTGTAATTTTGCGGGTAAAGTTTATCAAAGAGTTTCTGCCAAAAGGCTTCGGCTTTTTCGTGCGTTATTACGCCGTCTCCGACGTGCTTCATCACCGACGCGTCCGTAAACAGCGCGATGAAATCCGTTCTGTCTTCGGCAGCATAATGCCTCAAAATTAATCTTTCCGTTTCCATAAAAAAAGACGCTTTATACGAAATAAAGCGCCGTCAAGATATAACAAAGTTTTCTCGAAATTATTGAACAATCGTAAAGTTTCCAGCCGGTTCGAGCGTTTGCCCGCCGACGCGGTCCTTAATTCTGATTTTTATCTCATAATTTCCGGCGGGTATCTGATCGGTCGGCAGAAGCCTCGCGAGCGTTAGACGCTGCCCGGAATCGCTCAAACCCTCCCAATTTTCCGGCTGTCGAAGAACTTCTTTTCCGCCTTTCATCAAAATATATTCGACATCTACCGCCGGGCGCAAAGTGGTCTGATCAATTTGCGCGTTATAAACCTGTAAATAAACGCCGACTTGCTGACCTTTCTTATAAACGCCTGAAAGATTCGGAATTACTTTCGCGTTGCCGATAATAAATCTTCCGCCAATATCTCTTTCGTTTGTCGAACGAAGAGTCGAAGCTAAGATAAGCGTCGAGGTCGAGAGTTTTTTCTCATCGTATTTCGGCACGGTAAAGCCTTTGCTGACGATACCTTTATTGCCTGAAACTACGTCGCGCACGACGACATCAACTTTGTAAGTTCCGGGCGTCAACGCGACTGCCGTTTGATACACGGATTTGCGGTCTTTCGCTTCGGCAAGTTCTTCTCCGGTAGCGTTCGTCGTTACCGAATCTTCGAAAACTCCCGAACGTTTGCCCGAAACAGCGGTTATACGTCCGAAAACATTCATTTTCGCCGTAGGCAATCCGCCCACGTTTTCAAAAACCAATTCCTTATTTTCAGTCTGCACCGTAAATGTCGCAATTATGCGATCTTCTGATTGACGGAAGAAATCAACGCGCATATCGAAATTAAGCGGGTTGTTGTCAATCGTTCCCGAATCGCCGCCGGCGAGAGCCTGCAAATCGCTGAATTTAACCTGCGGCGGGCGCTGCAAATCCGTGATAATGCGCAATCTTTCAAACGGCTGATCTTGAGCGCGCCCCATATAATTATTGCCGATTCCTGAAATACGGTCGCCTTTATCGCTGAGTCCGAGCATTTCAGCAGTCGTTAAACCGGCGCCGGGAACCATCAAAAGCGCGTCTTTTTCATTCGGGCTGCGCGCGATTCTATACTCGCCTGTACCGGTCGGGTCAACAAACTCGATTTCTATGCCGCTGCCTACTCCTTCTAAATGCCTGTAAAACCAAATTTCAAAAGGATATGTCGATGTTGAACCGCCGCCCTCATAAGAAGGTCGGTCGTAAGAACCGCCGGACGGATGCGATTCGACCGAATCCGGTTTTCCCCAGGTTATATATGTTCGACCTCTATCAGTCTTCCACCCGGGAATCCCGGACGTATAATGTTCGTTGGCGTATGCAATGCGCTCGTAATATTCCTCGCGATACTCATTTTCTTCCGTGTCCGGATTCGGATCGCGTCTGCGCCAGAAATTTTCGATAAAGTTTTCACGCTCTTCGTCAGACTTCAACTGATTAAACGCTTTCTTTTCATCTTTTGTAATGATGTACGCCACGTCATTATTTATCCATTTTTTATAAACTTCTTTTATTTCAGGTTTGACGTTTCGCGCTTTATCATTGACATCCTGACTCGGCGTGTCTTTTTTATTCTGCGCCATACCGGTTAAAACACTCGATCCGATTAACGACGCAATTAAGGCTAAATTACGAACAGATTTTACTTTCGACATAACGGTAAAACTCCTTCTGCTTTGCCGCAATAAATATTGCTTTTACGCTTTTTCCTTTTTTATATTATATTTTGCTTTTAAGATTTTAGATAGAAATACTTATTTCTTCAAGATGCAAGTTCTTGTCGGTCTGGTTGCTTATTAAACTACAACTTCACTCTGGCGTTTTTTTCCGAAAAACCAGGCGATGAAAATAGAAAGAATGTATAAAATCATCATCGGCGCCGCGAAAAGCATCATATTCGGAATATCTCCAGTCGGCGAAACGACTGCCGCGACAATCAATATCACGACAATCGCCAGCTTCCAACTCTTTACTAAAATTGCCGCATTGATTATGCCGATTCTGGCAAGAACGTATGTTATTGCCGGCATTTGAAAAATCAAACCCATTGCCAGCATTATCAAAGTTATAAAATCAAAATAATCAGTCGCTCTTAATAACAAACGAAAGTCTTCGCCGAGACCGAGCAAGTATTTAACTGCTGGAGGAAACAAAATGTAGTAAGCAAAGGCTGCTCCGATAACGAACGAAATTGTGGAGAGCCCGATAAACGGCGTTACGTATTTTCTTTCGTGTTTATAAAGCGCCGGCGATATAAATCCCCAAACTTGCCATAATAAAAACGGAATAGACAAAGCAATAGCCGCATATAACGATACAGTCACATAAAGCGTAAACGGCTCGGTTGCCGTTGTCACCACCATTCTTTCTTCGGCTGTCGGTTCATTGGTTTTTGGCGCGACCAAATCAACGGGCAGGCGTACGCCTTTCGGAATGATCGCATTGCTTGTAAAAACAGGTTCATTTGTAAAAAGCCCCAAGTTGTTTTTTCCGTCCGGTAAAACAACAGCTTGAACTGAAGTTCCCGGCGAAATGACATTTACACCGAGCTTCGTCGCGCGGTCGAAAACATACCGTCCTGTTTCGCCTTCTTTCAAATTGTTTATTGGTAAGATTTTTTCATCGCCCGTTAAACCTTCAATCGGCAGTTCACGTCTTTCGGCTTCCGAAAGCGCTTGTCTTATCGGAATCGAAAGGAAATTATAAATTTCTTTCGAAGCAAACCAGCACACGGTGAATGCTATAACTACAATTATTACTGAGTTTACGAGCCTCCGGCGCAATTCGTCCAAATGCTCCAGAAAAGACATTTGACCGCTTAATTCTTCCTGATTTTCTTTATCGAGTTCCATACGCTCTAGGTCGTCGCTTTAGAGCCACTCACGTTTGTCCTGTGTGTCCGGTTTCTTAAAATCTGTTTTTTCTTCCTTTGGAGAATCTAACTCTTTATTCTTTATACTCGAAAGCAGTTTATCTATTTTTTCCTGTTCTACTTCTTTGATTTCAGGCGCTTCTATTTCCTTTCTCTCAATGCTTATCGTTCTCGCAATCGTTTTTTCTTCGATAATCGAGTTTTCAGAAACGGAATTTGTTTCTTGAATAGTCAGTTCTTCTTTATAAAACTCTGCCTCTTGCTCCCAAGTCGTTTTAAATTCATTGGTAGTACGCCTGAAATCCGCCATCGTCTTTCCGATAGTTTTCGCCATTTGCGGTAATTTGCGGGGTCCAAAAACAATCAAAGCTATAATTCCGATCAGGATCAATTCCGATGTTCCGATTGATTCGAGTATTAATAAATACAACTTTTTTCCCTCATTTACTAAATTTTACTTAATTGAATGCTTTTTTTAATTTACTTCAATTAGGTAATCTTGAAATTCTTCGACTCTTCCTATAACTTGCGCGTCTTTCACCAGGTTCAAAAAATTACTCGCCTTCTCTTCTTCTAAACTAATCAATAATCCTCCCGCTGTTTGCGGGTCAAAAAGAGCGCTTTGCATTTCCTTTGATACCTTTTCACTTATTTTTACTGTATCTCCGACATAAGTTCGATTATTTTTATCACCACGCGTCAACATTTTTTTTTCTATCAATTCTAATACGTCAGGCAAAAGCGGTACATCTTCAGATTTTATTTTGAATGTAACATTACTTGCTTTTGCCATCTCGTATGCATGACCGAGTAACCCGAACCCGGTTATATCCGTACAACCATTTGCACCTATTTCCCGCATAACTTCTGATGCATTTTTTGCTGAACGCGTCATTGTCTTCAAAGCCGCCGTTTTAGCTGTTTCACTTGCCTTCTGAAATTTGATTCCCGTACTTATTACTCCCGTTCCAATCGGTTTTGTCAGTATCAAGATATCACCCGTTTTCGCACCCGAGTTTTTTATAACTTTATTAGGCTCAATAATTCCTGTAATGCAATAACCAAATTTAATTTCCTGATCATCAACTGAATGTCCTCCTAAAACTACAACATCCTCTTCATTTAGTGCTTTTTGTCCGCCGAGTAAAATTTCTCCTAAAATTTCCCAATCTCCTTTCTGCGGGTAACATACAATTGATAAAGCTGATATTGGCTTCCCTCCCATTGCATATATATCATTGAGAGAGTTTATCGCAGCTATACGCCCGTAGGTTTCGGGTTCGTCAGCGATGGGTGTAAAAAAGTCTACCGTTTGAACTAAAGCTAAATCGTCGTTTAGGCGAAACACTCCCGCATCGTCGGAAGTATCAAATCCAACAATTACATTTTCATTATTCTGCTTTGGAAGTTTACTCAAAACTTGAGCAAGATCGCCTGGTGCGAGTTTAGCCACTCAACCCGCACAGGAAACCATCTCTGTTAAACGCTTTTTGTCCATAAACTCGATATTTTTTTGATTATGTCCTGTAGTTTTTCTACATGAACTTAACTTTCTTTATTTGTCAATAAATTGAAAATCCGATCCAGATCCGCTTCTCCGTAATATTCTACTTCAATTTTCCCACCCGTTCCTTTTCCATCAGGTTTAATTTGAACATTCGTTCCCAAGTATCTTCTTAATTTTGTTTCTGCCGCCTTCACATTCGCATCCGCTTTATCGCTAACCCTTTTACTTTCAACAATTGCAGATTGATTTTTATTTAGCCTTTTAATTGCTTTCTCGGTTTCCCGGACAGACAACGACATTTCAATAATATTTTTTGTTAATTGTCTCTGCGTTTCCGACTCGCTGATCATTAACAAAGCCCGTGCATGTCCCGCAGTAATCTTTTCTTCTTCAACTAAATCTTGTATATCTTTGGGCAATCTCAAAAGTCTTAATGCAGTAGTTATTACTGTCCGATTCTTCCCTACTCTTTCTGCAATGATTTCTTGAGTCAGTCCGAGCCTTTCAGACAAATTTTTATATGCTTTTGCTTCTTCGATAGGATTTAATTCTTGCCTTTGTATATTTTCTATTAATGCTAATTCTAATAATTTATCGTCAGAAACTTCTTTTATAATTACCGGAATTTTCTGCAATCCGGCTCGTTGTGATGCTCTCCAACGCCTTTCTCCGGCGACAATTTCATAATTGCCTCCTTTTCTTCTTACAATTATTGGCTGAACTATTCCATTTGCTTTTATTGACTGAGTAAGTTCTTCTAAATTTTCCTCTGTAAATCTTTTTCTCGGCTGCTCTGAATTTGGTTCTATTAAATCCAAATCCAACTCCAGGAGTTGATCCTTTCCGTTTAAGTTTTCGTCTTCTGCAATTAAAGCTCCCAAACCTCGCCCTAAAACTTTTCTATTCATGACTCAAAATCTCCTTTGCAAGTTGAATATAACTTTCTGCTCCTTTTGAACGAATATCATAAAGTATTATGGGTTTTCCATAGCTCGGCGCCTCTGCCAGCCTTACATTTCGCGGAATAACCGTTTTTAACACCTGTTTCCCATAAAAATCCCTTAAATCTTGTGCAACTGCGCTTGAAAGATTTGTTCTCTCATCATACATTGTTAGGAGCAATCCTTCGATAGTTAATTGAGGATTAAGTCCTCTTCTTAACCTTGCTAATGTATCGAATAACTCCGTCACTCCTTCTAACGCGAAATATTCACACTGGATCGGTACAAGCAAAGAATCTGCAGCCGTCAATCCATTTATTGTCAATAATCCTAACGAAGGAGGACAATCTATTATTATGTAGTCGTATTCATTTTTTATTTTCTTTAAGACATTCTTAAGCCGGTATTCTCTATCGTCTGTTTCTACTAATTCTATTTCCGCTCCGGCTAAATTTTTATCAGAAGGCAACACGAACAATAAAGGCAGTTCTGTTGGCAGGATAATATTTTCCAGGTTTTCATTAACAACTATGGCGTGGTATAGAGTTTTCCTAGACATAACTCTCGGCACACCGGCACCGGAAGTTGCATTTCCTTGTGGGTCTGCATCTATCAACAAAACCCTTTTTTCTTCAACTGCTAAACCTGCCGCTAAATTTATTGATGTTGTAGTTTTCCCCACTCCGCCCTTTTGGTTAGCTACCGCTATTATCTTTCCCATTTTTGTTTTTATTATTAAAAGTTCGATTTTCTAAATTACCATACAATTCTTTTTACTTCTAATATAGATATAAGTAATGTAGCACGTGACACAATTTGAATTGTGTCACGTGCTACATTACTTGCCAAGAACTAAGATTTAGAAGCTGTTAAATGCACAAGAACGGTGGACAATGCAGATGGAGTAAGTCCGGGTATTTTTCTAATTTGCCCAAAGTTTTGAGGCTGAGCTCTAACAAGGCGTTCGACCATCTCATTTGACAATCCGCTAATTCTTTCAAAAGCAAAATTTTCGGGAACTTTAAGATTATCATTTGTATAGGTTCTCTCGGTCGCCAAAAGTTGATTATCAATATAACCCTTGTAAAGTAAGTCTGCCAAAGTAGTTTCTAAATCCACAACGCTTACTTGCTCACGAACCTTTTCCGGCAAAAGATTAAAAATCAGTTCAGATGTTACCCCCTGTCTTAAAGAAAGTTGCGACAAACTGATTGGTTCTGAAATATTTAAATTTAAGATTTGAGAAAGAGATGCGTATTCCGTAGATGAACTCTTAATTTTTGAATTATCTAGGACATTTCTTAAAAGGGAAATCTTCTCGCGTTTTTTATTAAATTTATCCCAAGCCGGGTCCGCCAATAGTCCTAATTCCTTACCTTTAGGTGAAAGCCGGCGATCCGCATTATCATGTCTAAGCAACAACCGAGCTTCTGCTCTGGAAGTAAAAATCCTGTACGGTTCATCAACACCATGCTGAATTAAATCACTTATTAAAACTCCAATGTATGATTCATTACGGCTTAAATAAAAAGGCTTTCTTTTTTGAACTTGTAAAGCTGCATTAATACCAGCCATCAAACCTTGACAAGCTGCCTCTTCATAACCGGTAGTGCCATTAATCTGACCGGCGAAAAATAATCCTTGTACACTAGAGGTTTCCATCGTTGGTTTTAGTTGTTTCGGATCTACAAAATCATATTCAATGGCATACCCAGGGCGAATTATCTTAACATTTTCAAATCCTGGAATAAGTTGAAGCAAATCCTTCTGCAGTTCTGCGGGAAGGGAAGTAGAAAAACCATTAAGATAAACTTCATTAGTATGTAGACCTTCAGGTTCAAGAAAAAGTTGATGACGATCCTTTCCGGCAAACTTAACTACTTTATCTTCAATAGAAGGGCAGTATCTGGGACCAACGCCCTTAATTTTCCCTGAATATAATGGAGATTGATGCAGATTAGATCGAATTTTGTCGTGCAAAGAATCTGAAGTATAACCGATATAACACTTAATCTGTTTTTGTTCTATTTGCTCAGTGGCAAATGAGAAAGCCACGGGTTTTTCATCAGCGTTCTGTGGTTCAAAACAATCCCAATCAATTGTTCGACCGTCCAGACGGGGAGGGGTCCCGGTCTTTAAGCGTCCAACCGGAAATCCTAACTTCTTTAAGCATTCGGCTAATTCTATAGAAGAAGGTTCGCCGGCACGACCAGCGGAAAAAGTTCTCGGTCCAGTATGGACCATTCCATTTAGAAAAGTACCGGTTGCAACGATAACAGTTTGAGCACCTATCCTTCTTCCATCCTGCATCTCTACGCCTGTTACCCTATTGTTTGCAACAATTAGCTCAACTACAGAACCTTGGCGAAGATAAAGATTTGAAATTGCTTCAAGCGTTTGACGCATCTCAGTTCTATATAAACCTCGATCAGCCTGCGCTCGTGGAGATTGCACGGCGGGTCCTCTGGAACGATTTAACAAACGAAATTGAATACCGGTTCTATCAATTATTCGTCCCATAATGCCTCCGAGGGCATCAATCTCGCGCACAATATGACCTTTGGCAATACCGCCGATAGCAGGATTGCAGGACATTTGCCCGATTAAATCAAGATTGATTGTAATCAAAGCAGTTTCCGATCCGAGCCGTGCCGAAGCAGAGGCGGCTTCACATCCTGCATGTCCGGCACCAATGACAACAACATCAAATTCTTCGTCAAAAACCATAATTAAATTCTAAAAATGTATAGAAAAAATTCAACTAATAAAATTAGGGAAAAAATTGCTTTTTTTCTTTATAAAAATTATACCAACTTTCTAAAAAACAATGGAAAAAGGCTACGAACGTTTAAGGAATTCAAAAAATAGATTATGACAATTTCATTCTAAATTGGAGAGCCACAACCTAAATTATCAAGATAAGATGTAATTTATGAACAATTGAATGCATAAAATTTAAAAAGATAAAACGCGTTTTATGATCAATACTATCTATTGATTTAGTTCAAATTGTATTCCAATAACAATAAAATGAAGAGAACAATATAATTCCTATAGTTTACTTTGTTTTAACAAGATGTAAATTAAGTATGGACATTCTCAAAAGATTAAAGTAAATTTCAAATTTGGTAATATAAACGGATAATTTCGAAACAAGGGTTGTATGGCAAAGAAAATTTTAATAGTTGAAGATTACGAGGACGCGCGTAGTTTTATGAAATTTGTAGTCGAAAGATACGGCTATAACGTAGTCGAGGCGGCAAATGGACAAGAAGCGGTAGAAACAGTAAAGCATGAATCGCCCGATCTTATTTTGATGGATTTAGCGATGCCTGTGATGGATGGTTTCACTGCAACGAGAATAATCAGAAATTTCGAAGGTATGGAAGAAATTCCGATAATAGCTGTAACTGCATATGGTAATTCCTGTTACAAACAAGCTATGGAAGCCGGATGCAACTATTTGATTGATAAACCTATAAATTTCGATACACTAAAGCCGGTAATAAATCAGTATCTTACAACATAGACATATCTTTTACATTTAAGAAGTTTTTTGAAATTAACTCCTTAAACTCACAAAACCATTAAGGAGATAGATTTTTATTCTTTAAAGAAAACGGTAGATGAGAAGTATAAATGGCTTCATAAATACGGGTAAAGAAGGTGTAAAAAGATTACGAATTAAGCCTGGACGCGGGCGCATAAACATTCTCCCGGAAAAAGCCAACGTTGAAAAAGTGCGTGAAATGGTCAAACAGAGTCGCAAGCGCATTGGTTTAGTCAAAGCCCCGCATGAAATACCTTCCGGCAAACAGTTTTCCGAAAGAACTCTAGTGCATTGCTCAAAAACTCGACTATTAGTATAAACGATTAAAGTGTTAAGTTAAAAAAAATTCTTTATATTAAAGCCTGAAACTTGATATTCTCGGAAAATCGAAAAACTCGCCTGAACGACACAAAATAGAGTGGTAATATTTGGATGAAGCGGCAGTTTCTATGCAGTTTTAGGCTTCTTATGCACGGAAGGTGGCTATGAATATTTTCTAGTTCAACTAGCTAAGGTAAAGACGCCAATTGTTTTGTCTTGTTCACCAGGAACTTTCGTGCTCAAATCGAAACAACCTACCAAATCATTATGGTTCAATTTGTTTTTGAGCAAATGGGGCAATTTTTCTTATAAACCTCGAAAATTGAAAGTAATTGTTTTGGGGAACGCCAGAGTTCTTACATCAAATTTATCAAAGAAGGAATTAATTTATGACAACAGCCCAAATCATACCTGTTTTAACTGCTGCTTTATTCGTCACACTTGAATATCGTCAAAAGGCTCTTGGCATAAGCTCAAATATAAATGGCTAGCGTCTTAGGTTCACAAAACGAGAGATTCGTCGTTCTATACTGTAAAATTGCATTGAAAGCCATCGGAACGGTTTTGTAAATTGATTTTCATGAGTTCAATAATCGTTTATTCTAAATTTGTCATAGTATTTAATACAAAAATAAGAAGTGATTATTTCTGACAAAAGAAGAAATCCGCCAACAAAGAGTTTTGTGCAATTTATTACTCAATTGTTATTTTTTAGGAATCTCTCCTTCAAATGCAAAATGTGAATATATATGCGATCTTATTGCAATTATTAGATTTATGAAGATAGCATATTTATAAAGATACAAATAAGGTGCAAATATTTATAATTTGGATAAATTTAGCCTTTATTCAAGAAAAACTGTAGACAGAATGGCGGACAATCTCTATTATTAAAAAAATTTGGAAAAAACGGGCGATTAACCCTTTTTGTTGGCATCTGACAAATTCATTGTAAAGGCTTGACCTGCGAGCGAAATTAAAAAGCGAGGACTTAGTAAAACTATGGTTAATTCGGGATACGGTAATAGCAACGAAGCGGATCAAAACAGTGGCTTTCAAGAAAGGAACACGGAAAATCAGAATAGCCTCGACGCAACGCAGGAAAATGTTGTCAGCAACGGCACACAGCCACGTGCTATATCTGAAAGCGAAGAGATGGCGCGCGACATCAGAGAAGGGCGTTTAAGTGCTTTAGTCGGCAGCAGTTCGGTTTTTGTTGGCGAGTTGAATTTTATCGCGATGGCGCGCATTGACGGGCATTTGACCGGAAAGGTAACGAGTGAAAAAGGAACTTTGATAATTGGTTCGGACGGTGTAGTTGACGCCAATGTTTCGGTAGGGACGGCGATAATTAACGGCGAGGTCAACGGCGACATAATCGCCACCGAACATTTGGAATTGAGACGGACGGCAAAAGTGGTTGGCAATATTCAAACGCCGCGCCTTATTATGGCAGACGGCGCAGTTCTAGAAGGCAACTGCAGTATGCTAAAGCTTAAGGAAAATGCGGAAAACCATAATGCCAAACCGGGCGCGTCTATGGCGCCTGTCAGCACGAACGTCGTCAAAAGCACCCCGTTTTTGCCGCGTGAAAATAAAATCGGTAGTAATCCGCCAACTGAGAAAAAGTCCTTTGAAGCAGTCGGCAAAGACGGGGAATCTTCCAATCTCACTTTAGATGTCGCTTAATAATGCGGATTTGTACATTATCCCTTTTCAGTTTTAATTACCGAAGGTAAAAGAAAGATTTTTCACATCCCGCGAGTAATCTGGGAAGGGATAATGTTAAAATAACACTAATAGGAAAATTCCTAAATCCAGTAATGTTGGAATTAGTGATAACCTTTCATTTTGCTTCCGCTATTGCTAGTCTGATTTCCTAAATGTATTCGTCCTATTTTGCTTCCATTTAGCCTTCTAGGTTTCCTTTTCTTCAATCATCGTAAGCGGCTCCGTATATTGCCGGTATAATTCAAACAGAAATTCAAGTTGTTGAAGTTCGTTTTTGAGGCTCGTTTTGCCGTAACAGGCATCAACAGCTTCATCGTTGGCGCGGTTTTGCGTCTAGTAATACTTTCGGCATCGTCAGCAGGTCGTAGAGGTCCGCTAGAGGCACGCGGGGAAAGTTTAGGCGCGCGTCTAAAATACCTTGTGCCGTGTGTTCTACTCTTTCGTTGTGTTTATTAGTTGGTTCTTTTGGGAAAGGGAAATTGTTGTAAAACAAATTGTTAGAATAGCGATAATCACTTTTCAAACGTTCGTAAACTTGACGTATCCAAGCATTGTCATTGTTATTTATTGTTACTTACTTTCCGATGCAGAAAGTCGAAAAGATTCGAGTAAGCATATCTTCGGTTGTGGTTTCACCGGTTATTTGTCCGAGATAACGAAGTGCGTTGTGTAAACCGATAAGGACGAATTCTTCACTCATCTTTTGATCGAGTAGGTTTAATGAATTTTCGATTTCGCTTTTTGCCCGGAGCAGCAAATCGTTATGACGAGCGTCGGAAACAAGAAAGCCCGTTGGGTCTAAATTTTGCGGGGAAAAGGGTTCAATGATTTCTTTTTGAAGTTCTTCAAGACGATCGCCGCTCTTGGCTGAAATTTCGATTACTTTTCGCTTGCCACCGGTAATAAAATTTATTTCTTCGAGCAAATTGTGATTAAAATTCGTCAAATCCGACTTGTTTATGGCGATAAGTGCCGGATATTCAGTGGTTTGCGTTAAAATCTCTCGGTCTTCCGCGGTTAAATCTTGCGAGCCATCGAGCAATACGACGACCAGATCGGCGTCAGCCATAACTTGTTTGCTTCGCTCGACGCCGATGCTTTCAACCGCGTCGGAAGTATCGCGCAAACCGGCGGTATCAATCAGAGAAATGGGAATGTTATTGATAATTAATTTTTCGTGAAGCTGGTCGCGCGTGGTTCCGGCGATGTCCGTTACGATAGCTCGTTCGTGACCGAGCAATGCGTTGAAAAGGCTGGATTTTCCGACATTCGGTCGCCCGGCGAGAACGACTTTCAAACCTTCTCTGAGAAGTTTTCCGGCTTGAAAGGTCGAAGCCATTTTGCCTGTTTTTTCGGCAATTTCGGCGAGTTTCGATTTAATGCTTTCCGTTTGAAAGTCCGGCAAGTCATCTTCGACAAATTCGAGAGCCGATTCCAGAATGATGATGACATTTAATAATTCATCTTTTAACGGCTGCAACTGATTGGAAAGCTCGCCGCGCAGTTGGCGAACCGATTGACGCGCCGAAGCGAAAGTTTGCGCGTCAATCAAATCTCGAATCGCTTCCGCCTGGCTTAAATTCATCCGCCCGTTTGCCAGGGCGCGCAGGCTGAACTCGCCCGCTTCCGCCATTCGCGCGTCAAATTTCAAACAGTAGTCAATGATTTGGCGCAGAACAATCGGCGAGCCGTGACAGGCAATTTCGACAACGTCTTCTCCGGTAAACGAGTTCGGGGCTTTGAAGTATGTAAGAATAGCTTCATCCAAAACTTCGCCTGATTCGACTTCGTAGATTTTTTTCAGATGAGCATAACGAGGTTTCGGAGCAAACTCGTCGTCATTTATGATTTTTTTTACGATTGAGAGGGAATTTGCGCCGCTTACACGGATTACACCGATTCCGCTGCGTCCTAAGGGCGTTATCAATGCAACGATTGTGTCTGACATAAATCAAAGTTCAAAGTTTAAGGTTCAAAGTTTCAAAAATAAGACTTTGAACTTTGAACTTATTTCAGACGAACCTGCAGGCGTCTATCACGTCCGTTTCCGACTGATTCGGTAATCAGATCGGTTTCACTTTGCAAGGCTAGATGAATTACGCGTCGTTCGGTTGAATTCAAGACGCCGAATGTAAAAGGTTTCGAGCTTTTCCGAACATTTCCGGCGGCAAACCGTGCCATCGCCTGAAGTTCAGCTTTGCGAGTTCGTCGAAAACCGTCGGCATCGCAGGTGAAACGATGTTCCCGGTCAAGATTCCTGCCGTAAATCTGAAAAAGCAACGTCTCAAAAGCATCGAGCATTTCGCCGTTCTCTGCCAGCAAAAAGGGAGCGTCTTCGCCGCTTAAATCAAGCACGCACCCTTCGTCCGTCCATTCTGATGATACGCTCAAATTAAAATTCATATCAGCTAAAAGTTCGGTCAAAAAAGTTTCAGCTTGTTGGCAATATTCGTTCATAAAACAAAGTATAAAGTGAAAAGGTTAAAAAGGTTAAAAGTGAAAAGGTGATCAGCGTTTTTTAACATTATACTTTTTCACCTTTTCACTTTGTCATTTTGTGACTTTCAAGACGTTGAAAGTTTCGGTTTCACTTTTTTCACATCTTTCGGCATTGAATCAACAATCTCTTCTTTCGGCGGTTCGCCGGTTTTATTCATTCGATTGATAATCATTTGCTGCCCGAAACTGACAACATTTCCGAAAAACCAGTAAAGCAAAAGTCCTGCAGGCGCGCTCCACATAACCCAGAGCATCATTACCGGCATCAGATACGTCATCATTTTTTGTTGCATCTGTTGTTCCGGCGAAACGACTGCGGCTTGCGGCGTAAATTTCATCGAAAGAATCATCGAAGCGGCAAAGGCGAATTCCAAAAGATGATACGGGTCGCCGGCGGAAAGGTCAGGTAGCCAGAGGAAAGACGCCTGACGAATCGAAAGCGAAACCGTTACTGCCGTATAAAAGGCAATCAGCAAAGGGAATTGAAGAATCATCGGCAAACATCCGCCAATCGGCAAAGCCGCCTTTGTCATTCGCAATTGCTCCATTTGCAGTTCGCGCATTCGCGGATCGTCGATCGGAACACCTTTTTTCTGCAAATCTTTAATTCTATCCTGAATATCCTTCATTTTCGGCGCGTTCCCTGCCGCCTTTTTGAAAGATTTCGACTGCGACCAGCGAAGCGGGAATAGCAGAGAGTAAAACAGAAAAGTAAAGATAATAATCGCTAAACCATAATTCTGCGTGAAATTATTAAGAAAATTCAGCGAATACAAAATCGGAATAGAAAGAGGTTTCGTCAACCAGCGGAAAAACCAGTAATTACTGAAGTTTATTAAATCTACCAAGTCAACCGGTCTATTAATGCTTGCAGAAACTATATTGTTATATTCCGATAAAGCAAAATAATCCTTTGTTCCCGTATAAATTTTCGTCTGTGTACCGTCTGTACTTATCGGTACATAAGCCGTAATCAAGTGGCGAATTTCGCTCGTTTTTTCATTTCTCAGAATCCAGCTAAAGATTCCGTCATAATAAGGCTGAGTTTGAACTTCATACTTCGAGGCACGATACTCCAAGCCTTGTGTTTGCTCAGCCGGAATCGCTGTCATCGCAAAATACGCGTCGCCGACGCCTGCCCAATCTATCCTTCCCGGCACGTCTATCGAACTTTGATCTTGATTGTAGGTAAATCCGGCGCCTTGATGGCGATAAATATCTCCGCCGACTGAAGCAACAGCTTCCGACTCAATGTGATAAAAATTATGATGATTTATTGCATGGTCACCGACGCTTGCCCCAATTAATAATTTCGTATCAGGAACGGGTTGACCATTTTGAGTTAATTTAACGCTTAAATCGGTGAGATAGCTGTCGGCGCGGAAAAGAAAACTTTTTGTAATTTCGACGCCGTTCGCATCCGTCAAAGTAAAATCAATCTGTCTTTGTTCGCCTTCGTTAAGCGCAATCGTTTCTTCGTTTGCCGAAACCTGATAGTTTCGATTGTTAAGCAGATCATTCAGATTTTGATTTTCAGTTGACAGCCGAAACGGAAACTCACGAGTTTCCTGCGCCTTTTGCGAAATCAATTGCAGCGGCTTTTTATCATTTTCGGTAGAACCGTCAGCGTAAACCGGTTTGACGCCTTTCGGAGATTTGTCTTTTAATAAAATCCAGCTCGTCGCCAGCGCTCCCTTTGAATCAAGCGTTACTTCGTAAAGCGGCGATTTAATCGTAATTTGTCGGTTCGGTATGCTGTCAGGCGCCAGTTGTGCCGTTTGCGATTGTTGAATCGGTTGAGATTCACGAGCGGGCGTGTTCGTCGCGGTAGTAACCTCCGCCGTATTCGCATTGTCCGTTTGCGGTTTTTTCGGGGTAAAAAAGTAACTCCAGCCAAACAAAACCGCCATCGAAAGAACAGCGGCAAGTAAAAAACGCCCTTGATTCTGCTGTTTAGAATTGTCCATCACTTAATATTTTAGATTTTGGATTTTGGATTTTGGATTTGCAAATTCAGATTTATTTTATTAATCAGAATCAAATACTTTGAAACTATTTAGAAACAAACGTCTAAATAAAAATCAATCCAAAATCTGAAATCATTTCACCGGATCGAATCCGCCTTTGCAAAAAGGTTGACATCTTAAGATACGTTTCGCCGCCAGCCAAGTTCCGCGAATTGCTCCGTATTTTTCCACCGCTTCCATAGCATATTCCGAACAAGTCGGCGTAAAACGACACGCGGGCGGCAAAAAAGGCGAAAGAAACGTCTTGTAAAGTTTCAAAAAATCTAAAACCAAATACTTCATTGCACTTTACTTTGACGTATTTTCGCCTTTCTGCGATTCAAAAATTTTAACTTTCGCGACAATTTGCCGAAACTCCGCGAGCGGTTCCTCAAGCTTTACCTTTAAAAGACTTCGGCGCGCATTCAAAACCCAATCGAATTTCGTATTCAACTCGTTGAGTTCCGCTTTGCTCAACCGAAAAGCCTCTCGAATCAGACGTTTCGCCCGATTGCGGTCGTGAGCCTTGCCGATTGCTTTTTTTGAAGCCGTCACACCGAAACGCTGAAACGACGTATCCGACGGCGCAATAAAAGCCGTCATAAAACGCCCTTCAAAACGCCTGCCTTCGGCGTAAACTCGTCGAAATTCGGCGGGCTTTCTCAGCCGCGCCCCTTTCGGCAAACGAAAGTTTAATAATGGTGAACCGTTAATCTCTTGCGTCCTTTCGCTCGACGGCGTTTCAAAACGGCGCGTCCGTTCTTGGTCGCCATGCGCGCCCGGAAACCGTGTTTTTTCGCACGGCGACGATTGTTTGGTTGATAAGTTCTTTTTGGCATAATCGTTCATCCTCTCACGTTGAAGTGAAAACTTAAAGTTTATGGAAAAAAGCTTCTCGTGTCAAAACCAGTTATAAATGCAAAGAAAAAGAATGTGGAAGATTTAATTTTCCAAACAGTTAAATAAACAATCGTTTGAATATGAGCCGCTTTATTTACGATATTATATTTTTCTTTATTCTTCTTTACTGTTTACTGTATTTTTCCCGTTTTCGTATTTTTCCTCGTTGTAAGTTTAGGATTGATAGAACTCGATTCTAAATTAAAATTTCGTGGAGCAATGCGGAATATGTTCAAAAAATGTTTTAATTTTCTGTAAAAACTACTCTTCGTCCGATTATTTTGTAATTTCTTCTGGCAATCCGCTTTAGCGCTTTAATATAAAGCTCATGTTCGTATTGCAAAATTTTCGCAGATAAACTTTCCGGCGTGTCGTCAGCCGCAACTTCGACCGCCTTTTGCATAATAATTGCGCCGTGATCCAAATCTTCGTCAACGAAATGTACGGTGCAGCCGGAAACTTTCACGCCGTAATCAATCGCCTGTCGCTGTGCGTCCAGACCGGGAAAAGAGGGAAGCAGGCTCGGATGAATATTTATGATTTTATTTTGAAAGGCTTGAATAAAATCTTTCGATAAAAGACGCATATAACCGGCGAGACAAACGAATTCAACATTTCGATTTTTCAATTCGCTGATAATTTCCGCGTCGTGTTCTTCACGCGAGCGCGCTTTTCGAGCGACGACAATCGCTTCAACGTTTCGCTCTTTCGCTTTTTCCAAACCTTTTGCGCTTGTTTTGTCGCTGATGACGACCGCAACTTCGGATTCAGGAATTTGCCCGCTCTGAACGGCTTCAATGATTGCAGCCATATTCGAGCCTCGTCCCGAAATTAAAATTCCGATTTTCATTTAATTATGACTTGATTATTTCCGGAAACTACTCGTCCAATCTCAAAGCATTCGCCCAGACTATTTTTCAAAAACTCTTTATCTTCTTCCGCGCAAATTACAATCATTCCGATTCCCATATTAAACGTGCGGAACATTTCTGAATCAGCGACATTGCCTAATTTTTGCATAAAACCGAAAACCGGAAGCTCGTTCCACGTTCCGCGTTTGATTTCGACCGAAACATTCTGCGGCAAAATGCGCGGAATATTTTCGAGAAATCCGCCGCCGGTAATATGCGCCAAGCCTTTAATTTTTCCTGTATCAAGCAATTCGCCAAGTTGTTTTAAAAAGCTCGTATGAGTTTTCAGCAACGCTTCTCCGGCGGTTTCACCCAATTCTTCTATGTATGAATTGAATTGATAACCGCCGATTTCAAAAAACAGTTTTCGAGCCAGTGAATAGCCGTTTGTTTGCAGCCCGCTCGAAGAGAGTCCGAGAACGACATCGCCCGCAGAAATATTTTTGCCGTCAATGACTTTCGATCTGTCTACGACGCCGACGATGAATCCGGCTAAATCGTATTCGCCGTCTTTATAAAACCCTGGCATTTCCGCAGTTTCGCCGCCGAGCAAAACGCAGCCGTTTTCCTTACAAGCAACGGAAACGCCTTCGACGACCGACGCCGTGATCTCGGGCGAGAGTTTTCCTGTCGCAAAATAATCGAGAAAAAATAAAGGCTTCGCGCCTTGAACCAAAATGTCGTTGACGCAGTGATTAACCAGGTCTTGTCCGATTGTATCGTGAATGCCTGTGTCGAAAGCGATTTTCAGTTTCGTGCCGACGCCGTCGGCGGAAGCGACCAGAATCGGTTCGCGCATATCGGGAAACGCGCCGGAAAACATTCCGCCGAAACTTCCTATTTCCGTCAAAGTCTGGGCGTTAAATGTTGATTTAGCATAGTTTTTGATTTTTTTGAGCGCAAGATTCGCGTTATCAATCGAAACTCCGGCATCCGAATATGAAATAGATTTTGACATAATTTTTGAAAACGAAATTATAAACCGCCGCGCGCGATTTGGCTACGAACAAAACAATTAGAGCGCAGATAAAAAACAGCTGCTTTGAAATTATTAAAATTTTCTTAATTTTGTATTCATTAGTGTTTGTTCGCGGCAGAATCTGATTGACTAACAATGCCTTGCCCGTTTAGCATTTTGTTGGAGAAAATTTATGAGCTTTACATTATTAGATTTAGGGGCGGAGAACTTTGAGTTTCACGCCAACGTTTGGAATTGGAAGACAACGCTGGAAATTATTAAAAGCTTCGATATTTTAAGCGACGGCAAGTTACGGCAGATGGAGTACAACGCAACGGGCGTAAAACTTGAAAAAGACGAAGCGCACACAATCGGAGAAAAAATCCGCGCGGAAATACTGCCGAAATTAGAACCGGACAAGCGAATTTTTATAGATTTGAGCGTGACCGATGTTCCCGACGACGGAACTTTGTACAAAGACGAAGACGAACAATGGAAAAATTATTCAACGAACTATGATTGGTTGAAGGAGTTTTCCGACTTTTGTTTGAAATCGAAAGGTTTTCAGGTTTTCTAATCAGTCTTTAATCTAAAGTTAAATTTTTAATTTTAGATTAAAGACTCTGACACATATGGACTTTTCAAATTTTCTGGGAAGTATTTGGGTTCAATTAGCGTCACTGATTTTATTTGCCACAATTCACGGTTATCTCGGCGCCTGGCTAGCCGTCAGAATGCTTTTTCGACCGCGACAGCCTTTTAAATTGCTCGGCATAACGATTTTTCCGCAGGGAATGATTCCGAAACACCGCGCGCGTCTGGCGGAGGCAATCGGCAAAGCGGTCGGCGAAGAGCTTGTTTCGCAGGATACGATCTTGGACGAACTCTTCAAAAAAGATTTTCTGCGCCGTAAAGTTCAAGGAGTGATTGATTCTTACACCGAAGAAATTTTATCGCAAAATTATCCGTCGCTGGTTGAAGCGCTTCCCGCAAATATCCGCGTTCCCGTGCTCGACGCGATTTCCTCTCTGCAATTAAAAATTGCCGAACACATCGAAAATGTTTTGCAAAGCGAAGAAACTCTGCAGACGATTCACGGATTCGTCGAGCGGCGCGTTGATGAAGTTTTGTCGCGTCGGGTTTCTTCGGTAGTTGATGAAGAAACTTTTAATAAAATTCTCGGCTTCCTCGAAACCCGAATTCGTTCAGCCGTCCGCGAACCCGCGTTCGCAATGAAAATCAAAGATTTTATTGATCGCCGCGTTGATGATTTAACAAAGACGGAAACGCCGCTCGGACAGATGTTCACCGAGGACGCGGTCGTTCTTTTGAAAGAAAGAGCCGCCGGGCAAATTGAACCGATTATTCATCAACTCGCACAAATTGCCACCGCCGAACGAACCAAAGATCAAATTTCCGCGCTCATCAAACGCGAAGTCCACGGTTACTACGAACACTTGCCGTTTTTCAAAAAAATATTCGTGTCGCGCGAAAATCTCTTAAAGGAAGTTGATGATTTGGTCAATGAAAAAGTTCCGAAACGCATTGAGGAAACACTGCGCGGAGATTTCTTCGCGCAGGAAGCGAAAAACTTTCTCAATAATTCAATTGATAGCGCGCTCGCCCGTCTGCTTCCCGAAGTCATCGGAACGATTGTTCCCGATCAGCTCGAAAGTTTGAAGCTGCAAATCTTAAAAGGCGCTTTGTCGCTTTTGCGCGGCGAAGAAATGATGACTTCGGTTTCGGCTTATTTGACCGACACGCTGCAAAAACTTCGACCGCACAGCATTGACGCGATTTTGGAAACGCTGCACCCGGAATCCGAAGAGAAGCTGAAAAATATGCTTTCCAAAGGTTTATTAAAAATGCTTTCGCGGGAAGAGACTTCGAATGTTATAAACTCGGTTCTTTCAAAACAAATCGAGCGCGTTCTGTCCGCCCCGATTGGCAAGCTCTCGGATTATGTCGCCGAAGACAAAGTGCGCGAAGCAAGCCGGTCGCTGACCGAGACGATTCTGGCGGCGGCGCGTGAAAAATTGCCCGAAGCGATACGCGAATTCGATGTCGGCAGCGTCGTGCGCGAAAAAATCAACAACTATCCGGCGGAAAAACTCGAAGCATTGGTTTTATCTGTCGCCAAAGAGCATCTGCGGACAATTGAAATTTTCGGCGCTTTATTCGGTTTATTGATCGGCGTTGCTCAAGCGATTCAGTTCTATTTCTTCGCTCGATAAACCGCGCGTCTCATTTTCCGAAACAACAGCATAACCGAGCAGACTCCAGCTCAAAATGCCCAAGCCGGTGAAAAACGGCACAAACTTTTTATCGAACGGAGCCGATATAAATAAAAAAGCGAGGGTTATAACAAAAGTTAAAACCGGAGCGAAGCGTTTCCACAAAACAACTTTTCGCATGAACAAAGCGGCAGCCGTGAAAAGTACGGGACAAATAAAAACGAGAATTAAACCGAGACCGATGTCGCGCATCGAATCCGCTGTTTCCCACTGCAAAAGAAAAACTTCGATTGCCGAGCTTGTAATTGCCAGAATGACTCCGATAGTCGCCAATCCAATCAAAAGTTTGCCGATTATTCCGCGCCCTTTTCCGCCTATCAAATAAAAACCGAGAAGCCCGGCATATAGCGCCGGATATATAAAAAAAGCAAAAAACGCGTGTTCCGCTCGATGAAGCCAGGGAATTAAGACGACAAAATTATTATTTACCGTGGATCCGGTGCTGTTCGGATAAAAACTATTGAGAATGCCCCACAGAAAGGCGAGAAACGCACCGGCGATACAAAACAAACCGCAACGACGCGCAAATTTGAAATCAGTCATAGAATTGATTTTTACAGAAAAATTTCTTTTGAAAATTCCGGTTAAATTACTCGAAAACGGATATTTTTTCAAATCAATAATTTATTTTTCAGTTTCGCTGTGGTGACTATACACCGGTTTTGATTCAGGCGAACCTTTCTGTCGCAGGAAAATTGTTAAGACGACCATCGCGCCGATTGATAAAAACTCGCTTTGCCAGTTTTGAAAAGATTCGAACCAGAAACGCGAACTCATCATATATTCTACGGTCGAAACTTGCGGCTCATTATGTGCCGATTGCTGCTCGTTATAATCTTTGGCGCCGCCGACTCCATGTAAAACAAAAGAGATTAAAAAGAGCGAAAATAAAACGATGCTCAGAGAATTTTCGTAAATTTTCAAGTACAGTCCGCCGCGCTTAACCGGCGAAGGCGTATTTTCATCAAACAAAGATTTATCCGGTATCAAATCAACGGTTTCAATTGTTCCCGGTGTTTTTGATTCGGACGAACCTTTTTGATAAAGAAAAATTGTTAAAACAACGTACATTCCCATTTGCAGAAATTCGCTTTCCCAATTTTCAAAGACAGCTTCGATAAAATGTCCCTTGCCGAAATATTCGACAAAGGTGACTTCCGGTTGATTATGACTTTTTTGTTCGTTGTTATAAGTCGCCAATCCGGTGAAATACTGACCGACGATGGTCACAAAAAACAAACTAAACAAAACGATTGATAAGCCGTTATTTCGAAAAAAACGCATTGATTCTCCCTGATTTCTTAAATTTTCAAAATCTTGATTTTAATTTACTTATTCAACAATAAAAAGTTGGAACTTGCCACAAAAATTGTTCGTTACCTTTACGATTATTTGAAATTATACGGAGGCAATAAATGAAAAAAGTTGGTTTTATAATTTTTGTTACGGCATTAGCAGCAGGAGTAATTTTTGCGAATATATTTTCTTTCGGGAAAACTACGGCAAAATTTTTTAATGTTTCAATTAACAGCGGAGTTTCCGGTTCCGGCAATATTGTAAGCGAAAAACGTGAAATTACTGATTTTCAAGCAATTAACGTCGGCGGCGTATTTCAGGTTGAAGTAACGGCGCAAAAAGATTTCAGTGTCGAAATCGAAGCCGATGACAATCTTCTTCCTTTAATAAAAACCAAAGTCAGCGGCGGCGTCTTAGAACTTTCGACGGAAAAAAGAATTTCCGCAAAAAATCCCATTATCGTCAGGATTTCCGCGCCGAGTATTGAAAATCTCGAAGTTTCCGGTGCTTCTAAAGTTTCGCTCGCGGATTTGAATAATGAAAATTTACAAATCGAAGCAAACGGCGCTTCAAAAGTCACCGCTCAGGGCAAAACAGCGAATTTGATTCTTGACGTAAGCGGCGCGAGCAAAATTGAGGCGGAAAATTTACTGTCGGAAAACGCTTCGGTTGATGCCAGCGGCGCCAGCACAGCAAAGGTTTACACAACCAACGAACTGAAAACCGACGCCTGCGGAGCGAGCAGTATAATTTACTCGGGAAGTCCGAAAAATATAACGAAAAAGACCTCGGGCGCGAGTTCGGTTAAAGAAAAATAAAAAACAGAAAACTTTTAACTCAATACGTGTTTCTTGAAGCAAGGGTTTAATAAAACTCTTGCTTTTTTTCTTTAAATGTTATGTTTCAACGGCTTGAGACTTTATTCCCGTTAAAATTCCCTGGGCATCAAGACCAACGAAGTATATATCGAGCTCAATTTTTCCTACCTTGAAAACCTTCAAACCCGTTAAATTTTTTTTCAGCAAATCTCGCAAAACGGAAAATTTTGCGGCAGTTTCTGTTTCTTCTTCGCCGTACCAATCTTGAATTTTCGTTAATCTTTCAAAAATTTCGTCGAAATTTCTTTCTTCAACCGGCGTTTCAAGCGGTTTGTTTATTTGACGCAAAATCTCCGATTTCGATACTTCATTTGCCATTGTTCCAACAAAAGGTTTTATTTCTGCGTCGGTTTCGCTGACATAATACAATCCTTTTGAAGCATTTTTTATTTGTTCGTACAAACTCTCAGTTCCTTTTTCAGATTCTTCTGATTCAACGATTTTTTTGCTTCTTTTGCTCATAATTTTTCTGTTTGTAAATGAGAACGAAAACAGTCTAACACAAACAAAAATCCTGCCAAGTTAGTGTTAAAAAAAGACTTTTCGACGCTGAGAAAAATTTTATAAAACCTGTGGATTTCTTCTTGCATTTCGCTTTTTTATATGTTAGTCTTTGACCCGTTTTCAACAATAAATTCACCCGTAACTTATTGATAATATTAGAGTTAATGTTCTACTTTAACTTTTAAGCAAGTTTCCACAAGCCTGTGGAAATCTCTGTGGAAAACTTTTTAATTAATTGCAAAATAAACGTTAAAACTACCTAAATGAAATGATTTGTTAAAAAACTCGAAGGTAAAAAATTAAGAGCTTTTAAAAGTAAAATTTAAAGAAAATCGCTTAAAAGTTTTACCAAAGATTTAACAAAAATTTTCGGAGAAAAAGTATGGAAACTTCGATGGAAAACAAAAATGTTTGGAACAACATTCTTCAATCCGTAGAAAAACGTCTGAATAAACAAATTTTTGATTCGTGGTTCCGCCCGATTCAATTCGACGGCTGCGACGAGAACGAAAAAGTTCTGCATCTTCGCGCCGGACAAGTAACGAAGGATTGGGTCAGCACATATTATTCTGAAGTTATCAATCAGACATTAAAGGAATTGAATCTCACAAGTTATCGTTTAGATTGGGAAGTCGAAGAATCCGAAATGGCTGAGGAAAATTTCGACGATGACGAAGCCGAATTCTTTTTTGAAAAGCAAAAAAACTTTTCTAACGCTCCGAAAACAAACAACTTTAACTATTTAGATAAACCAAAGCCCGAAGTTTTAATTAGAAACAGTTCGCCAAATTTTGTTGATATTGAACCGATTGAAAATTCACTTAATCAAAAATACACATTTAAAACATTCGTCGTCGGTTCGTGCAATCAATTCGCACACGCGGCGTCGTTAGGGGCAGCTGAAACTCCAGGAAAAACTTACAATCCTTTATTTATATATGGCGGTGTCGGGCTTGGAAAAACGCATCTGATGCACGCCATCGGTCATTCGATAAAGGAAAGAAACCGTCATCTGCGCGTCGCTTATATCACGTCAGAAAAATTTATGAACGAATTGATTAACGCGATTCGTTACGACAAAACGCAGACTTTCCGCGAAAAATATCGTTCGATTGACGTGCTTTTAATGGACGACGTGCAGTTTATGGCTGGCAAGGAACGCACGCAGGAAGAGTTTTTTCACACATTTAACGCGCTGCACAACGACCAGAAACAAATTGTAATAACGTCCGATTGCCCGCCGCGCGAAATTCCGACCTTGGAAGAAAGACTTCATTCGAGATTTGAATGGGGATTAATCGCCGACATCGAACCGCCGGATTTGGAAACGAAAGTGGCGATTCTCAAACGCAAAGCTGATTTAGACGGAGTTAGTTTACCCGATGAAATAGCGTTTTTTATTGCCGGAAAAGTGAGAAGCAATATCCGTGAGCTGGAAGGTTCGCTCGTCCGGCTTGTGGCGATTTCTTCACTGCGCGGAATGCCGATTTCCAAAATGCTCGCTCAGGATGCGATGCGTAATATTGTTGACAACGAGCAGCCGGAAGGCTTGTCAATGGAAAGAATCACGCGAACAGTGGCAGCGCATTATAAGTTATCGGTCGAAGAAATAAAATCGAAAAATAACTCGCGCCAAATCGCCATACCCAGGCAAGTCGCGATGTATTTGTGTAAACGATTGACAAAACACAGTTTCCCGGAAATCGGGCGCGAATTCGGAGGAAAGCATCATACGACAGTTATGCACTCTGTGGAAAAAATTGATTCCGTGATTAAGGAAGACAGAAATTTCCACAAGGTCGTAAGTGAGCTTATAGATAATCTTTGCAGTTAGTTACAGTTAATTTTATGAAAATTTAAGTGGAGTTTTTCCACAAAACAAATTAAAGACGTTTTTGGTATTGCTTGTATTCACAATACTTAAACAAAGTTTTCCACTTTTCCACAGGCTGAAAGAAATTTTACCTGTGGAAATTGTGGAAAAAATATATTTCTGTCTGTTTTTTCCACAGCCGGAACGGTTTTCCACATGTTTTCCACAGGCTCTGTGGACGAATAAGATTAAATATTTCTTCAATAAGGTCGGTTTTCCACTTTTCCACAGGCTCTACTACTAATACTATTTAAAACATATATTTTAAGGTATTAGAAATAGTAAAAGCGTTTCATTTTTTAACGTTAAACTTTAGTAGAGGTGAAAGAATTGATTGAAAAAACAAAGACTATAAATAACCCATTAACACTTTTTGCAATTTTTGCAGGAATTTCAGAAATCAGTTCTACTTGTGCAATTGGGCTTGTAAGCAATGAACTCCAATATATATTTATATGGTTTGTAATAGGTTTTCCAATTTTACTACTTCTATTATTTTTTATAATCCTAATACTCAAACCAAGAGTTCTATACTCACCAAGTGACTTCAAAGACGAACGAAACTTTTTAATTACAATGGAGTTACTAGATAAAAATTCAAGAAAAATAAAAAGAAATGTTGTCACACAAGCGAATGATAAAAAGTAGTTTAAATGTTGCTTATAATTTAGCTAATAATTAAACTTTGCGTATCATAAATCAAAGAAAAATTTAGGAGTAATAAAGATGGAATTTGTAATTAAGCAAAGCGTTCTCAAAGATGAACTCGGATTTGTGCAGGGAATTGTCGAAAAGAAATCTACGATTCCTGTTCTATCCAATATTTTAATTGAGTCAGTCGGAGAAAATAATATAAGAATTGTCGGAACGGATTTGGATGTTACGATTCGCTGCGAAGCGCCTGCCGATATAAAGCGAGGCGGTTCAATGTGTGTTCAGGCGAGAAAACTTTTCGATATTGTTCGGCTGCTCGACGACGCTGATGTTCACTTCACAAAAGATGAAAACGAATGGGTGAAACTTAACTGCGGAAAATCGAATTTCCGCCTTGCCGGTGTTTCCAAGGAAAATTTCCCGGAAGTTCCTTCATTCAAAAACGCCCCGATGAAGCTTTCGGCGGAAATCTTTAATCATTTTATACATAACACGGCTTTTGCGATTACAAACGAACAATCGCGCTTCACGCTCTCCGGCGCTAAATTCGTGATTGACGGAAATTCCGCGAAAATGGTGACAACTGACGGTCATCGTCTCGCTTATATTGAAAGACCTTTATCGGGAAATACGGCGACAGAGGCAATGGACGCGCTTATTCCGAAAAAGGCGCTGCTCGAGCTCGTCAAAATAGCTCGCGATTCGAAAGGCGAAGTCAGTTTCGGCGAAGACCCGAACCACATCTATTTTGAAGTAGACGGACGTTTGCTCATCACGCGAAAACTTTCGGGCACATTTCCCAATTACGAAATGGTTATTCCGAAGGACAACGATAAAGTTGCAATTTTCGATGCCGACGAGATGAAAACCGCTATTCGCCGCGTCGCTTTGATGGCAGATGAAAGAACTCGTTCGGTTCGTCTGACAATTAGATCAAACGAGATTGAAATCGGCGCGCAAAGCTCGGAAGAAGGTGAGGCGAGCGAGAAAGTCACGGCGGATTACTCGGGCGAAGAAATAAACATCGGTTTTAATTCGCAATATTTACAGGATTTTTTGAACGTCATCAGCGCGGTCGAAGCGAGCGAAACGGAACAGGAAACCGAGGGCGAAAAAGTCAAAGTTAAAGAAAGCGCCGGTAAACCTCGCATTGCTTTTGAATTCAAAGACGGAAACGCGCAAACGCAGATGAGCGTTTCGGGCGATAAAACATATACCTACAAATACATCGTGATGCCTTTGCGAATATGAGAAGAAAGTAAAAAGTGAGAGGTGAGAGATTAGAAATGAAAAATATGCTTATTTTTATTTACCTTCTCCCGCTTCTCGCTTTTCTTTTATGGTTTCTTACCTAAATTTTATGAAACAATGCCCCGTTTGCAAAACTACATACACCGACGAGTCACTGCGTTTTTGTTTGGCTGACGGGGCTTCTTTAGTTCCTGCGTCGAATGACCAAGAAACGGTACGAATTTCTGCTGATAGAAACCCTCTGCGGATAGATATTCAAAAGGACGCGATTCCCGCAAATTTACAACCGGTAACTTCTCAAAATTCTGCGCGTCCGAAATTTATTGTGCCGCTTATAATAATCGGACTCCTCGGCATTTTGTTTTTAGGAGCCGTCGGCGTAGCGGCGATAATTTTCTTAAATCCGTTTGGCAAAACTGAAACCGCTGTTGTGACGGAAAATCAGAAGCCGTCTGCATCTCCCGTTTCGACTGCCGACAATCAAAATAATGAATTAAGGGAAAAACTAACCAATATCGAAAAACAAATTCAAGAACAAAAAAATCAAAAGAAAAACCCCGGATCGAATCCGTTCCCGAGTCCCTCCCAAAAAAATTCCGGGACGGTTACGGCGCGAGTCGCTTCGACAAATGACGGTTTTCTTTCGCTCAGAACCGAACCGAGCGTAAAAACGGGCACACAATTAGTAAAAATTCCGTCGGGAGCAACAGTTACTCTTGAAAATTGTGAAAAAAACTATATGACCGTTGACGGTCGGCGCGGTCGCTGGTGTATGGTTTCCTACAGCGGCGAAATCGGATGGGCGTTTGACGCGTGGTTAATTTACTAAGAATTAAAACTAAAATTCAGTTGGCGAAATTTTTTTGCGAAAGTGCTATTCTCAAACAATAGCACTTTTTTATGTTTAAAGATTTAGCGAAGCCTCGACGAGTCGTAATTACGGGTTTTGGTTGCGTCACGCCAATTGGCATCGGACGCGAGAAATTCTGGGAATCTCTCAGAAAAGGAACGAGCGGAATAAAAAAAATCGAAAGTTTCGATACTTCCAATTCATCTGTCAAAATTGCCGCGGAAATAAAAGATTTTGATTGGGAAGCAGAATTGAATCCGAAAGATAGAAAACATGTCGCGCGCACAGTTCCGCTCGCTTTGGCGGCGGCGCGCGAAGCGGTAAAAGACGCTGAAATTGCGATTGATAAACTTACACAGACAGAAAGACAAAATTTCGGAGTTGTTTTGGGAACGGGCGGCGGCGGTCTCGCATTCACCGAACGGCAGTATGTTTACTGGCTGACGGGCGAAGAAAAAAAAGCCAGCATTTATACGATTCCCGCCTCGACACATGGTGGGCTTTCTAGCGAGCTTTCCATGGTGTTCGGGCTTCACGGGCTTTCTCACGTTGTTTCGACGGGCTGCACAAGCTCGACTGACGCCATAGCGTATGCGGCAAGTCACATCGCTTTGGGAAAGCAGGAAATGATGCTTGTGGGCGGCGTAGATGCGCCGATTGCGCATGGAATTCTCGAAGGTTTCAATTTAATGACTGTTTTGACGAAGGATTGGAACAATGAACCGAATCGCGCTTCGCGTCCTTTCGACAAAAATCGTTCGGGAATTGTCGTCGGCGAAGGCGCTTGGGTATACGTTTTGGAAACTTTAGAAAACGCCGTCAAAAGAAATGCGAAGATTTACGCAGAGATTTCCGGTTACGGATCGACGTGCGACGCTTATCACCGCGTTCGCCTGGAGGAAAACGGAGTCGAACCGGCGCGGGCGATGCAGCTTGCGATGAGAGACGCGGGAATCGCTTATGAAAAGGTTGATTACGTCAATTTACACGGAACTTCGACGCTGCTCAATGACCGCATCGAAACGCAGAGCATAAAAAACGCTTTCGGCGCGCACGCATATAATCTAAAAATGTCGGCGACGAAATCTCAAATCGGGCATCCGCAGGGAGCGTCGGGCGCAGCCGGAATCGGTTCGGCGCTTCTGGCTTTAAGCGAGCGAACAATCGCGCCGACGATAAATCTCGACGAACCGGATGAAAGCTGCGATTTGAATTACACTCCTAATCAAGCGCAGAAAGCCGAGGTGAGAACTGCTTTGTGCAATTGCATCGGCTTCGGCTCTAAAAATTCGGCTTTAATTTTGGAAAAAATTGATTGAAAATTTTTGAGCTTTAAATCGGCTCGAACCCCAAAGCCTTATTTAAATAATGATAAAGGTCGTTAAAATCACGCAAGGCGCGGTTTAGTATAAGCGGAAGCTGCGGAATATCATTTGTATTAACGATTAAATTCAAATTACGCAGAAAAGCTTCGTGAGCATTCATTGTCGCTCCGCCGTCTTCGAGCGAAACGAGAAAAAGTCTGCGCCTTTCAGATGAATACATCGCGTTTGCTTTCTGCTGCAGAATTGCCGCGCCGCCGAACTCAGCCGCGAAATCCGGCGAAAAAATAACAATTTCGGTTTTTCCTTCCCGAAGGCGTTCGTTCGCCTGAGCGGGTTTTTGCGCGATATAAACTTTATAACCGGCTTCGGATAATTTTTTCGCCACTTCTTCGCGTTTCTGACCCAGACACAATAAAACGCGGCGCGGCTTTTCGCTTTTTTCGTCGTCAACGCTCAAAACGGTATTTTCTGTTTTCAAAGCAGAAAGCAAAGCCTTTAAAGCCGAATTTATTTGAAATTCCGATTCTTTTGCCGCAAATTGCTGCGTCCCGTTCTCGACCGCCGGAGCCGGTTTGTTGGCTTCGAGATGCTGAACGGTCGAAGAACCGTGACCTTTCGCCCCTTTTTGCACGCGAATCATATTTTGGCAGCGCGGACAGCGAACCGTAAAATTTCCTCCCGGAATTTTCGATTCGTCGAGCTGCAGAGAAACGGAACAATTATCGCAACGTATTATCATAGTTTTAGAAGATAGTAGGTAGTAGATAGTAGATAGCAGGTAGAAGATAGTAGTTAGTAAATTGAAAAATAGATGTTTACTAACTACTATCTTCTACCTGCTTACTCGATCATATCGAGCACGGAATTTCTCGGCGTCGGCGGAGGAACGGGGTTGATCGCCATTGATTTCGGCAAAGGTTTGGCATTGTTGTAATCTTCGGTTGAAGATAATCCGTTTAATTGCAGTAAGAGATTATTTTGATTTGTCGCAAACGAAAGACCGTCTTCAAGCGAAATGGTTTTGTTGGTAATCATTTGCTTGATTACTGTGTCAAAGTCCTGCATTCCGTCAATTTCGCCGTCGCGCATCGCATCGAGCAGGGTTTTGCCGTCTGATTCGCCCTTTTCGATGTATTCGCGCGTTCGCGGATTCGATTTCAAAATTTCGACTGCGGCAACGCGTCCCTTACCGTCTGCTCGCGGAATCAACCGCTGCGAAATAATGTATCGAAAAGTTTGCGCAAGCCGCGTGCGAATAATTTTTTCCTCGTTTTTCGGATATAAACCGATGATGCGGTCAACGGTTTTTGAAGCGTCAATCGTGTGCAGCGTTGATAAAACGAGATGTCCGGTTTCAGCGGCTTCGAGTGCGATTTCCGCCGTTTCGAGGTCGCGCATCTCACCGACCAGAATGACTTTCGGTGCCTGGCGCAAAGCGGCGCGCAGAGCCGACGCGAAATCTTTTGTGTCGGAACCGACTTCGCGCTGATTGATCGTGCATTTTTTATGCGTGTGAAGAAATTCTATCGGGTCTTCAATCGTCACGATGTGATAGCTTTTGGTTTCGTTGATGCGGTCAATAACGGCGGCGAGCGTCGAACTTTTTCCCGATCCGGTCGGTCCGGTAACCAGAACGATGCCGTTGCGAATATTACAAATATCGGCGAGCTGCGGTGGAACATTTAATGATTCAAAACTCGGAACTTCATGCGGAATGACGCGCATTACAATCGAATACGAACCACGCTGTTGAAAGATATTGACGCGAAAACGGCAGCGACCCGGCAACGCGTAACTCAAATCAGCCGTTCCGTAATTGGCGAGATGACGGGCAGCTTCCGCGTTGTCGCGCAAAATTGACATCGCGATCATTTCGGTTTGATAACCGGTCAATTTTCCTAAACCGAGCGGCGTTGAAGAATACAAACTTCCGCTGATTTCGACCTGCGGTTTTTGTCCGGTTGAAAAATTTAAATCGCTGACATTATCGGAAGTGAGCAGCATATGCTCTATGATCGGCGTTACATCAAGCAAACTCATCGGTTGGATTAACTCCTCGGGGAAATTAAGAAGGCGGGATTAAGTTGTGAATATAGCTAAGCTGAATTTTTCAGCTACTCTATTTTTACGCAATATTACACGAAAAGGCAAGTAGTTTTTTAACTTTGATAAACAATTTTTATCAACAATGGCTTAACGTGATGAAAGCGACTTAAAATTTTCATCAATTCTATCCGTGTCAGAGAAAAGACCGCTGATTATTGCGGCGGAATCAGCGCCCGCTTTAAAGACTTCGTGCAAATTACTCAGAGTTATCCCGCCGATTGCAACGAGCGGAAAATTACCGATTGCTTCGCGCACTTTTTTTAAGCCTTCAACGCCGACAACCGGATCGGGATTTTGCTTTGATTTTGTCGAGTAAATCGGACCGATTGCCAGATAATCAATCGGAAGCCGAACGGCTGAAATCGCCTGTTCTGTATTGTGAGTTGAAAAACCGATAATCGCCTTTTTCCCTAAAATTTTTCTGGCTTCGGCGGGCGGCAGATCGTCCTGACCGAGATGAACGCCGTCGGCTTTCAAAGCCAAAGCGATGTCAACCCGGTCATTAATGATAATTTTTACGTTGTGTTCGCGCGCAATTTTTATTGCTTTCTCGGCAGATTCGTAGAACTCGTTTGGGGAAGCGTATTTTTCGCGCAGTTGTATAAATTTCGCGCCGCCTTGGATGAGTTTTTCCACTTGCTCAGCGTGTGAAAGTTTAGACAAACGAACGTCGGTAATTGGATAAATTTTCGGCAGTAATAAATTCAAAATTCAATGCTCAATATTCTAATTCAAAGCTTTAAAGTTTTTCGTGAGACTTAAATCTTAAATTAATAAAGCGATTTAACCATTAAAAAGCAATCTTCGCCGTTGTTGTAGTAATTTGGGACGCGCTGAACAATAGAATATCCGAGGTTTCGGTAAAGGTTCTGCGCTCCGGTATTGCTCACGCGAACTTCGAGCATAATCGTGTTTACGTCACGGCGGCGCAATGCTTCCTCGACGTGTTTAAGAAGTTTTTCAGCCAAACCGCGCCGCCGATGTTCAGGCGCGACTCCGATAGTCGTCAAATGTCCCGTTCCGTTTTCGCTCAGCATTACAAAAACGAAACCGACCATCTTACCTTCGGGCGTAATAGTTCGATAACTCAAAGTTTTCGGATCGCCGAGCAGATAAGCAAAAGTATGGCGCGTGTAATTTTCGCCGTCCTTAAAACAGCGAAGATTAAGCTGCATTACTTCTTTTTGATGGCGGTCAGTAAGCAGACGGATATCATATTCGCACGGCGGCGCAGGGACGATAATTTCCGGCTCTTTCTCCGCATCGTGAGAGAAAAAATTGCGAATTGTTTGCAGAACAGCCATAAAATCGAAAGTTCGTTGAGTTCGTTGAGTGAGAGAAAATTCTTTTTCCCAATAAACCCAATGAACTCAATAAACTAAATAATCAGCATACAATCGCCGTAACTGTAAAAACGGTACCCTGCGGCGACGGCGTGCCGGTATGCATTCATTATAAGTTCGTGACCGCCAAAAGTTGAAACTAAAACCAGCAGAGAAGATTGCGGAAGATGAAAATTCGTCAAAAGTCCGTCAATTGCCCGAAATTTATAATTCGGCGTGATCGTTAAATTCGCTTGATTTTTTCCGGCGTAAAACTTTTTATCGTTTGAAATTGCCGATTCTAAAGTGCGAGTCGTCGTCGTTCCGACGGCGATTATGCGACGATTTTCGGATTTTGCACGATTTAATATTTCCGCAGTTTGTTCGCTTATTTCGTAGTTTTCGGGTAAAACCATGTGTTTCGACAAATCTTCGACGCGAACCGGCTCAAAAGTCCCATAACCGACGTGCAGCGTTATTTCCGTTACGGAAATGCCGCGGTTTTTTATATCTTCCAAAATTCGCGGCGTGAAATGAAGACCGGCGGTCGGCGCGGCAATAGCTCCGCGCTGTTTGGCGAAAACCGTTTGGTAACGTTCGCGATCTTCGTCCGAATTTTCGCTTTCGCGTTTGATATACGGAGGCAGCGGAGTTTTTCCGATCCGATCAATAATCTCATCGAAATTTCCGTTTGTGTAAAAACGAATAAAAACTCTGCCTTCTTCTGATTTTTCGATAACTTCCGCCGATAAGTTTTCGTCAAAAGTTATTTTTTTACCGACTTTTAAGCGCTTAGCCGGTCGCGCCAAAGTTTCCCATATATTCTGTTCGACTTCTTCGACCAGAAAAACTTCAATTTTCGCGCCGGTTTCGGATTCTCCCAAAAGACGCGCCGGAAAAACCTTTGTGTTATTCAAAACTAAAACATCGTCTTCGAGCAAAAATGACGGAAAATTATAAAAATGTTCATCGCGCCAGTTTTTTTCGGAACGACTTACAAAAAGCATTCGCGAATTTTCGCGGTTTTCCAGAGGCTTCTGCGCGATTAATTCGTCTGGCAATTCAAATTCGTAATCGGAAATCTGCATAAGTAAAAAAGAATAAAGTTTCGGGTTTTGAGTTTCAAGTTTTACTTTTTATATGCAAAATTCAAGATTAAAAGCGTGAATGGTTTTTGCGTGTTTTGCAGAAGAAGTTTGTAAATTTCCAAGCTTCTCTTTCATTAAAAATAAAGAAAATTCTCGAATTGTTTTAACCGGAGAATTGTTTTTCGTTTTACAAAAGGTTTATTATTATTTTCAAAATACACAAACAAAAGGAGATACTTTAATGGCGAAAGTTGCGGTTATTTATTACAGTCAGACGGGAACGACGCATCAGTTGGCGGAGGCGGTCGAAGCCGGCGCGCGTGAAGCCGGCGCGGAAACGCGTTTATTAAAAGTGAAAGAAACGGCGCCGGATGAGGTTTGGGGAAACAATCCGACCTGGAAACAGCACATCGAAGAAACCTCCGGCATAAGAGAAGCGACAAACGACGATTTAGAGTGGGCGGACGCGGTGATTTTAGGATCGCCGACGCGTTACGGTTTGCCTTCGGCACAGCTTAAAAATTTTTTAGATCAAACCGGAGCTCTCTGGGCGAGAGGCGCGCTGGTCAATAAAATCGGCTCGTCTTTCGCGACGACGGCGACTCTGCACGGCGGACAGGAAGCTACGATTCTGGCAATTAACACGGTGTTTTATCATTACGGAATGATTATTGTTTCTCCGGGTTATGTCGAAGCGAGTCAATTTCAGTCCGGCAATCCGTACGGTGCTTCATTTACTTCAAATAACGGACAGCTTGACCCGGACGAAATCGCCCGGACAGCGGCGCGTTTGCAGGGAAGACGTGTTGCCGAAATTACGGCGCAGTTTCTCAACGGTAAAAAATAACTCTGCGATTGTCTTTAAATTAAACGGATAATTGGCTGGAAAATTGTCAATTATCCGCTACACATTTATAATCTTTTTGCATCTTATAAATTCACCGCATTATTCAGTTGTAAAAAAGGAGAAAATTAAATGAAAAGAATTTCGTTTTCAATCGGAATTTTATTGTTCGCTTTGTTAATAGTTTCAAATTTCGGCACGAGCGCGAAGAACGCAGGCATCATCGAAAGATTTTCCGTAAGTGACAAACTTACGCCCGAAGAATCAACCGGAACTTATAGTTTTGATAAAGCACACAGTTCAATCGGCTTTCGGGTCAAACATATGGGACTCGTTGACGTTCCCGGTTATTTCCGCGATTTCACGGGTGCGATAAAATACGACGGAAAGGACGTGACAAAATCTTCGGTCGAATTTACCGCGAAAACGACAAGTGTTGACACCGGCGTTGCCCGCCGCGACGAGCATTTGCGAAAAGCAGATTTTTTTGAAGTCGAAAAATATCCGGATATGACTTTCAAAAGCACGAAAGTCGAGAAAAAAGGCAAAAGCTGGATGCTGACCGGCGATTTAACGATGAGAGGCGTTACAAAACAAATTTCATTTCCTTTCGATGTCGTCGGTTTCGTTAAAGACGAGCGTTCGACGAAAGTAGGCGTAACGGCGGAAACTACGATTAATCGCCGCGATTTCGGCGTCAATTACGGCAGCAATATGCCCAACGGCGTGGCAATGCTGTCCGACGATATCAAGGTTGTTTTAAATATCGAAGGAAATATGATGAAAGCTACGCCTTAATGCGGAAAAATAAACGAAATAAAAGGCAAAGCGCGGAAATCTCTTCTAAACTTTGCCTTTTATTTTTATAAGAATCGCTCGAATTTGTTTTTTATTTTTTTCCTGCTTCCGAAAAAGAAATATCGTAAATCGCGTATTTTTCCCAATCTTTATAATCGAAATGCCACCATTCGTTAGCGTTTACAATAAAATCTTCCTCTTCCATCGTCTTTCTTAACAAATCACGATTCGCGCGCTCCTGTTCGGTTCCGCCTTTGTATTCGGGCGAGGCGCGTTCGGAAAATTCATCGTAACCGGAAGGCATCGGAACGAGTTTTCCCGTCTTTAAATCGTAAAGACTCAAATCAACGGCGCATCCGCGATTATGTTTAGAGCCTTTTGCTGGATCGGCGACGAATTTGCGCTTGTCTTCTGGCGTCACTTCCCAGAAAAGTTTTGTGATGGACCAGGGACGATAACCGTCGAAAATTACGACTCCTAAACCCTGTTTTTTAAGTTTTTTATGAGCGCGAAGCAGTGCTTTCGCGGCGGGTTTTTGCAGAAACGCGCGCGCTTCCGGGTAAACCGTTCTGCCGACGAAATTGTTATCCGTAGCGTAGCGAATATCGAGTTTTATCGTTTTATCGAGCGTGACGAGTTCGACCAAATCAGCCTCACGTTTGTTTTTTTCCTGCGGCGGCGCTGTCTGAGCGAAAACGGCAGAAGTGTAAAGAATAAAACAAAATGCGAAAGCGGTAAATTGGCGAAAATATTTTTTCATTACTTGAAATTCTTACCTGTTTTTACCGAAAAATTTGAAAAGCTTTTCAGTATAGTTTAATTTGATGTTATGCGAGAAAGCCCGGCGAAGAGAAAACACTCAATCCTCCAACTAATAAAACGCTTCGGCTTCATCGGCTTTTTGTTTTTTCTTATAAAAGGATTATTATGGCTGATCGTTCCCGCTTTGATCGCTTATTTTTCCTGGTGAATAATGTTTACATTTGTCATTTAACATAAATATTCCGACAAGGGTAACTCACTAAAGTTCTTTGTTCATCGGTAAATGACAAATGTAAATACTAAGGTTTTTCTTCGGGAATCGGCGCATTGTCGTCATCCAAAATAATAACGTCGGTGCCGAATTTCTGGTATTCTTTGAAACGAATCAAGTTTCTGGTTTCAAATATTTTACCGCTTTCACGAAAAGTAAGGCGCACGTCGGAAAGCGATGGCAGAAGATATTTTTCTTCAGAGATTGTCACCCAATCGTAATCAATAGTTCTTTTCGCCGATTTGATCGGAAAAGCTTCCGGCAGCTCGGTCGCTTCGCTTTCGACGCGCAAAACCCGCGAATTTTCACGGTCAATCCAAATTTTTCCTTTCATACCGGTCGTTGCCGAATCAGTTATATAACCGGAAGCCGTAACTCTCTGTTTGGCTTTTTCGCGCGTTATTGCGTAATCAAAAACGATGGCTCGTCTTCCGCGAAGCGTGTCGGTATCAATTAAATTAAATTTAGTTTCGCTTTCCGTTTTGAAAATCGTCGCCAGAACCGAAACGAATTCGCCTGTCGAGCTGGTTCCGCCGACTTCTTCGTAAGATTGTTTTGATTTCGGATTCTCCTGAACGATTCCGTTGAGCGATAAAACTTTATAATCTTCCTGTCCGGTCGAACGATAGCTAACCGCAACGATAAGTTTATCGAGATTGCGAAAATTATTTGTTCCGGCATATGCCGCCGATCTTTGAATTTGCTGTTTAACCACGAAATCAGGCATTTCTTCGACTGCCGCTAAAGTATTCGTCCGCGTTTTTTCCAAAACTTCGGCAGCTTCTTTCGCTGAAGGCAGTTTCGCGGCAGTCGGATTCTGGCGTCGTCGTTCGGCTTCTTCCAAAGCGCGTTTCAATTCTTCGTCATTCCCGCTTTTTGAACGAGTCAGACCGCGCAGACCGTCCGTGAGTTCAAAACTGATGCCGCGCTGCCTGATAATTTCGATCAATTCCTGCTTTTCGACCGCGCTTTTCTGCGAGGCGTAAAGCCTTTTTACATACTCAGCCTGAGTCAGAGGCTTTTCCTGCGCAAAAACGGATTGAAAAATAAATAAAACTAAAATTGCGGGTAAAAACTTTTTCATTTGCTAAAAAGATGCCGAGAATTTTTTTTTCGTTGGCTTTTTCTATATTTTCTATAAAAGTAAAAGCGGAGAGACTTTAAATAAAAAAATCTCTCCGCCTTCGGAATAAAACGAATGAAAAATAAATTTTTTAATTAACCCATTCCTCTTCGTAGTTTAATTGCCAATGCCGTGTCACCCAGTCCTGCGCTGCGGTCAAAGCGATTTGTTTCCAATTTTTTACATTTTCCAAAATTGAAAGCGCGGCTAAAGGTTTGCTCGGGTCGCGTTCGACTCTTATCACGTTCGTCAAAACTTCGATAATAGTCTTTTCCTCATCAAAAATTCTCAGCTTAACTTCACTGCCGACCGGCGGTAAAACATCCAAGTTCACCAACGTGCTCGATTCGCCGAGATTTTCCGTCATCCCGTCAACCAAAACCGTATCTCCGCTTTTTTCGTCCACCCAACTCGCTTGAACCGGCATCGTTGCCATAATACGATGGTGCAGCGGCGTTTTATACGATGATGTAGAATAATTTAATTGTGCCATAATTGTTCTTCCCCTTTTTCGACTTGATAATTATTTTTTCAAATACCTGATTACATGCCTCAAATATTTGCCGAATACTCTAAACTAAACCCACAATATTGTCAAGCGTTAAAAAATCGCTCAAATCGCTCAAACCGAATCGGCAATTTTCATCAAACAAAATAAAATAACTTGTCTTTAATTAGTAAAAACCCGGTTAATTTTTGTTTGCTTGCCTTAATATTCGCTCAAATCGCTCAAGCGGATTCACACTAAATTTTTCATAAAAATTTATCTGACTGAATTTTAAAGAACATAAATTATCAGTTCGATTTTAAGAGTTTTGCGATTCCAAAAATCTGCATTATGATTACCGGCGCAGGTTATGGGTTGCAAGAAATATACTGATTCAACGTCAATTTTCGTTTGATAAAATTTAAAGTTTTAAGGCGGAACACAGCGAGGAAATTGTTTATCTGAAAAACACATTGAACAACTGCATTTGCCGGAAAAATTAAAAAACTTTCCGGTAACCGCGAGAAATTTTGAAATTTATCCGAAACAAAATTTCGAGGCTTAACACAAATTTAACTTGAAAGTAATACGGTGTTTCGTTTCAGATGCAAAAATCAAATCTGAAAATCACGGAACTTAATTTGCTTTAATAAAAATGGAATTTGCACGCTTAATTTAAAGTGAATGAAATAACTTTCATATCTTTAACCGATATGAAAACGATAAAAGTGTGCAGATCAAATAGTTAAAGTTTGAGACAGAGTTTTTTGAGAGTGTTTTTAAACTTTGCGAAACGAATTTTTCTAATCCGAAAATCCGAAAACCAAAATAAAAATCCAAATTTCAAAATATCTGTGTGCATTTATATCCAAAAAGCAATTTTGCTCCAAACAATTTTTTTAATAAAAGAGGTCTAATTAAAATGACTAAAATATTTTCGATTAAATTTTTAGCAACGGTATTTTTCTGTTTAATCGTCGCCATCGGGCAAGTTTCCGCTCAGTCGTCGGTAACAGGCGGAATACGCGGTAAAGTGACGGATCCGCAAGGAGCCGTCGTTCCAAACGCAACTGTTACGGTTACCAACGTTGGAACTAATAAAGTAGATACTGCAACTACGGATCAAGACGGAGGGTATCGTTTCAGCAATCTTCAGCCCGGAGTTTATACAGTTGGCATTACAGCTACGGGATTTGCGAATTTCAATCAGGAAAGAGTAGTTGTTGAGGTTGGTCAGGTTACGACCGTAGATGTTCCCTTAGGCATCGCCGGGCAAACCGCCACTGTCGAAGTAACAGCGGAAGCACCCGTTATCAATACAAATCAACAAGACTTTTCTAATAACATAAATCAAACATCAATCAATGAGTTGCCCATTAACGGGCGCCGCGCGTCAAACTTCGTATTGCTTACACCCGGAGTCGCTCCTGACGGCGCGTTTGGATTAATCAGCTTTCGCGGCGTTTCCGGCTTATTGAATAACAGCACAGTTGATGGCGGCGACAACAACCAAGCATTCTTTTCAGAAGAACGCGGAAGAACTCGCATCAGTTATTCGATCAGCCAGGATGCGGTGCGAGAATTTCAAGTTAATACGTCGAACTATTCTGCGGAATTTGGTCGCGCCGCCGGCGGCGTCGTAAACACAGTGACGAAAAGCGGAACGAATGAATTTCACGGCTCGGCTTTTTACTATCTTCGGGATAACAGATTCGGCGCACGCAACGCTTTCAGCTTTCAAACCATTCAAACGCCGAACGGACCGCAAAGAGTCGGTCTAAAACCGGAAGATGTCAGACATCAGTTTGGCGGTTCCTTAGGCGGACCGATTGTTAAAGACAGATTGTTTTTCTTTTTCAGTTATGACCAGCAAAAACGGAACTTCCCCGCCGTTTCCGCTCCGAGTTCTTTAACTTTCTATACTCTGACTCCGGCAAACATCACAACTTTAACGAGCAGAGGTGTAACACAAGCACAAATTAATACAGGATTAAGTTTTCTGCAAAGCTTGAACGGTGAAGTTCCGCGTAAAGCAGACCAGCTTTTGTTATTGCCCAAAATTGATTGGGTGATTAATGACAAACATACTTTTACAGCTGTTTACAATCGTCTTCGTGCTGATTCCCCGGCGGGCGTTCAGTCTCAAGCAGTTGTGTCCAGAGGAATTGCCAGTTTCGGCGATGATAAAGTTACGATTGATACGCTTAATTTGCGTTTGAATTCTACTCTATCTCCATCAATCCTGAATGAAGCGCGATTCCAATACTCCCGCGACCTTGAACAGCAGTTTGCGCAACCTTCCGCTCCGGGCGAACCGACAACAGCTAACGGTTTCTCACCTTCTGTAAGTATCGGAGGTGGAGGATTTACTTTCGGTAAACCGAACTTTCTCGACCGTGCCGCGTATCCGGATGAAAAACGGTGGCAATATGCAGATACTGCAACCGTTATTCGCGGCAGACATACTCTTAAATTCGGCGGCGATTTCAACCACGTTTCTGACTTGTTGGATAATCTTTTCCAAAATGCCGGTGTATATAATTACTCTAACATAGTTGATTTCTTATCTGATTATGCAAATCCGGCAGGCAAACGTTATACAAGTTTTGCTCAGGGGTTTGGACCTACGGCTTTCAAATTTTCAACAAGAGATTACAACCTGTTCTTTCAGGATGATTTTCGCCTGACACCGAGGCTCACATTGAATTTCGGATTGCGCTATGAATATCAGCAGTTACCCGAACCACAAATTCCGAATGCTTTAGAACCGCGCACATCGCAATTCCCGGACGATAAAAATAATTTCGGTCCTCGTTTTGGTTTTGCAATTGATGCGACAGGCGACGGCAGCACCTCGATTCGCGGCGGCTACGGTATTTATTACGGAAGAATTATTAATTCAACCATTTCCAATGCAATTACCAATACAGGCGTAGCTGCGGGTCAAACGCAGTTTACATTGCAGCCATCACAAGCCGGTTCTCCGACCTACCCGAATGTTTTGAGCGCGCCGCCGAATGTCGCTGGTTCGCGTCCTGATATTGTCGTTTTCAAAGACAATATGCAGAATCCGATGATTCATCAAATGGACATTATTCTTGAACGGCTGATTGCCAAAAATACTGTCGTTTCGGTGTCTGGATTATTAAGCATCGGCAGATACCTGCCTACCTTTGTTGATACGAATCTGGCTTTCCCAACCGCATCAACTACTTTTACTTTCAGCGGCGGACCGTTTGATGCGCAAACAATCACAATTCCTCGTTTTACCGGTGCTCGTCCGAACGGAAATTTCGGTCGTATAACTGAAATTCGAGATACTATTAACTCTGAATATTACGGTTTGGTTTTGCAGGCAAATCGTCGCTTAACAGATGGTTTACAGTTCCAGGCAAGTTATACTTTCTCTCAAGCCAGAGACAACGGGCAAACTTCGCAAACGTTTACAACCGGTAATGTGCCGCTCAATCCTTTCGATTTAGATCAAGAATACGGAATTTCAAATCTTGATATTCCGCATCGGTTTGTAGCCAGCGCAGTTTATGCGCCGGGAACATTATTTGGTTTGGGACGCGGTTCAAACTTCGGTAGAGCCATCTTTGGAGGATTTACGATTTCTCCGGTTGTAACGATCCAATCCGGTCGTCCGTATTCAGCGGGAGTCAGCGGTAACGCTCCTTCCGGCACCAGCACCGGAATTTTCGGCGCGGGCGGTGCAAACCGTCTTCCGAATGTTGAGCGCAATGCTTACCGCTTGCCGTATGCATTCAACGTTGATCTGCGAATCTCACGCCGTTTCCGATTTACTGAAACAGCAAATCTTGAAATTTTGGCTGAAGGATTCAATATTTTCAATCGCGTCAATGTAACCGATGTCGGTACGACTGCTTACAACATTTCAGGAACCACCTTAACTTATGTAACGTCAGGCGGCGTTCCGACTTTCGGAGTTCCGACAGAAGCCGGTAACTCAATTTTCCGCGAAAGACAAATTCAATTTGCAGCGCGATTCCAGTTTTAGTTTTTCTTTTAGTTTTTCCTTTTTATTGGAAAAACCTTTTACGGCGTGTTTCTTTAAGTGGAAACACGTCTTTTTTATTTTTTACATTTACCAATTTATGTTTAGCGTCTAACATCTACGTGTGCGCATTTTACAAGTGTCATCGGCGAGAACGTTCGGAGGAGGCGAACGGCATTTAGTTGATTTGTGTCGCGGTTTGACGAAGCGGGGGCACGAAATTTTCATCGCCCTGCGACCGACTAACGAGTGGCAGCATAGATTCGATTTTTTGCCAAATGAAAATTTTCTGCACGTTTCGCTGCGAAATTCTTTCGGCGTTATGAGCGCGCAGAAAATCGCCGAATTCATTAAGGAAAACAAAATAGAAATTGTACACGCGCACCTGGGGCGAGATTATATTCCTTCGAGTCTGGCTTGCCGGATTGCGGGAAATGCGAAATTTGTTTTGACGCGGCACGTTCTTTTTCCGATGAAGCCTTTTCAGCGGCTCGCGCTCAGCAATTTATCGAAGGCGATAGCCGTTTCAAGAGCGGTCGAAGAAAATTTGTGCAAGGTTTTTCAAAAAGAGAAAGTTGTGATGATCTCAAACGGAATAGCCGTTGCAAATTGGGCGAAGACCGATTACGAAAAACTGCGCCATGAATTTCGACTTCTTCACGACATACCCTTCGACGCAGATTTAATCGGCACAATCGGCGAGCTGAAAATCTTAAAAGGGCAGCGTGATTTTGTTCTCGCCGCGCACGAAACCGCTAAAAAATATCCAAACTCGTATTTTGTCATCGTCGGCAGAGATAACTCGTTCAAAAAAGAATTTCGCCGAGAGCTAAAGCGTCTGGTGAAAGTTTTCAATCTGGAGAATCGTTTTTTGTTTCTCGATTGGGTCGAGGAAACCGCTTCGTTAATGGCGGCTTTAGACGTTTTCGTTTCGGCGTCGCATTCGGAAAGTTTCGGTCTGGCGATTCTCGAAGCGATGATCAGCGGCAAAGCGATTGTGGCTTCGGAAACCGACGGCGCGAAAGAGCTATTAGAAGACAATCTTTCAGGAAAACTCGTTCCGGTTTACGAACCGGCTAAACTTGCCGAAGCCATCGGAGAGCTTTTGGAAAACAAGAATCTGCAAATGATTTTAGGCACAAACGCCCGAAAAATTGCGACCGATAAATTCAGTATAGAAAAAATGATTGACGAAACGGAAAGCATTTATAAAGAATTGCTCAACAAAAGAAACAGATAAATTCTTGCATTCTTTAAGTCGTCAAAAATTATTTTTGAGCTAAAAACGGGTTTACCGCTTCATATACCAAATCTTCTTCATCACCGTTTTTTTCAATGCCCCGTTCGATAAAACCAATTTTTTTCAAAACTTGTTGAGAAGTTGTGTGTTCAACGTCGGTCAAAGCGACAATTCTATTGAAATTTAATTTTTCAAAGCCATATTTCAAGCACGCTCGGGCGGCTTCCGTTGCGAGACCGTTTCCCCAGACTTCGCGGGCGAAAAGGTAACCGAGTTCGATTTCTTCGTTCCGAAGTCGAGAAAATCCGGAGCTTCCGACAATTTTTCCGCTTGATTTTTCGATTACAGCCCAGCGGCAGTAACCGTTTTCATTTTGATAATCCGCAGCCCATTCGAGAAATTTTACCGCATCGGCGACAGTTTCGTAAGGTTTTCCATTTCCGATATGCAGCATCACTTCCGCATTCTGGCAGATTTCAAATAAAGCCTTAGAGTCTGCGACCTTCCAGGAACGCAAAATCAATCGCTCGGTTTCGAGAATACTTTTTGTTTCATCAGCCATTCGTAGGTTGCAGGCGCTATATGCTTCGCCCGTTCATCTGTTAGAAATTCCTTATAAAGCCGCCGTAAATCTCCGGGTTCGTCAACGTCATACCAAGCAGGAATTTCCTGTAATTTATAATTTAATTGGGTTATATTTCGCTTTGTTTGTTCAAATGTTTTCGCCGTGCTCCACTCGATATTTTCAAATATTTTCTTTCGCAGCCGACGCAAACCGATTAAATAAAATCCGCCGTCGGCAGTTTTACCTAAAACAGCTTCGGCGCTTCTCAAATTTTCAAAAGCCAATTCAATGAAATCTGCCGGAAACGTCGGGCTATCAGTTCCGATCATTACAACTGAATCGAAACTGCTCTCGAAAGCGAATCGAAAGGCATCAAACATTCTTTCGCCTAAATTAATTCCCTTTTGCTCGATATAAATATATTCGGCTTTCAGAGCCTTTTCTAATTCTCTTTGTTTGCCGGGCGGCGAAAACGCTACAATCGTTTTATTGCAAACAAAGCGTGTTTTTTTCACTGTGTCTTTGAGAAGTGCAGCGGCGAGTTCGGCGCATTCTTTCGCCGGTAAAAGCGGCTGCAAACGCGTTTTCACAGTTCCGGCAATCGGAACCTTTGTCATAACAATTACGGCGCGGTTCATAATATTAACAGAAAGATGTCGGAAGCGGGATGTCAGATGTTAGTAAAATCTTTTTACTTTAACATCCGACATCCCGCTTCCGACATTCCCAAAGATATGAACTAGAACAAAGTAAATTACTGCAATTACTGACGAACTTCTCGCCAACTGAGGCTGGTTACTCCGCCGCCGCTCGTGCCGTCAACGATTATCGTCGGATTGCCGCTGATTTTCATATAACCAGCATCCAGCGGAACGAGATTGAATCCGCCCGGAGAAAGACCATCGGATTGGTTAGCGGCAATTACGTTTCCTCTGAAAGTAGGCGTGCCGGAAAAATCAATCTGATCATTAGCGTAAGTTATACCGTCGGCTTCCAAATCATCAACCGAAACTTCCGTCAGCTTTCCGCTGATCTTCAAATCCGTTCCGGCTACTAAAGAAAAGTTTTGATACTTCGGCGCGAGATATTGTTTGCCTTCGTTGTATATGCATCCTTCGGCGATGAACGTAACCCGCGCCGGATTTGATGAAGTGCCGAAATTACCCGTAATCGCTATATTTACTTCGGAATAGAAGGACGCGTTGAGAATTGAATTTCCGCTCTGAACCCAAGCCTGTTTTTCCGGATACCATGTCCAAGAGGCACTTCCGCTAACCCATTTATTGCCGTTTTTTGTAGTATCAGTAACCAACGTTCCGGTACCGGTCAAAACTTTGCCCGTTTTATCGAGAATATAATCGGTTTTTCCGTAAAAGTCGCTGCGAATGTTGTAAATAGGCGTTTCGATAATCGGTTGATTCGTCCTGATAACTCCTGCGCCGTTGCAGCCGGCGCCTTTTGTTTTATTAGGATTGACGATATTGGTTGAGGTGCTGAAATACTGGTCGGCGCATGGATTTCCGTTAATCTGCAATGTGTCATTCGCGTGTAAAATGCCGTTGCTGCCCGCCACCCTAACGCTTCCGCTAATGTTTGCTTTGCCGTTTATCAAAACGGCTGGCAAAGGATTCAGACCTTTTACGGCGGTTTCGATTGTCGCTGTCGCCCCATTTCGCCCTATTCCGGTTGATGTAACAATCAAAATCCCATTTAAGTCGGTCGTAGAGGTTTCTCCGGTCGCAGTGTCGTTTTTAACGGAAACCCAATATCTGCCCGCGCCGCTTGAACCGAAATTTGTCACTCCGCCGCTCGTATTGTTACCCGCCGGGATGTTTTCCGAAGTTGACCATAATCCCGATACCGGAGGAACGCTTAATTCATCGCCTGTATTAGGCGCGGGATTTGCTCCCGCTTTCAATATCAAACTGTATTTAGATTTTTCGACCTTGCCGATCAGCGCGGAAGCGTGTTCTATGCCTGCTTCCGCGATATAAAACGCCTCCGTATTGTCGCGTTCATTGATGGATACGGTCAGAGAAATTGTCGCAATATAATGCAGCGCGGTTCCGATTAAAGTAGCTAGCAGAATAGCGAAAATCGCCGTTACCAAAGCGGCTCCGTTCTCTTTTTTATTTGTCTTCAGTTGTTTTGAATTCATTGAATTTCCCGTTTATCTTCCGCGAATTCGAGAGCTTGTTTTGACTGTAGTGACCTGAGTTTCGGAAGTCTGCGCGTCAACTTCGATTTGTATATAGCTGATTTGTTGTTTGTTTGTAACAGCATTCGATATTAACTGATTAGCTTTATCGTAAAATCTAAACCGCACCGCGTTTATTCTTTCTACAAAAGGATTCAGTCGGGCTGCGTCCAGATAAAGAATTCCGTTTTGCACCGAAATCGTCACATTTTCATCAGTCCCGGTTAACTGGCAATCCGCCGGATTCCAATCCGCCTGTATTGTCAGTGAGCTGTAGCTGCCGTCTGCGTTTTGAGAAGCGGGAGTTATCGCTTCGACCTGAAAAGTGCTGTCGCATTGAATTCCTTTGGTTCCCGCCATTCGCAAAATGCGGCTGATATTATCCTGCGCGGTTTGCGCGTTGCTGATGGCTTCCATTCGCGTTCGCTGTGCTTTGTATTCGCTCTGAACCCCGGCTATGATTCCGCTCAAAATTCCCAGAACAATCAGCATAATCACCATCGTGATAATCAGTTCCACTAAAGTGAACCCTCTCTCGCCGTCTTTTTGTCTTACCAATGCCATAAATTATTGATTTTATTGATTATCACTTTCTTGTTCTGACATTTACTTCCGGCAAAAGAATTCCGGGATAAGCGGGAACAATATTGACTGAAAGAGTTTGCGTGCCCATCGAATCATCAGTTATCTGCCAGCGCCTGATAAATTTGCTTGTCGGTTGATCGAAATAACCCGTTGTATTGTTTGCCAGATTTCCTCCCGGCGCTTGCGAAGCGTTTCGCAGTTCTTCGACTTTGGCTTTCGCTAAAGAATTCGCTATCGCCAGATCAGACGAAACAGTATAACTTTTGACGGCAAACGCGATCATCGTAAGCGCGGCAAGCAAACCAATTACGGTTACGAGCATTGCGATGATACATTCGATCAGCGTAAAACCCCGCTCGCCTTTGTTTTGTAAAACTCGTCTCGACATAATTTCTATCTGTTTCGATTTAATTGTTTGCTGTTGTAATGTTTCCGGTGGTGCTGACGTTGATTGTTTTGTTGCGATTTGCCGCTGTTAATTTGAGTTTGATTTGAGAGTTTGCATTGGCGCGGTTTCTTCCGAGCGAAGTAAAAATAATCGAACTCGGCGCTCCGTTGAATTGAACTCCTTCGGGCAGGCTCGTCGGAAGACCCAAACTGATTTGCTGACCGGCATCATTCGTGCTTTTCAAAGTCAAAGTTCGGTTCGTAGAATTTATTTCCAGCCAAGTATCTCTATTTCGCTTTATTGCCGTCAAGCGAGTTTCAGTAAGACGGTTAACTATATAACTCGTGCCGGCTTCGAGTCTGTATAGCTGTAATGTGCGCTGAATGGAAGGAAGCGCGAGCGTTCCCAAGATAGCCGCAATTAACACGACAATTATTAATTCAATCAGACTGAAACCGTTCTGGCTTTTAATTTTCTCGTTCATCTGAATCCAGCGCATATCTGAAAAGTCTGTTTAAGGCGTTCTTCGTCAAACGACGCGTTGCTGAAAAATATCTTTTTGCCAATCTAATCCGGCAACATTTGTCGTTCGTTAAAAATCTGTTTACAGCTCATTGTTTTTTTTAACGTAATCTTTGATATTTTTGCTGTATGTCCAAGCCTTTACTTGTCCCTTATCGCCTAAAACCGAAACGGCAAAAGCAGTGTCTTTCGGATATTTTTTATGATAAAAAAACAGTGCATTATTTCGCGGAGCGTTCGATTCGTCGAGCACCGACCCATCTTTGTTAAAATTTATTTCAATTGAATTTTCCGTTAAATTCGTCAAATTTGAAGTGTCGGTCAAAGGAGTTTCAGAAGTTCCGTATGCCCGACCATAAACGATTTCAGTTTTTTCCAAACCGAAGCTGGAAAAATCAATCACGCGATTTCTGGCGTCGCCTAGTGCTCCGTAACTTCCGTTATAAATAACAATTATTTTATTCAAGTTGTCGTAACGGAATGTTAACGGCGTTCCTTGGGTAACGGCTTCTTGCCGGGCTTCATTCAAGGATACGACAATTTGTTTTTGCATTTCTGCGAATTGCGACAAGCGGCGCGAAGATATAATTCGAGGCAGAGCCAGAACGCCGATAATAGAAATGACAAATATAATTATTAATAATTCAGGCAAACCGAATCCTTTTTGCTTTCTGAATTTTTCGTAATTTTTTTTGCGTGTCATTTTTACAAACCTCTGTGAGAATTTTCTCAACTACTGCAAAGATTTAATAAACCTGTTATTCCATAAAAAACAATGTTTATCAAATTTAATGACAATTATAGGTGGAATTTTTTAATTCTGACGAAAACTTTGTTGATTTATTAATTGCGTGAGAAGAAAGAAAGATTCGGAGAAGCTCCGAAAACAATAAGTAATATAACCTTATTCTTTATATTTAGCAATAAAAAACAAAGAACGAACAAGCCGCGTGTATTTATACCTCAATTACTTGTTTAGAAGCGACCGAATAGAATGATAAAATATTTCTATTTAATGGATCGGTAAAAACACAGTTAAAAAACTTATGCACTATTACAATGAAGAAGATTTGAGCAGATTTGGCGAAATCGGCAAACACAAATCAGAACTTTTTGAAAAATTTATGGCTTGGTACCAAGCCTGTCAGGAAGATGGAGCGCTTTCAAAACGCGAAAAGGCTTTGATCGGTCTGGCAGTTTCGGTCGTCGTGCAATGCCCGTACTGCATAGACGCTTATACGAATTCGTGTCTGGAAAACGGTTCGAATATGGAGCAGATGACCGAAGCTATGCATTTGGCTTCGGCTATTCGCGGCGGCGCAAGTCTTATACACGGCATCCAATCGCACAACGCTCACGATAAAGTTTCGATGTAAAGTAATGGCGAATTGCACGGAGAAGGCGAATAAAATTGAAGGCTAAAGCAAAATGAGTTCGGATTAGCTTTTATCAAATTAAAATTACTTTGCTTTCATTCGCGTTATACGTTTAATTCATAGCTTCATCTTTTTATGCAAACAGCAACTGTTCAAATCACGCGCAACGGTAAACCCGCACTGCCGAACTCGCCGATTAATTTTGATGAAAAGTTAAATTTGAACGGTTTGGAATTGTTTTCCGAAACGATTGAAACTTTGCAGGTAAACGTCGGCAAACTCTGCAATCAGGCGTGTAAGCATTGTCATGTTGACGCCAGCCCGCGCCGGACGGAAGTTATGACACGCGAAACAATCGAAGCGTGTTTAAACGTTTTGCGCCGGTATAAAATACAGACGCTTGATATTACGGGCGGCGCACCGGAGCTCGTCCCGGATTTTCGCTATTTTGTCGTCGAATCCGGAAAAGCCGGGGCGAAAATTATGGTGCGACACAATTTAACGGTGATGTTTGAAGAAGGACAAACTGATCTGCCTGAATTTTTCGCCGAAAATTCAATTGAAGTTATTTCCAGTTTGCCGTATTTTTTGCAGCAGCAAACCGATGCGCAGCGCGGAACCGGAGTTTTCGATAAATCCGTTGAGGCTTTGCGCAGGTTGAACGCGGTCGGCTACGGCATTAATGAAAAACTCGTTTTGAATTTGGTTTACAATCCGGTCGGAGCGTTTCTTCCGCCCGCGCAAACGGCAATCGAAGCTGATTTCCGGCGCGAGCTCAAAACTCGCTATGACATTTCATTTAATAATCTTTTCACAATCACGAATATGCCGATTGCGCGTTATCTGGATTGGCTGCGGCGTTCTCGAAACGAGGAAAGTTATATGACGAAACTCGTCAATGCTTTCAATCCATCTACGATAAACGGTTTGATGTGCCGCAACTTGATCAGCGTGGACTGGCGCGGCTTTTTGTATGACTGCGATTTCAACCAGATGCTCGAATTGCCCGTTTCAACCGAAAACTCACAAACTATTTTCGATTTCAAACCTGAAAAACTAAGCAAGCGCCGCATAGTTACGGCAAATCATTGCTTCGGCTGCACGGCTGGCGCGGGTTCAAGCTGCGGCGGAACAGTTGCTTGATGTGCATTTCTTCTTTATCTACTTTATTGCTTTATTACTTGGAATCTTTTGCGCATTAAATGTAATTTAGAAAGCAGATGATAAATTTCGGTAGGGAAATCTGCACAAATTACGAAGCGGCGAGCGGACGCGAATGGCTGGAAACAAACGGCATCGGCGGCTTTGCCGCTTCGACAATTTCGGGCGCGAACACGCGTCGTTATCACGGACTTTTAACCGCCGCGACGCGACCGCCGCTCGGACGCGTAACGATGCTTTCAAAGTTTGAGGAAATTGTAACCGTTGACGGCGAAACTTTTGAGCTATCAGCAAATCAATACCCGAACGCGGTTTATCCCGAAGGTTATAAATACCTGAAAAACTTTCGCCTTGACCCGTTCCCGATCTGGACGTTTGAAGTCACCGGAATCGAAATCGAAAAAAAGATTTTTATGATTCACGGGCAAAATACGACAATCGTTCAATATAAATCGAATTACGAATTACGAATTACGAATTACGAATCAGGCGAAGACCAAGGACCAAAGACCAAAGATTCAGAACCCGAAATTAAGTTACAATTAAAGCCTTTGCTTTCTTTCGTTGATTATCATCATTTGCAGCACGAAGCCGGAGATTTTAATCCTTCATATGAATCGTCCGCGGACCTGATTGAAATACATCCTTATTCTGAGTTTCCTTCTCTGTTTTTCGCACACAATAGCGAATTGATGGAAAAGACCGGGTTCTGGTATCGAAACTTTGAGTACGCGATTGAAAAAGAACGAGGGTTCGATTACCGCGAAGATTTGTTTCAGCCTTTTGCGCTCAAGTTCGATTTGTCGAAAGCCGCAACCGTTATCGTTTCAACGGAAAAACAAGATCCGGATGATGCGGAAAATTTCGAGAAGTCTGAAATCGAACGGCGCGAAAAATTGATTGAGGTTTCCGGCGTGAAAGATGATTTTGCAAAACAGCTTGTAATAGCCGCCGATCAATTTATCGTCGAGCGCGGCGACGGGAAAACGGTAATTGCCGGTTATCCATGGTTTTCCGATTGGGGACGCGACACGATGATAGCGTTAAACGGATTGACGCTTTGTACGAATCGCGCCGAAATAGCCAAACGAATACTGCTCGAATTTTCCCGGCATATTTCCGAAGGAATGATTCCGAACCGTTTTCCCGACGCCGGAGACGAAGCCGAATACAACACGGTTGACGCGGCGCTCTGGTATTTTGAAGCGGTGCGCGCTTATGTCGAAAAAACTGAGGATTACGATTTCGTCCGCGAAAACCTTTACGAAAAATTCGTCAATGTCATCGAATGGCACCTGCGCGGAACGCGCTACAATATACACGTTGACACCGACGGATTGCTCTTTGCCGGCGAAATCGGAACGCAATTGACCTGGATGGACGCGAAATACGGCGATGAAGTTTTCACGCCGCGCACCGGAAAACCCGTCGAAATTCAAGCTCTCTGGTACAACGCGCTTAAAATATTGACGAATTTCGCGGCAAAATTCGATGATACGGAAAACGCCGCAATATACGCTTCAATGGCTGAATTAGCCAAACAAAGCTTCAACGCCGCTTTTTGGAACGAAGACGATGATTGTTTGTATGATGTCGTGATTAACGGAATGCGCGACTCTTCCGTAAGACCGAATCAGATTTTCGCGGTCAGCTTGCCGCACGCGATTTTAGAAGATGCGGAAAAAGCGCGAAAGGTAGTCGAAAAGGTCGAATCGGAACTTTTAACGCCTTTCGGGTTGCGGTCGCTCTCGCCGAAAGACATTAGCTATCGCCCGATTTATACCGGAACACCTTACCAGCGCGATTCGGCTTATCATCAAGGTACTGTTTGGGCTTGGCTGATCGGCGGTTTCATTGACGCGTATCGCAAAGTTTATCCAGAGAATGAAAAGCGCGTCGAAGAAATTCTCGCCGGATTTAAATTACATCTAACCGAAGCGGGTATTAATCAAATCTCGGAAATTTTCGATGCCGAAGCGCCGCACCGCGCGCGCGGTTGTTTCGCTCAGGCGTGGAGCGTTGCGGAAGTTTTGCGCGTTTTAATTAAAAGTTGAGAATAAAAGTGAAAATCAGCCTTTTGATTTTAAACGCTTTTGAAAATTCTTTATCTTTATGGATATGAAATACGCTATTTTAATTGTCGTTTTTCTTTCTGTTTATTTTTCTATTTTTTCGATGATAACAAACGCCCAAACCGCCGAAGAATTTGCCGCCGCTTGGGACAAACAGCACGTTTCCAACATTTTGCCGTCTAACGTTCGTCATAAAGATTTACGCAATTACCTCGAAAATTTAAAAAAAATCGGGATAAAAGTCGAAGAAGTCGGGCGAAGCTTCGCAAATCGTGAGATTTATCAAATCGAATGGGGAAAGGGAAAAACAAAAATTTTTATGTGGTCGCAGATGCACGGCGACGAGCCGACCGCGACTTCCGCGCTCATTGATATGTTCACGTTTTTGCAAAATAACCGGGACAAAATCAGTTGGGTGAAAAATCTGGAAAATTCAATCACTTTGCGAGCCGTTCCGATGCTCAACCCCGACGGCGCGGAGCTTTTCCAGCGGCGGAATTTGCAGGGCATTGACTTAAACCGCGACGCTCGCAATCTGCAAACGCCCGAAGGCAGACTTTTGAAAAAATTGCGCGATGAATGGAAACCTGAAATCGGTTTCAATCTCCATAATCAAAATCCGCTGACAACCGTAGGCAGAACTCCGAAACAAGCGGCGATTTCTCTTTTAGCCGTTTCGGGAAATCCGAAAGGCGAAAGTTACCCCGGACACGAACGAAACAAACGTATCTCGTCGCTGATGATCACTGCCCTGAACAAATTTATTCCCGAACACATCGGTCGTTACGATGACGAATATAATCCGCGCGCTTTCGGCGACCGCATCTCGGAATGGGGAACGCCCGTAATTTTAATCGAAACCGGCGCTATGCACGGACGAGATGAAATGTTTCTGGTCAAAATGAATTTCATCGCTTATTTGACCGCATTGCAATCAATTGTTGACGGAAGCGAGAAAAGGGCTGACCCGAAAATTTATGAAAAAACTCCGTTTAATAGTAACGGAAATCTTTTTAATTTCATTTTCCGCCGGGCTAATATCGTCAATTTCGCCGAAAACGACAAATCTTTTGTCGGCGACGTTGCCGTGAGCAAAGAGCGCCGCCGCGCCGAAATTGCCACGCCGACTTTCGTTCAGGAAATTGGCGATTTATCTGTTTACTCCGGTTTAGAAGAATTCGACGCGAGCGACTTTTACCTTGTGCCGAAAAACGGCTTGCTGAAAATCGGTTCCGGCGGCGAATTTATGTTTTATAAAAAATCGCGCAAAATTGATTGGAAAGCGAAAGATTTAGAGAAAAATTATGAACCCGACGCAGTTTTTTCAAACGGGAAATGGATTAAAAATGATAATCTATTGAAAAAGCTAAAATAGATTTATGAAGAAGATAAAGCAATTTTTCGAGTACGCTTCGGCAGTAGATTTTCTCACTGTTTTGATAGCGGCAATGAGTTTGAGCTTTCTGATAGCTGCTTTCTCTGCTTCTATTAATCCCGAAAAATTTGCCGGAGTTTTTCGGGAGCTTTTAGCATACTCACTTTTGTCTTTTATTACTTCTTGCTTAATTTTGAAGCCATTAGAATTTTGGATTTTGTCAAAATTGCCTTTTAAGCTGGTGTGGTTATTAACCATAATTTGTGGAACTTTTGGTTTTGCTTGTTTTTTTGCAAAAACATTTTATATTGATTTCTCACTTTTCTTCAGTTTTTTTGCAGTTGCTTTGATACCCTCCGCTAGTTTTAGATTTTCAGTGAATTTTGCTGTTTCGTATTGGATTGAGAGAAAGGAATTGTCTAAATTTTCAATTGTGAAATAATTTTATGCTTTCGCTTCTCAAAATCAAGAACATCGCTTTGATCGACGAACTCGAACTGGAATTTTCTCACGGGTTGAATTTGCTCACTGGCGAAACCGGTTCGGGGAAATCAATTATTGTTGACAGTTTGGGCGCGTTGACCGGCGAGCGCGTTTCGTCGGATTTGATCAAGGAAGGAACGAATCAGGCGCAGATTGAAGGGCTTTTTACGATAAAGTCGAACAGCCATTTGCAAGAAATTTTCGACGAAAGCGGAATCGAGCTCGAAGACGCGGACGAAACTGATTTGATTGTCAGGCGCGAGCTTGCGGCGAACGGGCGCAATCGGATTTTTGTTAATAATCAACTGATTACGCAAAGTTTTTTGAAAAAAATCGGCTCGTTTCTGGTTGACATTCACGGTCAAGGCGAGCAAACGACTCTTTTCAACCCGGCAAATCATCTCGAAATTTTGGATGAATACGCGAATTTAAAAGCGGAACGCGCCGCTCTCGTCGAAAAATATCGACGGATGGCGCAGATTCGCTCTGAAATCGAAAATCTTCGAGCCGACGAAGCGCAGAAATTACAATTACTCGATATTTTGCAGTTTCAGGTTGACGAAATCGGCAAAGCAAAGCTGCAAACGGGTGAAGACGAACAGCTTGAAGAAGAAAAAAAACGTTTGAATAACGTCGAAAAACTTTCGACTTTGAGCGATGAAAGTTATCTTCTGCTTTACGAAAACGAGGAAGCCATTGTCACAACGCTTGAAAAAGTTATCAAACGTGTGACGGAGCTCTCCGAATACGAATTGAGTTTTCGTGACTACGACGAAAGTTTGCAGACGGCGCAGGCTGTCTTGGAAGATTTGGCTTTTGCCGTCAGAGATTTTCGTGGTTCGCTCGAATATTCGCCGGAAAGATTGGAAGAAATCGAAAACCGTCTGGCGGAAATTTCACGTCTCAAACGCAAATACGGCGGTTCGATTGAATCTATTCTGGCGCATTTAAATGAATCGGAAGAACGCTTGCGAAACATAGAAACAGCCGATTTGCGCGAAGAAGAATTGCGGCGAGAACTCAAAAAAGCGCGCGGTGAATATTTGAAAATCGCTACGGACTTGCACGCTAAACGCGAAAAAGCGGCGCGAAAATTCGAAAAAGAAGTTGAAGCGAGCCTAAAAGCCGTCGCTCTGGAAAAGGCTCGTTTCGAAGTAAGAATTTCCGCGCCGGACGTCGCCGAACTGCAAAGCGAAAATGCCGATAAATCGTTTACGGCGAAAGGTTTTGATGCAATCGAATTTTACTTTTCGGCAAACGTCGGCGAATCTCCGAAACCGCTCGCGCGAGTTGCTTCGGGCGGCGAAGCGTCTCGTTTGATGCTGGTTTTGAAAACGACGGCGAAATCGAACGACGCGGAAAAAGCAGTCGTTTTCGACGAAATTGATACGGGAATCGGCGGGCGCGTTGCCGAATCGGTCGGTTTAAAGCTGAAAGAACTCGCAAAAACGCAGCAGGTTTTATGCGTGACGCATCAACCGCAAGTCGCTTCCCTGGCTGACCAGCACTTTTTGGTTGAAAAGGAAATGGCGAAAAATCGAACCGAGGTTCGCGTGCGGCAGCTGAGCGAAGCCGAGCAAATCGAAGAAATCGCCCGGATGCTGGCGGGCGAAAAAATTACTGATACGGCACGTCAACACGCAAGAGAGATGCTGGATGTCAGAAGTTAGATGTCAGTTGAAAGCTGAGACTAACATCTGACATCTGACATCTGACATCTTTATTATGCAACCTGAAATTCTAGCTCGAGTTTTTCGCAGAGAAACAGTCGAATCCGTTCATCGCGGGCATTTAATTATTTTAGACGGAGAAGGAAACGTCATCACATCGCTCGGAAATCCCGAGACTGTTACATTTATTCGCTCGTCGGCAAAGCCGTTTCAGGTTTTGCCTTTTTTGTTGAGCGGCGGCGCGGAAAGATTCGGGTTTCTTGAAAACGAAATCGCGCTCGCCTGCGGTTCGCACTCAGGCGAACGAATTCATATTGATCTCGCCGCAAAAATGCTTGAAAAAGCGGGCTTTTCGGAATCTGATTTAAGATGCGGTGCGCACGCTCCGTTTAATGAGAAATGCGCCGAAGAATTGATCCGCAAGGGCGAAAAACCGACTCAGCTGCATAACAATTGTTCGGGCAAACACGCGCTGATGCTGGCTTTTGCCAAACATATCGGCGCTGATAAGGAAAGTTACGAACAGATAGAAAATCCGGTTCAGCAACGCATTTTAGAAACGATTTCGCATTTTACGGAAACGCCGAAAGAAGAAATTCCCGTGGGCGTTGACGGCTGCGCAGCGCCGAATTTCGCTTTGACGCTCGCGGCGATGGCGAAAAGTTTCGCAAAATTGATTCATCCGCCGAAAGATTTCAATACCGATCAGCGCGAAGCGTGCCGCCGCGTTGTTTCCGCGATGATGTCATACCCGGAATTAATCGGCGGAACCGAACGTCTCGACACGCTTATGATGCAGATCGGGCGCGGAAAATTCATCTCGAAAATCGGCGCGGAAGGCGTTTGGCTGTGCGGCGTTCTGCCTTCGCCACAGTGGAAAAAAGGTTTGGGAATCGCGCTGAAAATCGAAGACGGCGACGACAAGCGCGCCCGCGCAGTCGTTTCAATTGAAGTTTTGCGTCAACTGGGAATTTTCGATACGGAAACTTTGCGCGAGTTCTCACCGATGCCTATAAAAAATCGGCGCGGAGATGTTGTTGGAAATGTAGAAGCAGGTTTTGAAATTTTTTAGCCACGAATTACACGAATGAACACGAATAAATATGATTTTTTATTTGTGCAACACGCGTGATTCGTGGCTAAGTTTTTCCTTAAAAGCTCTTTAAACTTTCACTTTTGAAAATTTTATCGAGCCACATATTCGATAATTTTTCCTGAATCGAATTCGCCCGCAGCCTGTCGTTCAAATTTTTAAAGTCAACGAAATCAAGATGCTGGTCTTGATTAAAGCACGAGAAAACGAAGAATTCTTCGCCCGTGTGCGGATTGACGTGGCGCTGCAAGCATTGAGCACAGACCTCTTTCATCATACACTGCATCGGACTGTTGATCGAACCGATTGCCGTGTGCTGTTTTTTCAGATACGGCTGTAAAGCGTTGTAGCGAGCTTCCTTTACGCCATTCATCATCCGGTCGGAACCGATGGCGATGATGCGGTCAACGTCTTTTAAATCAACTGTTTGAGCACCGAGTTTTCCTTGCGCGTAAGCGATCATCGCCTGGACGATGTTGCCGCGAAAATGCGCGTCCTGCGGTCGGTACGGCTCGATTTCGACGCCTGCGTCGGTCGCCCAGACGACTTTGTCCGTTGCATTCTCGATTTCTTCGCGTTTGAACAAATCCGCGCCGTTTTTATATCCTGCGAAATAAATCACTTCGTTGTTGTTTTCGCGCAGAGCCTTTGCAATCGAGAACAAAACGGCGTTTCCGAGACCGCCGCCGGCGAGCAGGACGGTTTCGTTTTCTGGAATTTCCGTCGGAGTTCCGGTCGGACCCATGACGACGACTTCTTCGCCTTCTTTGAGCAGCGAAACCATTCGTGAAGACGTTCCCATCTCCAGAACAATCATCGAGAGCAAACCTTTTTCTTCGTCAACCCACGCGCCGGTCAGTGCGAGACCTTCCATCATCAAACGCTTTCCTTCAACAAGCGGAGCCGAGGTTTCAAAATTTTGCAAACGGTAAAACTGTCCGGGTTCGAATTTTCTCGCCTGCAGCGGAGCTTTAACGACGACATCTACAATCGTCGGCGTTAATCGTTCGACTTTCACGACATAAGCTCGTAATTGTTCGTCGAGAGTCGCTTCAAGCCGGTCGAAAATCCCGTCGCGTTCGGCTTGCGGCAATGCGCCTCGCGTGGCGAGTTCCTCGGCAAAAAGTTCGACTACTTTTTTATAACCGTGTTTCGCCGAAGCCATCGCTTTGACGACATTTCCGGCGTATTTCGGATGATTATCGCCGTAATAGGAAATGAATTTTCCGTCGTATTCGTAAGATGTGAAAAATGCTTCTTCGCCTTTTTCTGCTTCGACAACGTGGAAATTTCCGTCACCGTTTTTCTGCAATTTGAACGGCTGGAAAAACTGCCGCCATTCGTCGAGCTTGAAAGTTCCCGGCTTTTCTTTTTCGTAAATCACGTTCGGGCTTGTTCCTGCCGCGACGCAGACGGTTCGCGCCGGAATCGTCACGTACTCGCCCGCGTTCGAGAATTTGCCGGTTTCGGCGTTGTAATTCTGTTTTTCAAAAACAATCGCTTTCACGGCATTGTGCTCGTCGGGCACGGCTTCGGTCGGCGACATCAACTCGATGAAATTTATGCCTTCTTCCAGAGCTTTCTGCACTTCTTCGTGGTTCAGACGGTACGCGGGCGAATCCTGCAATCGTTTGCGATAAACGAGCGACACGCCGCCCCAACTTTGCACGAGCGGAATGAAATTCGGCTTTTCGCCCGCTTCCGCGGCGCGGCGTCTTTCTTCGCGAATCGCTTTCCCGTGAACGAGAAATTCGGCGAAAACCTTTTTCTCTTCTTCATCGAAAGCCGCCCAAGCCGCCGCCTCTCCGATGTCCTCGGCAATCGCTTCAAATTTTCCGAGCATTTTCTCGACCTGCACCGGATAATAAGCGAAAATTTCGGTCGCCGTATCAACGCCGGTCAATCCGCCGCCAATTACGACCGCCGGAAGCCGAACCTGCAAATTCGCCAATGTTTCATTTTTAAATGCGCCGGTCAGTTGCAGCGACATTAAGAAATCCGAAGCCTGACGAATGCCGCGAATCAGGTTGTTTTTCATCGGCACAATCGTCGGTCGTCCCGCGCCGGTTGCAATCGCGATGTGATCGAAGCCGTATTCCCACGCGTCTTCAATCGTCAAAGTGCCGCCGAAACGAACGCCGCCGTAAGCGCGAAAACGCTTTCTGCGCGCCAGCATAAGCTGCATCATCGTCAGAAAGTTTTTGTCCCAGCGAACCGTGATTCCGTATTCGGAAACGCCGCCGAAACCGGATAAAACGCGTTCATCTAATTCCGTAGTGATTTCTTTGATGTCAACGACGGGACGCGGGCAAATTTTACCGTTTTTGCCCGTCCATTCGTCGGCGAGCGGTTCGATTTTCAAGCCGTCAACGCCGACGATGCCGAAACCTTCGTTCAAAAGATAATGCGCTAATGTATAACCTGCCGGACCGAGACCGACGACCAGAACGTTTTTGCCGTTATAAGGCATAGGATAAGGTCTTTGCGCGTTCAGCGGATTCCAGCGCGTCAAAAGCGAATAAATTTCAAAACCGTAAGGCAGCGCCAGAACGTCGGTCAAAGTCGCGGTTTCCGCCAAAGGAATATTTACGGGTTCCTGCTTCTGGAAAATGCAGCCCTTCATACAATCGTTGCAGATGCGGTGTCCGGTTCCGGCGCACATCGGATTGTCAATCGTGACGAGCGCGAGCGAGCCGATTGAATCGCCCTGACGTTTCAAAAGGTGCATTTCTGAAATTTTTTCGTCGAGCGGGCAGCCTTCGGCTTTAATTCCCAAAGGATTTCGTTTCACCGTCCCGTCTTTTTCGCGCAAGCCTTTCGAGCACGAATCTTTTTCGCGTTCGTGGCAAATCAGACAGTAATGAACTTCGTAAAGCGAATCGCGCAGTGTTCCCCGTTCGTCGGTTAGTTTGAATCCGTCGCGCCGCCGCATTTCTTCTTCGCTGCCGCGCATAATGTTATGCAGCTTCGGTTCTGGATGAATCAGATGAACGAGATTTTGATAATCGAGCGCGTGCGGAACTCGAAAGCTCTGCCATTTTTTCTTTCTGCCGAAGAACTGAATCGCCGACCAGATTTCCAGAAGCTGCAAAACGCCTTTGACCTGCAAAAGCGCGCCGGAATCTTCGATTTCGCTGACAAAGCGCGCGAAGACATTTCCGAAAGTTTTATCTTTCAGCGCGTCGTAAGCCGAATTTATCTTGTTAAGCGTTTCCTGTATTTCGGCGGTAATTTCCTGACCTTTTATTAAAACTTCTTCTGCTTCGACGAGCTTTTGCGTGATATAAGCGACTGCAAGCTCTTCGTCGTAAATCAGAGTTTCGTCAAAAGCCGCGAATTTCAATTCTCTTAGGGCTTCGTTCAGTTCTCTTTCATTGTAATTAACGAGTTTTTCTGCCGAATAATTCTTTATAGCCCGACGCTGAACGAAAAATTTGTATTTCCAAATCGGGTCTTGTTCGGTGATTACTCGTTGAAGATCTTCACGCTCGCGGCTGATGCCGAACATTTTAGCGATAAATGCGGAAAGGTACGGCGCGGCGTCGGTCAAAATATTCGACTCGACGCGCGGTTCGTAGCCGTTGCCGTGCGCGGCTATGTATTTCGTCAGAGTGCTGCCGAGCATCGGCTCTTTTTCGGAAAGCTCTGCGTAAAACTTATCAGCCAACTCTTTTAATTTTACGGCATCGAAAAGGTCGGAATAACGAAATCCGACAATTCCGAGATCAAAATCGTGATTGACGATAAGTTGTTCTTTTTCTGATGTTCCTGTCATAAATGCGTATTAAATAAATAATCTTAAAGTTCGTACAAATTCGTATAAAAGAAAAATATAACATCTGCGTTCGTTTTGTAACAAAAGCGCAGGGATTCAACAGGAGCGAATTCTTTTGCTCTAACCCGGAAAAAAATGTATATTTTTCATAGAATTAAGTGAAAAACTAAGATGAATATGATATAAAGCAAGTTTGCTTATTATATTCCCCATCAGGTTTTTCAAGTTTTTTGTAGAAAAGTTTTATTAAAGCAGTATGGAAAAAGATCAAAGACTGGCGCACTTGCCCGGCGCCGGCACAGGCGATTTACAAAGAGACAATCAGGATTACCCGACAAGCTACGCTCCTTTTTACGATGACGATACATTCGATGAAAAGCGTTCGGTCCGACAGTATTTCAATATCGTTTACAAACGTCTGCCGCTGATTCTGGCGCTGACGATTTTAACGACCGCCGTTGCCGCATTTTATATGTACCGGCAACCTTCGGTTTTTTTAGCGCAAACCGAAATGCTGATCGAACCGCGAAAGCCGAAGATTCAATCGAAGGATTCGATCAATATCAACTTCGCCAACGATGTTAATTATTCGAGCACGCAGCTTAAACTTCTCGAGAATTTTGATTTGATGATGGATGTCGTCACCGGTCTCGGACTTCATCGCCAGCCGAATCTTCTCGGCAATCAAAACAAAGGCGTTCTCGCCACTTTTCGTTCTATTTTTTCCAGCGATAAAACTTCTGAAAGCAAAGACGCTTCGCTACCAGTTTTAAGTGAGACGACCGTCACGGGCAGCGCCGATCAAATTCCGCTTACGCCCGAAGAAGAAGAACGCGCGCAAGCTTATGCCAGCACGTTTTTGAGCGGTTTAACGGTTACTCAAATAGAGCAGACAAACCTCGTCACCATCAGCGTAAAAAGCACAAATCCGCAATTAGCGGCAAAGGTCGCCGACAAGGTTGCCGAAACGTTTATTGAGCAAGACATCGAGCGGGAAACAAAAGGCGCGAAAGATACTTACGAGGAGCTTTCAAAATCAATCGAAGATTTGAAGGCGACGATCAACAGTAAGGAACTCGAACTCATCAACTTGATGAGAAACGGCAACTTGCCTCTCGGAGATAAAGGCGGAGAATTATCCGCGAGTATTTTGACAAATTTAAGTGGGCAGTGGATTACAGCTATTGATAATCGGCGCAAAATCGAAGCCCGTTATAATGCTGCTGTCAACGCAAACGCACAGGGCAAAGGCGATAATATTCAGGATTTAACCGAAAATCCGATTTATCGAGAGACGATGCGGATCAACGCCGAAAGAAAAGGTAAACTGCAAGACACTATTCGAGAAATTGATAGCAAAATAAATGAAGCCATTAATGAAAGGGCGCAGTTGCTTGTCAAATATACGCCTGAATATTACAAAGTCAAAGAAAAGGACGAGCAGATTGCTAAACTCAGAGAAACGAAAGAAAAAACGGAAAAAGAAGTAACCGAGTTAATTGACACCGACGAGAGAAAAATCAAAAGAGACGCTATCGGCGGCGCGCTCGTAGGTTTACGTTCACAACTTGATTCGGCGACAAGACTGGAAAATCAAGCTCGAGAAGCTTATTTAAGCGAAATGTCGCGTGCAAATGTACAGGGGCAATTTGAAACGCGCTTGACCACTCTCAAAAGAGAAATTGAAACGCAGCGCAGCTTGCTCGACAGTTACACGCAAAAGCAAAAGGAACAGGAATTAGCGATTTCCGGGAGTCGCCCGGACAATATCAAAATCAGTGCGCGCGCATTTACGCCGACGACTCCGGTCGGACCGCAGCGAACACGAAATATTATGGTGGCGTTTTTAATCTCGCTAGCCGCCGGAATCGGTCTCGCCTTTTTAATGGATTATCTAGACGATTCAGTGAGAACCTCGGATGATGTAGGCAGACATCTCGGACTGCCGACACTGGCTTTGATTCCAGATCACGCTGCAGTTGATAAACGTCAGACAGCATTGATACCGACTAAGAATGGAAACGGAAACGGTGGTGGTTCGTTAGCTCTCATAACGCTCGAAGACCGCCGGTCGCCGGTCGCGGAGGCTTACCGCCATTTGCGAACATCGCTTTTGTTTTCGTCCGCCGGAAAACCGCCGCAGACGATTCTCGTTACTTCCGCACAACCTTCTGAAGGTAAAACGACGACGGCAATCAATACGGCTATTACGCTCGCGCAATCAGACGCTGATGTCGTCATTATTGACTGCGACTTGCGCCGTCCGCGCCTTCACAGTCATTTTAAGCTGGATAATACCAACGGATTAACCAATTACCTTTCTGGCGAAAGAAATACGGAAAACCTTGTAAAACCGTTTCCTGGCTTGCCGCGCTTAAAAATCATCACGAGCGGACCGATTCCGCCAAATCCGGCTGAGCTTCTAAGCTCGAACGAGATGAAAAACCTGCTGCAATTTTTGAAGGGAAATTACAAACATGTAATTATTGACTCGCCGCCCGCGATTTCCTTTACCGACGCAGCAATTCTGGCGACCTTAGTAGACGGCGTTGTTCTCGTAGCGATGGCGGGAAAAAGCTCTATTCATTTAATGCGCCGCTTCAAACAACGTTTGAGCACGCTCGGCACGAGAATCTACGGAGTCGTTCTAAACGGTATCAAGGCGAATTCGACCGACTACGATTACTACGGCTACAGCTCAACTTACAGCTATTACACGGCTGCCGAAACCGACGACTCGACCCCGTATATGGAAGAAGTCGTCTCGACTCACAAAACAAAAGGTTGAGTCAAAGAAATAAAGTGAAAAAGGCGGGAGTTTGAACCGAGTGGTTAAACTTCTGCCTTTCTTTTTATCTAATTTTTTCAATTCTCTTTCCGTAGGTCATTCACTGCTTAAAAACTCCTCAAGTCCCTGCTCCCAACTTTGCATTTTAGAAAGTCCGAATTTTTCGCTGAACAAACAGGCTAATTTTGAACTTGTGGGACGCGGCGCCGGACGTTTCAGACTGTCTGCCAGAGCGCTTTCTAAAAGCTGCGCGTCATATCCTTTCAATTCGCAAACTTTTCGCGCAAAGTCAGCGTAACTTGCTCCTTCACCCGAATTCGTTACGTGATAAACGCACGGCAAATCGAGTTCGACGAGCTCGCGCATTCTTTTCGCTAAATCAACGGCGTAGGTCGGCGTTCCGTAAGCGTCTTCAATCGATTTTATTTTTTTTCCGTTGGCGAGCAATTTGTGCATCGCGCTCAAAAAATTTGTTCCGCCCGCGCCGAAAATCCAGCCCGTACGCACAATAATCGAGCGAGCATAAGCATTTCGCGCTCGAATTTCGCCTTCAAGTTTCGATTTGCCGTAAACGCCAAGCGGATTCGGCGTATCGCGCTGCGTATAAAAATCATTTTTAGCTCCGTCAAAAACGTAATCGGTCGAAATCGTTACAAAAGCTGAATTGATTTTTTTCGAGGCGAGCGCGAGATTTTCCACTCCGAAAGAATTGGCTGCGTAACAAATCTCCTTGTTTGTTTCAGCGCCGTCAACATCCGTGTAAGCGGCACAGTTTAAGACCGCGTCGAATTTTTCGCGTTCAAACAAATCGAAAACCGATTCTTTGTCGGAAATATCGAGTTGCTGTCGATTTCTGGCGATTACTTCGTCGCCGGTTTCCCGACAATGTTTGATTGCCGCTCGCGCGACCATTCCGTTTGCGCCGGTGATTAAAATTTTCATATAAACAATTTGACCGGAATTCGTGAGCGATAATTCTCAAACTTCGAGCAAAGTTCGCCGATTAATTTTTGATTTCCAAGCCGTAAAGATTTTTATAATAATCCCGGTATGCTCCGCTGCGAACCTGTTTGACCCAATTTTGATTTTCGGCGTACCAGCGAATCGTTTTTCGCAAGCCTTCTTCCCAAGGCGTCGAAGATTTCCATTCGAGTTCGGTTTCGGCTTTCGTCGGGTCAATCGCATACCGGCGGTCGTGCCCTAACCGGTCAGCGACAAATTTTATAAGCGAATGCGGCTTGCCTAAAATGTCGAGAATTGATTTGACGACTTCGAGGTTTGTGCGTTCGTTTCTGGCTCCGATATTGTAAATTCCCCCCGCCGCGCCTTTTGCGTAAGTCAGCCAGATTACCCGCGCGTGATCTTCGACGTAAATCCAATCGCGCGTATTTTTGCCGTCGCCGTAAACAGGCAGCAACTCGTCGTTTATGGCGTTGGCGATTATAAGCGGAATCAGCTTTTCGGGAAATTGACGCGGACCGTAATTGTTGCCGCAGCGCGTGATAATTGTGTCTAAGCCGAAAGTCTCGTGCGCCGCGCGAACGAGATGCTCGGCGGCGGCTTTTGAAGCGGCATAAGGAGAATTCGGCTGAAGCGGCGAATCTTCAGTAAAAAACGTCGTATCGTCTTCGGGCAAACTGCCCATAACTTCATCGGTCGAGATATGAACAAATCTCTTAACGTTTTTCGTTCTCGCCGCATCGAGAAGAATTTGCGTGCCGAGCACATTCGTCGTCACAAACTCTTCCGCCGAATTTATCGAGCGGTCAACGTGCGTTTCGGCGGCAAAGTTAAAAACAGCTTCTATTTTCTCAGGCAAAGCCTGCAAAACCGCTTGTTTATCGCGAATATCTCCTTTGACGAACTTATGCCGCTTTTCGTCCAATTCTTTCAAATTCTCGAGATTTCCGGCGTATGTGAGAGCGTCGTAATTAATGATTTTTGTGTCGAAAGTTTCTTCCAAAACAAACCGGATAAACGCTGAACCAATAAAACCCGCGCCGCCCGTAACAAAAATTGTAGCCATAAGGATTTCAATTGCGAATTACGTAAATTGTTGATTGAAATTAAATTTCTAAATTTATTAACGATTAAAAACTGTTATTAAAAAAGTTAGAAGCAAAAGATTTTTACAATTCGTAACTCGTAATTGCTTTGTGATTGTCTCAGTTTAGTCTGCGCATTTGTTTGAGCAAAACGTCGGCGTATTTCTGCGGCGAATCAATGTTTTTCAGAACGACCTTTCCGTCAGTCTCGCTGGCGTTTTCGATTATTAAATCCCCGAAACCGAGGACTCTCTGCGGCAATGTCGCCGAAACGGTAACGTCCTGAATATTTCGCAAAGGCAGATTTCGCGTCTTTCGTGAAATTAAGCCTTCGTCTATCTCGATTTTTGAGTCGGTCAAATTATAACGCACGAGTTTCTGCTTAAAATGATAAAACGCCGGTATTAACAGCAGCGAAAGTCCGAGAAGAACGGAAATCCAAGCCGGAATCTTCAAATAATCGTAAAGCACGCTCAACAAAGCAACCAGCAAAAGCGCGCCGAAAGCTGTCGCAACGTACCCGATTTTAACGAACAGCAAAGTCGGGCTGACCGAGAAAATCTGTTTTTCCTCGTCGTTTTCGCTAGCAGTTTCCCTTCTCGGTTTTTGCTGAGAAACGACGCGCGTTTCTTCTTCGGCTTCGAGTAATCTGCCGCATTTCTGACAATAAACGGCTTCGTCCGAATTTTTCGCTCCGCAATTTGTGCAAAACATAAATTTAATTCAAAGTTCAAAATCCGTAAATTGACTCAGAATATTATTTTGAATCTTGAACATCGAATTTTGAACTTTGAACCAATCTTACAAGATTCCGCTTTCACGCACAAAAAAAAACGATTGGTTACCAGCCAATCGTTTTAACCTTTCGTCGAAAAAGGAAGGAAGGAATTGTCGAAACTTTAATTTTTTATTGATTGACGAGCCGCATTCTTCCGTCTGCGAGCTTAATGGCGAGCGCATTTCGTTCGTAAGTGGTAAGCGGCGCGGAATCTTTTTCTTCCAATTTCACCGCTTGTTCATTGCTGACGACTTTTACTGTTTTGGCAAAAAGCGGATTGGAAATAGCATTGTAGCGCGTCGTGATTCGGCGCACGTATTCCTGGGTTTCTCGATAAGGCGGAACTTGCCAGCCGTATTTCATCACCGCGCCTTCGCCCGCGTTGTAACCGGCAAGAGCCAGCACAACGTCTTGATTAAACGTATCGAGCAGCCAGCGCATATATTTTACGCCCGCTTCGATATTCTGCCGCGGATTATAAATTTCCGTGACGCCGAACCGCCGCGCCGTCGCCGGCATCAGTTGCATCAGACCGCTCGCTCCTTTGTAAGAAGTCGCTTTCAGTTTGAAGGAAGATTCCTGGTGCATCTGCGCATAGATCAAAAGCGGATCAATATTGTATCGTTTGGCTGAATCTATAATGTAAGAATCGTATTCGCTGTTGCCGGTCGTAAAGCCTTTCAAATTCGAACCGACCGCCGTCGAAAGCTTCGGTTGATTAACGTTTTGGGCTACGTCTTTCAAAGCCAAACCGTCCTGAACGGTCATCCTCGTCTGCGCTGTTTTTTTTACTAACTGTTTGGATTTATTTTCGTTAATTTGTCTTGGTTTATTTTCGTTGATCTGTTTCGGTTTATTTTCGGTAATCGGAGGAACCGTCGGCGTATTAACTTTTACGCCGTTTGAAGTGTCAAAATTATCAAAAACTCTGGGACGATTTTGGGCGGCGGCGAAAATGCTTGAAAGACAGAAAATGATGACAGTAAAATAGAACTTTTTCATTATTATTCTTAGAAGTCGGATTATTTGTTTTTGAATTTGGAGGATTGGATGTAACGAAGTCTGCTCGACAATTCGAGCGTCTATTTATATAAAAATCCTAAAGACAAACAAGTTCCAGAAAATATTGAACAAAATTAAACAATTTTTATCAATACTATAAATTTGCTGGTAAAGACACCTTTTAATCTTAAAATATCTTTTTCATTTTATAGTTTCGCTGTATTCGCTTATCTTTAATAAATGCTTTACCTTTCGCAAATTTTAGGGCGTCCGATTTTCGACGCGCGCAATGATAAAATCGCCGTAATCAAGGATGTCATCGTTCGCTACGGCGAAGAAGATTACCCGCCGGTTATCGGCATTGTCGCGCGTTATAATCGGCGTCTGTTTTTTATTCCGAAACGTGATATTTCCGATTTGAGCGAGACGGGTGCCAAAATGCGTTCCACAGTTCTCGATTTAAATCCTTTTACGCGGCGCGAAGGCGAAGTTCTGCTCGGTCGAGACGTTTTAGACAATCAGTTAATTGATGTTGACGGAAAGCGGGTCGTTCGCGTAAACGATGTGCAGTTAATCAAAGCCGCCGGAACCTGGCGCGTAACCGGCGCGGACGTTTCGCTGAAAGGATTTGTTCGCCGCTTGATGCCGAAAGGTTTTTACGGCAGCGATCAGCCTGTTGAAGTTATTGATTGGGCTGATGTAGGTTATCTCGCAACCGATTCGGCATCGGCGACCGTACAGCTAAAATCTTCAAAAGGCAAACTTTCGCGGCTTCATCCGGTTGAAATCGCTCAGCTTGCCGAAACTCTTTCACCGATTCACCGCACGGAAATCGTCGAATCGCTCGACGATGAAATCGCTGCCGACACTTTAGAAGAAATGTCCACGGAAAATCAGGCGCGAATCTTGGAAGAAATGAACGAGGAACGCGCCGCAGATATTCTCGAAGAAATGTCGCCCGACGATGCCGTTGATGTTTTAGGCGAAATGGACGAAGAAAAGGCGCAAGAGCTTTTCAATTTGATGGAAGAAGAAGAAAAAGCCGACGTTGCCGAATTAATGCCTTACGAACACGACACGGCTGGCGGTTTGATGACGACGGAATTTATCGTTTTTCCGAAAGATTTAACCGTCGGTCAGGCGATTGCGCGTTTAAGGGAAATGGCGGAAACGCCGAATATGATTTATTACCTTTACGTCGTCGAACGTGAAGATTCCTGGCGAATCGTCGGATTGATAACGCTTCGCAGTTTGATTTTAGCCGACCCGACATACACGCTCGAACAGGTGATGCGTGAAAGTTTTCAATCGGCGCACACGTCTGATTCGGCGGAAGAAGTGGCGCAAAAAATTTCCGAATATAATCTGCTCGCGCTGCCTGTGATAGACGACGAAGGCGATATTGCCGGAATCGTGACGGTTGACGACGCGATGGAAGTTCTGCTGCCGAAAAACATTCAAAAGCGTTTACCGCGCCTTTTCGGTTAAAACAAGCTATAATTAGCCGTGTGAGTATCGAAGTAAATGCGGCGGGCGAATTTGAAACTTAAATTTGCGGCTTTCGTAAAAAACTTAAAATCTTAAAATAAAGGAGCTTAATTAAATATGAGACGAGCAAGTATTTTATTTACTGCTATTTTCGTGATTTTCGTGTTTGTTTCAGCCGGACAGGCGCAAAACAATTTTGCCGTCGGTTCAAAAGTCGAAGATTTTAGTTTGCCGGATATTGCCGGTAAAAATCAGTCGCTGAAAGATTTGAAAGGAAAAAACGGCGCGGTATTGATCTTTCTTTCAGCGCAATGTCCAGTTGTAAAAGGTTACAATGCGCGAATTAATCAAATCGCCGCCGATTACAAAGCGAAAGGCATTAATTTCGTCGGCATCAACTCAAACGCGACCGAATCGCTCGATTGGGTCAAATCGCACGCCGAAGAAAATTACAAGTTTCCCGTTTTGATAGATAAAAACAACCTCTGGGCGGACAAATTAGGCGCGACCGTCACGCCGGAAGTTTACTTTTTCGACGAGAAAAACGTGCTTTTATACCACGGAGCGATTGATAATGACCGCTCGGGCAGAAATGTTTCCGAAAATCTTTTGCGCGACGCTTTCGACGCGAAGCTCGGCGGAAAAGCGATTGCCAAAACAAAATCGAACGCATTCGGTTGCACAATCAAGCGTGTCGGCGATTAGGAACGGCGTAAAAATTCTTTTTTGAAGTCAAAATCTGAGGTATTTATTTTTCATAAACTCAGATTTTGACTTCAAATTTTCAGTGTTTATAAAAAACGACGAGCTATAAAATGAAAAATTTATTGTTTTCCCGGATGAAAATTACACGAATAATTTTTTTCGGGTTTATTGTTACTCAATTTTTCTCATTAGAAATTTACGCTCAAAAAAAACCGGCGAAAAAGCGTCCGGCTGCGAAAACGGCGGTAAAGACGCAGATCAATCTACCGAAGGTAACGCAGATTGACGGCGCCGAATTAAAAAAACTTTCACAAACTAATGGAAAACCTCTTTTAGTAAATTTTTGGGCGACGTGGTGCGATCCGTGCCGCGAAGAATTTCCCGACCTCGTTAAAATCAATGCCGATTACGGCGAAAAAATTGACTTTTTTACAGTTTCGCTCGACGACGCGGAAGAATTAAATCGCGGCGTGCCCAGATTTTTAGCGCAGATGAAAGCCGAAATGCCCGCTTATCTGCTCGTAGCGCAAGACGAAGACACAGTTATTTCCTCGGTTTCAAAAGATTGGCAGGGCGGTTTGCCGTTTACGATTTTGTACGATGCCGATGGAAAAGCGGTTTATTCGCGAATGGGCAAAGTTAAAGTTGATGTTTTGCGGGCGGAAATAGAAAAACTCGTTGCATCCGAACCGACAAAAATCTCCGCAGCGAAAGATTTGTCGAAAATTAAATTTATTGACGAAGCTGATTTGAGCGAAATAATAAATTCGAGAAAAGAAAATTCCCGTCCGCTTTTTATCAATTTTTGGGCGATATGGTGCAAGCCATGCATTAAGGAGCTGCCTGATTTAATGGAAATCAAAAAGCAATTCGAGTCGCGGGAAATAGATTTTCTTCTTGTTTCGACCGACGGTTTCGGATCAACCGAAAAAAAGGTCGCGCTTTTTCTGCAAGGATTGAACATCAACGCGCCTTCATATTTGCTGAAAGTTAAAAATAAATACGATATGTTTAGCTTAATGCCTTTCTGGAACAGCAGACTGCCGTTTACGGTGATTTACGACGCGAGCGGAAATGTCGCGTTCGCTTATACGGGAGTTGCCGAGCCACAAAGATTGAAAAAAGAAATTGAAAAAATCCTTCCGAAGAATCACGCCGAAATCTAAATACTCAAATTCACATAACTAAGGTAACTTTGCGCCGATTTCGTTTTACGATACACTCTTTCATTTGATTAAAACTAAGGAAAACGAAACGGAAATGTCAATTACGTCTGAAATCATTGAACAACACGGATTTACCCCCGAAGAATACGAAAAAGTCTTAAAGATAATGGGTCGTGAACCTTCGATGACGGAACTCGGAATTTTTTCCGTAATGTGGTCGGAGCATTGCAGTTATAAATCTTCGCGCGTTCATTTGAAGCGGCTTCCGACGACCGGGGAAAGAGTCATTGTGCCGCCGGGCGAAAACGCGGGCGTCGTGGACATCGGCGACGATTGGTGCGTCGCATTCAAAGTCGAATCGCACAATCATCCGTCGTTTATCGAGCCGTTTCAAGGCGCGGCAACCGGAGTTGGCGGAATTCTAAGAGACGTTTTTACGATGGGCGCGCGTCCGATTGCGGCGATGAATTCGCTTCGCTTCGGGCATTTGACCGACGAGAAACACGGAAAACGCAACGTTTCAATTTTGAAAGGCTGCGTAGACGGCATCGCGCATTACGGAAACGCTTTCGGAGTGCCGACCGTCGGCGGCGAAGTCGTTTTCGATGACGCATACAGCTTGAATCCGCTCGTCAACGCTTTCGCTTTAGGCATCGTTCGCAAAGATCAGATATTTTTCGGTAAAGCGTCGGGCGTCGGCAATCCGGTTTTGTATGTCGGAGCAAAGACGGGACGCGACGGAATTCACGGCGCGACGATGGCTTCGGCGGAATTCGACGAAGAAGCGCTCGAAAAACGCCCGACCGTTCAAGTCGGCGATCCGTTTTTGGAAAAATTATTGTTGGAAGCCTGTCTGGAAGCGATGCGTTCGGGCGCGATTGCCGGAATTCAGGATATGGGCGCGGCTGGTCTGACTTCTTCATCGGTCGAAATGGCGGCGCGCGCCGGAACCGGTCTCGAACTCGATTTGACGCTCGTTCCGCAACGCGAAACCGGAATGACGGCGTATGAAATGATGTTGTCCGAATCGCAGGAACGAATGCTGATCGTCGCGCATCGCGGACGCGAAAAACAGATCGTAGAGATTTTCAACAAGTGGGATTTGGACGCCGTCGTTGTCGGCAAAGTCGTCGAAGGAAATCGTTTAAAGGTTTACCACAAAGGCGTTTTGGAAGCCGATATTCCCGTTGATGCCGTTACGGACGAAGCGCCGAAATACAATCGTCCGCTCACGAGTCCAAAATCCGAAGTCCAAAATTCAAAGTCCGAAACCAAAAACCAAAAACCGAAAATCCAAAACCAAACGGAAGCGCTAAAACTGCTTCTCGCCGCGCCCAATATTTGTTCAAAACGCTGGGTTTATCAGCAGTACGATCATATGGTTCGGACGAATACGGCGGTTTTGCCGGGCGCGGACGCGGCTGTCGTGCGCGTCAAGGAAACGCGGCGGGCGATTTCGATGTGCCTGGACGGGAACGGAAAATTTTCGGCGATAAATCCGAGAGAAGGCGCGAAGCTGATAGTCGCCGAAAGTGCCAGAAATAACGTCTGCGTCGGCGCGAAACCGATTGCGGTCACGAATTGCTTGAACTTCGCTTCGCCGGAAAGACCGGAAGTTATGTGGAGCTTTTCCGAAACGATTGACGGAATGAAAGAAGCCTGCGAAGCGTTTGAAACGCCGATTGTTTCGGGCAACGTTTCGTTCTACAACGAAACAGAAGGTCGCGGAATTCTGCCGACGCCGACAATCGGAATGGTCGGTTTGATCGAAGACGCTCGAAAAATCGTTACGCCCGGCTTCAAAACGGACGGCGATTTGATCGCTCTGCTCGGAGAAACAAAAAACGATTTGGCGGGGAGCGAATACGCGCAGACTGTTTTGGGTTTTTCGACAGAAGAATTGATTGAAAACGGCGAAGTTCCGAAAATTGATTTGGATACGGAAAAAACAGTTCAGCGCGCTTGTCTGAATTTGATTGACAAATTCGCAATCAAATCGGCGCACGATTGTTCGGACGGCGGACTTGCCGTTGCGATTGCGGAAAGCTGTTTTTCTCGTCTAAATCACGCCGCAAAAGGTGCGGAAATAGAATTAAAAAACGAAAGTTTAGCCGATGAAGCGTTGCTTTTCGCCGAATCGCCTTCGCGAATTGTCGTCAGTTTCTCGCCTGAAAAACTGGAACAAGTAAAAACGATTGTTGAGGAAAATGGTTGTCCTTTTACTGTAATCGGAAAAGTTACAGGCGATAAGCTGCGTATAAAAATGAACGATAAAACGGCAATAAACGCGCCGGTTTCCGAACTCGAAAATGTTTGGGCGACATCGCTTCAAAACAAGCTGGAAAGTTAGGAAAGGATAATAATCAAAAGGCTGCGATAAAAATCTAAAGCGCGGCTCACCCGAAAAGATTTTCGTTTTGCAAATCAAATTTATCACCGTTTAATCGGTAAGTCGTAACGGCGCAGTTGGCGATGTCGCAGGCGCGATCAATTTCCAGAATTTCCGCTTCGGTCATTCTTTCTAAAACGTATCGAAAAATGTGGATAACGGCTTCATGCGTCGTAATCAGAACATTTTCGCCGGAAAATTCCTCGCGCAAATCGCGCCAGAAACTTCTGATGCGAAGCGCCACATCAGCCCAGCTTTCGCCGCCCGTCGGACGGTAATAAAATTTTCCGATATGCAGGCGTTTTTCGTATTCTTCGGGATATTTTTGCTTCACGCCGCGACTCGTCAAACGGTCGAAAATGCCGAGCTCGCGTTCTCTGATTCGTTCGTCGAGATAAACTTTAACGTTTTTCAATCCGGCGTTTTCGGCAATTAAACGCGCCGTTTCGGTCGTGCGTGTAAACGGCGAGCAGACGATAATTGACGGTTTCTCTTTTTCCTTCAAAAAATATTTCCCGAGTGCGATTGATTGTTCAACGCCGAAAGGCGAAAGTGGAACGTCGGCTTCGCGTTCGGCGAATTCAATAGTCGGAAGATTTTCCGCTTCGGCTTTGTGACGCGCGACATTAGCCGCACTTTCGCCGTGACGAATGAGCCAGAGCAATTTTGGACTTTGGATTTGGGGTTTTTGATTGTCGCTCACGAAAAAGTTTTATTGAATTTTAATTTTGCATTGTGAATTCGGCGACCACGGGCGCGTGATCTGACGGGCGTTCCCATCCACGCGGCGTTTTATCTACCCAGCAATTAACGCATTTTTCCGCCAATTTCGCAGAAGTCCAGATGTGATCAATGCGCAAGCCTTGATTTTTCGGAAAGGCGCTTTCTCGGTAATTCCACCACGAATAAATTTTTTCGTCGCCGTTTATCTTTCGGAAAACGTCTACGAAACCCCACTTTTTGACGTGTTCGAGCGCAGCGCGTTCGGGTTTTGAAAAATGCAGCTTTCCTTCCCAAAACGCCGGATTCCAAACATCTCGCTCGTCGGGCGCGACGTTGAAATCGCCGCACAACAGAACATTGCCTTCACGGTCGCAGGTTTCATCGAAAAATCTTCGCAGTTTTTGCAGCCAATCGAGTTTGAACGTGAATTTGTCGGACCAAAGTTCCGTGCCGTTCGGAATGTACGTATTGACGATGCGTATATTTTGAATCGTGGCGGCAATCATTCGTTTCGGCTCGTCGTCATCTTCGACGCCCGGAAAATTTTTCTGCACGTCGGTTATTTCGTGTTTCGACAAAATCGCCACGCCGTTATAAGATTTTTGCCCGAAAAAAGCCGCATTGTAACCGAAATTATTTATAGCTTCGAGCGGAAATTTTTCGTCAACGCATTTCGTTTCCTGCAAACACAAAACGTCCGCATCGTTCGCTTTGAGCCAATCTAAAACTTGTTCGAGCCGGATGGCTATTGAATTTACATTCCACGTCGCTATTTTCATTCGTTTATTTAAGAAACACAGATGCTTAAAACTGTGTATTCAGTATTACTCTTTTGTAATTTTACCTTTGAGACTTTCTCTCACTTGCATTAATAACTTTCCAAGTTTATTCAGACCGCTTCCGTCGCCTCCGTCACCCCAATAAAAATCTCTATGTGTATGTTCAACAAGCAAAGCAGTCCCGGTAGCAAGCAAGATTTCCTTTAAGTCTTTGTGTTGGGTGAATTTTGCTTCTAAGGCTTCGAGCATTACTTTGTCCTTGATTTCTTCCCAATCTTTGCGAAGTGGAAAATTTCGATTTCTACCGAGATTAGCAGCTTCTTTAGGGCTTGGAGCTAATCTCACTTTCTCTTCAAATTCAGTTCCTGCGAATTTTTGAGCTTGAAAATAGTGTTCGCTCGTTCTCCAAATTTTGTCTTTTAAATAAATATGATGCGGTGAGAAACTTGAAAAACAGCCATATTCGTCGCTTGATAGATAAAAATTAATAATTCTTTTTTCACACATTGCATTTGTATCTTATCTCTTGTTTTGAGAATTCCTTTCCCAGAAAACTCCGTCGGCAAATCCTTGAATCGTATTATCAATCTCAGCTATTTCCAAACGCTTTTCGGTTAAAAGGCAATATTTCTCGTCACGTTCGATTACGAGAAAATTTCGATTCAGCTTTTTCGCAACTACGGCGGTTGTTCCCGAACCCGAAAAAGGGTCGAGAATCAAATCATTTTCGTTCGTGCTCGCCAGAATGATTTTCGCCAGAAGCTTTTCGGGTTTTTGCGTCGGGTGATCGGTGTTTTCCGGCATTGACCAGAAAGGCACGGTTAAATCCGTCCACAAATTTGACGGGTGCGTCGTGCGGAAATTTCCGTTTTCAGATTTTTCCCAATCTTTCGGCGCTCCGTTAATCGTATAAGGTGCAAGCACTTTGCGCTTGATTTTGACGCTTTCCAGATTGAAAACATAATTTTCGGAAACTGTAAAAAACCAGATGTCTTCCGCCGCGTTTTTCCAATTAGCTTTTGCTCCACGACCCTTTTCGCGTTCCCAGGTAATTCGGTTTCGCAGTTGAAAATATTTCATTCCGACGCGCTGAATCGCCGAAGCCGACCGCCAATCGCCGCAAATATAAACGGAAGCCGTCGGCTTTAAAAGTTTTACCGTTGAAGGAATCCAGGATTCGAGCCAGTTTTCGTATTCGTCGAGAGAAGTGCGACGAAACGAGTTTTCGCCGAAATTTTTGGTCAAATTGTAAGGCGGATCGGCAAAAAGCATATCACAGCTTTGTTCGGGCAAAGTTTCCAAAACCTTAAAAGCGTCGCCGCAAATAATTTTATTTTCAAGGTTTGATAAATTCGTGTTTTCATCAAAAGAAATTAAACGCTTCCGGTAAGTTTCAATTTCCGTTTCTGTTAATTCGATTGTGCGGTTGCGCGGCGCGCGAAGTTTTTCAGGTTTGTTACGAGCAAACATAGCGAATTACCGCTAAACTTTAGCATATTCAAATATTTTTATCGAAACCACTGGTGCGACAGCGCGGATCAAATCATTTCGATAAATAAGCCTTGCTTGACCGTCTAAAAATGGCGTGATATCCTTATATCTTTTGAGAATCAAGCATTTTTTGCAGTATATATCAGAGCAATTTATCATAAAAATTTATTAAGAAAAATATGGTTTTTCTAGCCTTTGCCGAGTCGGTTCAGTTAGTTCCCGACGGCTCAATTCTCATTCACATCGGGTTAATCCTTTTGATGATTTGGATTTTAAATCGCACGTTCTTTCGTCCGATCAATCGCGTTATCGACGCGCGCGAACGAAATAAAGGCGGGCGTTTCGGTGAAGCCGAAAGCATTCTGCAGCAAGTCAGCGAAAAGCAAGCAAAGTACAATCAGGCGATGCTCGAAGCTCGAAATCGCGGTTACGAAACAATCGAAACGGAGCGTGCGGCGGCTTTGGCGACCAGAGAAGCGAAAATCAATCAGGTGAAAGACGAAGTAACGCAAAGATACGAACAGGAAAAAGCGCAGCTGCAGAGACAAACCGTCGAAGCGCGAGCGGCACTTGCGGCGGAAGCCGACAGATTGGCGGAAAAAATTAGTTCAAATATTTTGAGGGCGTAAAGTTGTGTTTAAGGGACTATAAAACTTCTATCCCTTATCACTAAAACCTAATCCCTAAGATTTTATATGTCAGCTTTTATTTTTAGCTTTATATTAATTCTTGCCGCCCCGAGCGCGGGGCACGAAGGCGGCGGATTCGGCGCCTGGTGGCACACCAGCGTTGATCCGTATATAAATTATCCGGGATTTGAGCTTTGGAAGTTTCTGAATCTCGGCATATTCGTCGCTATAATGGTTTACCTTTTGAAAAGACCTTTAAGCGAAACCTTCAAAGCAAAGCGTGAAGCAATTCGCGCCGAACTCATCCGTGCCGAAGAAGAAAGACAAGCCGCTTTAGCGCAATTGACCTCAACCGAAGCCAGACTCGCTGCATTAGACAGCGAATCGGCGCAAATTTTAGAAAAAGCGAGACTCGAAGCCGAAGCGGAAAGAGCACGAATCTTAGCGCAAACCGAAGAAGAAGTTAATCGCCTGCGTCGGCAGACGGAAAGTGAAACGGCGCGTCTTGCACAGCAATCGCGCGCGGAGCTTCGCCGCTTTTCCGCCGAGGAAAGCATTCGCCTCGCTGAAGAAAAAATCAAACAAAAAATCAATTCGCAAGCTGACGCGCAATTGGTCAGAGCTAACATTCAAACAATCGGAGGTCTTAACCGATGAGCGTTGAAACAGTCGCCCGCCGTTACGCATCGGCTTTAGCCGATGTCGTTCTAAAATCAGGCGAAACAATCGTCGTGCAGACGGAACTTAAATCCTGGGAAGAAATGATGAACGCCAACAACGATTTGCAAACAGCTTTTCGCAATCCGGCGATTCAGCATCAGAACAAAGAAAGGGTTTTGGAAAATTTGATTGCGAAAACAAAACCTTCAAAAACAACGGCAAATTTTTTACGTGTCCTGCTTCGGAATAATCGTTTAACGGAACTCAGCCAAATCAACGAGCGTTTCGCTTCGGTTTTAGCCGAACGAAGCGGCATCGCCGCGGCGCAAATTACATCGGCGCGTCCGCTCGGCGAAACTGAAAAAGCTGAGCTTAAATCCAGTCTGGAGCGATTAACCGGAAGAAAAGTAAATTTAACATACGATATTAACGAAGAACTTATCGGCGGAGTCGTTACAAAAATCGGTTCGACCGTGTATGACGGCTCGATTAGAACACAATTACAGCAACTTAAAGAACAATTGATTAGTGGATAATTGATAGCGGATAACTGATAGTTTTTCTATCGCTATCCACTTTCCACCGTCCACAGTCCACTAAATTTATGGAAGCAATTAAAGCCAACGAAATTAACGAAATTATACGTTCTCAAATTGAGAATTTTGATACCAGTATGACCGTCAACGAAGTCGGAACGGTCATTAAAGTCGGCGATGGAATTGCCGAAATTCACGGGCTGGAAAAGGTTATGGCGGGCGAGCTGCTCGAATTTCCGAACAACGTTCGCGGACTCGCGCTCAACCTCGAAGAAGATAAAGTCGGCGCCGTGCTTTTCGGGGATTTTCAAACCATTAAAGAAGGCGACGAAGTGCGCCGCACAAGACGCATTATGAGCGTTCCGGTCGGCGATGCGCTGATCGGTCGTGTTGTTGACGCTCTCGGAAATCCGATTGATGGCAAAGGCGAAATTTTAACGACTGAATTTTATCCGGTCGAAAGAATCGCGCCGGGAATTATTGACCGTCAACCGGTAAAAGAACCGCTTCAGACTGGAATCAAAGCGATTGACGCGATGGTGCCAATCGGTCGCGGTCAACGCGAATTGATTATCGGCGATCGCCAGACAGGTAAAACAACGGTCGCGATTGACACGATTATCAATCAAAAAGGCAAAGACGTTATTTGTATTTACGTTGCAATAGGTCAAAAGGCTTCGACCGTCGCGCAGGTTCGCCAGAAACTCGAAGAATATGGAGCGATGGATTACACGATTGTCGTAAACGCTCCAGCTTCAGACCCGGCGGCGATGCAATTCTTAGCACCGTATTCGGGCGTCGCGATGGGCGAATACTTCCGCGATAACGGAAGACACGCGTTGACGATTTACGACGATTTGACGAAACAAGCCGCAGCTTATCGCGAAATTTCTCTGCTTTTGAGACGACCGCCAGGACGTGAAGCTTACCCGGGAGACGTTTTTTATCTTCACTCGCGCCTTCTCGAAAGAGCCGCGAAAATGTCGGACGCTCGCGGCGGCGGAAGTTTGACGAGCTTACCGTTTATCGAAACGCAGGCGGGCGATATTTCCGCATACATTCCGACAAATGTGATCTCGATTACCGACGGACAAATCTTTTTGGAATCCGATTTGTTCAACTCGGGCGTTCGCCCGGCGATCAACGTCGGAAACTCGGTTTCACGCGTCGGCGGTTCAGCGCAAATTAAAGCAATGAAGCAAGTTGCCGGAACGCTCCGTATTGACCTCGCGCAGTTCAGAGAACTTGCGGCGTTTGCTCAATTCGGTTCGGATTTGGATAAATCAACGCAGGCGCAGCTCGAACGCGGTCGCCGTCTGACGGAAATTCTGAAACAGGGACAGTATCAGCCGATGCCGGTTGAAAATCAGGTTTTCATCATCTGGACTGTAACAAACGGTTTGGCTGACGATATCGCGGTCGAAGATTTAAGACGTTTTGAAGAAGAAATCTTCAAATTCGTCGAAGGCTCGCATCCGGCTGTTTTGAGCACGATTCGCGACAAAAAAGCAATTGACGACGATTTGAAAGTCGCAATGCGCGAAGCCATCGAAGATTTCAAACAAACTCGCTGGGCAACAAACGACAATCAAGGCAAAAACACTTTGGTCGTCGAAAATGCAGCAGCAACGGCTACCGCATAAATAGCGAATAATTGATAATAAACGGTTGATAACAAAAGAAAAAAATAATTATTGACCGTTTATTATCAACCATTTACTGAATTTTATGGCAAGTTTATTGGATATGAGACGACGGATTAAATCCGTCAAAAACACGCAGCAGATCACCAAAGCGATGAAAATGGTCGCGGCGGCGAAGCTCAAGCGCGCGCAGGATCGCGTTACTGCCGCTCGTCCTTACGCGCAGAAAATGACGCAGGTGCTCGGCGGTCTGAGCGCGCGCATCGGCGACGATTTTTCGCATCCTTTGCTCGACAAACGAGGAGATGAAAGATATTTAATCGTTCTCGTAAGTGCCGATAAAGGTCTTGCCGGAGCTTTTAACACTAATGTCATCAAAGCAACTCAAAACTTTTTGAACGACAACTCCGGCAAACAAGTGCAAATGATTCCGGTCGGTCGAAAGGGACGCGATTTTTTCCGTCGCCGCGAAATGACGATTTCGGAAGAATACGTCGGCTTAACCGGCGGCGGAACAGTTCGACACGAGGAAGCCGTCGAAATCGCCAATAGAGTCATCAGAACTTTCACTGAAGATACGACGATTGATAAGGTTTTTCTCGTATTCACTGAATTTAAAACAGTTCTGTCGCAAAAACCGATTGTCGAACAGCTTTTACCGATTCCGCGTATCGCTTCAGAAGAAGAAACGACGAATACTGCTCAAGCAGAATATATTTACGAGCAGCCGCCGTCTGAAATTTTCGGGAGGCTTCTTCCGAAACAGATTGAAACGCAGATTTATCGCGCGATGCTCGAATCGGTCGCATCCGAACAAGGTTCGCGCATGACGGCGATGGATTCGGCGTCGAAAAATGCCGGCGAATTGATTGATAATTTAACCTTGAATATGAACCGCATTCGTCAAGCGGCGATTACAAAGGAAATTATCGAGGTTGTTTCCGGCGCAGCGGCATTGTAATAAATAGTTTAGTTAAAATAAGCAATAGCAGTAGTTGAAAGCAAGTGAGCTATTTGAAATCATATTGATTTTCAGATATGCTACGCTTGCTTTTTCTTGTTCAAATCTAAAATATAAAAATCTGGAGGAAAATTATGCTTTTTTCTGGACTCGGCGGTTTATTAGTATTGATCGGGACGATTTGGTTGATTGTTATTGCAATTCAGACGGGACAAACAACGGGCGAGAAGGTAATCTGGGCTTTGGTTAATTTTCTTTGTCAGCCGATTGGCGGAATTGTTTTTTACATTATGAGAAAGCAAGGTTTAGTACCGCTTATTCTCGTAATAATCGGCGTAATTTTAGCTAGCGTCGGAAATTATTCGATGTTTAATGACATGATGAATCAGCCTCGTTGATGAATAGAATTATTTTATCAAAAAATGAGCGGCGCGAACGTTTTTTTCGTTACGCGCCGCTCATTTTATGGATTGGCGTTATCTTTTTATTTTCGAGCAATCAAGGCTCAATGACGAAAACATCGAGCTTTGTACGGCCGTTGCTTGAATTCCTTTTTCCGGGGATATCCGAAGAAACGTTAACGATCTACCACAGCTATATTCGCAAAACAGCGCATTTTGTCGAGTACGCCGTTCTCGGACTTTGGTCGTCGAGAGCTTTCTGGAGTTCGACGATTGAAATTCTGCGAAGATTCTGGTGGCTCGCCGCTTTTATATTGGTTTTTTTAACAGCATCCGCCGATGAATACAATCAAAGTTTCAATCCTGCCCGAACGAGTTCGATTTACGACGTTTTTATTGATTTATCGGGCGGGTTGACAATGATTATATTTCTTCTTCTGCTCAAAAAAGTCTTCATAAAGTCTTGAGAGCGCAAATGTAAATACTACAAATTTAGAAAGAATACCTAACCGGACAATAAGGCAAAAATTTGTTCAATTCGTTCTTAAATTCAATTATTTCCCTTTGCCGAAAATTATAATCATAAACAAGCGTGTCAAGCGCGGTTTTTTTCGGAACCTGCAAATCTGGTTTCCATAAAAATTCTTCGCCTTTCGGATTCCACTTCATATTAATTTCGTGCAGCGCGGCGGAATGCGTCAGAAAAAATGCTTCGCACTGCATCTGCGCTTTTGCTTGAGGCGAAAGCGTATCGTCAATTTCGCGCCACAACTCGCGCCAATCCTGTTTCCAGTTGTCGCCTTCGTAAACGATTATCGGCGCAAACGAAAAATGAACTTCGTAACCGGCGTCAACGAGTTTGTTTGTGGATGCGATTCGCTTGGAAACCGGACTTGTTCCGATATCAACGTATCTGGCAATTTTCTGCGGCATCAGCGAGTAACGAATGCGAGTTTTGCCTTTCGGGTCAATCGAAAGCCAGTAATCATCGTGAACGGTTTTCGTCGCGAAAGTAGCTTTGGCGTTTTCCATCGTAGCAAACTCGCGCACGAGAAAACCCGGATTATCGCAGACAAACGAATCGGCTGAAAGATCGGCGTTGCAGCCGATGTCGTAAGTCCAAAAACGCGCATCGCATTGATTAGGTTCAATCTTTGCGCCTAATTTGCCTTGATGTTTGCGAATCGAAGCAGCAATCTCTTCGACGTTTACAAAAATCGTCAAAGGATTCGACCCGCCTTTTCGACGCGCGACGTAACAATACTGACACGAACTCAAACAGCCGTTTGAATTTGAAGCAGCGATGAAATCAGCCGAGCGACCGTTTTTCTGATGCGATAAACCGGATTTGACTCCGAGAACTAAAACTTCACGTTTCGTCCGCATCCAATCACCGGCATCAGCCTCAAAAAGTTCCGGAATTCGCCAATGAGATTCGACTTCAATGATTTCCGCATTTGAAAAACGATTAATAATTTTTTCGGCATTGCCGCGCCAGACGAAATCGTCGTAAATTGAGCGCTGAACGTAAATTTTCTTAAAGTTGAATTTCATTTTATAAGTGAAAAAAAGCGATAAGTAATAAAAAACACAATAATTTAAGCGTAATTTTTTAGATGAAAGCAGGTAGTATGAGTTGTCTTCTTTTTAGGTTTTCATAAAGCAAATCATTGTTGGTTTCGAACCGCTCAATACCGTTTTACTTTGTTTTGTCGAAACTTTGTGAGATATTTTATCGTTAAGAAAACCATAAGGAGAATAAGCAGATGAGTTTTTTCGACAAGATTAAAAGCGCCGGATTAAATCAGTTTATCGAAGTCATCGAATGGCTCGATAACTCGCAGGATACGATACTTTATCGCTTTCCGGTCGCCGGTCAGGAAATCAAAAACGGAGCGCAGTTAATCGTGCGCGAATCGCAAACGGCGGTTTTCGTTTACGAAGGACAGGTTGCGGACGTTTTCACGCCCGGACGCTACACGATTGACGGCGGAAACACGCCAATTCTTTCAAAGCTCGGCGCGTGGAAGTACGGTTTCAACTCGCCCTTCAAATCGGAAGTTTATTTCGTCAACACGAAACAATTTACCGATATGAAATGGGGAACGTCGAACCCGATTATGCTGCGCGATAATGATTTCGGCATCGTGAGGCTTCGAGCTTTCGGCGCCTATAGCCTGCGCGTCGCCGATCCGAGTGGTTTTATCAAAGAGGTCGCGGGCACGAACGCCCATTTTCAAACCGAAGATATTGACGCGCAGTTAAAACGCGCGATTGTCACGGAATTTTCCGACGCTTTGGGCGAAATGAAAATTCCCGCGCTCGATTTAGCTGCGCAGTACAAGGAATTGGGCGACGCTATCCGTTCAAAAATCAACGAAGATTTTCGCGGTTACGGTTTGGAAGTGACCAAATTTTACGTCGAAAACATCTCGCTTCCGCCCGAAGTCGAAGCCGCTTTAGACAAACGAAGCTCAATGGGCGCGCTCGGCGACGCGAATCGTTATATGCAGTTTCAGGCGGCTGACGCTTTGCGCGACGCGGCGCGTAATGAGGGCGGCGGCGCAGGCTTAGGCGCAGGCTTAGGCGCAGGCTTTGCGGTCGGCGGGCAGATGGCGAATGCTTTCGGCGGGATGAACCAAGGACAGCAAGGCGGCGGGCAACAGCAATCGCAAACCGTTGCTTGTCCGAATTGCGGAAAGCAAAATGCGGCTGGCGCAAAATTTTGCGCGGATTGCGGCGGCAAGATTGAAACCGCCAAAGTTCCCTGCGTAAAATGCGGAGCGGATTTGCGCGAAGGCGCGAAGTTTTGCTCGGAATGCGGCGCGGGTCAGGCAAAAGCCAAATGCTCTAACTGCCAAGCCGAACTTGCTCCGGGCGCAAAATTCTGTCCTGATTGCGGAACAAAGACCGAAGCAGCTGAAGCGAGCGAATAATTGTTCACATTTACGAAAAACTAATTACGAATTACGAATTGTAAATATTATCAATTCCGTAATTCGTAATTTTTAGTTCGTAATTTTTTTGCGTTAAAATTAATGCAGTTAGAGGAAATTATGGCAATTAGCCCCGAACTTTTAGAAATTCTTCGTTGCCCGAAATGCAAATCGAAAGTGGAACTGAAACCGGATGAAAGCGGTTTGAAATGCACGAATGCGGAATGCGCTTTGGTTTACCCGATTCGCGACGATATTCCGATGATGCTCATTGAAGAAGCAACCGCGGAAAAATAGATGAGACGCGCAGACGAGGAGCCGCGGAGACAGAGCAAGTTTTTTGAAACGGCAAATGTCGCGGAAGATGTCAGTAAAATCAAAGATTTACACGACATTTCCGCGTCTTCGCGGTTTCGCGTCTCTTCACGGCAAATAAATTGGCGAAATGTTAGCCGCGTTCTCGTTGTACGTCTGCGTTCCATCGGTGACACCGTTTTGTCAACGTCCTCGCTCACGGCACTGAAACAATTCCTGCCCGAAGCGCAGATTGATATTTTGCTCGAAGATTGGGTCGCGCCTGTTTTAGATGGTTTTGATGCGGTTGATAATGTTTTGACCTTCAAAAAGGACGACCTGAAATCACGTTTGCGAACTGCCTGGAAAATCCGGCAAAAAAGATACGATGTCGCTTTTAATCTTCATGGCGGAACGACGGCGACATTTTTTGTTCGGGCGAGTGGAGCGCCGCACCGCATCGGTTTTGAAAATTACCAATATAAATTTCTCTACAATCATTTACTTTCATCGGCTTCCGATTTTTGGGGTAAAGAATACACACATTCAGCCGAACAGCAGCTCGCGCTTTTGGGATTCGTCGGCGTTCCGGTCGAAGATAAACCGAAAAGCCATTTAGCAATTACAGAAAAAGCCAAGAACTCAATAGAAACAAAGCTCCGATCCGAAATCCGAAATCCGAAATCCAAAATCGCTTTGTTTCATCCGACCGCAGCATTTGAATCGAAACAATGGGCGATTGAGAACTTCGCTCGCTTAGCCGAATTTTTTTACGAAAAGAATTTCCAGCCGGTTGCCGTAGCGGCAAAAAATGAGAGTAAGGTTTTAGATGCTTTTAAGCAAAATTCGCGTGTTCCGATTATAGCTTTCGACGATTTAATCTTACCGGAAATTACGGCGCTGGCTTCAAAAGCTGATTTTTTTGTCGGAAATGATTCGGGAATCGCACACATCGCTGCGGCGGTGAAGACGCCCTCAGTCGTAATTTTCGGTTCGTCAAACGTCAACCACTGGCGACCCTGGACGGACGCGCCGAATGAAATCGTCCGCGAAAAAATGTCTTGCCAGCCTTGTGCCGGTTACAATTGTTCGCAATTCGACGTGCCCGAATGTATCCGCCGCATCAGCGTCGAAAGCGTAATTGCGGCGGTTGAAAAAGTTCTTGATAATTCAGGCTTAAATTAGACGCGATTTGCCGAAACGTTTGGTGCGCCGTCAGCGCGAGCAATAAAGCCGAAGTAAGCGGCGATAAGCGCTGAAAGCGCGTGCAGCCAAACGTCGTTGCCGTAAATCGGAACCAAACCGAAAGTCGTATTCAACCCCGGAATCAATCCCATAACCGCCAGAAGCCCGTAAACAATGGCTAACGCTTGCGCGAAGAAACGAGCGCCGCCGATGCTTCTCGAAGCTAAAATGCCCCAGGCGCCGATTGCGAGATGAACGATATTATGCAGGATATTGATCGGAAATAATCCCATCAAGTGTCCGTAACCGGTCTCGACGGCGAGATGCTGCGGGTCAGCTGGATGCGTTGAAAGCCCCGGAATAAAACCCAAAACACCGACCAAAACGTAAAGAATGCCGAAAATAAGCGCGAATGTTTTAATCATAATTTTTACCCACCTTTTTTGTATTAGCTGAAATCATTTTCGCTGCATTAATCAATTCGCTTCAAAATTTTGTTTAGATTCTAAAAATTTTATCATCGACGAAAAATCAAAGTCTGTAATCTTTAAGACACAATGTGTTTTGCACGGTTCTTGACACTTTCCGATCATCTGTTAAAATATTTAGTTTCGGCTCTTATGCCTGACGTGTATTTATATGTTTGAGTCGCTGTCGGACAAATTAAAATCTACTCTCAAAAATTTGCGTGGTGAGGGCAAACTCACGCCCGAACACGTAGACGCCGCTCTGCGCGAAATCCGTATGGCTTTGCTCGAAGCGGACGTAAATTACAAAGTCGCCAAAGATTTTGTCGAATCGGTTCGCGCGAAAGCGGAAGGACAAGCGGTTTGGCAGGATTTGAAGCCGCACGAACAAGTCGTAAAAATCGTTTACGACGAGCTTGTCGAATTAATGGGCGGAACTTCTTCGCGGCTTGTTTTTACGCGGGCGGTTCCGAACGTCGTGATGGTTGTCGGTTTGCAGGGTTCGGGCAAAACGACTTCGACGGGAAAAATTTCGCGCTGGCTTAAAGACAATCAGGAAAGAAAACCGCTACTCGTATCGGTAGACGTTTATCGCCCGGCGGCGCGCGAACAGTTAAGAGTCGTCGGCGCGGCTGTGGGCGTTCAGGTTTATCAGGATAAGGAAACGAACGACCTGATGACGCTCGTGCGCGGCGCGATGCGTCACGCGCAGGAAACAGGCTTTGACACGCTTTTAATTGATACGGCTGGTCGTCTGCACATTGACGACGAGCTGATGGTTGAACTCGAACAAATCAAAGCCGAAACGCGTCCGATGGAAGTTCTGTTCGTCGCCGACGCGATGACCGGACAGGACGCGGTTCGTTCGGCTGAAGAATTTCATCGAAGAATCGGAATTACGGGCGTAATTTTAACGAAAATGGACGGCGACGCGCGCGGTGGCGCGGCTCTTTCGATCAAACAAGTTATTGGTCAGCCCGTCAAATTCGTCGGCGTCGGCGAAAAGTACGACGCCATTGAGCCGTTTTATCCCGATAGAATCGCGCAAAGAATTTTGGGAATGGGCGACGTTCTTTCGCTCATCGAAGAAGTTCAGGGCAAAATCAGCGAAGAAGAAGCTGAAAAACAGTTGCAGAAAATGACGAGCAATCAGTTTACGCTCGAAGATTTTCGCAATCAGCTCGGACAATTCAAAAAACTCGGCTCAATGACCAAGCTGATGAAAATGTTGCCCGAACAGTTAACCGGCGGTCTGCAAATGACCGAAGAACAATCGGCGGAAGTCGAAAAGCAGATGAAGCGCACCGAGGCGATCATTGATTCGATGACCAAGGCTGAACGCGCCGATCATAAAATCATTGACGCTAGCCGTAAAACGCGCATCGCTAAAGGTTCGGGAATGACGATTGCGGAAGTCAATCAGCTTTTGCGTCAATACGAACAGATGAAGAAGATGATGCAGCAGATGAACCGCGGCGGACTTTTCTCGAAGCTCGCGGGCAAAGCGATGGGCGGTTTAGGCGGCGGTCTCGGCGGCTTGATGGGCGGTGGAATGCCCGGACTCGGCGGTTTGGGCGGAATGTTCGGCGGCAACGGCGGCGATACGGAAGATTTTGACAACAATTACGAAGAAACGAAAGATTCTTTGGCAAAAAGGTTAAAGAAAAAGAAAAGGCACAAAAAAAGACGATAAGTTGATAGTAGATAGTTAAAAGTGAAGAATTTTTATTCTTTATTTTCCACTTTCCACTTTCCACTTTCCACTAAAAATTATGTTAGCAATCAGTTTAATGAGAATGGGGGCGAAAGGAAAACCTTTTTATCGCCTCGTAGTTAAGGAAAAACGTTCAAAGCGTGACGGAAAATACATCGAAAACGTCGGCACGTATAACCCGATGGCAAATCCTGCTGAAGTCAATCTGAAACACGACCGTGTTCAATACTGGCTTTCGGTCGGAGCGCAGCCGACCGAAACCGTCGCGAGTTTGATTAAAAACAATCCGGCGCCGCAGGAAGATAGTTCGTTGAGTTCGTAGAGTTCATTGAGTTCATTGAGTAATAGAAAAATTCCTCTGTCTCAAAGAACTCAATAAATTTAATAAACTCAATAAATTCTATGAAACAAGCTGTAGAAAAAATCGTCAAGGCTCTTGTCGGCAATGCCGATGCGGTCGAAGTGTCAGAAAAATCGGACGGGCGTTCGATTGTTTTTGAAGTTCGTGTCGGCGAAGGCGATATGGGTAGAATTATCGGGCGCGAAGGGCGCACGGTAAAAGCGATTCGCAGCTTGCTTTTTCACGCCGGGCAAAAACAAGGGAAAAGATTCACGCTCGATATAATCGAATAGTTTATAGAGTTCGTAGAGTTTTTAGAGTTAATAGAGTTGGAAGAAAAAAGAAATTCTTTTACTCAGCGAACTCAATAAACTCTATGAACTCAATAAACTCTATGAACTTGGATTTAGTTGCTATTGCTAAAATCGTTAAAACTCGCGGTTTGCGCGGCGAACTGGTTTCCGAAATTTTGACTGATTTTCCCGAACGGTTTGAAGATTTGAAAAGAGTTTATGCGGTTTGCGGCGAAGGGAAAACTTCGGAACTTGAAATCGAGAAATTCTGGTTTCAGAAAGACAGGATCGTTTTGAAGTTTGCCGGATTCGATTCGGTGGAAACAGCGGAAACTTTGCGCGATTGTGAAATTTGCGTTCCCGAATCGGAAACGGTCGCGCTCGATGAAGATGAATTTTTCGATTGGCAGCTTGAAGATTGTTCGGTAGAAACCGTCGAAGGCGAAAAGATCGGCACGGTTCGTGAAGTGATGAAAACGGGCGGAACGGAAATTTTGGTTGTTCAAAGCGGGGATAAAGAATTTTTAATTCCTTTCGCGGGAGCGATTTGCACCGAAGTCGATGTTGAAAACAAGCTGATAAAGATTGACGCGCCCGAGGGACTTTTAGAGTTTTAGATTTTAGATTTCGGATTTTGAACTTTTTCTTTAGTCTAAAATCCGAAATCTAAAATCTAAAATGAAGATTGATG
>DASVQY010000001.1:0-18827 GCA_036388895.1 Pyrinomonadaceae bacterium | reverse complement strand
CAACCCGCTGGTAATGTTTTTGAAATACTGACCTTCAAGCGTGGCTTCGCAAAAATGACAAACGTGCATTATTAAAGAGGTAAAAGATTAACATCGAAAAGGTCTTGTTGCTCACAAAACCAATGTTTTTCAACTTGTTTGCGATTGTAAATAACCTTTACGTGATACTCTGACAAAACATCCCAAATATTTTCAAGCATTTGTCCGTTTTGATTAATAAATAGCGGGTGAAGTCCGAGCCGCGCGACAGGACGCATATTTAGAAAAGTTTCGCGCGCTCCGAGTAAAACATCCAGTTCAGCGCCTTCGGCGTCAATTTTCAAACAATCTATTTTCAAATTTCTATCTTTGGCAAATTGGTCTACGCTGATCATGCGAACTTCAATTTGACCTTTGCTTCGTTCGGTTTTGACGAGTGAATTTGCATTGGAAATGACATCGCCTGTGTCAAAAAAAACAGTTTTTCCGCTTTTTGAGGAAATCGCTTCGACGCGAACTTCGACGATTTCAGAACAATTATTTAATCTAACTACTTCCAAAAGAACGTTTCGGGTAAATGGCGTGGGCTCGAAACTGAAAACTTTTCCGTCTTCGCCGACTTTTCGCGCCGCAACTACGCTAAATAATCCGATATGTGCGCCAATGTCGAGAACCGTCGCGCCTTTTTTCAAATTCTCTCTAAAAAACTCGAATGTTTCCGGCTCGTATTCGGATTCATAATATCTACTCCAACGCGCCGGAAATTTGATGTACTCGCCTCCAATTCTTCGCTTTATACCGCTACCGAAAGTAACAGCTTCAAGCGCTTGATACATTATAGTTTTAATTAAACTCACTTTTCGTCCTTACTCGATTGTTGATAAATGCCAATATATTTTTCAACGATTGCTTATGCATATAACCTACAAGAAAACTCATCGCCGCACAAACAGTCAATGATAACAGCGGGTTTTGATTCAATGTAAAAATAAGCGCGCCAAAAAGATTTGGAAGCATTGCCACAAAAATCCACGATACAGGCATTTTAACGAAACTTCGCAGTAACAGGGCAAAAGTCAGTACAGTAACCAAAGTAGCCAGAAGCGTCGCCCAAGCACAGCCAAACATTCCGTATTTCGGAATCAGAAGAAAATTCGCGGCAATATTGGTGACAGCCGAAAAAACCGCCGCAAACATCGAAATATAAGTTGTAGAAGTTGAGTTTGAAAGCGCTGAATAACCAATTAAAATGGGAAGTGAAAAAACGGAACCAGTCAGTAAAATCCAAAATGGTGCGGTTGCCTCGCGAAATTCTGCGCCGAAAATAACGGGAATTACGAAATAACCGGCAAAAGATAAAACTGCGCAGCCGAAGCCCCAGAGCAGAGTTAAACTCGGCAGAATGTTGCGAAAATAATTAAAGGTTTTCGGATTTTGCGATTCTTTCTGCAGTGACACGAAAAGCGGAAGCAAAACCGAATTGGCGAGCGTCGGCAATTGAAGCATTATGCCGGTAATCTGCGTAACGACCGAATAAATCCCCAGATCGCTTGTCGAAAGAAATTTGGAAATAAAAATCGCGTCAACATAACTGCCGGAAAAATAACCGACCAGAGAAAACGGAAATAGCGGCAGCGAATAGGCGAAAACCTTTTTTATAAATGACTTATCAATCGAAAAGCGTGAAAAGATAAACTTGCGAAGAAAAAACAGTCCGGCGAAAACCATCAAAAGCGGAACCGCGGAATAACAAATCGTCGCCGAAAAAGCCGTTAAATTACCGCTCGCGAGCAAAATCAAAAGGCTGATGAAAATTAAACCTCTTTCGACGGTGAGCAACCCGCCCTGAAGCCGAAGCATTTTGACGGCTTGCAAACTGTATTGAAAATGAATCCACAGAACCGTCGCCGTAAAATGCAGAAAAACAAGCGGAAATGATTCCGGCGGCAGCTTGAGCCAACCGGCAATCGTAGGAAACCAAAGATTCGAGCTGAGCAAAACGAGCAGCAGATTCGGCAGTAAAATAAACAACCGAAGCCAAAAAGTGCGCGCGATTTTCTCGGTTTCGATAAATTCGTCAACGCCGAAACGAACGACGGCGACGCTCGTCCAATTAACAAAAATCTGCGCCACCTGCGAAGCTGCGATTACCGCGACAATCGCGCCGTAACCTTCCGACCCGATTATTCTGGTTACAACCCAAACCGAAGCGAAGCTCAAAAACGCGCTTCCGCCCTGCGTTAACACAAGAGAAGCGTAATTTTTCGGCGCGTTTTTGATATCCCAATCCGCGCTTTGACGTTCGGAAGCGGAGGTAGTTTTCGGGCTTTCGCTTGAGTTTTCGGGTAGATTCACTTAAAGAGTTTTTGAATGTTTTAAATATCGAGTAACGGGTTTCCCGTTCAAGGAAAAGTTATTACTCAATATCTGAATAACAAATTTAGAAATCTAATTCTACTAAATTTGAAATGCTTTTCAAAAAACAATTTAGAGTCCCGGTTTATGATCGTGTTTTGCGCCTTTCAGCCCTCGATTGCTTCAATTCTAAGTCGCTTAAGCTTCTCAAGGTGATCTTTCACTGCTTTAAGCTGTTCGGGTGAATGTCCTTTCCGATCCATAACCTCGCCGATAACCCGAAGCGGATGCAGAAAACGATAGGATTTTGTCGGATTTCCGGGAAATTTCTTGTCCGTCAAATTGGTGTCATCTTCAAACGGTCCGGTCGGCTCTACTGTATAAATTCTTTCGCGTCCTTCGCCCAAAGCAAGTTCCGCACCCCAAGCAGCTGCTTCCAAAGTGGCTGTCAGGTAAACATATTTCGCCTTTTTCCTTTTACCGTAATTTGAGTTACAGCCAGGTTCGATCAAATCTCCCGGCTTCAGATCAGCCTTTGTGCCGTGATAAAAGATCTGTGAATTCAAATCGCCGGTAGATTCTTTCGACTTTTCCTTATTTTTCGTTCGCTTCCATTTTATTACCGTAATAAAACTCGTTACCTGTTACGATTAATTTTTATTCTTTTTCGTCACTCCGACTGAAATAGCCTTATCAACCCTGCTCCAGCAAAACCGATGTTATCAGAAGTGTTTTATTGTTATCGTTTGCGGTATTGTTCTGTTAATCATTTATTGGTTTGTAACTCAAAACAGTTTTGCCGCCGGAATAGAGCTTAGCTTCGATGGGAGTAAATTTCTGTATTCTGTCAAGCGAATTAAAAATAGTCATACCGCTGCCCATCGCAGTCGGATTTATAATAAGATGATACTCATCAATCAGCCCTTCTTTTATTAGCGACGAAGCAAAATCCGCGCCGCCGACAACAATAATGTCTTTGCCGTTTTGATTTTTTAAGTCGGCAATCTCATCCGCCAAATTTCCTTTTGCCAAACGTGTGTTGTTCCAGGTTGTTTCGTCGAGCGTTTTGGTGAAAACAACTTTCGACATTTCGACAATTTGTTTCGCAAACCGAGTTTTCGGCTCGTTCCTGTAAGCATTTTCCCAGTAATCAATAAAGCCGTCAGCCAGCTTTCTGCCAAGCAGCATCGTGTCCGAATCATCAAATTGAGAATTGATAAACTGCAAAAACTCATCATCGGGATTCCACGTCATCCAATCATTTTCTCCATTCGGTCCGGCAACATATCCGTTGATGGTCATCTGCATTGATAATTTTATTTTTCTCATTTTTCTCCTGTTACCTAAATTGTTTGGAATTACATGATTTTCGGAATGTATCACGGATGAAACATTGTCGCAAACCGCAAAAATAAAAAGGACGAAGTCGAAACCTCGTCCAAACATAAGGGTTTGTTATTAGCTTTAAAATCAATTAATTATTTCCGCCTTTTCGATATTTGCCAGCTTTTTGCGCCATTTTTGGAGCTGCTCCGGTGTCAGTCTCTCCCAATCCTTTACTTCGCCGACGATTTTCAACGGTTCTCGTGTGCGGTATGAGCGTGTCGGATTGCCCGGAAATTTCTTGTCCGTAACATTCGGATCATTTTCAAACTCGCCCGTCGCCTTTAGCCAATTCCGCGGCAAGTCCCGCGCCCGTGACGATGGCTGTGAAATAAATGTGATTCATTATGACTTCGGAGTTGTAATTAGACCTGAACTCGGCGGTCAGCAAATCGCCGACCTGCAAATCCGCTCTCGTCCCGTGATAAAAAGGACCTTTGTCAGACAGTTTGTGCTTAAGCGATTCGGCTAATTCATAATTCTTTTTCGCGCTGTCAAAATCGCCCAATTCCTCAAAGCATCGAGCCTTTTTCAAATACAGCGAAGATAAAACTCCCTTTGCATAGTCGCTGTCCATTTTCAATGCCAACCGCAAACTCGTTTCAACCCATTTCAGCTTGTCGGAAACATCTTTCTGATGCCGTGTTACATAATGAGCGGCAATAAACTTCTCAAAATCGTCCGCCGCTTCGTTCCACGCTTGAAGAAATATTCCGCTCGCTTCTTCCAATTTGCCTTTCTCTTCCAAATCCATACCTTGCAGACAGAGTTTAACTATATTGTTGTTCGGGTTGAATTCCATTTTCTAATTTTAACAAGTATAAAAGGATGAGGACGAAGCATCGTCCAATTAAAACGCCAAACGAGAAAAGTTTTCAATGAGGAGCCTTTGTGCTTTCAGACTATTTACCTTGATAAATCTCACCGTCTATTGCGGAAAATTGTTTTAGTTAATAAATCTACACAGATGTTGCAATTATCTCAGATATTCGTTCTGCCAATTCATAACTTGTCTGTAATCTAAATAAGCATAAAATATGGCGTGCTCAACGCTATCAAACAAATCTCTTCTATTACTTATTTCGCTGTTTGTTAGCTTTTTGTTGTTGTATTCTAATGACTTTAAATCAATGTCTTTTATTTTATACTTTTCATATTCAACTAAGTTCTTAAATCTATTATTTATCTGCCTAACTTCTAATTCTAAAATTGTAATATTCTGAAAATCGCTTTCGACAATATGAGGAGGTAGGATCATTGTAAAAATATGAGATTGTGAAGCCACAGAAGCCGTAAAGTAATTTGATTCAAAAGAACAATTGCCAATGTTTGAAACCGTGAAACCTCGTAATTTATCTAATGCAAAATTTCTATTCGGAATCGGGATATTATTTTCTGGATACTTCAAAAGATAATTCATCAAGATAAACAATCCTGACATTGAATAAATTAAATCGCTAAGAGTGCAAATATCAAAATTCTTGATTTTATCATGCTTCAGTTTGTTATAATTTGACCACCAAATCGGTATGTCTCGACCTTCTTCCAGTTCAAAAGGTTGAATTATTTCCCAATCAAGATTGTGAGAAACCATTCCTGTAAATTTAATAACCTTTTTGTGAAGATTGAATTTTTCGCAAGCAAGTTTGAAATAGAATAAAAAATCAGGAAAACCAAACAGAAATTTATCTAGTTTTCCTTTGTCACTTTTATTTAATTCGCTTCTTAATTCTTCGTATTTTGGAGTGAGAGATTTTTTCTCTAAAAATGCAGATTTTTCAGAATCCCAAAGTGTTTTAATTTCGTCTGCTGAAACAAAATGTTTATGAATGACAATTTTTAGGATATTCTCAATTTCGCTACAGACTCGAAGATGAAGTTCGTGAATTTTGTTTGAATAAACATTCATATTGCTGCTCGTAAAGGCAACAAAATGACTTATTTCTTCAAGTTCTAGCTCAAAAATATTAAAAATGCCTTCATAAACTTTGTTTTCAGCAACTTTTTCTATTTCTGCATTTGCATCCATAAATTAGTGATGATCATTTATACCTTCGGGCAAATTGCCTTGATAAATTTCACTTCCTTTATCAACAAATTCCTTCGCCTTTTCCGCCATTCCGACCGCCAGAGCTTTTTCTTCTTCGATGTTTTGCTCTTTGGCAAACTCCCTAACGTCCTGCGTGATTTTCATCGAGCAGAAATGCGGTCCGCACATCGAGCAGAAATGAGCGAGTTTTGCGCCTTCCGCTGGAAGCGTTTCGTCGTGATATTCTTTGGCGACTTCGGGATCGAGGGCGAGATTGAATTGGTCTTCCCAGCGAAATTCAAAACGCGCTTTTGATAAAGCGTTGTCGCGGTATTGCGCACCCGGATGACCTTTTGCCAAATCCGCCGCGTGCGCCGCTAATTTGTATGTAATTACGCCTTCTTTGACATCTTTTTTGTTCGGAAGTCCGAGATGTTCCTTTGGCGTCACGTAACAAAGCATCGCCGTACCGAACCAGCCGATCATCGCGGCGCCGATGCCCGAAGTGATATGGTCGTAACCCGGCGCGATGTCGGTCGTTAAAGGTCCAAGCGTGTAAAAAGGCGCTTCGCCGCAGATTTCCAATTGCTTGTCCATATTTTCCTTAATCAAGTGCATCGGAACGTGACCGGGACCTTCGATCATCGTCTGGCAATCCATTTCCCAGGCGATTTTTGTTAATTCGCCGAGCGTTTCGAGTTCGGCAAACTGTGCCGCGTCGTTGGCGTCGGCAATCGAGCCGGGACGCAACCCGTCGCCTAAACTGAACGAAACGTCGTAAGCGCGCATAATTTCGCAGATTTCTCTAAATCTTGTGTAAAGAAAACTTTCCTCGTGATGCGCCAGACACCATTTCGCCATTATCGAACCGCCGCGCGAGACGATTCCCGTCGTCCGTCGCGCCGTCAAAGGAATGTAAGGCAGACGAACGCCGGCGTGAATCGTGAAATAATCAACGCCTTGTTCGGCTTGTTCGATCAAAGTGTCGCGGTAAATTTCCCAGGTTAATTCTTCCGCCTTGCCGCCGACCTTTTCCAGAGCCTGATAGATGGGCACAGTCCCAATCGGAACGGGCGAATTTCGCAAAATCCATTCGCGCGTCGCGTGAATATTTTTGCCCGTCGATAAATCCATCACTGTATCCGCGCCCCACAAAGTTGACCAGCGCATCTTTTCGACTTCTTCTTCGATTGATGAAGCAATCGCCGAGTTTCCAATATTGGCATTAATTTTTACCAGGAAATTGCGTCCGATTGCCATCGGTTCAGATTCGGGGTGATTGATGTTTGCGGGAATGATGGCTCGCCCTCGCGCTACTTCATCGCGAACGAATTCCGGCGTGACGAATTTCGGAATCGAAGCGCCGAAACTTTCGCCTTTGTGCTGATGATAAAGCGAATCTCTTTCGGTTTGTGAACCGTTCGCCAGAGTTTCAAAGGCAATCTGTCGCCCTAAGTTCTCGCGAATAGCGACGTATTCCATTTCCGGCGTGATAATTCCCCGCTTTGCGTAATGCATCTGCGTCACGCATTTGCCTGCTTTCCCGCGAAGCGGCGCGCGTTTCAAACCGGGAAATTCTTCGAGTTTTCCTCTATCTTTTATTTTTGCGATTTGTTCCGCGCCTTTTGTCAGATAACCGTTATCCTGCGGCGTAATTTCGCGTCCCTCGTATTCTTCAACGTCGCCGCGCGCCGTAATCCAATCCCGGCGCAGCTGCGGCAAACCTTCGCGCACGTCGCATTTTTCGCCCGGGTCAGTCCAAACGCCGCTCGTGTCGTAAACTCTAACCGGCGGATTCGCTTCGAGTTCGTCTTTGTGATTGCGCGTCGGACTCAAAGCGATTTCCCGAAACGGAACGCGCAAGTTGTGTTTGTTTTGATTGATGGTATTGCCGTTTGTCTCAACGTAAATTTTGCGCGAAGCCGACAGCTTCACCTCGTCGCTGGTTTTTTCTTTTATTTCAATATTTTCATTCATCGTTTTTCTCCCTTCGTCGGTATTATCCGCATCAGGTTTTTAGGGTAACCGGTGATTTTTGATTTTGGATTCCGATTTTGGATTTCGGATTGGTTTTCAATCGCAAATTGCATATTTAAAACCGCAAATCTCCAGACTCTCAGCCCTTACGCTCCCCTGAAAACTCTTGCTCGATTCATATTACGACATCCCAAACATTTCCAAAAGCATGGCGCAAAGTTTACATTTACGGCTACTAATGGCAATTCGATTTTCTGCACGCAAAACAACCGTTCTGCCGGTCGATGATTTGACGAATTTTGAGCAGTCGGCGAATGCATCTTTCAACCCGCACGAGCGTAATTGACTCGTATAAAGATTAAATCATAATCTTTATACTTGCGGCGATGAGTTGTTTTTGCAGAGAAACGAAGTGATAATGTAATGGAATTATGTTTTTGCATCCGTTTTACAAACCGCTGGTTGGTCATAAATGATTGGAGTTTTAACGAAATTTGTTTTTATACTCAAACTTTAATATCGAATCTTATTTTGTTAAACACAATTTCAATTTAATATAAATAACTAGTATAAATAACCAAACATACCTTTTATGAAACTTTCCGAAGCCTTAAAAATAGTTCAGATTGCACCAGCTTCGACGGCTGAGAAGCTAACTGTTTTTCTGGCGTGCGGGTTTACGCCTTTGCATCTGACGACGTTTTTGACGGCTCATCTGCGTCGGCGCTTGCCGAATCGCGTCGTTGAAATTCAAACGGGGCTTTACGGAGATTTGCCCGGAAATATAACGCGGCTGCGTAAATCTAAATCCGATGTCGGCGTGATAATGCTGGAATGGTCCGATTTTGATCCGCGACTCGGTCTGCGCAGTCTCGGCGGCTGGGGACCGAAAGCGATTTCGGATATTCAGGAAAACGTTGTATCGTCAGCCAACCGATTTTATAAACTGCTTGAAGATGCGGGTTCGACAAGCTCCGTAGTCGTTTCTCTTCCGACGCTTCCGCTGCCTCCGATTTCGCATCTGCCTGAGGCGCAAATCGGCGGCGGTGAGCTTTCAATCAGAAAAACCGTTCAGGACTTCGCTTTTCGCATCGCCGAAATTCCCGACTTGAAAATTTTAAATCAACAACAGTTAGACGAAACCGTTCCTTTATCCGAACGGCTCGATGTCAAAGCGGAGCTCGCCGCCGGGTTCCCTTATCAAATCGCGTATGCGTCTGTGTTCTCGGATTTTCTTGCCGGTTTGATTCATCCGAGCCCGCCGAAAAAAGGCTTGATTACAGATCTCGATGACACGCTTTGGAAAGGAATTCTTGGAGAAATCGGAATCGCGAAAGTTTCCTGGGACTTAGATAAAAACAGTCATATTCACGGTTTGTATCAACAAACCCTCGCCGCGCTCGCCGAATCCGGGGTATTGATCGGAGTCGCCAGCAAGAACGATCATGATCTGGTGACTAAAGCATTGCAGAGAAAAGACTTGATTTTCTCCGACAAGCATCTTTTCCCGCTCGAAATCAATTGGCAGCAAAAGTCGCGCTCGGTTGGTAAAATTCTTCGCGCCTGGAATATCGACGCCGACGCCGTTGTTTTCGTTGACGACAGCCCGATAGAACTTGCCGAAGTCAACGCGGTTTATCCCGAAATGGAATGCTTGCTTTTTCCGAAAAACGATTATCAAGCGGCGTACCGGTTTATGCGGAAACTGCGCGGTATGTTCGGCAAGCAGTCCATTTTAGAAGAAGATGCGATTCGGGTGGAAAGTTTGCGCCGCGCACGAGAATTTCAAAACGAAACAATCGGCAGATCGTCTCAATCGCTCGAGGATTTTCTCGAAAATGTCGGTGCCGAATTAACGTTCGGCGAGATAGAACCCGACGATTCGCGCGCTTTTGAATTAATAAATAAAACCAATCAGTTTAATTTGAACGGGCGACGCCTGAGCAGCGCCGAATTCCGAGCAGTGCTTCGCCGACCGGGAGCCGTTTCGTTTTCCATTACATACAAAGACAAATTCGGACCGCTCGGAAAAATCGCCGTTCTGCTCGGCGCGTTTGAAAATTCGGTTCTCACGATTGGCACATGGGTGATGAGCTGCCGCGCGTTCAGCCGGCACATCGAGCATCGCTGTTTACAGTATTTGTTCGAGAATTATGACGTATCGGAAATCGAGCTAACTTATCAAGCGACAGAGCGAAACGAACCTGTTCGACAATTTTTGCTGCATTTCTCCGACGAAAAAGAACTGACATACCCGTACAAAATCGAGCGGGAAGTTTTTATGAATAAAAAACCCGCGCTTTTGCACGATGTTGTTGAGGTCAATAATGTCTAATACAGAAGAACGTTTAATAAATTGTTTCGCTACGGTTTTTGCGGACCTGAACCGCGATGAAATCCTGCGCGCCAGCACGGCTTCGGTCGCCGCATGGGATTCGCTGGCAACGATCACGCTTATTTCCGTGATTGAAGAAGAATTCGGCGTTTCAATCGGTCAGGAAGATTTTGAATATATGGCTTCGTTCGACTTAGTTCGCGAATGTCTGAAGGATAAAATTGTTAATGTCTGAAGCTAAAATTTTTTCGGCGGAAGACCTTTACGTCGGTCTGAAAGTAAGCTACGAGCGTGAAGTTACCGAAGAAGACGTATTGACTTTCGCTCGATTGTCGGGCGATTGCAACCCTTTGCACGTTGACGCCGATTATGCGAAATCCAGCAATTATCAAGGTCGAATCGCACACGGCGCTTTTCAGGTCGGTTTGGCTTCGGCGCTGCTCGGAATGCATTTGCCCGGGAAAAAAGTTTTGCTCAGTTCGATTAACAGCCGCTTTCCCGCCCCGCTGTATTTTCCCAAACGAATAAAGATAAGCGGCGAAATTTCTGCCTGGAACCCAGAAAACTTAGGCGGTCAGCTTCGCGTTATCATTCAGGATGCCGCCTCGATGAGCACAACGGCGGAAATTTTTATGGGCTTTACTCTCCACGAAGAAAAGCCACAAGCCGGTATTGTCCAAGCTCCGAAACGGCTCGCCGATATTTCCGCTCGCAATGAAAACGATAAATTTATACTGTTGACCGGAGCTTCAGGCGGACTCGGAACTTCAATTCTCTCCTCGCTATCGGCGTATTATCAGGTTTTAGCACTCACAAACAAGCAGCCGCTGGATGAACAATTCAGTTCTCTACCGAACGTCGAGGAAATCCGTGCTGACATTTCTTCGCCGACGTTTGAGGAAAACATTTCATCAATCATCGGCAATCGCCCGCTGTACGGCATAATCCACACAGCTTGGGGCGGTGCTCCGCGCAGCGGTCTGCTTTCGTCCGATATAGATGTAATTAATAACCAACTTGCTTTTGGAACGACAATCACGGTTATATTGGCGAGAACACTTTATAAACACATTTGCCACGATGCAGGACGTTTTATCGCTATAGGGTCTACGTACGGAACCGTGAAACCCAATCTGCAGATGGGAGCCTATTCACTTGCCAAAGCATCCTTGGAGAACGCTGTAAAACTTTTAGCACCGGAGCTGGCGCGAAAAAAAATCACGGCAAATGTCATTTGCCCATCATTTATTCCTGTTGGCTTTAACAAACAGGCAAACCAACGTCAAATTATGATAGAAAGCGCCGCTGTTCCTGTGGGTCGAGTTTGCGACGTCAATGATGTTGCAGGTATGATAAATTATTTATTATCGAACGAATCTGCTTTCGTTTCTGGTCAAATCATTAATCTTACCGGTGGGCAAATTTAAATAAACTTCAAAGGATTGTATGTACAAGATTGAGAAGGTGTATGCTGATGATTTTGAAAGAATTTACCCACAGTTGTTAAAATTTCAAATTTCTGCTTTTTCCAAAGACGATTGGCATAAACTTTTTGTTCATTACTGGGAAAGCCCGGAAGAGTTTTTCGGATATATGCTGCTCAAAGATGGAGAAGTTAAAGGTTTTCTTGGCTTAATTTTCAGTAATCGTATAATAAAAGATAAAAATTATAAATTCTGTAATCATACATCTTGGGTTGTTGACGAAGATTGTCGCCATCAAAGTTTATTTCTGTTGCTTGAAGCCTTGAAATTGAAAGATTATATATTTACATGTTTTACAGCTTCAACCACAGTTGCGACGATTTTCAAGCGTTTTGGATATAATGAATTTGCAGTCAATCAGCAGGTGCTTCTTCCGATGCCGGATTTTCGTTTGATAAAAGGCGATTACTCTTGCGAGTTCGACCTGAAGAAAATCAGAAATCTTTTAAGCAAGAACGAGCGAATTTTGTTTGACGACCATCAAAATCTCGGATGCAAGCATATCGTTCTTAAAACAAACAGCGGTTATTCTTACTTGATTCTAAAGAAAACAATCCGGCGAAACTTGCCGTTTCTCAAAGTCCACTATCTTAGCAATGCCGAACATTTCGTCGAAGCTGTTGAACGATTCATTCTTAAAATTTGTTTGAGAACAAAAACGCTGGGATTGATGGTTGATGACAGATATTTGGGAGATTATCGTTTACGCCGAAGCATCAATTATCCGCACCAGCGCAAAGCGTACTTTAAATCGAATTCCGACGAATTGAACGAAAACCAGATTGATACGCTTTATTCGGAACTGGTTGTGCTTTTTAATTCGCGGGTTCAAGCTTAATCACGTCATAATTATTCGATAAATTATTGGGTAACTTCAATTATTCCCCTTTTTTTGATTTTTTGAATTCGATTCGTTCACAAAAAATTATTCTAAATATTGATTGTTTTAACTAAAGGACGATTAATATAAAAGTACAATTCTTCTACAGATTCATTTGTCAGACCGATTCTCGGAATGAGGCGGCTTGCATTTAAGTATTTTCTATCGAAAAAAACGGGATTTGTGGAATAGATATATTCGTGTCCGGCGTTGCGGCAAAATTTGAGAACCGCGTCGTTATAATGTTCGCGCTTTCCGAACGGCAGTGCTAAATGCTTGATTTTGTATTTCACAAGCGTTTCCAGATAATGTTTGGCGTCTGAGATTTCTTCGCCGAGCTCTGCCGCCGCGCATTCGGATAAAACTTTGTGATTTGCCGTATGACTGCCGATCAAAACTCCCTGCTCGCTTATTTCCCAAACATCATTTTCGTCTAAATACACTTTGGTCTCGTAACTTCTTTCTATGGAAGCATTTCCGGTTTTGTATTTCAAACTGTTAGTTTTTACCGCTGAAGTATTCAAGAAAACCGTAAACGGAATTCCACGTTCTTTCAGATATGGCAGAATTTCGGTTTTCACGGATAAAAACCCGTCGTCGAACGTAATAGCGGCTAATCTTTCCTGTTCGCCGTGATCCGCTGAAATTATTTCATCCAAGGAAACGAATTTGAAGTGTTTAGAAAAAAACTCTATATGATTATGAAATGCGGAAATTTTTGTCGAATAATGCTCAGAGTATTGCGGCGAGTCGGAGTTTGAAACATCGTGATAAAGAAAAATAAAACGTTTATCGCTCGGAACTAAAATTTTTTTCGATAAGCCTTTTTTTAATAGCGATTTCAATAAATACATAATTAAGAAAATCTTTTTTTTAACAGGAAACAATGAAGTCAATAAAAACTTCATATTAAAAGTCAGAGAGAACGGCAAAATCAGGCTTTGACGAAAAAGGCGGCAAATACAAGAAAACAAACTATTAAGTTTAATCCGCTCATCCGATGTTGCCGCTTCTTTTGCCGGTTTGAAGAACGTGCTCATTATTTCAGCCGGACTTGTAAGCTTATCCGCCTGTTTGTTGAGCGCTGCTGATTTCTTCAAACGATGAAATCGGCAGCGCTTCGTTTTGTTTGAGAATTTCCAGAATCTTAGCTAATTGACGGTAAAATATAACGATTACTTCGTTTTCGGCTATTTCTTTAATCGCTTTGGAAAATGCTTCGATTTCATCGAGCACGATTTCACAATTCTTATCAGGATTTTCGCGCTTGATTGCTTCGCAAAGCAGTTTAGCCATTTCGCCGGGCTCGCGACCGCGGCGGTTCACTTCTTCGGTGATGATAACGCGGTCAAAACCGCTTGCGGCGACACGCGCGGCTTCTTCGATAATTCGATTTTCCCGGTCGCCGGGCAAACCTATTATTCCGGTTACAGTTTTGCCTTTCCAGCGCGATGTCATTCGGCAAATAGCGGCGAACCCGTCGGTGTTGTGACCGTAATCAACGAGCGCGTAGCCTTTTCCGACTTTGTATAAATTATTTCTTCCCGGATTATTGATGTCGTTGCGGAACGTTCGCAATCGGGTAACAATTTCTTCGCGGGATAAACCGTAGGCTCGACAAACAGCAATCGCCGCCATCGAGTTCGCCGTTTGAAAATCCGCTGTGCCGTTCAAAGTAACCGAAATTTCTTTCGTATTGATAACCGCATAACTTTCCTTTCCGCTCACTTCAAAAATTGAATCATCCTTCGCAACATAAGCCTTCCCGCCCCGCTCAAGGTGTTCGCGTACTCGCGGGTTACTGTCGCTTAAAGAAAAATAAACGATTTCTTTCGGATATTCTCTGACCTTCTCACGTTCCAAAACTTGCATCGAAGACTCGTCATCAGCGTTCAAAACCAAAGTTCCGCCCGGTCGAACGCGCTCCGCGATCAGGGCTTTGATACGAATCAGGTCGTCAACCGACTCTATTCCGTCCTGTCCGATATGGTCTTCGCTGATGTTCGTCAAAACGCCGATATCCGCCCAATCGTAAGCCAGTCCGCGCCGCACAATTCCGCCGCGCGCCGTCTCGAGCACAGCGACATCTACCGCTTTATCGCCGAGAATCGTCCGCGCTGAAAACGGTCCGGTTGTATCGCCCTTTACAACGAGTTCGTCATTTAAAAATATACCCGTGCTCGTCGTCGTTCCGACGGTTCTATTTCCGTCGTTGAGAATGTGCGAAATCATACGCGTAACAGTCGTTTTTCCGTTTGTTCCGGTGATAGAGATGATCGGAATACGCGATTGTTTTCCGTTCGGGTAAAGCATTTCGATTATCGCGCCGCCGACATCGCGCGGTTTGCCTTCGCTCGGAAAAGCGTGCATTCGCAAACCGGGCGCGGCGTTGATTTCAATAACGCCGCCTTTTTCCGCAGGCATCGGCGCGGAAATATCTTTTACGACAAGATCAACGCCGCAAATGTCCAAACCGATAATGCGCGCCGCTCTTTCGCAGGCGAGTTTTACGCTCGGGTGAATTTCATCGGTCACGTCCCGCGCCTTCCCGCCGGTCGAAAGATTCATCCCGGCGCAAAGATTAACGTTTTCTCCCGCAGGCGGAACGTCTTCCATTTTCCAGCCTTCTTTTTGCAGAGCGGAAAGAATGATCGGGTCAATTTTTATTTTCGTCAGCGGTTTTTCGTGACCTTCGCCGCGCAGCGGGTTTTGATTTTCAATCTCGATGAGTTCCGCAACCGTATGCTCGCCGTCGCCGACAACGGCGCACGGAACGCGCTCGCTCGCCGCAACCACTTTGCCGTCAATGACCAGCACACGATAATTTTTTCCTTCAAACAGCTCTTCGATTAAAACTTTCGATGAATATTCTTTAGCAATGTGAAAAGCCTGTATTACTTCTTCGGATGTTTTGAGATTCAGCGAAACGCCTTTTCCCTGCCGCCCGTCGAGAGGCTTAACGACGACCGGCGCGCCGATATATTCAAAAGCCTCGACGGCTCCGTCCGCGGTGCGAACGATTTCGCCGTCGGGCACCGGAATCGAAAAGTCTCTCAAGCGCTGTTTAGTCAAATCTTTATCTCCAGCCAGATCAACTCCGATGACGCTCGTTCCGTCGGTTATTGCAGTTTGTATGCGCCGCAGGTTTTTTCCGTAACCGAGCTGAATCAAGCTGGACACATTTTCGCGTCTCCAGGGAATTTCGCGTTTTTCGGCTGCTTCGACAATCGTCTTTGTGCTCGGACCGAGTTCCGTATCCGCCTCGATTTGTTTCGCTTCAAAAACTTTTTCTTCAATAGAAAACGTTTTTTCATTAATAACGGCTTCTAAAAGTTCGGCGGCAACGGGCATTAAATAACGCGTGGTTTCAACAACCGTAGTTTCGATCACGGCTTTTGAGTCGTCGTTTTCGGCAGCGCAACAAACTTTTTTCCGACGGTCGCCGATTCCGGCGAGCGCCAGTAATTCCTGAGCGGCGTGTTCGACAATGTGATTCAGACGAGTTCCCTGCCTTAATTTTTCAGTAAAACCGCCGGGTTTTCCCGAATCGCAATGATGCTCGTTTAGCCCGGGCAAAAGTTCGAGCAGTCGCGAGTTGAAATTTTCAAAACTTAGACTGTCTTTTCCCTTTGAATCTTCGAGATCAACGTGCATTAAAACGACCGGCTGGTGGCTGTAAACATTCGCTCCGGCAAAGGCTTTTATTGATTTAACTTTCATTGACTAAACTTTCAATCCGCTTTTTAACTTGATAAAGCTAATTATAAAGCTTGATCGGAAAAATGTCTGTGCGTCAACAAACATAAAATCGCTGTTCGTTGAATAAAAGCAGGCAAAAATCCACATACCCGCCGAACCGTTTTTTTTCTGTTAAAAAATCTGCCGAAGTTCCCAAATTTCCCGCCGCCGCGCGCCGTAAATAATTTGAATCGGTCGCGAGAAACGACGGCTCCTGATTTTACGCGTTAACTCATGAAGACAAAATTTTGCGTCTTCGGCAATACAGATTTTTTATTAGAAAGAAGTTGAAGAAATGAAATTTTATCTTTTTTTATTCGCCAATATTTTATTCATTTCGCTGACGGCGATAAACGCGCGGGAAGTCAGCAAAACGACACTTGGCTTGCCGCTCGGCGAAAGCGTAATCAGAGTAAACGTTTACGAAAAACAAGGCGCGCAAATCACCTTTTTCGCTCCGCACCACAACGAGCAGATTGCTCTTAAATCAGCAAAAGAAGCAATAACGCAGAAAGGCGGTCGGCTCGTGGAATTGGAATCGTTTAATCAAAACGGAAAACCGGAACGATTTCTCGCATTCGGCTTCAAGGGAAAATCATATCGCGTTGATCCGAATCGTATTTTTACGGCAAACGGCAGACGATGCGCCGGATTTGAAAATGAGGTCAATGCTGAAATCGAAAATTTTTCAAAAAGGCTTTTAGCGATTATTTTTCCAGAAAACGCCTTTTTGCCGGGCGGTAAAAGAATTGTCGTCGCCATTCACAACAACACTGATGTTGACAATAAAAATTATCGTCAGCAAACGAGCGATTTAACGGCTCCGGCATTTGTTAAAAACGCTTCAGCCGGGCGCAATACCGCGTCGGGCGCCTTCGAAGCGCAAGCCGCCGGAGTTTATCTCTCGAATGTCGAAGCCGACGCGGACAATTTCATTCTTCTTTCGTCGCCGCGATATTTGGGATTTTTTGCGGAAAACAATTTCAACGTCGTGGTGCAAAAATCCGTGCGGCAGATCGAGGCGAGTCAATGCGGCTTTGATGACGGCTCGCTTTCTGTTTACGCCGGACAAAACGATATCGAATACATCTGTCTCGAAGCCGATGCGGTCAACGGCGGCTTGCGCCAGAAACAAATGACCGCCGCCGTCTACGTTTTATTTACGAAAAACACCGAAGCGATTAAGCAAAATGAGGCTCAGTCGGGCTTCAATAAATAGGTTTGAGGAGTTGATCGTATGAACGGACGAATTCGGGTGTTTTTTTTACTGACTTTCCTCGTCGCTATTTTACCAAGCGTCAATGTCTACGGGCGCGCTAACGACACCGATTATAACGAAAGCGGAACAAAAGTCGTCGCTTTCCACGCGTCGCTCGAAACTGCTCTGGCGCGCCGGAACTTGAAACCCGCCGAATTTTGCGACCCGCGCGATCTTGTTTCGCGACGAATTCTGAAAGACTACGGAGCGGTTTTTCTCGCCGCCGATTCTGTTCTGTCTCCGCCCGTCTGTATCTTTTCCGATGCAAAAGCGGTCGATGATTTTCAGAAACAGATGCGAATCGCAAGTGCGGAAATCGGCGCGAGCAAAATTGAACTGCAAAGCGCCGCGATGAAGGCGCTGCTTGCCGCCCAAAAAGAAGCAGTCGCCGACGGGTCAAACATCACTCCCCGCGATGGAGCCGAAGCCGCGCGACGCGATTACGAAGATTCGATACGTTTGTGGAACTCGCGCCTTTTTCCGGCTCTCGATTATTGGCAGAAACGCGGCAAGTTAAGCATTTCAGAAGTCCAACGAGTTTCGCTTCTTCCGGTTCGGGATCAGATCGGAGCAGTTCTCCAACTCGAAGATCGCGGCATTTTCTTTAGCCGTGATTTTTCAAAATCAATTCTTTACTCGGTCGCCGCGCCCGGCGCGTCGCAGCATTTATCGCTTTTGGCGTTTGACGTCAATGAACATTCCGACGAAAAAGTGCGCCGCATTCTCGCTCGTCACGGCTGGTTCCGAACCGTCAAAAATGATGCGCCGCACTTTACATTTCTCGGTCTTGAGGAAAAAGATTTGCCTTCGCGCGGTTTGCGAAAATTAATAACTCCCGCCGGAGAATTTTGGATTCCAAATCTTGAAAATTACTAATAAACAGAAAAATATCCGGTAAATTAAAGAGATAATCAAATGAATCAAGGTTTTGTTTCTCACTTCGAAGCAACAGATATTACCGGTCTTTTCACAGTTTAAGATGTTTTGAAGAACAATGAATTTGATTAATGAAAGTCCGACCGCATCTGTCAATCTTCTTAATAATTACAATACATTTCACTGGAGCTCGGGTATTTCAAATTCACCCGTGAACATGTTCGTTGAATTAAATACGTTGGCGAACTTAAAAGTAAAAGCCGCAAGTTTTGTTTCTTGCGGCTTTTACTTTTTGGCAGTGATAACTCAAATTATCAGAGAATAGGCAATTGCAACCAGTTTGCTAATACCCCCAGGCTTCGAGTTCGACAATTCTACTGTAATTCGATTGTGCGTTGTTGACGACTACTCTGATTCTGTTCGTCGTTACCGGCGCAAACGTCAGCTTTGTAATTACCTTGTTGTTACTGGTAATGCTGCCTCCCGGAATAGTCTGCCAACCGCTGCCGTTCCAATACTGAACATCAAAGTCC